>CAYGJZ010000196.1:0-1616 GCA_964350265.1 uncultured Gammaproteobacteria bacterium | reverse complement strand
GCGAAGTCCACCGCCACGCTGCGGCCGCGTTCGGCGGATTCGACGAACTCGGGCATGTGGTCGAAGTTGAGATAGCGGTAGATCTCCGGCGCCATGGTGTCGATCTTCTCCGCGTAGCCGAGGTACTCGTCGGCCGTGGGCAGCCTGCCCATGACCGCGGCGATGGCGGCCAGTTCGGCGGAGGCGAGGTAGACGTTGGCGCCCTGGCCGAGCCGGTTGGGGAAGTTCCGGGTGGAGGTGGAGACCACGGTGGAGTTGGCCGCCACCCGGGCCTGGTTGCCCATGCACAGCGAGCAGCCGGGCATCTCGGTGCGTGCACCGGCCTGGGCATAGATGTTGTAGAAGCCTTCTTCCATCAACTGGTGCTCGTCCATCTTGGTCGGCGGTGCGATCCACAGCCGGGTGGGGATTGCCTCGCCGGCGGCCTGCAGCAGCTTGCCGGCGGCGCGGAAGTGGCCGATGTTGGTCATGCACGAGCCGATGAAGACCTCGTCGATGGTGGTGCCGGCGACTTCCGACAACGGCTTCACGTCATCGGGATCGTTGGGGCAGGCAAGCAGCGGCTCGGTGATGGCGGACATGTCGATCTCGATCACCTCGGCGTACTCGGCGTCGTCGTCGGCGCGCAGCAGGGCGGGACTGGCAAGCCAGTCCTCCATGGCCCGGGCGCGGCGTTCCAGGGTGCGGGCATCGCCGTAGCCGTTGTCGATCATCCAGCGCAGCATGACCACGTTGGAGCGCAGGTACTCGGCCACGGAGGCTTCCGACAGGTCGATGGTGCAGCCGCCGGCGGAGCGTTCGGCGCTGGCGTCGGACAGTTCGAAGGCCTGCTCCACGGTGAGATCGGGCAGTCCCTGGATCTCCAGGATGCGGCCGTTGTAGACGTTCTTCTTGCCCTTTTTCTCCACCGTCAGCAGTCCGCGCTGGATGGCCGCGTAGGGAATGGCGTTGACCAGGTCGCGCAGGGTGATGCCGGGTTGCCGTTCGCCGGTGAAGCGCACCAGCACTGACTCGGGCATGTCCAGCGGGATGACGCCGAGCGCGGCGCCGAAGGCGACGATGCCCGAGCCGCCGGGGAAGGAGATGCCCAGCGGAAAGCGGGTGTGGGAATCGCCGCCGGTGCCGACCTGGTCGGGCAGCAGCATGCGGTTCAGCCAGCTGTGGATGATGCCGTCACCCGGGCGCAGCGAGACGCCGCCACGGTTCTGGATGAATTCCGGCAGCGAGTGCTGGGTCTCGATGTCCACCGGCTTGGGATAGGCGGCGGTATGACAGAAGGACTGCATGACCAGGTCGGCGGAGAAGCCCAGGCAGGCCAGTTCCTTGAGTTCGTCGCGGGTCATCGGGCCGGTGGTGTCCTGGCTGCCGACGGTGCCCATGCGTGGTTCGCAGTAGGTGCCCGGGCGCACGCCTTCGCCTTCCGGCAGGCCGCAGGCGCGGCCGACGATCTTCTGCGCCAGGGTAAAGCCCTTGCCGGAGGCGGCCGGGTCGCGCGGCCGGCGGAACACGTCGGAGGCGGGCAGGCCGAGCAGTTCGCGGGCCTTGTCGGTGAGCGTGCGGCCGATGATCAGCGGGATGCGCCCGCCGGCCTTGACCTCGTCGAGCAGCACGTCGGT
>CAYGJZ010000195.1:0-1629 GCA_964350265.1 uncultured Gammaproteobacteria bacterium | reverse complement strand
GCCCAGCTCGGGCTCATCCTCTGCGCCGTGGTCATCGCCTGGTCGCTGTCCGCAGCGCTCAAGCGGCACGCCTCGCTGTTGACCACGCCGCCCGCCCCCGGTCCCTGGCGCCCCCTGCGCAGTCTCGTCTTCCGCGCCAGCTACCTGCTCTTCCCGTTGCTGGTGATCTTCTTCCTCGGTGTCGCGGTGGAAATCAGCGACCGCGCCCTGGACGGTGGCTGGCTGGTGCGCATCAGCCAGGGACTCGCGGTGGTCTTCGGGCTCTACTCGGCGATCTCCCGCTTCATCAAGTACCACGTCATCGACCTGGTGCTGAAATGGCTGCTGGTGCCGGTGGCGGTGCTGCAGGTGTTCGGCTGGCTCGACGACGTTACCACCTACCTGGACAGCATCGACCTTCAGATCGGCAACATCCGCCTGTCCCTGTACGGACTTGCCCGCGCGGTGATCTTCGGCTCCGTGCTGTTCTGGCTGGGCCGCATCTCCAACCATGCCGGCCAGCGCATGATCCGTCGCCAGGAAGACATCGACGCCGGCACCCGCGAAGTCTTCGCCAAGCTGTTCCAGGTGGTGCTGGTCACCGTGCTGTTCCTGGTGCTGCTGCAGATCATGGGCATCAACCTCACCGCGCTGGCGGTGTTCGGCGGCGCCCTCGGCGTCGGCCTGGCCTTCGGCCTGCAGTCCATCGCTTCGAACTTCATCTCCGGCATCATCATCCTGGTGGACCGCTCGATGAAGATCGGCGACTACATCGAGCTCGACGACGGCCGCGCCGGCACCATCCGCGAGATCAACATGCGCTCCACCCGGGTGGAAACCTTCGACGGCAAGGACGTGATGGTACCCAATGAGCACTTCATCACCACCCGCTTCGTCAACTGGACCCACCACAACGTCAACCAGCGCTACGCGTTGCAGTTCCAGGTGGCCTACGACACCGACGTGCCGCGCATGCTCGACATCGTCCGCGAGGTGGTCCGCTCCCATCCGCAGGTCATCAACGAACCCGACACCCCCGCCGAAGAACGGGCCGACGCCGAGATCCAGGCCTTCGGCGACTCGGGCATCGACATCCTGGTCGAGTTCTGGATGGCCGGCATCGACGACGGCGCCAACCACGTAGGCGCCGACCTGCTGCTGATGATCTGGCAGGCGCTCAAGGACAACGACATCGAGATCCCCTTCCCGCAACGGGAAGTCCGCATTGTCGGCGGCTCGCCGGGAAGTACGTGACACCACGCTGGTTGGCAAACCGCAACCCGGAAGACGCGCCATGAACGAAAAGCCGTTGACCCACATCGGCCAGCCGGTGGCCGAGTTGCCCGTGCAGGACGTGGTCCGCGCCCAGGCCCACTACCGCGACCGCCTCGGCTTCACCGTGGAGTGGCTCTATCCGGGCGAGGAGATCGGTGCCGTTTCCCGGGGCGAAGCGGTGGTGTTCCTCCGGCGGCGCGCGCAAACCTTCGAGCCCACCGTGCACTGGGTCTTCGCCGAGGACATCGAGGCCACCTACCGCGAACTCACCGACCTCGGCGCCCGCATCGTCGACCCGTTGGAAACCCAGCCCTGGGGCCTGGCCCAGTTCACCGTCGAGGACCTCGACGGCCACCGGTTTCACTTTCACCACGG
>CAYGJZ010000194.1:0-1696 GCA_964350265.1 uncultured Gammaproteobacteria bacterium | reverse complement strand
ACCAGCACGCGGGCCACGGTGCCGGCGGCCGGGGAGGGCACGTCCATGGTGGCCTTGTCCGACTCCAGCGACAGCAGCGGGTCCTCGGCCTGCACGGTGTCGCCCTCGGCAACCAGGATCTCGATGATCTCGACGTCGGAGAAGTCGCCGATGTCCGGCACATTGACGGTCTTCGTTTCGCTCATGGATGGCTCCGGGAAATGCCGTTCGGCGTTACAGCAGCAGCCGACGCGGATCGGCGAGCAGGCGGGCAAGGTAGGCGGTGAAGCGGGCAGCCTCGGCGCCGTCGATGACGCGGTGGTCGTAGGACAGGTCCATCGGCAGCATCAGCCGGGGCTCGAACTCGCTGCCGTTCCACACCGGCGTCATGCGGTTGCGGGTGAGGCCGAGAATGGCCACCTCCGGCGCGTTGACGATGGGCGTGAAGGCGGTGCCGCCGATGCCGCCGAGGCTGGAGATGCTCATGCAGCCGCCCTGCATCTCGTCGCCCTTGAGCTTGCCGTCGCGGGCGCGAACGCTGACCTCGGCCATCTCCTCCGCCAGTGCCAGCACGCCCTTCGAGTCGACGTCGCGGAACACCGGCACCACCAGCCCGGCGGGGGTGTCCACGGCGATGCCGACATGGAAGTACTTCTTGTAGATGATGCGCGCGCCGTCCGGGCTGAGCGAGGCATTGAAGGAGGGGAACTCGGCCAGCGCCCGCGCCAGCGCCTTCATCGCGAAGGCGAGCAGGGTGAGCTTGACTCCGGACTTCTTCTTCGCCTGTTCCTCGTTGACCTGCTGGCGGAAGGCCTCCAGTTCGGTGATGTCCGCCTCGTCGTGGTGGGTGACGTGGGGGATGTTGAGCCAGGCCCGGTGCAGGTGGGCGCCGGAGAGCTTCTTGATCCTCGGCGTGTCCGCAGTCTCGATCTCGCCGAAGCGGGAGAAGTCGATTTCCGGCATGGCCGGGATGCCGCTGGCGCCAGCCGCGGCCGGCGCTGCCGCCGGTTCCGCCAGCCGTTGCTTGACGAAGCCCTTGACGTCGTCCTTGGTGATCCGGCCCTTGGCGCCGCTGCCGCGAATCTGGTTGAGATCGGCGCCGAGTTCGCGGGCGAAACGGCGCACCCCCGGGCTGGCATGGGGCAGGGCACCGCCGGCGCGCTCCACCGGCGGCGGCAGGCCGGCGGGCGGACCGCGCCGCACCGGCTCCGGCGGCGAGGCATCCTCGTCGTCGCCTGCCTGGTCGGGTGACGTGGCCGGCTGGTCCTGCCGGGCGGCTGGCGCGGCGGTCTGCCGGGTGTCGTCCTTCGCCGCGGGCTTTTTCGCACCGCCGGCCGCCTGCATCATGGCGATGATGCTGCCCTCGGACACCCGGTCGCCCACGGCCACCTTCATCTCCACGATCTCGCCGGCGGCGGGAGAGGGGACGTCCATGCTGGCCTTGTCCGACTCCAGCGTGATCAGTGGCGCCTCGGCATCCACCCGGTCGCCGGCCGCCGCCAGCACCTCGATGACCTCGACCTCGGCGAAGTCGCCGATGTCCGGTACCTTGACCGGGATCGGCTCGCCGTCATCGTCGTCCCCGGTCGCGTCGCCGCTGTCCCCGGCCGGTTGGCGGGATGCCTGGTCCGGCGCGGCCTCGCCGTCGGTGGTCGCCTGCTCGTCGGTCGCGGGTTCGGCCTCCGCTTCGGTCTTGGCCTCGGTCCCGGACGCGGTC
>CAYGJZ010000193.1:0-1711 GCA_964350265.1 uncultured Gammaproteobacteria bacterium | reverse complement strand
TTCGACGACGTCCTGCTCGTCCCCGCGTTTTCCACCACGCTGCCCCGGGAAACGGCACTTTCCACCCCGCTGACCCGCCGGATCCGGCTCAACATTCCGCTGCTCTCCGCGGCCATGGATACCGTGACCGAGTCCCGCGCGGCCATCTGCATGGCCCAGGAAGGCGGCATCGGCGTGATTCATCGCAACCTGCCGCCGGCGGTGCAGGCGGCGGAAGTCGCCCGGGTGAAGAAGTTCGAAAGCGGCGTGATCAAGGACCCGATCACGGTCACCGGCGCGACCACCGTGCGCGAAGTGCTGGAGCTGACCCGCAGCAAGCAGATTTCCGGCGTGCCCGTGATCGACGACGACAAGCTGGTCGGCATCGTCACCAGCCGCGACCTGCGCTTCGAGCTGAAGCTTGATGCACCGATCCGTTCCATCATGACGCCGAAGGATCGCCTGGTCACGGTGCGCGAAGGCGCCGCCCGCGACGAGATCGAGAGCCTCCTGCACCAGCATCGCATCGAGAAGGTGCTGGTGGTGGACGAGGCCTTCAACCTGAAAGGGCTGGTGACCGTCAAGGACATCCAGAAGTCCACCGAACACCCCAATGCCTGCCGCGACGAAAGCGGCGCGCTGCTGGTGGCGGCGGCAGTGGGTGTCGGCGCCGATTCCTCCGAGCGCGTGGAACGCCTGGTCGACGCCGGCGTCGACGCGCTGGTGGTCGATACCGCCCACGGGCATTCCTGCGGCGTGATCAACAAGGTGGCGGAGATCAAGCAGCGCTACGGCGACCTGCAGGTGATCGGCGGCAACATCGCCACCGGCGATGCCGCGCGCGCACTGCTCGACGCCGGCGCCGACGCGGTCAAGGTCGGCATCGGCCCCGGTTCCATCTGCACCACCCGCATCGTCGCCGGTGTCGGCGTGCCCCAGGTGTCGGCCATCTTCGCCGTCGCCGAGGCCCTGCAGGACAGCGGCGTGCCGCTGATCGCCGATGGCGGCGTGCGCTATTCCGGCGACCTGGCCAAGGCCGTGGCCGCCGGCGCGCACACCGTGATGATGGGTTCGCTGTTCGCTGGCACCGACGAGTCCCCGGGAGACATCGAGCTCTACCAGGGCCGGTCCTACAAGTCCTACCGGGGCATGGGCTCCCTCGGCGCCATGAGCCAGGGCTCCAAGGACCGCTACTTCCAGGACGGCGAGAGCGACCCGGAGAAGCTGGTTCCCGAGGGTATCGAGGGCAGGGTGCCCTACAAGGGGCCGATGGTGAAGATCATTCACCAGTTGATGGGCGGACTGCGCGCGGCCATGGGCTATACCGGCTGCGCCAGCCTCGATGACATGCGCGGCAAGTGCCGCTTCGTGCGCATCACCGCCGCGGGCATGCGCGAGAGCCATGTCCACGACGTCACCATCACCAAGGAAGCGCCCAACTACCAGGGCGAGCGCTAGCCTGCGCGGCCGGGCCCGGCGAACCCGGCCCGGACCGCCGTACCAACGGGTACCAGAGGTATCGAGCCGTGACCCAACAATCCTCTCCTGCCGCGGCGGAACACGATCCCCACGGCGACCGAATCCTGATTCTCGACTTCGGTTCCCAGTACACCCAGCTCATCGCCCGCGCGGTGCGTGGCCTCGGCGTGTACTGCGAGATCTACGCCTGCGACGTCGACGGCGAGTACATCCGCAGCTTCTCGCCCCGCGGCATCATCCTCTCCGGCGGTCC
>CAYGJZ010000192.1:0-1772 GCA_964350265.1 uncultured Gammaproteobacteria bacterium | reverse complement strand
TGGCGTCCCCAAGGGGATTCGAACCCCTGTTGCCGGCGTGAAAGGCCGGTGTCCTAGGCCGACTAGACGATGGGGACGGACAAGACAAAAAATTGGTGGAGCCAGGCGGGATCGAACCGCCGACCTCAACACTGCCAGTGTTGCGCTCTCCCAGCTGAGCTATGGCCCCGGAAAGGGCGCGTACTTTACTGATACGGCCCCGTCAGGTCAAGCATTTGCGGCCGCCCGGCGGGCGATGAATTCCAGTGCGCGATCCAGCCGTTGCAGGGTCTTTTCCCGGCCCACCAGGGCCAGCGTCACGTCGATGGCCGGACTCGCCGCGGTGCCGGACACCGCGACCCGGATGGGCTGGGCCAGCTTGCCCAGTTTCTCGCCGTGTTCCTCGGCGGTGGCCACCACGTGGGCATGGATGGACTCGGCACGCCAGTCCTCCTCGGCGGCCAGTCGCCCACGCACGTCGCGCAGCATGGCCTCGGCCACCGGGCGCAGGTGCTTCTTCGCCGCACCCTCGTCGTAGTCGGCGAAATCCTCGTAGAAGTAGCGGCTCTTCTCGGCCATTTCCGCCATCGAGCGGGCGCGCTCGCGCAGCGCCTCGACCACCTCGGCCAGGGGGGGCCCGGCGGTGGTGTCGACGCCGATGGCGGCGAGCTGCCCGGCCAGCAAGGCCGCCAGCCGTTCACCGTCGGCGGCCTTGATGTAGTGCTGGTTCAGCCACAGGAGCTTCTCCGGGTCGAAGCTCGAGGCCGCGCGGTTGACGTCGGCGATGTCGAACAGGGTGATCATCTCCTCGTCCGAGAAAATCTCCTGGTCGCCGTGGGACCAGCCCAACCGCACCAGGTAGTTGCGCATCGCCTCGGGCAGCACACCCTGCTCGCGGTATTCCAGCACGCTCACCGCGCCGTGCCGCTTGGACAGCCGCTGGCCATCCGGGCCGAGGATCATGGGCAGGTGGGCGTACACCGGCGGCTCGCCACCCAGCGCGCGCAGGATATTGATTTGCCTCGGGGTATTGTTGACGTGATCATCACCACGAATCACATGGGTGATGGCCATGTCGAGGTCGTCGACCACCACGCAGAAGTTGTAGGTCGGGGTACCGTCGCTGCGCGCGATGACCAGGTCGTCCAGCTCGTCGTTGGCGATGCTGATGCGACCTTTCACCGCGTCGTCGAAACTGACCACCCCGTCCAGCGGGTTGGCGAAGCGCACCACCGGGTTCACCCCCGCACGCGGCGTGGCGCCGTCACGGCAGTGGCGCCCGTAGCGCGGCTTCTCGCCACGGGCCCGCTGGGCCTCGCGCTCGGCTTCCAGTTCCTCGCGGCTGCAGTAGCAGTGGTAGGCACGGCCATCGGCCAGCATCTCCTCGATCACCGCCTGGTAGCGGTCCATCCGCTCGGTCTGGTAGAACGGACCCTCGTCCGCCGCCAGTTCCATCCATTCCATGCCCTGCACGATGGCATCGATGGACTCGGGGGTGGAGCGTTCGCGGTCGGTGTCCTCGATGCGCAGCACGAAGGTGCCGCCGTGGCGGCGGGCATACAGCCAGCAGAACAGCGCGGTGCGCACCCCGCCGATGTGGAGATAGCCGGTGGGACTGGGGGCAAAACGGGTACGAACGGACATGACGGGGGAAAACTGCGGGAATGGCTTAACGGCGGCGCATTCTAATGTATAATCGCCCGCCTCGCATAGATATGGGCGGTTAGCTCAGCGGGAGAGCACTGCCTTCACACGGCAGGGGTCACTGGTTCAATCCCAGTACCGCCCACCAT
>CAYGJZ010000191.1:0-1887 GCA_964350265.1 uncultured Gammaproteobacteria bacterium | reverse complement strand
GGCCAGTGCCGCTGCCGGCGACGCGGCCTTCCACGCCGCGCCCGGCAAGCCCTTCACGCCCGAGGTGTCCGGCAACTTCTAGGACCGGGCACCACGCGATCCCGCGCCGGCGCTACACTGTGGCGCAACCTTTCAACCGGTGCGCACCATGAGCAATCCACTGGATCTGCACGACCGCCTGCAAGGACTCGATGCCTGCGCGGTGTCCGATGCCTTGGACAGCCTGGGCCTGGCCGGCGCGGTTGCCGGACTCGTCCGTCGCGCCACCCGGCAGTGCATCGCCGGCCCGGTGCGCACCTTGCAACTGCTGGCCGCCAACGAGTCCCGCGCGAGGACCCATCTTGGCGCGCGCTCGATCCTGGTGGCCGACCCGGGCGAGGTCATCGTGGTGGAACAGCGCACCGGCATCGACGCCGCGGCCTTCGGCGGCGTGCTCGCAAATGCCGCCCACCTGCGGGGCATCGCCGGGGTCGTCGTCGACGGACCGGTGCGGGACATCGACGAGTACCGCTGCATCGGCTTCCCGGTCTTCTCCCGCGCCACCACCACGCGAACGGCCCGCGGCCGGCTGCGCGAGGCGGCGGTGGACGGACCGGTCACCGTCGGCGACGTCACCGTGCACCCGGGCGACTTCGTCATCGCCGATGGCAGCGGCGTGGTCTTCGTGGCCGCCGACCGACTCGACGAGATCCTCGACAAGGCATGCGACATTGCCGCGCGCGAAGCGCGCATGACCGAGGCCCTGCACGGCGGTGACGTGGTTACCGATGTCCTCGGCGTCGACTACGAGAACATGCTGCGTTGAGCGGCGATGCCTTCGTCGACCACGTGCTGGAACTGCTGCAGGGGGTGGGACCGGCCAGCGCGCGGCGCATGTTCGGTGGCCACGGCATCTTCATCGAGGGACGGATGCTGGCCCTGGTCGCCGACGGCGCCTTGTACCTGAAGGTGGACGACGCCAGCCGCGACGAATTCCTGCATCAGGGCCTGGCGCCGTTTACCTATGCGCGTGGCGGCAAGACCTTCGCCATGTCCTACCACCTGGCCCCGGAAGAGGCACTGGAGTCCGCCGAGGCCATGCGGCGCTGGGGAAACCTGGCCTACCGGGCGGCGCTGCGCGCCCGGCGCTAGTCCTCGTCCAACCCTCGCCTGGCGCCGTATGCGCGCAGCAGGAACAGGTGGCTGGGACGCCGCCGGTTGCCCAGGACGGCCATGCGGTCGAGGAAGGCCAGCCAGGTATCCTCGTTTCGCCGGTCCTCGTCGGTGGGTTTCTCCGGGAAGTCCACGCCCGGTTTGACGTAGGTGTCCAGCCAATAGTCGTCTTCCGCCATGTCGTAGACGGTTTCCCCCGGATCGAAGCCGCGATGACGGTTGGGATCGGCGCCGGCTTCCAGCAACAGGCGCAGCATCGCCTCGTCCGCGTGGATACTCGGGGCGTACAGCGCGCCGTTCGACGCTTCGTTGCCGGGGTCGGGGTCGGGGTTCGCGCCGAGCTCGATCAGTTTCCGCACCACGCGAAAGCCGATCCAGTTCTCGCCCCGCCGCCTTGGCGCGCAGAAGCAGAAATGGTCGACCACTTCCTCCAGCGGTTCCTCGTCGCACGGGCTCGGCTGGTTGAAGTCGGCCCCGGCGCGGGCCAGCTGTTCCAGCCTGTCGAGGTCGCCGGCGAAGGCGGCATCGATGATTTCCTGTCGATCGGGTTGGCTTGCGGTCATGCACCTGGCAACGATGGGCTCGGCGCGCAGGATAGCCCATCAAGCCGCGGGAGGCATCCTGTCCGGTTCGCCTTCGTCCAGCTCGGCGGCGCGGACGGTGAGCGTGGCGAGCAGCCGGTCGAGGGCGTCGCGCTGGCGCGGGTCGAGGGATGCCAGTAGCTGCTCCTCGATA
>CAYGJZ010000190.1:0-2077 GCA_964350265.1 uncultured Gammaproteobacteria bacterium | reverse complement strand
GCCGGCTTCGCCCTGGAAGCCGTTGATGGCGTGGTCGTAGAGGGTGTCTTCGCCCTTGGCGACCCGGTCGCTCCAGCCGGCCTGGTCGCCAAGCTTCGGTGCGCCGGCGACGCCGGCGGTATGACAGGCGCCGCAGGCGAGCTGGTACACGGCATCACCGGAACGTGGTTCGGCGGCGGCCTGTTCGCTGCTGCCGGTGGCGGCGGATGCTTCCGGCGGTTCGCCGACGTTCAGCGTGCCGACCGGGGCAACACGCTCGGCCACGACCTGGTCGATGCCCGCCTGGCGCTGCGCCTCGAGCTTGTCCGACACTTCGCCGCTGTTGACGTGGGCGAGGAAGATGAGGAACAGCGTCAACACGATCAACAGGGCGATCATCGAGAAGAAGAACGTGGAGAACGTCTTGTCGGACATCTGGCTTTCGGACATGTCGGGCAATTCCTGATGGTTGAATGCGAAATCTGTCGCAAACCCGCTTGGCACCGGCGCATGGCCATGCCCGGACGAAGCGCCTCGTCGAGTGGCGTCCGTCGTGATTGGACGGGTGCTGGAAACGGGCGCCGAGTATACCTTAAAATAGTGGGGCATAAAAAAAACCGGACACCGGCCGACCCCCGTCCCGCGGGGCTTTCACCGGGTTCTTCCGATCATGCGCCCATAGCTCAGCTGGATAGAGCGTTGGCCTCCGGAGCCAAAGGTCAGAGGTTCGAATCCTCTTGGGCGCGCCAGTTTCCATCCGTTCCCTGCCACCGGTCCCGCGCGGACCGGTGGTGCGGTCGCGCCGGTGGTCCATTGCGGGCCTCGATGCCCGGCACCGAGCCCCGGCCGCGACCGCCAGGCCCGTGCCGAGGACAGCTTGCATGACCCGAACCGACGATCCCCGGCAGTTCCTGCGCGCGCTGTTTGCCGCTGCCATCAACGCCGTGCACCCCGACCAACTGTTGACGCTGCCACTGCCGCCGCCGCCGCGGGGCAGGACCATCGTGCTCGGCGCGGGGAAGGCCGCGGCGAGCATGGCCGCGGCGCTGGAGCGACGCTGGCCGGGACCCGTCGAGGGCCTGGTGGTCACCCGCTACGATCACCAGGCGCCGACCCGGCAGATCGAGGTGGTGCAGGCCGCCCACCCGGTGCCGGACCAGCAGGGCATCGATGCCGCCGGGCGCATCATGGCGCTGGCCGATTCGGCCACCGCCGACGACCTGGTGATCGTGGTGATGTCGGGCGGGGCGTCCTCGCTGCTGGTGGCGCCGGCGCCCGGTATCAGCCTGGGAGAGAAGCAGGAGATCAACCGTGCCCTGCTGCGCTCAGGTGCTCCCATCGGGGCGATGAACTGCGTGCGTCGCCGGCTGTCGGCGATCAAGGGGGGACGGCTGGCGAGACGCATCGACCCGGCACCGTCGTGGACTCTGGTGATCTCCGACGTGCCCGGCGACGATCCCGCGGTGGTCGGGTCCGGGCCCACGGTTGCCGATCCCACCACCGCCGAACAGGCCATGGCCATTCTCGATCGCTACCGGATCGAGGTGCCGGCCTCCGTCCGCCATGCCATCGAGAACGACCCGGGGGCCGGCGAGGTGGATGGTGAACGGCACCGGGTCACGGTACTGGCCACCGCGCAGTCCATGTTGCAGGCGGCTGCCGGTTTCGCCCGGGAACACGGCATCACGCCGGTGATTCTCGGCGACGACATCGAGATCGACGCCGAGGCGCTGGCCAACGTCCATGCCGCCCTCGCGCGGCAGGTGCGTGGTGGCGGCGGGGTGGCGACGTCGCCGGCGGTGCTGCTGTCCGGTGGCGAGTCCTCGGTGGCGGTACGCGGCGATGGCCGCGGTGGCCGCAACATGCAGTTCCTGCTGGCGCTGGCCCTGGCGCTGGATGGTCTTGCCGACTGTCATGCACTGGCCGCGGACAGCGACGGCATCGACGGCTCGGTGGACGATGCCGGCGGCATCATCGGTCCGGATTCCCTGGCGCGGGCCCGGGCCGCTGGTCTTGATCCCGGCGCGTTGCTGGGGAACAACGATGCCCATCGCTTTCTCGCAGCGCTGGACGACCTCGTGACCACCGGCCCGACCCG
>CAYGJZ010000189.1:0-2082 GCA_964350265.1 uncultured Gammaproteobacteria bacterium | reverse complement strand
TCCAGCGCCGGCGCCAGCCAGTAGCGCCACACCAGCCAGGTGAAGCCGGCCATGAACAGCAGGCGGTGCAGGAAGGCGGTGAGGCTCTGGGTGGGCAGGTAGATGCTCAGGATCAGGGCCTCGATGAAGAACACGGTGGCGAGGCCGCCTTCGTTGCGGTGCCAGCGCCAGACGCGGAACAGCGCGAGGCCGAGGAGATAGCAGACCAGCACCGTCAGCCAGGCGAACTCGTAGTAGACATCGGCCACGAAGCCGGTGGAGGAACCGGACAACAGGGTAAAGCCCACGGCGTGCAGGTAGCGCTCCTCCCGCTCCTCGTCGCCGTACTGGTAGAGCCAGTCGGCGCCCATGTCTTCGTACTTGGTCGGCCAGATCTGGCGGGGAATGGGGCGGATGAACAGGGTGACGAAGTAGCGGTAGCCCCAGTAGAAGTTCTCGATCTCGTCGGCGGTGAGCACGGTGGCCACCCCGGCGAGGTATTCATCTCCCGTGCTGATCGTATCCGGGGCCAGGCGATCCACCAGGCGCTCGACCTGGAACTCCTCCCCCGAGCCGAGGTAGAGATGCTGGCGCTGCGACCACACCACCACCACCACCAGGCTGATGATCGACACACCGATGACCCCCTTGCGCAGGCTGGGCAACGTGCCCCGGGCCAGGTACCAGGAAAGGAACAGCATGGCGAGAATGAGGAACAACGGTCCACGACGACCGCCGAAGGTGCCCTGGATGAGGTGTGGTGATGCCACCAGCAATACCAGGAAGACATCCACCAGGCGGATCTTCAGCCGTTGTCGCGACAACGCGATCAGCACGATGGCCGGATAGGCCAGCAGCGGCGCCTCGCCGACGTAGCCGGAGAAGGTTCGCCCTCCCCCCTTGGCACGGCTGTAGGCGTCGACGAAGCCACCCACGTTGACGATGGAATACCAGTAGGCGGCAATCGCGACCGCGCCGAGCAGCAGACCCACGTAGAGCAGGCGGCGACGCACCCGGGGATTGAGATTCAGCGAGAAGATGGCGCCGCGGGCCTGGCCGACGAAATCCCGGCGATGTATGCCACGCGGCCAGTTGGCCATGCCGAGGAAGAAGGCCAGGATCGACAGCAGGTACAGCAGCCCGACATAGTCCAGTTCCTGAACGGTGAAGTAGTCGAGCAGGCCACCCGGCCGGTGAATCATCAGCGGCCAGATGCCGTAGAAGTACAGGAACAGCGGACTGATGAACACCGCCGGCTGCATGGCATCGCGGCTGCGCGAAAAGGCATACAGCGCGATGGCGATGACCGAGAGCGCGGTGGCGATGACGTAGAGCGGGAACAATTCGGCTAACCCCGTTCCCGGCCGCCCGGGACATCCACGCGCCGGGCGCGCACGTAGAGCGAGAACGGCATGCGGCGTTCACCCGCGGCGGACTCGAACCACAGGGCGGGCAGCGCGACCAGGAACCAGGGCAGTCCCGCGAGAACCCCGTGTCGCGCCTGGATTTCCTTGATGCGCCAGTTGAACCACTGTCGCACCGGCCCACCGATACGCGCGTTCTCCTCGATGACGAAGCCGAGCGGCTCGAGCAGTTCGCGGTAGCTTTCCAGGGTGTAGCCGGGCCGAACATGACCGCCGGATTCGTCGGGATCGAGGGGGAAGTCCCGGTTGTAGGGGTGATCCGCGTTGGGTGCACAGACGTGCAGCACGCCACCGGGCTTCAGCAAGCGGTGAAAGGAGGCACAGACCTCGTCGTCGCGGCGCAGGTGTTCCAGCACCTCCGCGCAGATGATCTCGTCGAAGGCGCCGTCCTCGTGCTTCAGCGCGTAGAGGTTGCCCTCCTCGAAGCGCAGTCGCTCCGTCCCGATGCCGAGAAACTCGTTGAACAGGGTCGTCGAACCGGTGACCTCGGACGTCTTGAAACTGACCCCCAGCACCTGGTTGCCGAGCAGGCTGGCACGGTAGGCCAGCATGCCGTTGCCACTGCCCGCATCCAGCACCCGGCGCACCTCGCCTTGCCCTGGCGCTCCGAAGAACCGTGGCAGGCGACGGTAGCGCAGCCGCGCATGCAGGTTCATGCCCGGGTACAGCCACCATTTCA
>CAYGJZ010000188.1:0-2102 GCA_964350265.1 uncultured Gammaproteobacteria bacterium | reverse complement strand
CATCTTGGCGGAGAACCACTCGAAGTAGGTGGACGCGCGCTCGACGCCGATGCGCATGCCGTCGAAGTTGGCCGCGATGGGCTCGCCGTCGGCGTCGAACAGTTCCCAGTTCTTGCCCACCGGACCGACCAGGCGGCCGATGGAGACCCGGTAGGGCGCGGTGAAGTCGATCTGTTCCATGCGCTTCTCGGTGATCGACATCGATGCCACGATGAGATCGAACTTGTTTGCCAACAGGGCCGGGATCATGCCGTCCCACTCCTGGCAGACGAACTCGAGATCCGCGCCGATGATGCCGGCGATGCCCTTGGCGACGTCGACGTCGTAGCCGGCCAGTTCGCCGTCGGACGTGCGGTAGTTGAACGGTGCGTAGGTGCATTCCATGCCCACGCGCAGGGTCTCGGCAACCGCGGGCGCGGCAACCAGGTTGGTTGCCACCACCAGGCCAGCCAGGGTCGCTTTCCAGTTCTTCATAGCCATACACCTCGTGAGTGTTGTGTTGGGTAGGTGGGCGACAACGCCGCTTCTCGACGACGGCCTGGACAGCAGTTCGCGCTTGCGGGATGTCGCTCCCGGCAAATAGACTACAATATCCAGATTAGACAAACTAGTCTTAGTCAGAATACAGTACTATCCACCGCGCCGCGCGGGGACCACCCGAAGCGCCGATGACCGGCCAGCGAGCGCCAACAGGAACACAGCCTTGGTACCCAGGAACAGCGGCCGGGCGGCCCGGCAAACAGGCCAACCCTCCAAGGATGCCGGCAAGGGCATCCGGACCGAGGTCGCGCCCTTCGTGCCCGTCTGCGACGCCATCGCCACCCTGTTCACGCCCTTCGCCGAGGTGGTCCTGCACGACCTGGCCAGCGCCAGCGTGGTGCACATCGCCGGCAACTTTTCCAAGCGCGAGCTCGGCGATCCTTCCAACATCCACGAGATCGACTTCAAGCCTGACGACGTGGTCATCGGTCCCTACGAGAAGACCAACTGGGACGGACGCCGGATCAAGTCGATCAGCGCGGTGCTGCGCACGCCGGCGGGGAAGGGCGTGGCGGTGATGTGCATCAACGTCGACGTGACCGAGTTCGAATCCATCATTCTCGCGTTGCAGAACTTCGTTTCGGTGCCGGCCGGCATCGGCAAGCCGGAAAGCCTGTTCCGCGATGACTGGCACGAACGCATCAACGACTACATCCGCCAGTGGACGACGTCGCGCGGGCTGAATGCCTCCGACCTGTCGCGGGCACAGAAGAAGGAACTCGTCTGCGACCTGGCCGAGGACGGGGCCTTCGGCGGCAGGAACGCCGCCGGGTACATCTCGCGCCTGCTCGGCATGGGCCGCGCCACCGTGTACAACTACCTCAACGGCGGGTCGGCCAGGGAATCCACCGCCGGCGGCAAGCGCTGAGGCGCGCCATGTCCAGCCACGCCGAACTGCCCGCCCATGCCAGGAGCGTGGTCGAGTCCGTGGTCGAGGACGCCGCCCACCTAGTGCGCGAGGAACAGGCCCGTTTCGACATCACCATCAAGGACGACGGCTCGCCGGTGACCACGGTGGACCTGGCCGTGGAACGGGTGATCCGCTCCCGCCTGGAGCAGGCCTTCCCCGATCACGGCATCCTCGGCGAGGAATACGGCCCGCGCAACCCGGACGCCGAGTGGACCTGGCTGATCGACCCCATCGACGGCACCCGCCAGTTCGCCGCCGGTCTGCCGAACTTCGGCATCCTGCTCGCCCTGTGCCACGGCGCGGTGCCGCGCCTGGGGGTGATCTGCCAGCCACTGCTCGGCGACGTCTACGTCGGCATCAGCGGCGAGGGCGCCTGGCGCAACGGCCGCCCCCTGCGCGCCGCGCAGACCGGTTCGCTGGCGGACGCCATCGTGTGCTTTTCCGATCTCGACGCCTTCGACGACGAGACCCGGGCGGGCATGAACCGCCTGCGCGCGACCACCCGCTGGAACATCTACGACGGTGGCTGCCTGGCCTTCGCCGCCCTGGCCGCCGGCAAGGTCGCCGCCAGCGTCTGCGCCCCCAACCTCGACGCCCACGACTTCTGCCCGCTGGTGCCCGTGGTGGAAGGCGCCGGCGGCGTCATCACCGA
>CAYGJZ010000187.1:0-2144 GCA_964350265.1 uncultured Gammaproteobacteria bacterium | reverse complement strand
TTCGGTTACCATCCGCGTCCGATCGAGCCCACAGCCAACTGAATACCGCCAACCCATGCCGTCGCAGGCCGAACTCCCGGTACGCACCCCGCCGTCGCGACTCAAGGTCGCCTTTCACAGCCTGGGCTCGCCGAAGACCTTCTACCGCCTGTCGCGGCTGCTGGCACCGTGGCTCGGCGGCATCGCCGCCGTGCTGTTCGTCGCCGGCGGCATCGGCGGGCTGGTGCTGGCACCGCCGGACTACCAGCAGGGCGACAGCTACCGCATCATCTACATCCACGTGCCGTCGGCATGGATGTCCATGTTCTGCTATACCGTGATGGCCGTCTGCGGCGCCGTCACCCTGGTGTGGAGAATGAAACTGGCCGACGTGGTGGCCCGCGCCACCGCACCGCTGGGCGCCAGCTTCACCGCCATCGCCCTGGTCACCGGTGCCGTCTGGGGCAAGCCGATGTGGGGCACCTACTGGGTCTGGGATGCGCGGCTCACCTCCGAGCTGATCCTGCTGTTCCTCTACCTCGGCTTCATGGCCCTGCAGTCGGCCATCGACGATCGCCGCAGCGCCGCCCGCGCCGGCGCCGTGCTGGCCCTGGTGGGGGTGGTCAACCTGCCCATCATCCACTACTCGGTGGAATGGTGGAACACCCTGCACCAGGGTGCCACCATCACCAAGTTCGACGCGCCGTCCATCGCCACCAGCATGCTGGTGCCGCTGCTGCTGATGGCAGTCGCCTTCAAGTGCTACTACCTGGCCCTGATGCTGGTCCGTGCCCGTGGCGAACTGCTGCTGGCGGAGCCCGGTGCGCGCTGGGTACGCGAGATGATCGAAGAGGAAGACAAGCATGGCTGAGTTCCTGCAGATGGGTGGCTACGGCGCCTACGTCTGGAGCGCCTGGGGCATCACCGCGCTGGTGCTGGTCGCCAACATCTTCAGCGCGCGGGCACGGGAGCGCGCCAGCCGCCGCGACCTCGCCGGCCGGCTGCGCCGCGCCGCCCGGCGGCAGCGGCCATGACGCCCCGGCGCCGGCAACGGCTGATCCTGGTGTCGCTGCTGCTGGCCGGCATCGGCGCCTCGGTGACCTTCGCGCTGCTGGCGCTGAAGGAGAACATCAATCTGTTCTTCAGTCCCACCCAGGTAGCCGAGGGGGAAGCCCCGCGGGGCAACAACTTCCGTCTCGGCGGCATGGTGGTGGAAGGCAGCGTGCGCCGAGAGCCGGGCAACATCGAGGTCAGCTTCGACCTCACCGACACCGCCAAGGCGGTGACCGTGGTCTTCTCCGGCATCCTCCCCGACCTGTTCCGGGAGGGCCAGGGCATCGTCGCCCAGGGCCGCCTGCGCGACGACGGCGTGTTCGCCGCCGAGGAAGTGCTGGCCAAGCACGATGAGACCTACATGCCGCCGGAAGTCGCCGACGCGCTGAAGACCGCCGAGGCATCGAGGACCACCCAGTGACCCCGGAGATCGGCAACCTGGCGCTGGTGCTGGCCCTGGTGGTGGCGCTGCTGCAGGCGGTGCTGCCGCTGGTCGGCGGCGCGCTTCGCAACCGTCGCCTGGTGGCGGTGGCGGTGCCTGCGGCGCAGGCACAGTTCGCCCTGGTGGCGGTGTCCTATGTCTGCCTGACCATCGGCTTCGTGCAGTCCGATTTCTCCATCGCCTACGTGGCCAACAACTCGAACAGCCAGCTGCCCCTGGTCTACCGCGTCTCCGGCGTCTGGGGCGCCCACGAGGGATCGCTGCTGCTGTGGGCGCTGATCCTGGCCGGCTGGACCGGCGCGGTCAGCCTGTTCAGCCGCAACGTGCCGCCGTTGATGACCGCCCGCGTGCTGGCGGTGATGGGCATCATCAGCATCGGCTTTTTGTCCTTCATCCTGTTCACCTCCAATCCCTTCGATCGCCTGCTGCCGGCGGTGGCCGAAGGCCGCGACCTCAATCCGCTGCTGCAGGACATCGGCCTGGCCATCCACCCGCCGATGCTCTACATGGGCTACGTCGGCTTCTCGGTGGCCTTCGCCTTTGCCATCGCCGCCCTCATCGGCGGCCGCCTGGACGCGGCGTGGACACGCTGGATGCGGCCGTGGACCAACATCGCCTGGCTGTTCCTCACCATCGGCATCGCGCTGGGCAGCTGGTGGGCCTACTACGA
>CAYGJZ010000186.1:0-2151 GCA_964350265.1 uncultured Gammaproteobacteria bacterium | reverse complement strand
CGGTGACGCCTACGCCGACAGTGCCGCGGTGCTCGCGGTGCATGTCTTTTCCAACGTAGCCGTTGCCCTGGGTGCAGCGCAGGGCTTGTGGATCGCCAACGAAGGGCGGGGTATCATCTCGCTGCAAAAGGCCGTCATCGGCATGGTGTTCAACGTCGGTCTCAACCTCCTGCTGATCCCCCGGTACGGCCCCATGGGCGCGGCCATCGGCACGCTGGCATCGTTCGCGGTTTCCGCCGTGCTGTGCAATGCAGTGCTCGCACCGGACATCTTCCAACGACAGCTACGGGCCCTGTTTCCTCGTGCGTGATCTGCTTCGACGCATCGTTCCGAAGGCATGGCGCGAACGGGCCAGCGAACCGTTCGCGGGATACCTCTACGGAACCCGGTCCTATGCGCAGGAAGGCGAAGACCTGTTGCTGCTGCGCCTGCTGCATGACCAGCGGACCGGTTTCTACGTCGACGTCGGCGCCCACCACCCGTTCCGTTTTTCCAATACCTTCCTGTTCTACCGAATGGGCTGGCAGGGCATCGTCATCGACGCCATTCCTGGCACCGAGGCGAAGTTCCGTCGTTGCCGACCTCGGGACATCGCCATCGAGACCGGGGTCGCCCGCCAACCGGGCATGCGTTCGTTCTACCAGTTCGACGACCCGGCCCTGAACACCTTCGACCCGTCTTTGGCGGAGCAACGACAGCAGCACGGAAGATGGCGACTGCTGCGCACGACACCGATTCCCTGTCGACCCCTGTCGGCGATTCTCGACGAACACCTGCCAAGCCCGACATCGACCATCGACTTTCTTTCCGTCGACGTCGAGGGCGAAGATCTCGCGGTGTTGCAGTCCAACGACTGGCAGCGTTTTCGTCCGACGATCGTCGTGGTCGAGTCGCTGGTCGACTCCACGGGAGCGCCAGGTACGACGCCAGTTGTCGAGTACCTGCAGTCGCTGGACTACAATCCCGTATCAACGCTGTTCAACAGCATGCTCTTCCGCGCCCGCCGATGAACGCCCCCAACACGGATGAGCCAGGAGTGGATCCGGCGCCAACGGACGCATGCTCGAGCCCGGTGCTGTTCCTCGTGTTCAATCGCCCATCGACCACGAAAAGGGTGTTCGACGCCATCGCCAGCGCCCGTCCACCGAAGCTGTACGTCGCCGCCGACGGACCCAGGGAGCATGTCCCGTCAGACGCCGCACGGTGCAACGAAACCAGGGCCATCGCCACCAGCGTCCACTGGCCATGCCAGGTGTACACGAAGTTTCGTTCTCACAACCTGGGATGCCGGGTCGCGGTCAGCGACGCCATCGACTGGTTCTTCGAACAGGAGCCGGAAGGCATCGTGCTCGAAGACGACTGCCTGCCACATCGCGATTTCTTCCCGTTCTGCGATGCGCTGCTTGCCCGCTACCGCGATGACGACAGGGTGGTTTCCATCTCCGGGCAGGGCCATGCCCATGCCGCGGGAACAGCCGACGCCAGTTACTACTTCAGCGTCTACAACCATTGCTGGGGCTGGGCGTCATGGAGAAGGGCATGGAGGGCGTTCGATCGCGGTATTCCCTGTTGGCCAAGCCGTCGAGAAAGCCGTTGGTTGCACGATGTCGGCGGCGGCAGTCGTCAGTTCACCACGTACTGGCGCGGAATATTCGATGACCTGTACGCCGGCCGGGTGGACTCCTGGGCCTATGCCTGGACCTATGCCTGCTGGAAGCACAAGGGGCTGTCCGCAATACCCGTGCGCAACCAGGTCTCGAACATCGGCTTTGGTGACGCGGCGGCGCATACCACCAACGTCGACGACCCCCGGTCCGCCCTTGCGACCCGTTCGATGGACTTCCCACTCGTCCACCCGGACACGATCACGGTGGATCGCCTAGCGGATCGGCGCACGGGCAAGGAGTTCTTCGGCATCACGCCAACCCGGATGCTGGTGACCAGCATCAAGCGCACAGCCACTGGGCGCTGGCTGATGAACGCGGCCAGGTTCCTGGCAAGCAAAGTCGGCCGATTCGGATTCCGTCGACAGTTGTAGCACTGCCTAGTGGCGTTTGGCGAACAGGTTCAACTGCAGGTCCATACCCGCCCGGCTTTCGCTCTCCACGAGTGGGCGAGAAGAGCAATACTGCGTATGGGCATAGACACGGA
>CAYGJZ010000185.1:0-2194 GCA_964350265.1 uncultured Gammaproteobacteria bacterium | reverse complement strand
AAGGCGCCGGTGCCCTGCTGGCCGGGAACGGTGGCCCGCACCCAGGGTTCCTCGATGGTGATCTCGGCGGCGACGGTGGTGCATGCCAGCAGCAGGCTGGCCGCGAAAAGAATGCGTTTCATGGTTGTTTTCCAGGGAATGATTTCGTAGCGAGCACCCGCCATGCCCGCTGGGCGACGAGTGACCGGACACAGACAGGGAATGGCGGACGGTGCGCAACGTGCGCGCAACGACCGTCCGCTCAGGCGGGAAGCGGCGGCGCGCGGGGCTGGGCCGTGCGCCAGGACGGCCGCCCGTCGGGCAAGGGCGGCGGCGTCGACCCGCCGGCGGCAACCGGCCCGCGCGGATCGGCGGTCCCGTGCATGGCCAGCACCGCGGGCAGATCCTGCAGGCGACAGAACGGACAGTGACCCGGATCCGCCGCGTCGTCCGCCGGCTGCGCCTGGCCCCCGGCGTCCAGCGCCACGCGCACCAGGCCGTTGGCGCTGCAGATCTCCACCCAGGTGCCGCCGGAAGCCGCCAGCCACTGGGACAGGGCCGGCGCGGTGGCCGCGTAGAGCATGGACACGAGGCACAGCCAGGCCACGCGACGATGGTGACGACGAAGCAGACGACTCACTTCACCCTTCCCGGGAGTACCGGACCTTGCGCCTGGCTCATGACACTCATGCCAGGGCGACTTGCGAGCGCACCACCAGCCCCCGGCACACCACCGCCAGTGCCGATAGCGCGGCGATCCCCTCCAGCGCAATCGGGGTGAACGGGGCCAACAACATCAATACCGCGAACACGGGCAGCACGAACCGGCCCGGGCCAACCAGGCAGAAGCGGTCGCGAACGAACCACAGACCCACCAGGTACAGCGCCAACGGAACCGCGACCGCATAGTCACCCACCAGCAGCGACACCCGTGCTTCGCCGGCAATCACGTCCACCAGCACCGCAAAACCGGCGCCGACCGCGGCACCAGAGGCGAAAATCAGGTAGTGACCATACCCCCAGGTGAGCGCACGACCGAGATCATTGCTCTGCAGATGCTCTTCGCGGCTGAAGTACAGCCACCACATGGCGAAGACAATGACCACGGCCGACATCGCGATATGCGCGAAGGCCACCTCGGTGGCGCCACCGGCCAACTGCCGCAAAGACATCGCCCCCGCCAGCAACGTCTCGCCGAGCACGATGATGTTCAACAGGCCGTAGCGTTCGATGATGTGATGGCGGTGCCATGGCGTGTTGTGGCTGCGCTCGGCAACCACGGGCACCGCGAGCTCGATCACCACGCCGATTGCGAACAAGCTGTACAGGTACGCTGGCGCCAGCGGCTGCATCATCAGGAACGCCACCCAGTAGACCTGTGCAAGAGCGATTCCGATGGCATAGACCAGCGTGCAGCGCCGCCTTTGCTGATCGTGGGCACTGGCACGCAGCCACAGGGCCACCATGCCGACACGCATGACGACGTAGCCAAGCACCAGCATGGTCAGATTTCCGTGCTCGAACAGGGTGCCAAGCCCGGCCGCCATGATCAGCGATCCGCTCATGATCACCATGGTCAGGACCCGGAACAAGGCGTCGTCGTTGTCGTAGGCGGAGGCATACCAGGTGTAGTTCATCCATGCCCACCAGATCGCGAAGAAGGCCAGCACGTAGGTCGCCAGACCCTCGACGGCGTGATCGGCCGAGATGGCGTGGTGCAGGCCAGCGGCAGCGGCGGCGATGGCAATCACCGAAACCAGGTCGAAAAACAGTTCCAGCGGAGTGGCGGCTCGGTGCGCCTCGTGCGGGTCGCGAGGCTGCGGCGGTCGATCGAATCCGGTCATGGGCGCATGGTTGGGCAGGCAACAGAGAATCGTTTGCGGTTTCGGCGCACCCGACGGTGAGGACTTTGCCAACGCCATCTTCACCATACCCCCCGCATTCCGTTGCCGAGGCCGCGCGGCCGAACCAGGCTGGAATTCTAGCATCGACGGCGGCGATCCGGTGATTGTCGGGCAGGTCGGGTCAACCCGGCCCCGTTCGTTGACATGTTGTCGTCAAACCCGTCTAAATACCCCCATGGAACTCGCATCGTTGCAGCAACGATGGCAGGAGCTGATCTCCGCCGTGCTGGCCTGGGCCACCAGCCCGGCGTTCTACGCCCAGCTCGGGCTCATCCTCTGCGCCGTGGTCATCGCCTGGTCGCTGTCCGCAG
>CAYGJZ010000184.1:0-2320 GCA_964350265.1 uncultured Gammaproteobacteria bacterium | reverse complement strand
CACAACTGGGACGAACTGCGCCACTTCATGTGGGACTACGTGGGCATCGTGCGCACCACCAAGCGACTGCAGCGCGCCGCCAACCGGCTGCGCCTGCTGGACGAGGAAATCCGAGAGTTCTACAGCAACTTCCGCGTCGACGCGGACCTGGTGGAACTGCGCAACCTGGTGGTGGTGGCGGACCTCATCGTGCGCTCGGCGCAGTCCCGCCGGGAAAGCCGCGGACTGCACTACATCCTGGACTACCCGGACACCGACGCCGCCGCCCGCGACACGATCCTGGAGCCGGCGGGATTTTCCGCCCGCACCGGGGCCGGGTAGTCAGCCGCCCGGCAAGCCGCCGCCTTCGCGCAGCAACGGAATCACCGCGGCACAGGCCTCGGGCCAGTCGTCGCGACGACCGGTGAGCCAGTCGACGACGTCCGGGTCCTGGCAGTCGAGCAGTGCCGCGAAGCTCGCCTGCACCGTGGCATCGGCGGCAGCGAAGCGCCGATCCAGGAAGCCGCTCAACAGGATGTCCAGTTCCCGCACCCCGCGCCGGCAGCGCCAGCGCAGGCGTTTTCGCTGCGCCTCGTCCATGCCGCCGTCAGCCGCGCAGGTAGAGGAGCTTCTTGATCTCGGCAATGGCCTTGCCGGGATTCAGGCCCTTGGGGCAGGTATTGGTGCAGTTCATGATGGTATGGCAGCGATACAGCTTGAACGGGTCCTCCAGCGCGTCCAGCCGCTCCCCGGTGGCCTCGTCGCGGCTGTCGGCGATCCAGCGGTAGGCCTGCAGCAAGGTCGCCGGGCCGAGGTAGCGATCGCTGTTCCACCAGTAGCTCGGGCAACTGGTGGAGCAGCAGGCGCAGAGGATGCACTCGTACAGGCCGTCGAGCTTCTCGCGATCCTCCACCGACTGCAGCCGCTCGCGGTCGGGAGACGGGGAATCGGTCTTCATCCACGGTTCCACCGACGCGTACTGGGCATAGAAATGGGTCAGGTCCGGCACCAGGTCCTTGACCACGGGCATGTGCGGCAGCGGGTAGATCTTCACCGGGCCGTCGATGTCCTCGATGGCCTGGATGCAGGCCAGGGTGTTGGCGCCGTCGATGTTCATCGAGCACGAGCCACAGATGCCCTCGCGGCAGGAGCGGCGAAAGGTCAGGCTGGCATCGACCTCGTTCTTGATCTTGATCAGGGCGTCGAGCACCATCGGCCCGCAGTCGTCGAGATCGATTTCATAGATATCGATGACCGGGTTGTCACCGCTGTCGGGGTCGTAGCGATAGACGTGGAACTCGCGGATACGCTTTCCCGCGGACGGTGCCTTGAAGGTCTTGCCGGTGCCGATACGGGAATTGGCAGGCAGGGTGAGATCGGCCATGACAGCTCCTTGAAACTAGTAAACCCGTTGCTTGGGGGGCACCACGTCCACCTCGTCGGTGAGCGTGTAGTAGTGCACCGGCCGGTAGTCGATGCGTGACTTGCCGGAATCGTCCACCCAGATCAGGGTGTGCTTCATCCACTGCTCGTCGTCGCGATCGGGGAAGTCCTCGCGGGCATGTGCGCCGCGGCTTTCCTTGCGGTTGACCGCGGAATCGGCGGTGGCAATGGCCTGGCAGACGAGGTTCTGCAGCTCCAGCGTCTCCACCAGGTCGGTGTTCCACACCATCGAGCGGTCCGACACCTTCAGCGAGGACAGCGCGTCGTGGATCGGCCGCAGCTTGTCGACGCCCTCGCGCAGCACTTCCTCGGTACGGAACACCGCGCAGTGGGTCTGCATGGTGCGCTGCATGTCCAGCCGCACGGCGGCGGTGGGCGTGTCGCCGTCGGCATGGCGGGCGCGGTCGAGCCGCTCGACGATCTCGTCGCCGGCGTTGGCAGGAAGCTTCTGCCGCCGTCCCTTCTTCGGCGCCACCAGCTCGGCGGCGCGGATGGCGGCGGCGCGGCCGAACACCACCAGGTCGAGCAGCGAGTTGGAACCGAGGCGGTTGCCGCCATGCACCGAGACGCAGGCCGCCTCGCCGATGGCCATCAACCCGGGCACCACCTGGTCGGGATTGCCATCGGCCAGGGTCAGCACCTCGCCGTGGTAGTTGGTCGGGATGCCGCCCATGTTGTAGTGCACGGTGGGGATGACCGGGATCGGGTCGCGGGTCACGTCGACGCCGGCAAAGATCTTGGCAGTCTCGGAAATGCCCGGCAGGCGCTCGGCCAGCACCTCGGGACCGAGGTGCTCCAGGTGCAGGTGGATATGGTCGCCCTCGTTGCCGACGCCCTTGCCGGCGCGGATCTCCATGGTCATGGAACGACTGACCACGTCGCGCGAGGCCAGGTCCTT
>CAYGJZ010000183.1:0-2365 GCA_964350265.1 uncultured Gammaproteobacteria bacterium | reverse complement strand
TGTCGAGCACGCCGGCCTCGGTCATCTCGTGGTAGAAGTCGTTGCCTTCGCGGGTACGCTCGCCGACACCGGCAAAGACCGAAAGGCCTTCCTGCTGCACGGCGATGTTGTTGATCAGTTCCATCAGCGTCACCGTCTTGCCCACGCCGGCGCCGCCGAACAGACCGATCTTGCCGCCCTTGGCGATGGGCATGATCAGGTCGATGACCTTGATGCCGGTTTCGAGGATCTCCACCGAGGCGGCCTGGTCGGCATAGGCCGGCGGCTTGCGGTGAATCGGGTGACGCTCCTCGGCATCCACCGGACCGACGTTGTCGATCGGTTCGCCGAGCACGTTCATGATGCGGCCGAGGGTCTTCTGCCCCACCGGTACCGAGATCGGCGCGCCGGTGTTGGTGGCTTCCAGGCCACGACGCAGGCCGTCAGAGGAACCCATGGCAATGGTGCGCACGATGCCGTCGCCCATCTGCTGCTGCACTTCCAGGGTCAGCCCGGTCTCGGTCACGTTCAATGCATCGTAGACCTTCGGGATGGAGTCACGCGGGAAGCGCACGTCCACCACCGCGCCGATGATTTCAACAATGTTTCCGGAACTCATAGTCCTTCTAACCTCAATCGCATTTCTTGAACGGTTGGCGCGATTCGACCGACGCGCCGTGTTTTCTTTCCTGCCGCCTGGATCAGACCGCGGCCGCGCCGCCGACGATCTCGGAGATCTCCTGGGTGATCGCCGCCTGGCGTGCCTTGTTGTAGATGAGCTGCAACTCGTCGATCAGGTTGCCGGCGTTGTCCGACGCCGCCTTCATCGCCACCATCCGCGCCGCCTGCTCGGAGGCCACGTTCTCCACCACGCCCTGGTAGACCAGCGACTCGACGTAGCGGGTCAGCAGCACGTCCACCACTTCCTTGGCATCCGGCTCGTAGATGTAGTCCCAGTGGTGATCGAGGCGCTCGTGCGGGTTGTCGGCGGTGATCGGCAGCAACTGCTCCACCACCGGCTTTTGCGTCATGGTGTTGACGAACTCGTTGTTGACCATGTACAGGCGGTCGATCTTCGCCTCGTCGAAGGCATCGAGCATGACCTGGATGGCACCGAGCAGGTCGTTCATGCCCGGTGCATCGCCAAGACCGGTGGTCTCGGCCACGATGTTGCCGCCGAAGCGCCGGAAGAAGCCGAGCCCCTTGGAGCCGATGCAGGCAACGTCGATCTCCACGCCCTGGTCGTGCCAATCGCTCATGGCGTTGATGGCGCGACGGAACAGGTTGACGTTGAGACCGCCGCACAGGCCACGATCGGTGGATACGACGATGTATCCCACCCGCTTGACCTCGCGGTCAAGGGTATAGGGATGCCGGTACTCCGGGTGAGCCTGTGCCAGATGCGCGATCACGTTGCGAATCTTCTCGGCATAGGGCCGCGCGCTCTGCATGCGGTCCTGTGCCTTGCGCATCTTGCTCGCCGCGACCATTTCCATGGCCTTGGTGATCTTCTGCGTGTTCTGGATGCTCTTGATCTTGGTCCGGATCTCTTTGGCGCCCGCCATGCTTTCTTGCCTCCGCTGGTCGGAACCGACCGGTTACCAGGAACCGTTGGCCTTGAAATCCTCGACCACGCGCTTCAGCGCCGCCGTGGTGTCGTCGTCGTACTTCAGATCCTGGTTGATCTTGTCGAGCACGTCACCGTGGTTGGATTTCACGTAGGCCTGCATGGCTGCCTCGAAGTCCACCACCTTGCCGACCTCGACATCGTCAAGGAAGCCTTCGTTGACGGCAAACAGGGACAGTGCCATCTCCGCGACGCTCTGCGTGGAGTACTGCTTCTGCTTCATCATCTCGGTGGTGCGCTGGCCGCGCTCGAGCTGCTTCCGGGTGGCCTCGTCGAGGTCGGAGGCGAACTGCGAGAAGGCCGCCAGCTCGCGGTACTGGGCCAGTGCCAGTCGCACGCCGCCGCCGAGCTTGCGGATGATGCCGGTCTGGGCGGCGCCACCGACGCGGGACACCGACAGGCCGGCGTTGATGGCCGGGCGGATGCCGGCGTTGAACAGGTCCGACTCGAGGAAGATCTGGCCATCGGTAATGGAGATGACGTTGGTCGGCACGAAGGCGGACACGTCACCGGCCTGGGTCTCGATGATCGGCAGCGCGGTCAGCGAGCCGGTCTTGCCCTTCACCTCACCGCCGGTGAGCTCCTCGACGTAGTCGGCGTTGACCCGCGAGGCGCGCTCGAGCAGGCGCGAGTGCAGGTAGAAGACGTCGCCGGGATAGGCTTCGCGGCCCGGCGGGCGGCGCAGCAGCAGGGAGATCTGGCGATAGGCCCAGGCCTGCTTGGTGAGATCGTCGTAGATGATCAGGGCGTCTTCGCCGC
>CAYGJZ010000182.1:0-2562 GCA_964350265.1 uncultured Gammaproteobacteria bacterium | reverse complement strand
ACCCGCTGCCCCGCGACCCGTTCAACGGGCGTCCGCGGCGCCCTGCCGGAAATAGCGCCTGGGCGTCGTGCCCAGGCATCGCCGAAACATCGAGATGAATGCGCTGGTGTTGTCGTAGCCAAGCTCCAGCGCGACGCGGGTGACCTGCTCCCCCGTTGCCAGCAGTTCCAGTGCTCGCAGCAGCCTGCGCTGTTGCCGCCATGCCTGGAACGACATGCCGGTTTCGGCATTGAACAGGCGGCCGATGGTGCGCTTGCTGGCACCGACCAGGCTCGCCCATTGCCCGAGGTCGCGACCGTCGGCGGGATCCTGGAGCAGGGCATGGGTGATGCGAAGCAGGCGCGGGTCCGTCGGCAGGGGCAGGGCGAGGGCGGCGACATGCTGCATGCCGACCTGGTCCAGGATCACCGCCATGATGCGCGACAGCGCACTGCCCGGCGCGTAGACCGGGCCGGCCTGCACGGCGGCGACGATGAGTTCCCGCAGCAACGGTGTCACCTGCAGCACGCACACCTCGCCGGGCGGGTGCATCACCTCGCTGGCGTGGATGTACAGGGTGCGCATGGCGACGTCGCTGCGGGCGTCGATCCTGTGTTCCACGCCCGCCGGCATCCACACGGCACGCTGCGGCGGCACCACGTAGGAGGCGCTGCGGGTGGTGACGGTCATCACGCCCCGGCTGGCATAGACCAGTTGCGCACGCTGGTGGTGATGAAAGGGCAGGCTGTCGCCCCGTCGCAGGTCGCGGCCATAGGCCACCACCGCCTGCGGCAGCGCCTCGAGCCGGCTGACCGCCCGGTTGAGGCCGGGTTGGCGTGTTCTCGGCATATTCTGGCCCAATGCGATGAGGCAGACATTCTATCTCCGGGCACAATGCCCGTGTAGCCAAACCGGACCGTCTTCCGTGCCACGTGAACCGCTGCGATTCCTGTTCCTGAACCTGGGCCATTTCCTGGACCACTTCTTCATGCTCATCTTCGCCTCCGTGGCGGCGCTGCGGCTGACCACCGAATGGGGCATGACCTATGCAGAGCTCATTCCCTATGCCACGCCGGGCTTCGTCGCCTTCGGCGTTGGCGCGCTGGCGGCGGGCTGGCTCGCCGACAAGTGGAGCCGGGAAGGCATGATGGTGATCTTCTTCATCGGCATCGGCGCCAGTTCCATTCTCGCCGGCCTGGCCGGGAACCCGGTGCAGATCGCGGTGAGCCTGACCCTGGTCGGGATCTTCGGCGCCATCTACCACCCGGTGGGGCTGGCCATGGTGGTGCACGGCCGAACCCGCACCGGGGTGCCGCTGGCGATCAACGGCATCTACGGCAACATGGGCGTCGCCAGTGCCGCGCTGCTGACCGGATTGCTGATCGACACCGCCGGCTGGCGCAACGCGTTCATCCTGCCCGGGCTCGTTTCCATCGCCCTTGGCTTCGCCTACCTGCTGTTCGTCCGGCGAGACCGTGGCGTGGCGGTGAACGAGCCGCGGACGAAGGGCGCCAGCCAGGCACCAACCGCGCCGCTGACCAACCACGCGCTGCTGCGCATCTTCGGCGTGATCATCGTGACCACCGCCCTCGGTGGCCTGGTCTTCCAGAGCACCACGTTCTCCCTGCCCAAGGTCTTCGACGAGAGACTCGGCGAGGTCGCCGTCTCGGCCACCATGGTGGGCGGGTATGCCTTTATCGTGTTCTCCGTCGCCGCGGTGGCGCAGCTGGTGGTCGGCCACCTGGTGGACAACCACTCGGTGCGCACGGTGTTCGGCGCCGTCGCCCTCCTGCAGGCCATCTTCCTCACCGCCATGATCCCGTTGACCGGGATACCCGCCCTCGTGGTGGCCGTTGCCTTCATGCTGGTGGTGTTCGGCCAGATACCCATCAACGACGTGCTGGTCGGCCGCGTCGCAAAAAGTGAATGGCGCAGCCGCGCCTATGCCATGCGCTACATCGTCACGTTCTCGGTGATGGCGCTTGCCGTGCCGCTGATCGCATGGATACACGGCACCTGGGGCTTCAGCGTGCTCTTCGGGCTGCTCGGGATGGCAGCGGCGGCGATCTTCGTCGCGGTGCTGTTCCTGCCGAGTGCCGAGCCGGTGATCCGGCAGCGGGCGGCTTCGGAGGCATAGCGGAGCGGGCCGGGCGCCGTCATCGTGGCGGCCCGGTCAGGCTGGTGTTGTTGAACTGGACGCCGCCGCCGGGAGCGGCGATACGATGCCGTCGCCGTTGGGAACGCATGTTGTCCTAACGCTTTGTGTCGATGCCGAGGCCGAGGCGACCTCGGCATCGACAAGGCAACAACACGGGATACCTACGCGGCCGCACTCGCGCGGACCTGGCCGACCAGGATGGACCAGTCCATGCCGAGAGCAGCGTAGACCTCTTCCGCCCTGGGCGAGGCGTTGTCCGCAAGCATCTCGACGACCAGGCTGGGAGTGTCCGCGACCACGACGCCGCTCTGGATCAACCGCAGGATGCCCGTCTCCCGCTTCGTGGTGTTGAACGTTCCGCTGGCATCCACCGCCACGTAGGCCTCGAAGCCTTCCCGGACCGCCCGCATGGCGGGAAACGCCGC
>CAYGJZ010000181.1:0-2905 GCA_964350265.1 uncultured Gammaproteobacteria bacterium | reverse complement strand
GTTACTTCTTCCTTCTGCGAAGAATCATGGAATCGGTTCGCTTGTTGGCACGGGTACGGTAGCCCTTGGTCGGCACACCCCAGGGCGAAACCGGATGACGACCGCCGGAGGTTCGGCCTTCACCACCGCCGTGCGGATGGTCCACCGGGTTCATCGCCACGCCGCGAACGGTGGGACGAATGCCACGCCAGCGCTTGGCACCGGCCTTGCCGAGCTTGCGCAGGCTGTTTTCCTGGTTGCCGACCTCGCCAATGGTGGCCCGGCAGCCCAGCGGGACGCGACGCATCTCGCCGGACCGGAGGCGCAGCAGCGCGGTGTTGCCTTCCTTGCCGAGGAACTGCACCGAGACACCGGCCGAACGCGCGATCTGCGCGCCCTTGCCCGGCTTCATCTCCACGCAGTGGATCACGGTGCCAAGCGGGATGCGCTTCAGCGGCAGGCAGTTGCCGGTGGAGATCGGTGCATCGTCGCCGGACACCACGGTGTCACCCACGGCAATGCGGCGCGGCGCGATGATGTAGCGACGCTCGCCGTCGGCGTACAGCAGCAGGGCCAGGTGGGCACTGCGGTTCGGATCGTACTCCAGGCGCTCGACGCGGGCCGGGATGCCGTCCTTGTTGCGACGGAAATCCACCACGCGGTAGTGACGCTTGTGACCGCCACCACGATGGCGGACGGTAATGCGACCCTTGTTGTTGCGCCCGCTGATCGCGCTCTTGGACTCGAGCAGCGAGGCCACCGGACGACCCTTGTGCAGTTCGCGACTGACGACCTTGACGACGCCGCGTCGCGCCGGGGAGGTCGGTTTCGCCTTGATCAGTGCCATGTTTCGTTACCTGTTCTGTGGCCGCGGCGAGTTACGCGCCGCCACCGATGAAATCGATGTCGTCCCCTTCGCGGAGGGTGACGTAGGCCTTCTTCCAGTTCTGGCGCTTGCCGGGGGTGCGACCAAAGCGCTTGACCTTGCCGCGCACGTTGGCCACCTGCACCGCCTCGACCTTGACCTCGAACATCTTCTCCACCGCGGCCTTGATCTCGATCTTGCTGGCGGTGTCGAGCACCTCGAACACCACCTGGCGATACTTGTCGCCGACGTTGGTGGTCTTCTCGGAGATGTGCGGTCGCAGGATGACCTGCATCAGTCGCTCTTCGTTCACTTGAGCGCCTCCTCGATTTTCTTCATCGCCTCGGAACCGAGCACGATCACGTTTTCGTGGGAAATCAGCGCCAGCGGGTTCAGCTCGGCGACGGAAATCACGTCCACCTTCGGCAGGTTGCGCGAGGCAAGCTCGAGGTTCGGGTAGTCACCGTTGACCACGAACATGACGTCGTCGATGCCGGCGCCCTTCAACTGTGCCGCCAACTCGCGGGTCTTCGGCGCCGACAGGTCAGCCGAATCCACCACACGCAGTCGCTCCTGGCGCAGCAGCTCGGAGAGCATCGAGCGCATGGCACCGCGATACATCTTCTTGTTGACCTTCTGCGCGTAGTTGCGCGTCGACGACGGGAACACCTTGCCGCCACCACGGAAGATCGGGCTGCGGATGGTGCCGGCGCGGGCACGGCCGGTGCCCTTCTGGCGCCACGGCTTGCTGGCGCCACCGGACACGGCGGAGCGATTCTTCTGCGCGCTGGTACCGGCGCGGGCCGCGGCCATGTGGGCCACCACCACCTGGTGGATCAGCGGCTCCTTGAAGTCGACGCCGAACACGTCATCGGTGACGTCGACGTTGCCGGACGCCTCGCCCTTCAGATTGTTGATGTTGATTTGCACTTCGTGTCGCTCCGTCAGGACTGGCTGCGCGTTTTGACCGAGGGGGTGACCACGACGGTGTGTCCCTTGGGGCCCGGAATCGAACCCTTGACGAGCAGCAGGTTGCGCTCGGCGTCGATTCGAACGATTTTCAGGTTCTGCGCGGTCGCCGGCTTGTTGCCCATCTGCCCGGCCATCTTCTTGCCCGGGAATACGCGGCCCGGATCCTGGTTCTGTCCAATGGAACCCGGCTTGCGATGCGCCTTGGAGTTGCCGTGCGTGGCGCGACCACCGCCGAAGCCGTGACGACGCATGACGCCGGCAAAACCGCGACCCTTGACCACGCCGCGAACGTCCACCGTCTCGACCGCCTCGAAGATCGACACGGAAACCTCGGCACCGGCCTCGAAACCGTCCACGTCGTCAACGCGGAATTCCCACAGGCCAACACCGGGCTCCACGCGTGCCTTGGCATAGTGCCCCTTCATTGCCCGGTTGACCCGGGTGGCACGACGCTCGCCGGCGGTCACCTGGATCGCCGTGTAGCCGTCGTTGTCGACACGCTTGACCTGGGTGATGCGGTTCGGCGCGACGTCCAGCACGGTCACCGGCGTCGACTCGCCTTCCTCGTTGAACACGCGGGTCATGCCGATTTTCTTGCCGACTATTCCCAAACTCATGATTACGACCTTCTGATGATTTCCGTTAACCGCCTACAGGTGACGATCAGCTCAACTTGATCTCGACATCGACGCCGGCGGCCAGGTCGAGCTTCATCAGCGCGTCCACCGTCTTGTCGGTGGGCTCGCAGATGTCCATGATGCGCTTGTGCGTGCGAATCTCGAACTGGTCTCGCGCCGTCTTGTGCTTGTGCGGCGAACGAAGCACGTTGTAACGCTCGGTTTTCACCGGCAGCGGAATCGGTCCACGCACGATGGCCCCGGTTCGACGCGCCGTCTCCACGATTTCAGCTGCCGAGCGATCGATCATCTTGTGATCAAACGCCTTCAGGCGAATCCTGATTTTCTGACTGTTAACCTTCACTTGCTGATCTACTCCGACGAGTTGTCGCTTGGGGGTCGCTGAAAAACGCCTGTTACTCGATGACCTTGGAGACGACGCCGGCGCCGACGGTGCGGCCGCCCTCGCGGA
>CAYGJZ010000180.1:0-3011 GCA_964350265.1 uncultured Gammaproteobacteria bacterium | reverse complement strand
TGCCGTCGGGCAGTGGTTCCTGCAACCGGGTGGGCACCAGGCGGTAGTCTCGTGGCGCAGCGCGTTCCATGGTGATCCGTGAAGGGACGTGACGGCTCATTGTCCGGCTGCGTCGACGGCGAGTCAAACCCGTCGGCGCGATGCCGCCACGAACGCGGAACAGCGTAGATCGACGCCGGACTGTGCTACATTGGCCGTTCCTTCCATCGGCGTGGTGTCTGCGATGCGGCGTCGACGATTCCTCCTGCTGGCCCTGACAGCGCTTGTCCCGCCGACGGTCGCGGCCAATGCCGCCGTCGCCGATCCGCCCGTGGTCGGTTTTCTTTCCAGCGCGTCGCCGGGTCCATTCGCCTCGCTGTTGCAGTCCTTCCGCGAGGGACTGGCGGAACAGGACTTCCACGAAGGCAGCAACGTGGTCATCGTCTACCGCTTCGCCAACGGCGACTACGGCCGCCTGCCCACGCTGGCCAGGGAACTGGTCGAACTTGGCGTCGACGTGCTGCTTTCCAGCGGCGGCGATCGGCCGACCCTGGCAGCCATGGCGGCAACCGACCGCCTGCCCATCGTCTTTGCCGGCAGCGACGCACCCGTCGCGCTGGGTCTGGTCGAGTCCCTTGGCCGCCCGGGCGGAAACGTCACCGGGGCCAGCCTGTTCACCTCCGAGGTCGAGGTCAAGAAGCTCGAACTGCTGCACGAGGTGGTCCCCGATGCGGTCCGCATCGCCATGCTGATCAACCCGCGCAATCCAACCGCCAGTACCGACGCCGCGGCGATGGCGGCTGCCGCCGCGGAAATGCGCCTCCAGCTGCAGCCGTTGGCGGCGCTGGACGACGATGGCATCGATGCCGCGTTCGAGCAACTCGCCGGTGACCCGCCACAGGCCCTGCTGGTCGGTCACGACCCGTTCTTCAACAATGCGCGGCAGAGCATCATCGCCCACGTCGAAGCCCTGGGCATCCCGGCGGTCTACGAACATCGCGCCTTCGTCCTCGACGGCGGACTGATGAGCTACGGCAACGTCATCGAGGACAACTACCGGATCGCGGGAAACTACGTCGGTCGTATCCTGCGCGGCGAGTCGCCTGCCCACCTGCCGGTTCGACAACCCACCACCTTCGAACTGGTGGTCAACCTGGGCAGTGCCCGGGCCCTGGGCATCTCCTTCCCGCTGTCGGTACTGGTACGTGCCGATACCATCGTCGAGTAGTGTCGGCGGATCGCTGCCGCGTCCGCTGTTGGGCAAGTACTTCGTCGCCATCACCGCGGTGGTGGTGCTGTCCCTGGGCATCCACACCGCCATGGAAGCGTGGTTCGGCATGCGCGATCAACGCGCCCTGGTGGACGCACGTCTCCGGGTAGAGGCCACGGCGGCGGCGGCCAGGATCCGCGACTTCCTGGATCGCGTCGAGACCCAACTCGGATGGCTGGTGCACCTGCCCTGGCCGGCCAACGATCCGGCCGCCCACCGGGTCGACGCCCTGCGACTGCTGCGCCAGGTGCCGGCGGTGACTGCGCTGGCCCGCCTCGACGCCGAAGGCGTGGACCGGCTGCGCGTGTCGCGGATCGGCCGGGACGTCGTCGATTCGGGCATTCCCCGTGGTGCCGAACCCGCCTTCGCCGGCGCCCTTGCGTCCGGCACCTGGCACGGGCCGGTGACCCGGCACCGCGACTCGGAACCCTACCTGTCGATGGCTGTGGCCGGACAGCGCGGTGCCGGCGTGATCGTTGCCGAGGTCAACCTGACCCTGATCCAGGACGTGGTCGGCGCCATCGTCATCGGTGAAGGGGGGCATGCCAGCGTGGTCGATGGTGCTGGCCAGCTGGTGGCCCATGCCGATATCGAGCGCGTGCTCGGTGGGAACCCGGACCGGGTGTCGATGGCGTTGGTCGGCGACGTTGCCGGCAACCCGACCGAAGCCAGCCGCATCGTTCCCGGGGATGACGGCGCACCGATGCTCGCGGTCGCCGCGGCAGTCAGCGATATCGACTGGCTGGTGGTGGTGCGCCAGCCATTGCGCGAAGCCTATGCGCCGATCCGTGCCGCCCTGTGGCGTTCACTGGCCATGTTGGCGCTGGGCATGGTCATCGCCATCGCCGTGGCCGGCTGGCTGGCGAAAAGAATGGTTCGACCGATCCGGCGAATCGAGGAAGGCCTGGCCCGTATCGGCGCGGGCAAACTGGGCGACCGCATCGAGCTGCACACCGGGGACGAGCTGGAACGGCTGGCGGGGAGTGTCAACCGCATGGCCGCAGATCTGGCCGAGTCCAGCGAGCGGGCGGAACGGTTCGCCAGATTGCGACGGTTCCTGTCTCCACAAGTGGCGCGACTGGTGGTGGACGGCGGCGCGTCGAACCGACTGGAACCGCGCCGCGGGACCATCGCCGTGCTGTTCGCCGACCTGCGCGGATTCACTGCCTACGCGGATCGATCGGACGCCGACGACGTGATGGCCTTGCTGACCGCGTACTACGCGGCTGCCGGGGAATGCATCGTGCGCCACGACGCCACCTTGACCCATTTCTCCGGCGACGGCCTGATGGTGATTCTCGATGCGCCGCTGCCGACGCCAGGCAATCCCGCGTTGCGCGCGATGGCACTGGCCGAAGATCTGCGGCAGGCCGTGACGCGGGCGATCGCCGGGTGGTGCCGTGACGACGCCCGGCTGGGCCTGGGCATCGGCATTGCTGTTGGCGAAGCCACCGTCGGCCTGATCGGCTTCGAGGGACGACAGGACTACACGGCCATCGGGAGGGTGGTCAACCTCGCCGCGCGCCTGTGCGCCCGAGCCGAGGATCAGCAGGTGTTGCTGGACGAGGAATCCGCGAGATTGGCCGGTGGTGGATCGCTGCGGCCGATGGGACTGGTGGCGCTGCGGGGATTCGAGCAGCCGGTCGCGGTCAGCGAACTGGCCAGGTCACGGCCCCGCGACCCGGGTACGGGTCGCGGGACGGTGGGAGAAATGGCTGGGGGAGAGGGATTCGAACCCCCGCTGGCGGAGTCAGAGTCCGCA
>CAYGJZ010000179.1:0-3030 GCA_964350265.1 uncultured Gammaproteobacteria bacterium | reverse complement strand
TTCGGCCAGGACCTCGCCATCGTCCGCGCCGCGGACGATCCGCCGCCGCGTTGAAACAGGGGGGAAAGGGGACAGAACTATCTTTCGGAACCCGTTCCTGGCGGTTCCGCCCAGCGTGCCGGCTGCCGCGTCATGATGCCGAGCGGGTCTTCGCGGCGATGGCCTGCTGCCGCCTGGCGATGACCGTGGCGAGGGCGGTGGCGGCGGTGGTTTCGCCGCGGCGCTGGTGACAGTGCCGCTGGCGTTCCAGCGGCAGCAGCCAGGCCGGGGCGCGGCGGGAGACTTCGCGGTAGTGTGCCAGCGCCTGGTCGAATCGTTGTGCGTGCGCCGCCAGGTCGCCGAGGCACAACGTCGCCACGGTGCGGGTTTTCTCGCCTTCGCCGGCCACCTGCAGCCAGGTTTCGGCAGCCTCCGGGTGCTGCCCGGCGAGGTGGGCGTGGGCAATGGCCAGGGCGATGTCGCCGTGACCGGCCAGTTCGCCTTGCTGGGCACGCCAGAGTGTCTCGGCCTCGTCGAGTTGCCCGGCGGCCACCAGCAGGCGAGCCAGTGCCAGTTGGCCGAGGCCCCGGCGGTCGGGATCTTCTTCCCGGGCGAGGACCTCGCGCAGCCCGGCGAGATCTTCGCGGCGAAGGGGACGGCGCCGGTTGGGGAAGGCGGAGGCGTCGCGGCTGGCGTCGTCGCGGTAGCCGGGGTCGATGTCGGCGGCCTGCCGACGCAGCGCCGTGGCATCGACGGGGTCGTCCTCGAGGCGGGCGCACAGGTACAGGGCATGGGGGCAGCGGGGTCGGGCCTGCCGCTGGCGACGGAGCAGCGCCGCGGCCTCGCGGGGATCGCTGTCCAGCCGCTTGGCTGCCTGGAACAGTGCCTGGCCGTGCGCGATGCCCTGGTCGTCACCGCGCAGCACGGCGCAGACATAGTCGCCGACGAAGCGGTGGGCGAGGGGCGTGAAGCCGCTGCTGACGGCCATCGACACGGTGGCCTGGCGGGGTGGACCGAGCTGTTCGACGATGCCACGGACGACGATGGCCGGGTCGATCCACAGGGTGTCGCCGGGCACGGTGACGAAGTAGTCGATGTCGATGTCGAGGTCGTAGTCGTCGCCAGGGTCGAGGGCATCGAGCGCGGCATGGTCGCAGACGGTGATGTCGAGGCCGAGCAACCTGCCGCGCAGTGCCTGGTCGCCGGCGGGGGCGAAGCCGACCAGTTCGTCGAAGCTGACGCCGTCCATCTGCTGGACGCGGGACACCAGTGCCGCGGAGTAGCGTCGCGGCACGTGGGGCGGCGCCACCCACAGCAGGCGATGGAGCAGGCCGAGGCGATGGGCCGGGTAGAGGAAGTCCTCGATGCCGTAGGCACGACCGCGACCCGGGTGCAGGTGGTGGGGCGAGGCCAGTGCGCGCACCGCGTCTTCGTCGACGCAGTCGGCCAAGGCCGCCAGGGTATCCGGCGCGGTGCGCTGCAGGTCGAGATGGGCATCGAGGTAGACCACGCTGCGCGGTTGTCGCCGTCGCCACCAGCAGGGCAGCGTCTGTGCGTGCTCCTCGAACAGTTCGACCGGGAACGGCGGCGTGTTCAACGGGCCCTCGGCTTGTGGGCGGTGAAGCGGCCGATGGTGAAGACGCCGGCGGCCACCGCGCGGCCGAGGCTGGCCAGGCCGGCGAGGATCAGCGCGGCGAAGGGATCGGGGCACTCGGCGATGGCCTGCTCGATCTCCAGCAGTTGGGTGTTGTGGACCGGAAAGCCCCGTTCCAGCGGCATTTCCGTGCGCATGTCCACGTAGCGGGGGTCGTCGAAGCCGGCGCGGGCGAGGCCGTCGAGGTAGGCGGCGCCATCGCCGAGGGCGGGTATCGCCCAGTCGCGACTGAGCGGTTCGAGCCAGCGGCGTCGCGCCTCGGCGTCGCCACCGGCGGCCAGCCAGTCCTCGCCGGCCAGGCGTCCGCCCGGGCGCAGCACGCGGAAGGCTTCACGGAAAAAGGCATCGCGATCGGGAAAGTGACAGGGGGATTCGAAGAACAGCACCACGTCGAAGCGGTGGTCGTCGTAGGGCAGCGCGGCGGCGTGACCGAGATCGAAGGCGACGTGCTGCGAGACGCCGTTGCGGCGGGCCAGGCCGATGGCGAAGTCGCGCTGCGCCGGCACCGGGGTCAGGCCGCGCAGGCGACACCGGTAGTGCCGCGCCAGGTCGCAGCTGGTGCCGCCGATGCCGCAGCCGACGTCAAGCACTTCGTCGTCGGCGTCGAGCCCGGCGGAATCGGCGATGAAGCGGGTCATGCGTCGCTGGTCGGCGGCGCCGATGTCTTCCTCGCCTTCGCGGTAGAAGCCGGTGTGCCAGTGCAGGCCGACGATCTCGAGGTAGGCGGGGATGCAGCGGCGGTAGTACTCGTCGATGACTTCCTGCGTCACCGCGCCGGCGCGCATCCGGGCCGCCAGCTCGCGGTCGCTGAGCGGGTCAGTGTTCATAGTAGACGGTGAGGTATTCGCGCCGATCCCGGCCGAGGCCACCGGAGACGTGTCCCAGGGCCTTGCCGGATACCAGCGCCTCGAGACGGGTGAAACGGTCCGCGGGTACTGCCAGGCGTTCGGCCATGGCGCGGACGGGGTCGATGGCCTGGTCGACGGACAGGCCGGCGCGGTAGAGGTTGAGATCGAAGGAACAGCGCGCATTGCCCGCTTCGCTGACCTCGATGTACACCAGTTCATCGGTGGTGCGCGTGGCGAGATCCACCAGCGCGCGCACCACGTCGCCGCCGAGGGCGCCGGCAACCCCGGCATAGACCTGCTCGATACGCTCCACGATGGCGGCGGGGTCGAGGCCGGGCAGCCAGCGGTAGTCGGTGATCACGTGGCGGCCCGGATCGTCGTGCGCCCACTTGAAGCCACGGTGGCAGACCTGTGCCGTGCTGTCGCCGTGCTGTCGCCGTCGACGCCGCGCATCGTCCCACCACTCCAGGTAGACCTTGTACAGGGCGCCGCCGTTCTCGTCGGCCTCGAAGCCGAGAAAGACCAGGTTGGCGCGTGGCAGGCCGTCGA
>CAYGJZ010000178.1:0-3106 GCA_964350265.1 uncultured Gammaproteobacteria bacterium | reverse complement strand
TCAGTCCGGCATCTTGATGACCAGCTTGCCGAAGTGACCGGCGCCGGCCATGGCGTGGTAGGCATCGCGGGCATGGTCGAAGCAGAACACCTCGTGCACCACCGGGCGCAGCTGGTGGGTCTCGATGGCCCGGTTCATGGCCAGGAAGGCGTTGCGCGGGCCGCAGTAGATGCCCTGCAGGCGGATGGACTTGCGCATGATGGCCACCGGGTCGATCTTGCCGCCGGTGAGGACGCCGATCAGGGCCACGGTGCCCGCCACCCGGGTGGCGGCCACCGACCGCTCCAGGGTGCCGGCGCCGCCGACTTCCACCACCGCGTCGACGCCGCCGCCGGTCACCGACACCACCTCGTCCTGCCAGTCCTCCTGGGCGCGGTAGTTGATGGTGTGCCAGGCGCCGAGGTCGCGGGCATGGCCGAGCTTCTCGTCGCTGGAGGAGGTGACGATGGCGCGCAGGCCCATGGCATGGGCGAACTGCAGGGCGAAGATGGACACGCCACCGGTGCCGAGCAGCAACACGGTATCGCCGGCGGTCACCTGGCAGCGGGACAACGCCTGCCAGGCAGTCAGCGCCGCGCAGGGCAGCGTCGCCGCCTCGACATCGCCCAGGTGGGCGGGCACCGGCACCACCCCGGTGGCCTTCAGGTTGACCTCCTCGGCGAGGACACCGTCGAGGGGACCGCCGAGGGCGCCCGCCATGATCGCCGCCGAGCACGGACCGTCCTGCCAGTCGGCGAAGAAGCAGCTTGCCACCCGGTCGCCCACCGCGTAGCCGTCGACCCCCGGGCCGACGGCGATGATCTCGCCCACGGCGTCGGAATTGGGCACCCGGGGCAGCGGCAGGCCGCGCCCCACCGGGTCGCGGATGGTGGACAGGTCGCGGTAGTTGATGGCCGAGGCTCGAACACGCAGGCGCACCTCCCCGGGTCCGGGGGCGGTGGGCTCGACATCGACCAGTTCCAGGGCGTCGACGCCGTCGGGTGAATGGATCTGCCATCTGCGCATGGGACGTTGCTCCTTCTCGTTGTACGGCCGGCCGACGGCCCCGGCGCGGGGCGCGTTGGCGGCATGGGTTACCGGGTCATTCTAGGCATTCGCGCAGGCAAGCGCCAAGGCGTCGCGATGCACCGCCGAAAAAAACGGCGCGCCGGGAACCCGGCGCGCCGCTGTCGTGGCGATGCTGGAGGCAGCGATCAGGCGAGGTCGAAGCGATCCAGGTGCATGACCCGGCCGAAGGCGGCGGCAAAGTCGGCGGCGAACTTGCCGCCGGCGTCGTCGCTGGCATAGACCTCGGCCAGCGCCCGCAGCTCGGCATTGGAGCCGAACACCAGGTCGACCCGGGTACCGGTCCACTTCTTCTCGCCGCTGGCGCGGTCGGTGCCGACGAACTCGGCTTCCTCCGCCGAAGTCGCCTGCCATTCCGTGCCCATGTCCAGCAGGTTGACGAAGAAGTCGTTGCTGAGCACCCCGGGGCGATCGGTGAACACGCCGTGCTTGCTGCCGCCGCTGTTGATGCCAAGCACGCGCAGGCCGCCGATGAGCACGGTCAGCTCCGGTGGCGTCAGCGTCAGCAGTTGCGCCCGGTCCACCAGCATCTCCTCCACCGGCAGCGTGCAGCTGGCCTTGGCGTAGTTGCGAAAGCCGTCGGCGACCGGTTCCATGTACTCGAAGGAGGCGACGTCGGTCTGCTCCTGCGAGGCATCGGTGCGACCCGGCGCGAAGGACACGCTGACCTCGTGCCCGGCGTCGGCGGCGGCCTTCTCCACCGCGGCGCAGCCGCCGAGCACGATGACATCGGCCAGCGACACCGGCTTGGCGAAGTCGGCACGCACGCCTTCCAGGGTCTTCAGCACCCGGTCAAGCTGCGCCGGCTCGTTGACCGCCCAGTCCTTCTGCGGGGCCAGGCGGATGCGCGCGCCGTTGGCGCCGCCGCGCATGTCCGAGCCGCGGAAGGTGGAGGCCGAGGCCCAGGCGGTGGCCACCAGTTCGGACACCGTCAGGCCGCTGGCCAGGATCGCCTTCTTCAGGGCCGCGATGTCGTCGTCGTTGACCAGCTCGTGCTCCACCGCCGGCACCGGGTCCTGCCAGATCAGCTCTTCGCTCGGCACCTCGGGGCCCAGGTAGCGCGCCAGCGGTCCCATGTCGCGGTGGGTGAGCTTGAACCAGGCGCGGGCAAAGGCATCGGCAAAGGCCTCGGGATTCTCGTGGAAGCGCCGCGAGATCTTCTCGTAGGCCGGGTCGAAGCGCAGCGACAGGTCGGTGGTGAGCATGGTCGGCGCATGGCGCTTGCTGTCGTCGTGGGCATCGGGAATGGTGCCGGCCCCGGCACCGCCCTTGGCCACCCACTGGTGGGCCCCCGCCGGGCTCTTGGTCAGTTCCCACTCGTAGCCGAACAGGTTGTCGAAAAAGCCGTTGCTCCACTTCGTCGGCGTGCTGGTCCAGGTCACCTCCAGCCCGCTGCCGATGGTGTCGCCGCCCTTGCCGCTGCCATGGGCGGTCTTCCAGCCCAGTCCCTGCTGGGCCATGGGCGCCGCCTCCGGCTCGGGGCCGACCAGCGCCGCGTCGCCGGCGCCGTGGGTCTTGCCGAAGGTATGACCGCCGGCGATCAGGGCGACGGTTTCCTCGTCGTCCATGGCCATGCGGCCGAAGGTGTCGCGGATGTCATGCGCCGCGGCCACCGGGTCGGGATTGCCGCCCGGACCCTCGGGGTTGACGTAGATCAGGCCCATCTGCACCGCCGCCAGCGGGTTCTCCAGCTTCTCGTGACCGTCCTGGTAGCGCTCGTCGTCCAGCCAGGTGCGCTCGTTGCCCCAGTAGATGTCCTTCTCCGCCTCCCAGATGTCGACGCGTCCGCCGCCGAAGCCGAAAGTCTTGAAGCCCATCGATTCCAGCGCGACGTTGCCGGTGAGGATGAACAGGTCGGCCCAGGAAATGCTGCTGCCGTACTTCTTCTTGATCGGCCACAGCAGTCGCCGGGCCTTGTCCAGGTGCACGTTGTCCGGCCAGCTGTTCAGCGGCGCGAAGCGCTGGCTGCCGGAGCCGCCGCCACCGCGACCGTCCTGGATGCGGTAGGTGCCCGCGCTGTGCCAGGCCATGCGGATGAACA
>CAYGJZ010000177.1:0-3182 GCA_964350265.1 uncultured Gammaproteobacteria bacterium | reverse complement strand
TTCGGCCAGGACCTCGCCATCGTCCGCGCCGCGGACGATCCGCCGCCGCGTTGAAGAAAGGAGGGGAAAAGGGGACAGAACTATTTTTCGGAACCGGCTCCCGCGTCATGATGCCGAGCGGGTTTTCGCGGCGATGGCCTGTTGCCGCCTGGCGATGACCGTGGCGAGGGCGGTGGCGGCGGTGGTTTCGCCGCGGCGCTGGTGACAGGGAGGGGAAAAGGGGACAGAACTATTTTTCGGAACCGGCTCCCGACGGTTCCGCCCCGCGTGCCGGCTGCCGCGTCATGATGCCGAGCGGGTTTTCGCGGCGATGGCCTGTTGCCGCCTGGCGATGACCGTGGCGAGGGCGGTGGCGGCGGTGGTTTCGCCGCGGCGCTGGTGACAGTGCCGCTGGCGTTCCAGCGGCAGCAGCCAGGCCGGGGCGCGGCGGGAGACTTCGCGGTAGTGTGCCAGCGCCTGGTCGAATCGTTGTGCGTGCGCCGCCAGGTCGCCGAGGCACAACGTCGCCACGGTGCGGGTTTTCTCGCCTTCGCCGGCCACCTGCAGCCAGGTTTCGGCAGCCTCCGGGTGCTGCCCGGCGAGGTGGGCGTGGGCAATGGCCAGGGCGATGTCGCCGTGACCGGCCAGTTCGCCTTGCTGGGCACGCCAGAGTGTCTCGGCCTCGTCGAGTTGCCCGGCGGCCACCAGCAGGCGAGCCAGTGCCAGTTGGCCGAGGCCCCGGCGGTCGGGATCTTCTTCCCGGGCGAGGACCTCGCGCAGCCCGGCGAGATCTTCGCGGCGAAGGGGACGGCGCCGGTTGGGGAAGGCGGAGGCGTCGCGGCTGGCGTCGTCGCGGTAGCCGGGGTCGATGTCGGCGGCCTGCCGACGCAGCGCCGTGGCATCGACGGGGTCGTCCTCGAGGCGGGCGCACAGGTACAGGGCATGGGGGCAGCGGGGTCGGGCCTGCCGCTGGCGACGGAGCAGCGCCGCGGCCTCGCGGGGATCGCTGTCCAGCCGCTTGGCTGCCTGGAACAGTGCCTGGCCGTGCGCGATGCCCTGGTCGTCACCGCGCAGCACGGCGCAGACATAGTCGCCGACGAAGCGGTGGGCGAGGGGCGTGAAGCCGCTGCTGACGGCCATCGACACGGTGGCCTGGCGGGGTGGACCGAGCTGTTCGACGATGCCACGGACGACGATGGCCGGGTCGATCCACAGGGTGTCGCCGGGCACGGTGACGAAGTAGTCGATGTCGATGTCGAGGTCGTAGTCGTCGCCAGGGTCGAGGGCATCGAGCGCGGCATGGTCGCAGACGGTGATGTCGAGGCCGAGCAACCTGCCGCGCAGTGCCTGGTCGCCGGCGGGGGCGAAGCCGACCAGTTCGTCGAAGCTGACGCCGTCCATCTGCTGGACGCGGGACACCAGTGCCGCGGAGTAGCGTCGCGGCACGTGGGGCGGCGCCACCCACAGCAGGCGATGGAGCAGGCCGAGGCGATGGGCCGGGTAGAGGAAGTCCTCGATGCCGTAGGCACGACCGCGACCCGGGTGCAGGTGGTGGGGCGAGGCCAGTGCGCGCACCGCGTCTTCGTCGACGCAGTCGGCCAAGGCCGCCAGGGTATCCGGCGCGGTGCGCTGCAGGTCGAGATGGGCATCGAGGTAGACCACGCTGCGCGGTTGTCGCCGTCGCCACCAGCAGGGCAGCGTCTGTGCGTGCTCCTCGAACAGTTCGACCGGGAACGGCGGCGTGTTCAACGGGCCCTCGGCTTGTGGGCGGTGAAGCGGCCGATGGTGAAGACGCCGGCGGCCACCGCGCGGCCGAGGCTGGCCAGGCCGGCGAGGATCAGCGCGGCGAAGGGATCGGGGCACTCGGCGATGGCCTGCTCGATCTCCAGCAGTTGGGTGTTGTGGACCGGAAAGCCCCGTTCCAGCGGCATTTCCGTGCGCATGTCCACGTAGCGGGGGTCGTCGAAGCCGGCGCGGGCGAGGCCGTCGAGGTAGGCGGCGCCATCGCCGAGGGCGGGTATCGCCCAGTCGCGACTGAGCGGTTCGAGCCAGCGGCGTCGCGCCTCGGCGTCGCCACCGGCGGCCAGCCAGTCCTCGCCGGCCAGGCGTCCGCCCGGGCGCAGCACGCGGAAGGCTTCACGGAAAAAGGCATCGCGATCGGGAAAGTGACAGGGGGATTCGAAGAACAGCACCACGTCGAAGCGGTGGTCGTCGTAGGGCAGCGCGGCGGCGTGACCGAGATCGAAGGCGACGTGCTGCGAGACGCCGTTGCGGCGGGCCAGGCCGATGGCGAAGTCGCGCTGCGCCGGCACCGGGGTCAGGCCGCGCAGGCGACACCGGTAGTGCCGCGCCAGGTCGCAGCTGGTGCCGCCGATGCCGCAGCCGACGTCAAGCACTTCGTCGTCGGCGTCGAGCCCGGCGGAATCGGCGATGAAGCGGGTCATGCGTCGCTGGTCGGCGGCGCCGATGTCTTCCTCGCCTTCGCGGTAGAAGCCGGTGTGCCAGTGCAGGCCGACGATCTCGAGGTAGGCGGGGATGCAGCGGCGGTAGTACTCGTCGATGACTTCCTGCGTCACCGCGCCGGCGCGCATCCGGGCCGCCAGCTCGCGGTCGCTGAGCGGGTCAGTGTTCATAGTAGACGGTGAGGTATTCGCGCCGATCCCGGCCGAGGCCACCGGAGACGTGTCCCAGGGCCTTGCCGGATACCAGCGCCTCGAGACGGGTGAAACGGTCCGCGGGTACTGCCAGGCGTTCGGCCATGGCGCGGACGGGGTCGATGGCCTGGTCGACGGACAGGCCGGCGCGGTAGAGGTTGAGATCGAAGGAACAGCGCGCATTGCCCGCTTCGCTGACCTCGATGTACACCAGTTCATCGGTGGTGCGCGTGGCGAGATCCACCAGCGCGCGCACCACGTCGCCACCGAGGGCGCCGGCAACCCCGGCATAGACCTGCTCGATGCGTTCCACGATGGCGGCGGGGTCGAGACCGGGCAGCCAGCGGTAGTCGGTGACCACGTGGCGGCCCGGGTCGTCGTGCGCCCACTTGAAGCCACGGTGACAGACCTGTGCCGTGCCGTCGCCGTGCTGTCGCCGCCGACGCCGCGCATCGTCCCACCATTCCAGGTAGACCTTGTAGAGGGCGCCGCCTTTCTCGTCGGCCTCGAAGCCGAGAAAGACCAGGTTGGCGCGTGGCAGGCCGTCGA
>CAYGJZ010000176.1:0-3268 GCA_964350265.1 uncultured Gammaproteobacteria bacterium | reverse complement strand
GATTTTAAGTCCCTTGCGTCTACCAGTTTCGCCACCCGGGCAGATCGGTTGCGGCGGTGCTCCCACCCCGCTGGATTCGCCTCGATTCTACACCAGGGCATCAGTCGCTCCCGTCGGCGGATGCGCCATCGTCTTCCAGCAGGTAGGCCCAGCGACTGCCGCGCAGCGCCTCGGCGACAGCATCGTAGTTGTGGATCAGCGTGGACAATGGCGGTCGCGAGAAGCGGCGCAGCCGGGTGTCCCGCGAGAAGCGGTCGTCGACGCCGAGAAAGGTGGCCAGGTCGGCGGCGAAGCGATCGGAGAAGCGTGCCCCGTCGCCGTCTTCGAACATGCGCTCGTACTCCACCTGCAGGAAGCCGCCGCGCGGCAGGAAGTGGTTCTGCACCTTGAGGTAGTCGGCGTCCAGCGCCTCGCACTGGGCGAGCAGGCCTGGCGGATCGATGTACATGCCGTCGAAGCCCGGCTCCTGGCGATTGCCGGCGAGGTGATAGACGCCGCTGGCATTGGCGCGGTACTCGGAAATCATGCGCCGCAGATGGTTGCGACGGACCAGGTGGATGACGCTGTCGCCCTTGCTGACCAGGGTGCGCAGGATGTCCGGGACCTGCCCGGCGCCCTGCCAGTGGCGGTAGACGAGGTGGAAGGTCTCGTACTTGAGGTCGAACACCCCCACCGACAGGTCGTCATCGGCGTGGGCACAGCAGTGGTCGAGGTAGTCGTGAAACACGGGCACGCGGTGGCTGGGCCGGCACAGCGCCGGGTTCTCCGCCACCCGCTTCTCCAGGTAGTCGAAGAAGCCGTTGCGGTTGTCCTCGTTCAGCGACTCGCCGAAATGGCAGACCTCCGGATGGCTTTCCAGCATGCGCGCGAGCACGGTGGTGCCAGAACGCACCCGGGCAAGGACGAAGCAGCGTTTCATGTCAGCACGGCTGTTCCCAGTACGGGACCGGCCCGTACTTCTGCGCCAGGTGTTCGATCCACACGCGCACCTTCGGCGACAGCCCGCGACGGTGCGGGTAGACCGCGTGGATGTCGGCGTCGGACAGCGGGAAGTCCTCCAGCACCGGCAGCAGGCGACCGGCCCGCAGGTCTTCGGCCACCACCCAGATGGAGATCATCGCGATGCCGATGCCGGCAATGGCGGAGTCACGCAAGACCTCGCCGATGTCGCACACCAGCCGGCCATGCACCCGCACCGACTGTTCCCCGCGTGGGCCCTTGAATCGCCAGTGCTGGTGACTGGCGCGGGAGGGGTTGAACACCAGGCAGTCGTGGTCGGCAAGGTCCTCCGGGCGCTGCGGGCGACCGTGTGCGCGCAGGTAGTCGGGCGAGGCGCACACCACCCGCCGGTTCGGCGCCAGCCAGCGTGCCACCAGCGAGGAATCACGCAGTCCGCCGATGCGCACGGCGACGTCCACGCCCTCCTCGACGATGTCGACGATCTTGTCGGACAGGTGCAGGTGGAGTTCCACCGACGGGTAGGCGGCGAGGAATTCCGGCACCCAGGGCGACACGTGGCTGCGACCGAAGGAGGCTGGCGCCGTGACCCGCAACACGCCGCGCGGTTCACTCTGTCGACCGCGCAATGCACCCTCCACGTCCTCGATCTGCTCGACGATGGTGCGACAGCGCTCCAGGTACATGCGGCCTTCGTCGGTGAGGGTGACCCGCCGGGTGGTGCGGTTGAGCAGCCGCGCGCCCAGGCGGCTCTCGAGGTTGGCGATGCGCTTGCTGACCACCGCCGGCGACAGGCCGAGCAGGTCCCCAGCGCGGGTCATGCCACCGCCGTCGGCGACGGCGATGAACAAGGACATGTCATCAGCCGGGTTCACGGGATTATCAAAATTTTATTGAAAAATCTATTCTGGAACGATTATTAATAACCAGAAAGAAAGAGACTACACTGCCTGCCACTGGTAGTGCAATGCCGGGAACGGCAGGAGTGTTGACGATGACGACCCACGAGCTGGAACAGTTCATTGAGCGTGCCTGGAAGGAGCCGCTGACGCCCACCACGTCGATTCCGGTGGAGCTGGCCTCCTATGCCATCGAGCGGGCGCGGCGGGTTCGGGCCTGCGAGAACCGGCGCTGGCTGGCGCTGTTCGCCAATCGTCTTCGCACCGTGTTCGGACAGCCCGTGCGCGAGGCGGCTGTGCCGGGACCGTGCTGAACCGGCGGAACATGGGCAGGGGTAGGCAGGAATTGGAGGCTGGGGTCGGAATCGAACCGGCGTACACGGCTTTGCAGGCCGCTGCATAACCACTCTGCCACCCAGCCCGGGTCGGCAAGCCTGGCCGCGAACCGGCCAGGCGAAGCAGCCGGCCAAAGCGATCAGCGCGGCGGATTTAAAACGAAGGGGCCGACATTGTCAAACCGACGTGGCCATTGCAGGCCACCGGTCGACCTGGGCGGCGACCGCCACCGGCTCATCCCCGGCTCCCTTGCATCCTGCCGGGGTGGACGTTAGGGTCGCGTCCACAAGATCAGGCACGGGATGATGGATGAAGTCGGAGCAATTGACGACATGGCGGCGCAGGGCCCGCGACACGTGGTATTTCCGGGCCCGCGGACGGAAGGTGGACTTCGTCGTTGGCGGCACGCAGAAGGGAGGAACCACGGCACTGGATCGCTACCTGCGCAGCCATCCCGATCTCGTCATGCCCTTCACGCGCAAGGAACTGCACTTCTTCGACATGGACCACCTGTTCCGCGACGGCAGGCCGGACTATTCCATCTACCACGGCAACTTCGACCACAGGCAGCTGCGCGGGCGCATGCTCGGTGAAGCCACGCCGATCTACATGTACTGGTCGCCGGTCCCCGCCAGGATCCACCGCTACAACCCGCGCATGAAGTGGGTGCTCGTGCTCCGCGACCCGGTATCGCGTGCCTACTCGCATTGGAACATGCGGCGAAACGGGGGCAAGGAAACGCGTACATTTCTCGCTGCGCTCCGGGACGAAATCGATGACCGCGCCGACGACATCGCGGTGCCGACGGACCGCACGGGGTACATCGCCCGCGGCTTCTACGGTCGCCAGATCGAGGCCATCTTTCGATACTTCTCCCGTCAACAGGTGCACGTGGTGAAGAGCGAGTCGTTGAAGTCCCAGCCGGAGGCCGTGCTGCGACGGCTTTGCCGCTTTCTCGGCGTCGGCAATTTCCCGTCGATACGGCGCCGGGAAGTCCATGCCATCCCCTACCCCGAACCGATGGATGAACGGGCACGTGCCCTGTTGCTGGCGGTCTACCGCGACGAGATCAGGCG
>CAYGJZ010000175.1:0-3282 GCA_964350265.1 uncultured Gammaproteobacteria bacterium | reverse complement strand
ATGACGACCTGGTGGCGCCACACGGCGCGGGAACTGGCCAACAGCGTGGCGCGCAGGGAAGTCTCCGCCGAAGAGGTCACCGCCAGCGCGCTGGCCCGTCTCGACGCGGTCAACGGCGCCATCAACGCGGTGGTGCGGCAGATGCCCGAAGAGGCCCTGGAGATGGCCCGCGCGGTGGACCGCAGGATCGCCGCCGGCGAGGACCCCGGGCCGTTGGCCGGGGTGCCGGTGACGATCAAGGAAAACGTCGACCAGGCCGGGCAGGTGACCAGCAACGGCCTGCGCATCCAGCGCGAGCTGCGCGCCGGGGAGGACAACCCGGTGGTGGCCAACCTGCGCCGGGCCGGCGCGGTGTTCATCGGTCGCACCAACACCCCTGCGTTCTCGTTGCGCTGGTTCACCCGCAATTCCCTGTTCGGGCATACCCGCAACCCGTACAACCGGGCATTGACCCCGGGTGGCTCCTCCGGTGGTGCCGCCGCCGCGGTGGCCAGCGGCATCGGTGCCATTGCCCATGGCACCGACATCGGCGGCTCGGTGCGCTACCCGGCCTATGCCTGCGGCGTGCACGGCCTGCGCCCCAGCTTCGGCCGCGTGCCCGCCGCCAACTTCACCACCCCCGACCGCCATGTCGGCGCCCAGTTGATGGCGGTGTCCGGGCCGTTGGCACGCAGCGTCGACGACCTGCGCCTGGCCCTTGGCGCGATGTCCGCGCGGGACGTGCGCGATCCGTGGTGGGTGCCGGCGCCGTTGTCGGCACCGGCGCGGCCACGCCGGGTGGCGCTGACCATCGCCCCGGACGGGATGAGCGTGGACGACGCGGTGGCCGACGCCCTGCGCGCGGCCGCCGCGCGCCTGGTCGAGGCCGGCTGGACGGTGGAGGAAGTGCCCTGTCCGCCGCTGCGCGAGGCGGCGCGGCTGCAACTGCTGTTGTGGCTCACCGAGTTCCGCCGCGCCGGGGCGCAGATGGTCGAGCGCGAGGATGATCCCGACGCGTGCTTCGTCTACCGTTGTCTCGACAGCCTGTGTCCGCCCACCGGGGTCAACGACCTGCTCGACGCCCTGCAGGCCCGGGTGGGGCTGGTGCGCCAGTGGCAGCTCTTCCTCGAGCGCTACCCGCTGTGGCTGGCCCCGGTGTCCGGGGAACTGCCCTTCCCGGACCTGCTGGACGTGGCCTCCGAGGCCGACTTCGAGCGTGTCTTCAAGGCCCAGCTGGTGCAGGTCGGCCTGCCCCTGCTCGGCCTGCCCGGCCTCACCGTGAGCACCGGCCGGGTCGGCGATGCGCCGGTGGGCGTGCAGCTGGTGGCCGGGCGCTTCGAGGAGGACCACCTGCTGACCGCCGGCGCGGTGCTGGAGAACGGCCAGGGTCCGGTGCCGCCGGTGGACCCGGCAGCCTGAGCATGCACTGGCGAGGGGCCGGGGAGGGCGTTACCATGGGCTTTCCCTCCCGCAGCCCGGAGGCCATGCCATGATGGAGATCAAGCCGCTCGACGGCACCAATATCCTGGAACTGACCATCGACGGCGCCGCCGGTGCCGCCGAGTTCGACGCCGTGCTGGCCGCCTGCGAGCAGGCCATCGCCGAGCATGGCCGCATCAAGCTGCTCAAGGTGGTGCACTCGCTGGCCCTGCCGCCGATCCCGCCGTCGAAGTTCGCCGACGACCTGAAGTTCGGCTTCGAGCACCTGAAGGACATCAGCCACGCGGTGGTGGTCACCGATCTTGGCTGGGTGTCCGCCTGGGCCCGCCTGCTCAACCCGCTGTTCAAGGCCGAGCTGCGCAGCTTCCCGATGGCCGAGCTCGAGGCCGCCCGTGCCTGGCTGCGCGCGGCCTGACCTGGCCATGGCGCGGCAGGCCGCGTTCGTCTGCGACCGCCCGCGTGCGGGGGCGCGACGATGAACGCCGGTGGTCGCATTGCCGCGCGCAACCGTGCCGGGGCCAGCATCAGCGTGCGCGCGGTGCCCGGCAGCGACGAGGTGTTTCACAGCGAGAAGAACGGCCGCACCTATCACCGTCGTCGCTTCCTGGTGCCGGACCCCTATGCCATCGGCCGCGAGATCGAGGTCAAGGCTACCTGGGACGGCCGCCGCTGGGTGGTGGCCGACCGGGTGCAGGCGCATGACTACGGCAACGAGATGGCGAAGTTCATCGAGGATGGACCGCCCGGCGAGGCGTCCTGACTACAGCGCGAAGCGCGCGCCGTGCTCGGCCCAGCGGGCATCGGGCACGATGACGATCTTGCCGATGAAGTCGTTGCCGCGCTCGGCGAAGTAGCGCTCGGCGCGGTGCAGTGCCGACAACGGGAAGGCGCCGTGCAGCACCGGGCGCAGGTCGCCGTTGCGAATCCAGCCGATCAACTCCTTGGCCTCGGCGCGGCTGCCGTGGGAGACGCCGAAGATCTGCACCTGGTAGAGGTAGATGCGGGTCCACAGGATCTGGCTGACGTTGCCGGCACCGGCGCCGGCGATGGACAGCCTCGGATAGCTGCCGCGTTCCCCCATGCGCCGGGTCATCAGCGCCACCAGCTCGGGGGTGAGGTGTCCGCCGACCAGGTCCATCACCGCGTCGATGATGACCCCGCCGGTGGCCGCGTCCACCTTCTCCGCCAAGGTCCCCGGCGCGGTGCGGTCGATGACGCTGGCGGCGCCGAGCACCTCGAGCGCCTCGGCCTTGCCGGGGCTGCTCAGCGCGTGGGGCCGGGCGCCGAGCAGGCGACACAGTTGCAGCAGCGCGGTGCCGACGCCGCCGCTGGCGCCGGTCACCAGCACCTGTTCGCCGGCCCGCACCTTCGCCACCCGCAGCATGTGCAGGGCGGTCTGCCACGAGCACATGCCCAGGGTGGCCAGCTCGGCATCGGCCAGCGCCGGGTCGTCGACGGCGTGGAAGGCCTCCGACGCCGCCGTCATGTACTCGGCGAAGCCGCCATCGCGGCCGTGTCCGTAGTAGTCCGGCGCCAGGTTGATGTGGTCGCGGTCATCGGCATAGAGGTTGAAGTCGAGCAGCCCGCGCTGGCCGATGCGCGCGGCGTCCACGCCCGAGCCCACCGCCACCACCCGGCCGACCACGTCGGCGCCCTGGATGCGCGGGAAGTGCAGCGTCGGCGTGCCGCCGATGGCGAAGGAGGCGACGTCGGCATCGTCCTCCACCGGGTAGCGCCCCTCGCGCACCTTGCGGTCGGTGTTGTTCTTGGCGGTGGCGGTGACCTCGATCAGCACCTCCCCCGCCGCCGGACGCGGTACCGGCAGGTCCTCGCGGTAGACCAGGGCGTCGATGCCGCCATGCC
>CAYGJZ010000174.1:0-3479 GCA_964350265.1 uncultured Gammaproteobacteria bacterium | reverse complement strand
TGGCTGTTAACCACCTTGTCGGCAGTTCGAGTCTGTCCCGGGGAGCCAACTCCTTACCTCTCTTCCTCCCGCGCATCGGCCCGCGCATCGGCCCGTGCAACGTCAACGGTTTCTTCGCCTTCCCGCTGCTTGCCCGGTGTCCCGTCGCCTGTCCCACCCGGCAAGCAGCGGAGTCCTCGACGCCCCCGGATCGCCCGCCCCGTCCCACGGTTCCGGGATGTCCCGCGATGCGCGGTGGACCGGTACAATCTTCGTGACGGAACCACCGACCCGGAAACCGTCGATGACTGCCACGTGGAATGCGCGGACCAACCGGTCCGCCTCGCGCCGCCGCAAGGCGCTGCCTGCCGCCCGCCATCGCCTGCGCGCACCACGGTGCCTGCCGTCGTGACGGGGATCCCGAACCGCTTGCTGGGCCTGCTCGGCCTGGCCGTGGTGCGCTCGCGCAGCCTGGAGGGGCTTTCGGCATCGGCGAGAACACTGCACCGCTACCGGGTCTCGCAGGCGGAGGTCGAATCGTTCTTCCACCTGGTTCGGCCGGTGAGCAGCGGACACGAGCTGGTGCGCATCGGCGGCCACGGCGACGGCGGCTACCTGGTCCCCGACGACCTCGATGGCATCGCGGGCTGCCTGTCCCCCGGGGTCGGCGACACCGCGCGCTTCGAAGCGGACCTCGCCAAGCGCGGCATTCCCTGCTGGCTGTACGACGACACGGTGGATGCCTGCCCCGCGACACATCGCCTGTTCCACTTCGAGAAGCTGCGCCTGGGGCCGCGCCAGCAACCCGGGGTGACCAGCATCGACGCCTGGGCGGCGCATTGTCTTCCCGCCGGGGAAGACGGTATCCTGCAGATGGACATCGAGGGGGACGAGTACGAAATCCTGATGTCGGTTTCCGATGACGCGTTGCAGCGCTTCCGCATCCTGGTCATCGAGTTCCATTTCCTCGGGCTGCTGTTCAGCAGGATTTTTCTCCAGCAGGCGCGCCACGTCTTCGAACGGCTCGCGGAGCGCTTCGAGATCGTCCACCTGCATCCGAACAACACCGGCGGCCTACGCCGGGAGCACGACCGCGAAGTACCCGAGCACATGGAAATCACCTTTCTGCGCAAGGACCGTGTCCACCAGGCATCCCCCCGTCGCGACTTTCCCCATCCCCTGGACGAGGACAACGTCGCCGGAAAACCCGCGCTGCCCCTGCCGGCCTGCTGGTACGAGCGATGACACCATGACCACTGCCGGGTCGACGACCACGGGCCTGCGGCGATGGATGCGGCGGGCAACACTGTGTGCCTGCCTGCTGCTCCCGCCGGCGGCGCAGGCGCAGATGGACGAGCTGCTCGACGACGAGGCCTACGCCGAGTCCGTGGCGCTGATGTCGGACTGCTCGGCCACGTGGATGTTCTTCGCCGCGGTGCAGCGCCGCGCCGGCAACGAGGAGACCGCGGCGCGGATGAAGCAACTGCAGGACAGCGCCGCGCTGGCCGCCCAGTTCCTGTTGCAGACCGAGGATGCTGCGCGAACCGGCACACCGAAGCCGGTGGGCACGTTCGAACATCTCGTCGTTGCCCGCTACCGCGACGTGCTCGCCGAGCTCTCCGCCCTGCTCCGGGAGCAGCAGCTCGATGTCCTGGAGCAACGCATGCAGCGCTGCGCCGACGCCCTCGACGCGCAGGCGTCGATCCTGAACATGCTGCGCGACGCCGCCCGCGGCGACTGACCGGTGCAGGCGCGGAACGAGCGCTTCGCACCGATCCGCCAGCCTGTCCACAACCCTCCCGAAAAAGGAGAATGTCCGATGACCAACGTCTACCCGCTGACCCGGTTCATCCAGGACCTCGAAGCCGTGGTCGCGGCGGAAACCGACCCGTGGAACATCGTCGCCCGGGTGGAGCCGCTGGTCGAGCGCCTGGTCACCAGCGACGACCTGTCCTGGCTCAAGGACGAATACCGCCAGCCGGCCCGCGGCAAGTCCGGTGTCGCCGCCGGCTACGGCCAGTACTGCCTGTACCGTCGCGGCACCGAGTTGTCGGTGATCGCCTTCTGCTGGGCCGCCGGCCAGGGCACGCCGATCCATGACCACCTGAGCTGGGGCGTGCTCGGCTTCATCGACGGCAGCGAGAAGGAAACCCGCTACCGCCGCGTCGACGACGGCACCAACGAGGAATACGCCGAACTGGAGGAGATCGGCGTGCACTACACCGAGCAGGGCGGCACCTCGCACCTGGTCACGCCGTCGCGGGAGATCCACAAGGTGGAAAATCCCGGCGACACGCCCTCGGTGTCGATCCACGTCTATGGCTGCGACATGGGCCGCCAGCAACGTCGCCGCTACGATCCGGCAAACGGCCGCATCGAGTGGTACGTTACCCCGCACGACGCCGACGAGGTCGTGGTCTCGTGAACGGCGGCAGCGACATGCACTGGCCCGACGACCGGCTGCGCGAACTGTTCGGCATACGCCATCCCATCGTCCTCGCTCCCATGGCCGGCTCGGCCGGCACCGACCTGGCCGCGGCCGTGTGCCGGGGCCAGGTCGGCGACCTATCGACTAGCGGATGAAACGGGTGACCAGGTCGTCCGCCAGGCGATGGTACGCGGCTGTTTTCAACGCCAGCACCTGAGCCTGGTCGGACTGCGCGCGATTGATCCTGGCACTGTACGCACGGTCATCCAGCAACTCCGGCGTCCACATTTCCCAACGCCCGCTGCGCACATCCACCACGGCAACCTTCAGGCGGATTCGCATGCTCTGGGCCTCGTCGGGAAGCACCGACCCCAGCACGGGAATCCAGGAAACCGTCTTCGTCGCCAGGTTCTCGATCCCCGACTCGATCAAGCCCCAGTACACAACGATGGTGGGGATGCCCGCCTTCGCGGCGGCCAGCCGCAGCGCAGAAGCATAGCTGGCGTTGGTGGACTTTCCCGACTCGGGAATACCGCTGAAGGCGGTTATGGAAAAGGTCGACTCCAATGGCGCGAGCATTTCCGCATCCGGCATCATCGCGCCAGACTGGATCAGCAGAATCCGGTCTCCCTTTCGCAACAGGGTCCGGCTCGGGTCTTCGACGTATGCAGCAAGGATCTTTTCCTCGGAAATCTCCTGTCCCGCATCGATACCCAGCACGTCGAACTCGCTCAACTCGCCTGCGTACAACGGATTGCCGGGTTCGTTGCCATGTCGCCCCGGATAACCGGAATCGGAAATCGAACGGGTCGCGCAACCGGCGACGGCCAGCACCAGACAGATCACGGCAAGTAGAGGTATTCGCATCGCAGTTCTCCTGCACGCTGGTTCGTGGTTCGCAACGAAGCGCGCCTGCCCGCAGGACGCCAGGCGCGCACCATCCCCGACCAGTATAGCCCGGCCCTGCCGTGTCGCGAAAACGCATGCGATGGTCACTATCAACGCCCTGGCCGACAGGGCGATCCCGGGCGAAGAGCGCTACACCGCGTAGCGGGCGACCGCGTCCTCGTCC
>CAYGJZ010000173.1:0-3495 GCA_964350265.1 uncultured Gammaproteobacteria bacterium | reverse complement strand
CCAATCAGCCGCTGCCCACTAACCGTGAACAACCTGCTGAGTACACACAGCTAGTGCCGCGGATCGACTTCCCCCGCCCGCAACGTCAACACCTCGGCACCGGTGGCCGTGACCAGAACGGTATGTTCCGATTGCGCGGACAGCTTCCGGTCCCGGGTCACCACCGTCCAGCCGTCCTTCTTCGTCCTGGTCCGGTGCGTACCCTGGTTCACCATCGGCTCGATGGTGAAGGTCATGCCCTCCTCCAGCACCCGCCCGGTGCCGCGCCTGCCATGGTGCAGCACCTGCGGCTCTTCGTGCATTTCCCTGCCGATGCCGTGCCCGCAGTACGCCCGCACGATGCTGTACCCGTGCGATTCGGCATGGCGCTGAATGGCGTGTCCGACGTCACCGAGCTGGGCACCCGGCTTAACCGCCGCGATGCCCTGCCACATGGCGGCAACCGTTACGTCGACCAGCTTCCTCGCCGCCGCAGAGGCATCCGGCATCACGTACATCTTGCTGGAATCGGCGATGAAGCCGTTCTTCTCAAGGGTGATGTCCAGGTTCACGATGTCCCCGTCCTTCAGCACCCCGGTTGCCTTGGGCATGCCGTGGCAGACCACCTCGTTCACCGAGGCATTCAAGACGTAGGGGTAGCCATACTGTCCCTTGCTGGCGGGCCGGGCCTTCAGTTCATTGACGATGAAGTCCTCGACCCGGTGGTCGATCTCCAGGGTGGATACCCCGGGCCGCACGAAACCATCCAGCATGGCGAACACCCGTGCCAGCAACCGGCCCGCTTGCCGCATCCTGTCGATCTCGACCGCGGTCTTGATGGCCACGTCAGTGGTCGCCGTGGGCGACGTCCCTGCCGTTCGACGCGGCAGCCGCCTGCGCGGCGGAGACATCGGCAGCGTGCAGCAGGTCCGAGACGATCTGCTGGAAGGTCAAGTGGGGATGAAGCTCGGCAAGCATGCCCATGCGGATCCAGAACTCGGCCTGCATGTTGATCGAGCGAGACATGACCGCAGACGCCTTGCGCAGTTCGTCGTGCAGGTCATCGGCGATTTTCACGATGCCCATGGCAGTTGATCCATATATGTTTCGTATATGGATCATATATTCTTGCTGCCGCTGTGTACAGCCGTGGCACAACGGGGTTGAGCTGGGCCCGGGAAGGCGACCGGTTGACCGGTCGCCCCGGCGTTCTACGCCGTCGGCGCCTTGGCGAAGCGCAGGTAGGGCAGCTTGATGTCGAGCTCGCCGAGCTTCTCCCTCGCCTGTTCGTCGTTCAGGCTCAACGCGACGATCACGTCCTCGCCGGACACCCAGTTGGCGGGGGTGGCGATCGGTGCGCCGTCGGTGGCCTGGACCGCGTCCAGCGCGCGCAGGATCTCGGCGAAGTTGCGTCCGACGGACATCGGGTAGGACATGGTCAGGCGCACCTTCTTGTCCGGCCCGATGATGAACACGGTGCGCACCGTGGCGCTGTCCGCCGGGGTGCGGCCATCCGGCAGGTAGGCATCGGCCGGCAACATGTCATACAGCTTGGACACCTGCAGCGAGGTGTCGTCGATGATCGGAAAATCCGCCGGGGCACCGGAGAACGCCTCGATATCCCGCTTCCACTTCTTGTGTTCCTCGACGTTGTCGACGGACACCCCCATCACCTTGGTATTGCGCCTGGCAAACTCCGGAACCAGCGTGGCCACGGCACCGAACTCGGTGGTGCACACGGGCGTGAAGTCCTTGGGATGCGAAAACAGGATGGCATAGCTGTCGCCGATCCACTCGTGCAGGGAGAGCGTGCCGGCCGTGGAGTCGGCCGTGAAATCGGGGGCGACATCGTTGATGCGAATGGACATGGGAGACTCACCTCAAGTTTCGAGAACCAGTAACTGATACCTGACTGGCACGAAATCAAGATCGGCAACCCGTCCCGGAGACACACCCATCATCAGCGAATGGGCAAGGGAAATCACGCATGCCGCGCCAGTGGTTCTCCAGCGGGCACCCGTAAGCGTCCCCGCCAAGTAGACAGTGGGCAGTTGGGGTTATCAGGCTTGTGACCCCCTCCCTGATTTCGGGGCAACCGGTGCACTCTCGAAAACTGAGTTTGTCGCTATGCCGTCAGCAACTCCATGCTGTCCCGTCTGCTCATCGGGTGCCGGATTGCCTCCTTGGTGATGTTTACTTCCAACGCCACTCGCGCGACTTCCAGTATGCCCGTATCAATCTGGTAGCCCCCACGCGCCTTCAGCCAGTCCAGCACCTCCGCCAGATGCCAGATCGAGGCGCTACCTTCGTGAACCGGCATGGGGAACGCCCCCCGGTGGGCAACCATGAGCTTGCGCATCGCCTGCCGGGATACTCCCACGATATCGGCCACATCCGTCAAGCCGACAAGGTCCGGGGAAGCCTCGATCAGGCGGGCGGCAGGAACGGCGTTTTTGACATCGGCCAGGGCAGTGCGAACTGCTTCCCGGGCGTTGTCAGCCTCGCGGGAGAATTCCAGCGCCAAGCGACCGGGCTGCCCCACACCGACGAGGGCGTCATCACAACCAGCAGCGCCCAGTCGTTCCACAATTGCATCCGAATCGCTGTCGTGGTCAGCCAATTGGTACTTCAGCGTAAAAACATATTCCATCGCTCAATCCTCCGACTTCGTATCACCCCGGCGCTGGTGAGCGGAGCACTTGTCCACCACCCTGCGCAGCGCTCGTGCGTGACTACCGGGATTTCTCGGCGTGCTCCACACGCTGGCGATACAGAACGCACCACAGCGGCATTCACCGACGTTGTAGGGGCACTAGATCTTGCCCCAGGCATGACTGCCACCCACCTCGACTCGCCAGCCCTCCGCTTCCGCATGCTTGAGCGCGGCTTCAATTTCCTTCTTCGGATGGGATGGACGAGTCATTCCTTGTCTCCAGTATCTGGGGATGGTACACAAGGTTGTCTAATGACAACCTTGGATTGTTAAAAGTGCCCTGTCGGCTGTCCCCCAGGCTAACCAAGCAGCCGAACTACTCACTCCGAGTGCGTCTTTCGGTTTCCCCATGAACCCCGCGGGCATGGCCAACGCCCAGCCCAAACGACCGCAAGCCAGCAGTCACCATGCTCAGGACACGCATACCGGTGCCCTCCATGCCAGCACCGACATGCATTCCAGTGTCAGTGAAAGTGGCAACGGATGACGGCATTACCTCATCGGCCGGATTGGCCACTTTCTCGCCGTGCATGATGGCGTGTGCGTAGACCTGCTTGACGATAATGCAGACGTGGATCAGGGTCTGGAGCCGTGATGACGCCCCGAAGTTATTGATTCCAGGTGAAGTCAGGGCATCGTTTTACCATCATGCCAAAAGGCATGACGGTAAGTGGGAGAGCCTTTATCCGGGAATCTCGCAATGCCGTCGCTTGTACCGACAAATGTTCCTGCGTGCCGACGACAGCCACCGATAGTCCCCGAAAGACGTAAATTCACTCCCACTCGATGGTGGCTGGCGGCTT
>CAYGJZ010000172.1:0-3560 GCA_964350265.1 uncultured Gammaproteobacteria bacterium | reverse complement strand
AGTGGCTCTAGAGAACATGGCGGTGTTCACCGGCAACGCCCACCCGGCGCTCGCCGTCGAGGTGGTCGGATACCTGGGTTTGCCGCTGGGCCGGGCCGTGGTCGACAAGTTCAGCGACGGCGAGGTGAACGTGGAGATCATGGAGAACGTGCGTGGCCGCGACGTCTTCGTGATCCAGCCGACCTGTGCGCCGACCAATGACAATCTGATGGAAGTGCTCATCATGATTGACGCCCTGTCGCGCGCATCGGCCAAGCGCATCACCGCGGTGGTGCCCTACTTCGGCTATGCCCGGCAGGATCGACGGCCGCGTACCGCGCGGGTGGCGATCAGCGCCAAGCTGGCAGCGACCATGTTCTCGGTGGCCGGCGCCGACCGGGTGCTGACCATGGATCTGCACGCCGACCAGATCCAGGGCTTTTTCAGCATACCGACGGACAACATCTACGCCTCGCCGGTGTTGCTGACCGAGTTGTGGCGCAACCAGCCGCAGAACCTTTTGGTGGTGTCGCCGGATGTCGGTGGCGTGGTGCGTGCGCGCGCCATGGCCAAGCAGCTGGGCGTGGACCTGGCGATCATCGACAAGCGCCGGCCGAAGGCCAACGAGGCCAAGGTGATGCACATCATCGGCGAAGTCGACGGGCGCAGCTGCGTGTTGATGGACGACATGGTCGATACCGCCAACACCCTGTGCCAGGCGGCGCTGGCATTGAAGAATGCCGGCGCCACCCGGGTGATGGCCTGTGCCACGCACCCGGTGTTTTCCGGTCGGGCGGTGGACAACATCCGCGATTCGGCCCTCGACGAGGTGGTGGTGACCAACTCCATCCCGTTGACGGATGCCGCCCGCGCCTGCGAGAAGATTCGCCAGATCTCCATTGCCGAGCTGCTGGCCGAGTCCATTCGCCGCATTTCCGACGCCGACTCGGTCAGTTCCCTGTTCATGGACTGAGCCGGCCGCGGAAGCGAGCGATCAACGAATACTTTGCTTTGACTGAACAGATATCACGGAGTTACACCGATGAGCGATTTCGAGGTCCAGGTGACCACCCGCAGTGACAAGGGCACGGCCGTCAGCCGCCGCATGCGTCACCAGAAGAAGATTCCCGCCGTGGTCTACGGCACCGGCAAGGACAGCGAGATGGTTTCCATCGACCATGACGAGTTCAAGCACCAGCTCGAGGTCGAGGCGTTTCGCAATTCCATCATCAAGCTGAAGAACGGCTCGCGCACCGAGCAGGTGATCCTGCGCGAAGTGCAGATGCACCCGCACAAGCCGTTGGTCATGCACGTGGATTTCCAGCGCATCAGCGCCACCGACAAGATCCACATGAACGTGCCGCTGCACTTCGTCGGCGATGACAAGACCCCCGGCGTCAAGCTGGAAGGCGGCATCCTGTCGCACCTGATGAACGAGGTGGACATCAACTGCCTGCCCGGTGACCTGCCGGAGTACATCGAGGTCGACGTCTCCGGCCTGGCCCTCAACGAGTCCATCCACCTGTCCGAGATCACCCTGCCCGAAGGCGTGGAATACACCCACCCGGCGGAAGGCGAGGCCGATCACGCGGTGGTTTCCGTGGTGATGCCGAAGGTTGCCGCCGAGGAAGACGACGAGGAAGGCGAGGACGGCGACGAGGCCGAGGGCGAAGCCGCCGCAGCCGGCGACGACACCGACGAGGACTGACCGGCGCCCAGGCACGCGGCCGGCCCACCGCCGGCCGCGTCGCCGCGCACTGCCATGCCGATTCGACTGCTGGTCGGGCTGGGTAACCCCGGCGCCGAGTATCACCATACCCGCCACAATGCCGGCGCCTGGTTCCTCCACGAACTGGTCCGTCGCCGGGGCGTGGTGCTGCGCGAGGAATCGAAGTTCTTCGGTCGTCACCTGAAACTGGCCATCGGTGGCGAGAGCGTCTCGCTGCTCGAGCCGACCACCTTCATGAACCACAGTGGTCGCGCGGTGGGCGCCTGCGCCCGGTTCTTCAAGATCGCCCCCGAGGAAATCCTCGTCGCCCACGATGAACTCGACCTGCCCGCGGGCGCCATCCGGCTGAAGACCGGCGGCGGCCACGGGGGTCACAACGGCTTGCGGGACACCGCCGCCCACCTCGGCGGCAACGGCTTCCACCGCCTGCGCATCGGCATCGGCCATCCCGGCCACGCCGATGCCGTGGTCGGCTGGGTGCTGTCGCGACCCGGCGCCGGCGAGGCCGGGCAGATCGCCGATGCCATCGACCGTGGCTGCGACCTGGTCGACGACATCGTCGACGGGGACTTCGCCCGGGTCATGAACACGCTGCACGCCAGCAACTAGAGGACGTACACGCTCATGGGATTTCGCTGCGGCATCGTCGGCCTGCCCAATGTCGGCAAGTCGACGCTATTCAACGCGCTGACCCGCTCGGGGGTGGACGCCCAGAACTACCCGTTCTGCACCATCGAGCCGAACACCGGCATCGTCGAGGTGCCCGACCCGCGCCTTGGCACCATCGCCGAGCTGGTGCAGCCGGACCGGGTGGTGCCGACGGTGATCGAGTTCGTCGACATCGCCGGGCTGGTGGCCGGTGCCTCGAAGGGGGAGGGACTCGGCAACAAGTTCCTTGCCCATATCCGCGAGGTGGACGCCGTTGCCCACGTGGTGCGCGCCTTCGTCGACGACGACGTCACCCACGTCGCCAACCGGGTCGACCCGGTGGCCGACATCGAGACCATCAACACCGAGCTGGCGCTGGCCGACCTGGAAACCGTCAGCCGTGCCGCCGAGCGCGCCACCAAGGCGGCCCGCGCCGGCGACAAGGCGCAGGTGGCGATGCGCGACCTGCTCGAACGTGTCCACGCCCATCTCGATGCCGGCCAGCCGCTGCGCAGCGCGTCCCTCGCCGACGACGAGCGTGCCTCGCTGAAGCCGTTGTGCCTGATCACTGCCAAGCCGGTGCTCTACGTGTGCAACGTGGCCGAGGACGAGCTCGACGGCAATGCCCAGGTCGACGCGGTACGCCGGCTGGCCGAGGTCGAGGGCGCCGACGTGGTGGTGGTGTCGGCGGCGGTGGAACAGGAGATCTCCGAGCTCGACGACGCCGAGCGGCGCGAATTCCTCGAGGCCATGGGACTGGCCGAGTCCGGCCTCGACCGCGTCATCCGCGCCGGCTACCACCTGCTCGGCCTGAAGACCTTCTTCACCGCCGGCAAGAAGGAGGTCCGCGCCTGGACCTTCCCGGACGGCTGCACCGCGCCGCAGGCCGCCGGCGTCATCCACACCGACTTCGAGCGCGGCTTCATCCGCGCCGAGACCACCGCCTACGACGACTTCGTCCACTACCGTGGCGAAGCCGGTGCGCGGGAGGCCGGCCGCATGCGCCTGGAAGGCAAGGAATACCGGGTCAAGGACGGCGACGTGATGCATTTTCGCTTCAACGTCTAGGACGGCGGCACTTGCCCCGAACCGGGGAAACCGGTATCTTTCAGCGCCCTCCGAGTTTGGCTATGTAGCTCAGCTGGTTAGAGCACATCACTCATAATGATGGGGTCGGTGGTTCGAATCCACCCATAGCCACCAC
>CAYGJZ010000171.1:0-3611 GCA_964350265.1 uncultured Gammaproteobacteria bacterium | reverse complement strand
CCACGCCAGCACGCACAGCGCGGCGACGAGGCAAAGGGCGGATCGGGTGGCGAATGGTTTCATCTGCATGGCTCCGGTGTTGGCATCCCCAAGGAGGTCAGACCACGTCCGCCCCGCCGAGTTCGGCGATCGCTGCCGCTTGCCGCCAGCTGGCCTGTGCCTCGAGATCCTCGTCGGTGAAGGCCAGCCGGATGTCGGCGGCGAAGCTGACCCGGGTGGTGCGCGGGTTCTGCCGGTCCACGGCGTGGCCGAGGCTGGCCGGGAAGACCACCACGCGGCCGGGCAGGGCCGGCACCGAGATCGGCTCGATGCCGGCGCCGCCACCCATCTCCGGCGGGTAGCGGCCGAAGGTGATGGCGCTGTTGTCGTGGTCGCCGAGACCGGCACGGGGCGGGTAGTAGGTGAGGCTGATCCAGGCGCCGGGATGAAAGTGTGCGCCGAGGGAGCCGTTCGGCTCCACCACGTTGCGCCAGCCCTGCAGGTAGGCGTTGTCGCGGCCACGCAGCAGGTGGTCCATGCCCTGGCGTTGCACGAAGGCCCCGAAGCAGGTGGTGAAGACCTCGAACAGGGCCTCGGTGGGCAGCTCGGTCTGCTCGAAGATGTCCCTGGTCTTGCGACCGTTGATATAGGGCATGCGCGAGTCCGGCTCGATCAAGGGCATGCATCGGGCGATGGTCGCGGCCTCTTCCTCGAGCTGCTCGTGGCAGGCGGCCAGGACACCTTGACGGGTGTCGAAGATCATCACGTCGCGGCGGTAGTCGACCAGCTCCGCCAGCCTTCGGTGACCGCGGCGCGCCGTGCTGACGATGTCGAAGGCGCGGGCAATGGTGCCGTAGGGACTGTCGACGGGGATACCGTCGACCAGATCGGCAATGGCCTTGCAGCGGTCGGCGGCGAACAGGTCGCGCAGGCGGGCATAGTAGTCGTCGGTGGGGCGGCACAGGTCGGCATTCATGGCGAACTCGCTCGGCGCGGTCAGCGCCAGTCGAAGGGATCGTGGTCGGCCGCGGGCAGTTCGGCCAGGCGTTCGTCGAACTGCCTGCGCCAGTGCAGGGTGGCGGGGAAGGCAAACGGCGGCGTTCGCGGTACCGCCAGCGTGTCGTCGGCAAGACCGGCCAGCAGGCGGTCGGCATCGATGCCCTTCTGGTCCACGACATGTGCCTGGTAGGCCTGCCAGGGGCCGGCGTGGTCGGTGCCTAGGACGTCGGCGAAGCACTGGCCGACGGCGGTGCGGCTGCGCCGGGAGAAATGCACGGCCTTGCAGGCATCCGCCAGGCTCCGCTCCTGCCGGCGATCGAGGTGTCCGAGCCGGCGCAACCGGCGCAGGGTGACCCGCACGTTGACCATGGCCTCGCTCAACGGCCGGTAGCCCAGCGCCCGCGGTGCATGGGTGACGCAGACCTCGTCGTCGTCGGTGAGCAGGCCCAGTCGGCAGGCACGGTAGATGGCGCCGATGCCGACCATGCCGTACGGCGCCAGTTCCGCCGCGCGCAGCGCGCCGAGGCTGGCGGCGCCGAATACCCGGCCGCCGAGACTGAGCACGTAGAGAATTTCCTTGTGCCAGATGGAGGGGATCGAACCGAAGTAGCCGTCGACCACGCCGAAGGTGCGGTAGCCGCGTTGCCAGGCACGGTACAGCGAGCCCAGGCGCGCCGGCGGCAGCACGTCGAGGCCGCGGTGGTCGCGACCGTGCAGGGTCGGCCCGCCGAACACGCAGGTGCTCACGCCGCCCCCGCCAGGCCGTCGAGGAAGGCGAGCATGCGCCGCCCGGGCAAATAGTCCGGCTGCAGGCCGTGGTGTTCCAGCTCCGGCACGAACACCCAGGCCACCGGGATGCCGAGATCGTCGCGGCGAAGATCCACCACCAGCGCCCGCTCCAGCCCGGCCGCGCGCATGCGCCCTTCCACCCAGCGGAGCATGGCGCCGGTGTCGAGGGGGCCGTGGTACTCCGGCAGGCGACGGTAGTCCAGCGGTGGCGGTTCGTCGCGGCGCGCGTCGAGCTCGGCGACGTTGGCGGACCGCGAGTCGGCATAGCTGGTCCACAGGCGGTCGTCGCGGGAGCCGGCAATGTAGGTCAGGCGGCTTTGCAGGGCCTCGGTGATGGCGCGGCCGAGCGCCACCCGCTTGCGCGGGTGGGCGCCGAAGCCCTTGGCCCGGATCGGGTACAGCGAGTTGGCCCGGGGGCCGTGGACGAGGGCGATGAAGGCGGGTACGTCCACCGTGGTGGTGGCGTGCCAGGCACGCAGCCACAGGCCGGCCTGCTCGATCCGTTGCGCGAGTTCCACCAGCACCGGATCGTCGATGCTGGCAAGGTCGATCTCGCTGTCGTGCCGGGCTCCGCCGATGCTGTTGGCAATCACCGCGAAACTCACCTGGTCGCGCTCGATCACTTCGCACAGGCCGTGCAGTATCGCCTCGGCGAGGCTGTTGCCCGAGGCCAGGCCGTTGGAGGTGCACAGGAACGGGCCGCTGCTGTCGCCGTCGCGGAAGTCCAGCCGGAACAGGTCGGCGGGCACGAAGCGCTCGTCATCGCCGGCGATGGTGGTGGCGCGAACCCAGTGAACCAGCTGGTCGGCCCGTGGCTCGGCGTCCGCGGACAGCGGCAGCACCGCCGGCGGCAGGAAGCGCGGGTCGTGCCGATGCCAGGTGAGCGGGCGGCGCGGCCCGTCGCCGCGGTAGGTCTCGGCATGGGCCAGCTCGATGGATTCCATCAGCGCCGACGCCATGGCCAGCTCGTCGCTGATGCCCTTGCCCTGGGACACGGTCAGCGACCAGGCCAGCGGTCGGATGGCCACCCACACCGGCACGCCGACGTGGTCGAGGCCGGTGACGTTGGCCAGCCGGGTGACGCCGAGGGCGCGGCCGGCACGACGGGCGCGCTCGAGGGTTTCCCGCGGGTCGCATTCGCGGACGGTGCCGCCAAGATCCATGGCCGCTTCCATCGCTGGAATCGCCGGTCGGGCGGCCGCGGGAAACCCGCGAGGGCCTAGTTCGGCCCCTTGTCGACGTGGGTGGCGTCGATGCTGGCCGCCGAGATCATGCCGTGCTCGGCAAGCTTGGCGCTGATCTTGCGGCCAATGTCGCGTCGGGTGGCGATCAGCTCGCGCAGTTCGCCGATGGCCTTGCGGTCGGTGATCTTGAGGATCTCGCCGTCTTCGCCGGGGGTGACGGCCACCAGTGCTTCGCCGTGGTCGGTGAGGTAGGGATCGGGGGTGGCGGATTTGCCTTTCATCGCATTGCTCCTCCTGGCCGTGGTCGGTGCGGGCCGGCCGGCGGTGCAATCACCGCGCGGAAAACCGCTGCCCGCGACAGCCATTCTGTGATCCCTGGTCGAGGGCTGTCCACCGCCATGGAGAGGTTTTGGACGAAGGGCGTGACGACGCCGACCAAGCGGTCGGTTTCGCGGCCAGGCCGTTGCCGCTGGATCGGGGTCGGGGGGAGGATGCGGCCGCCGGGGTGCCGATGGGCAGCCCGGCGGCACGGGCAGGACTATCCCTTCGTCGGGCTGATTTCCACCTTCGGATACTGGGCGCCGGGCTTGATCTCCACCTTCGGGTACTGCGCACCGGGCTTGATCTCCACCTTCGGGTACTGGGCGCCGGGCTTGATCT
>CAYGJZ010000170.1:1368-3631 GCA_964350265.1 uncultured Gammaproteobacteria bacterium | reverse complement strand
AACAACAACGGCCTGTCGGTACTCGCTCGCTGCTGACGGCGGGTCGGCGCGCCGACCAAGTCTCGGTGTGCTGCGGCCAAAGCGGGTCCAGATGGCCCGCTGCGCAGTGATCGGCTGGCGTTCGGGTTCGGATCCGGACGAAACGAATGACTCCACATCAGGCGACAGAAATGATATGTTATAACATACTGTTTTAGTTTCCGACGCGTCGACCCAGCCAGTTCAACGAGACATCCCGGCGATACAACCCGTCGTTGGTGCCCGTGGAGCGCTGCCGTACGCGATCCGAACCCGATTCCCAACCGATGCCCATGCAATCGAGAACCGAGACTTCCGCCCGTTCCACGAAGGCCGGCGAGGAGACCGTGACGAATCATCGCCCGATGTTTCGTCCGCTGCTCGTTGGCGTCGAAATCCGCCTGCTCGTGGTGGCCGCGATCCTGGTGTTCCTGTGGGCCGGGTTTCACTGGGCGACCTCGGCGCCAGGGGGCGCATGATGGCGGCTGTTTCTTTTCGGAATCTCAGCCTGGGCTATGACCGGCTTCCCGCCGTGCACAACCTGCAGGCGGAGATCGCCGAGGGCAGCCTGACCGCCATCGTCGGACCGAACGGCGCAGGAAAATCGACCCTGCTGAAAGGGGTGATCGGCACCCTGGCACCCCTGCAGGGACAGGTGTCCCTCGGTACGCTGCGTCGCGTAGAGATTGCCTACCTGCCGCAGCAGTCCGATATCGACCGTACTTTCCCGCTGTCGGTGGTGGACCTGGTCGCCATGGGTCTTTGGCGGGAGATCGGCGTGTTCGGCCGCCTGGGTCGCAAGCAGCGAAACCTCGTCGCCGCGGCGGTGGCATCCGTTGGTCTCGACGGCCTGGAGTCCCGCCTGATCGGTTCCCTTTCCGGGGGCCAGATGCAGCGGGCACTGTTCGCCCGACTACTGTTGCAGGACGCCCGGCTGGTGCTGCTCGACGAACCGTTCAACGCCATCGATGCACGGACCATGGTCGATCTGCTGGACGTGGTTCGCCGCTGGCATGGCGAGGGGCGAACCGTGCTTGCCGTGCTGCACGACGTGGAAACGGTACGCGCGCATTTTCCACGCACCCTGATGCTGGCTCGTGAACTGGTTGACCACGGTCCGACGAGCGAGGTGTTGACCGCGGAGAACCAGTTTCGCGCGAGGCAGATGTGCGAAGCCTGCGCGGGCCCACCCCATGTCTGTGGCCGGAGTGCCGCGTGATGCTGGAGGCCGTCGTTGCACCCTTCGCTGATTTTGGCTTCATGCGCCGTGCCCTGTTCGGCTGCCTGGTGATCTCGCTCAGCGCAACACCGGTCGGGGTGTTCCTGATGCTCAGGCGAATGAGCCTGACCGGTGACGCCATGGCGCATGCCATCCTGCCCGGCGCCGCCATCGGCTACCTGGTCTCGGGTTTGTCCCTCGGCGCGATGACCGTGGGAGGGTTGATCGCGGGCATGGCGGTAGCGCTGTTGTCCGGTTTCGTCAGCCGTGTCACCGCGCTTCGCGAGGATGCCAGCCTGGCCGCCTTCTACCTGATCTCGCTTGCCCTGGGCGTGCTGATCGTGTCGACCCGGGGCAGCAACATAGACCTGATGCACGTACTGTTCGGCACCGTGCTGGCACTGGACGACGCCGCGTTGATACTCCTGTGCTCCATCGCCAGCCTGTCGTTGCTGACCCTGGCGATGCTGTTTCGACCGCTGGTGCTTGAATGCGTCGATCCGCAGTTCCTGCGCTCGGTCAGCCGGATCAGCGCGCTCACTCACTTCGTCTTCCTCGCCCTCGTGGTCATGAACCTGGTTGGTGGATTCCACGCACTCGGCACGCTCATGGCCGTCGGCATCATGATCCTGCCGGCCGCGGCGGCACGTTTCTGGGTCGCCAACATCGGTGGCCTGGTTGTCACCGCGATCCTGATCGCCATGCTGGCAAGCCTGGTCGGCTTGCTGCTGTCCTATTACTTCAGCCTGCCATCCGGTCCGGCGATCATCCTCGTGGCCGGCATGGCCTACGCGGTGTCGCTGGCACTTGGGCCGGTAGGAGGTCTTGTCACCCGTGTGCTGCCACGCGCCCGTTTTGAATCCTGATGAGGGGGTATCCCATGACACGAAGAAGAAATTTCCTGCACTCTGCCACCACATTGCTCGCGTTGACGGTCGCGATGCCGGTCATGACGCAGGCAGCCCAGCCAACGAGGGTGGTCGCGACGTTCTCCATTCTCGGCGACATGGTGCAACGCATCGGTGG
>CAYGJZ010000170.1:0-1268 GCA_964350265.1 uncultured Gammaproteobacteria bacterium | reverse complement strand
ACAAGCATGCGGGAGAACGTCATGAGGACGAGAGCCACGCGCATGACGATGACCATCATGAGCATCATCATGGGGCATTCGACCCGCACGCCTGGCAGAGTCTCGACAATGCCATGAAGTATGTCGACAACATCACCGCGGCACTGGCACAGGCGGACCCGGCCAACGCGAACGCGTACTATGAGAACCGCGCCGAGTACGTTGCCGAGATCTCGAAGCTGGATGGCGAGATTCGATCGATCATCGGTACACTGCCAGAGGGCCGTCGTTCCGTCGTGACGTCACACGATGCATTCCAGTACTTTGGTCGCGATTACGGGCTGACCTTTCTGGCGCCACAGGGCCTGAGCACTGAATCAAAAGCCTCGGCACAGAATGTTGCCCGACTTATCGAACAGATGAGGAGTGACGGTATCTCCGCCGTGTTCGTCGAGAACATTACCGACGCGCGGTTGTTGAAGCAGATCGCCAACGAAACCGGAGCCCGCATCGGCGGCACGCTGTATCCAGGCGCGCTTTCCGGACCGAATGGACCGGCACCGACCTATCTCGAGTTGATGCGACACAATGCCATGACGCTTGCGAAGGCGTTGATGCCCTGAACGGGATGGTCTGCCAGGTGAACAGCGTACCGATGTGTCGCCACGTCTTTGGAGATCGGCCAGAGGTGCTGCGAAGCGTTCTCGATCCCGGCATCAACCTGGGCGTCTGGCGGCGCCCGCAGTTGCGGGCGATCACGCGCGAGGTCTCCTGTCTTGGTGCAACGGACCTGCCGGATACCCGGTACTCGACATCGGCCGATTCCTTCGACAAGGACATCGCGTCTGTCCTGCGCGAACATGGCCTGGATCCCGAGTCGTTCTCCCATTGGCGCGATGACCTACGGCAGCTGGCGGAACACTACTTTTAGCTTCGGGGTGGTCGACAGGTCACCCTGAGGCTGGTCACCACCGGTGACTACGGTTGTCGCCGCTTTCATGTCGATCGTACCCATCTGCGATTGCTGTGCACCTATCGCGGGCCCGGTACGGAATGGCTACCCGACGCGCAGGTGGACCGGACTGCGCAGTCGACCGGTGCACCGAACGAGGAGATCATCCGGTTCGGAGAGCCATCCAGGTTCTCCACGTTCTGGGTCGGCTTGCTCAAAGGCAGTGCCTATCCAGGCAGCGGCGCGCACGGTCTCGTGCATCGTTCGCCCTCGGTGGAGTGTACCGATCCGACCCGTGTCCTGTTCTGCCTGGATTCGTGAACCATGAACAAAGCCG
>CAYGJZ010000169.1:0-3649 GCA_964350265.1 uncultured Gammaproteobacteria bacterium | reverse complement strand
CGCGGATCTCCATGGTCATGGAACGACTGACCACGTCGCGCGAGGCCAGGTCCTTGGCATTGGGCGCATAGCGTTCCATGAAGCGCTCGCCGTCGGAATTGGTCAGGTAGCCACCCTCGCCGCGGGCGCCCTCGGTGATCAGGCAGCCGGATCCGTAGATGCCGGTGGGATGAAACTGGACGAACTCCATGTCCTGCAACGGCAGCCCGGCGCGCAGCACCATGGCATTGCCGTCACCGGTGCAGGTATGCGCCGAGGTGCAGGAAAAGTAGGCGCGGCCGTAGCCGCCGGTAGCCAGCACCACGGTGTGGGCGGCGAAGCGATGCAACGTGCCGTCGTCCAGCTGCCAGGCCATCACGCCCTTGCACTCGCCGCCGTCCATGATCAGGTCCAGGGCGAAGTACTCGATGAAGAACTCGGCCTGCTGCTTCAGCGACTGCTGGTAGAGCGTGTGCAGGATGGCATGGCCGGTACGGTCGGCGGCGGCACAGGTGCGACGCGCCTGGCCTTCGCCGAAGCGGGTGGTCATGCCACCGAAGGCGCGCTGGTAGATGCGTCCTTCCTCGGTGCGGGAAAACGGTACACCGTAGTGTTCCAGCTCGATCACCGCGTCCGGGGCCTCCTTGCACATGTACTCGATGGCGTCCTGGTCGCCGAGCCAGTCGGAGCCCTTCACCGTGTCGTACATGTGCCAGCGCCAGTCGTCCTCGCCCATGTTGCCGAGCGCCGCGCTCATGCCGCCCTGGGCGGCCACGGTGTGCGAACGGGTGGGGAAGACCTTGGTGATGCAGGCGGTCTTCAGGCCGGCCTCGGCCAGGCCGAGTACCGCGCGCAGGCCGGCACCACCGGCACCGACCACGACCACGTCGTAGCTGTGATCGACAATCTTGTAGGATGAACTCGTCAAGGGGATGCTCCTTATTCCAGCATTACAGCGCGGTGACCAGGATGGAAACCATGGTGGTGACCGCCATCAGCAGCAGCACGCCCTTGGCCAGCAGGATCAGGGCATTGCGGACGAACTCGTCGGGGAAGTAGTCCTCGATCACCACCTGGATGCCCAGCGAGGCGTGGTAGTAGGCACAGCCGAAGAACAGCAGCGCCAGGGCACAGGCCCAGGGCCTCGACAACCAGTCGACGAAGTCGTAGTAGGCCAGGCCGTCCATGCTGGCCAGGGAAAACACCAGCCAAAGCGTCAGCGGTGCCAGCGCCACGGCGCTGATGCGCTGGACGCCCCAGTGGTGCGAGCCGCGCCCGGCGGAACCCAGGCCCCGTGCGCGGGAAAGTGGAGAGCGGTAGTTCATCGAGCCCCCTCGGGTCAGATCCAGATGGCGAGAAACAACACCGCGGCAACGATCAGCGCGATGACGCCGCTCCTGCGCACGGTGGCGATGTCCAGCCCGCGGCCGGTGTCCCACAGCAGGTGTCGCACGCCGTTGCACAGGTGGTAGCACATCGACAGCGAGAACACCCCGAGCACCAGCAGCCCGAACCAGGACGTCATCAGCGCGGCGGTGGCCTCGAAGGCGTCGCGGCCATAGGCGACGGCCACGAAGGGCGCGGAAATCAGCACCAGGCCGGCGATGTTGACCAGCCCGCTGATGCGGTGGAACATGGACATCATCCATGTGATTTGCGGCTTGTAGATCTGCAGGTGAGGCGAGATCGGACGTTCCATGACCCACTCCTGTACAGTCGGGAATTGATTGGCTATATGGCGTGATAGACGGCGATTATACGTCCGCGGCGATGCTCGTGGCCGAGACGAAGAACCGGCCGGTCAGAAATCGATGCAGCGCCCCTTGCGCTCCCAGTCGCCGTAGCGGGTCGGCTCGGGACCGGCCGGTCCGCCGTGCTCGCGTTCGCCCGCTGCCTGTTCGGCCGCCGGGGGGCTGTCGTCGGCGGCGACCGGGCGGTGATCGCCGTTGTCGCGGTCCGTGGTTTCGCTCGTCGCCTTGTTTTCAGGTTTCGGCGTTATCATATTGATTCTTCCAACGTTCCAGGTTGTTGCACTGCAGCAGTTTATCCCGACGGACAAACGGTTTCAATTCCACTCCATGACCCACACGACGGTACACCACGGCGCCACGCCGGGCAATCCTGCCGAGCCGGGGCCAACCGCCCCGGACCTGTCTTCCTTCGCGCGTCTCGACGGCTACGGCGTGGTCGCCGTGCGCGGCGTGGACGCGGCCCACTTCCTGCACAACCAGTTGACCAACCCGGTGGAAGACCTCGCCACCGGGCAGTCGGTGTGCGCCGCCTACTGCAATCCCAAGGGCCGCGTCATCGCCCTGCTCCGCCTGCTCCGGGTGGCCGACGACACCCTGCTGATGTGGCTGCCCGCCGAGCTGGTCGAGCCGGTGGTGCGGCGCCTGCGCATGTTCGTGCTGCGCGCCAAGGTGGTGTTCGAACCCCTCGACGCCCGTGTCTTCGCCACCACCGACGCCGGCCTCGCCACGCCGCTGGCCGGCGGCCAGGCGCTGCCGCCAGCGGGCACCGGCCTGTCCGTGGCCGGCAACTGGCTGGTCAACACGGGACGCGACGCGCCCCGCTACCAGTACCTCGCCATCGACGACGGGCGCACCGATCCGCCGGCCGAGGCCGGCGACGCCGAGTGGCTTGAGGTTCTTGCCGCCGACGCCGTGCCCGAGGTGTTCGCCGCCACCAGCGAGAGCTTCCTGCCCCAGGCAATCAACCTCGACCGTCTCGACGCGGTGAATTTCCGCAAGGGCTGCTACCCGGGCCAGGAAATCGTCGCCCGGCTGCGCTACCTCGGCAAGCTCAAGCAACGCATGGTGCGGGTCGCCTTCCGCGGTGACGCCGCCGCCGGCGACGTGGTCATGGCCGGCGAGGCGAAGATCGGCCAGCTGGTACTGGTCGGCGGAACCGGCGAGCAGCGGCTCGGTCTCGCCAGCGTCAACTTCGCACAGCTCGACGCGGCGACCACGCAACTGGCGGATGGCACCGCCGTGGCGGTCTGGCTGCCGCCCTACCCGGTGGAGGAACTGGCGCCGGCTTCCTAGCCGGCATCGCTCAGCGGCGTTCCACCACCTGGTAGAACTGCTCGCCCTGGCGGATCATGCCGAGCCGGTTGCGCGCCATCTCCTCGATGGCCTCGTCGCGGCTCTTCAGGTCCAGCACGTCTTCCAGCAGCAGCCGGTTGCGCTCGGCAAGCCGATCGTTGCGGGCGCGGGCATCGGCCACGTCGCGGGTCAGGTTGACGTACTCGAGGATGCCGTTCTGGCCGGTCCACAGCGCCCACTGCACCACCACCAGCATGGCGGCGAGCAACCACGTGGCCCACGGGCGACGACCACTCATGGGGCCGGCCCTGTTGCCGAACTGGTCTTGCCGTGCATCATCCACACCCTCGCTTCCCCGGGAACGAACAGGCCGCGCGCGACCCGTTCCGCGGGGAAAGTGTACGGTTTTGGCCGAGGGGCGACAACTCAGGCCCCGGGCATGCGCACCGGGAAGGCATCGAGGCCGGCGAAGCGGGCCTCCGCGCCCAGCGCCTGCTCGATGCGCAGCAGCTGGTTGTACTTGGCCACCCGTTCCGAGCGGCACAGCGAGCCGGTCTTGATCTGGCCGGCGCCGGTGGCCACCGCGAGATCGGCGATGGTGGTGTCCTCGGTCTCTCCCGAGCGAT
>CAYGJZ010000168.1:0-3738 GCA_964350265.1 uncultured Gammaproteobacteria bacterium | reverse complement strand
ACCGCCAACACCATGGCCAGCGCCATCGAGGCCATGGGCATGTCGTTGCCCTACAGCAGCTCCACGCCGGCCACCGATCCGCTCAAGGTGGACGAGTGCATCCGCGCCGGCCACGCCGTGCGCCTGCTGATGGAACGGGACATCAAGCCCAGCGACATCATGACCCGCAGTGCCTTCGAAAACGGCATGGTGATGGTCTCCGCCCTCGGTGGCTCCACCAACGCGGTGCTGCACCTGATCGCCATCGCCCGCACCGCCGGCATCGAGCTCTCGCTGGACGACTTCCAGTCGATCAGCGACCGGGTGCCGTTCCTCGCCGACCTCAAGCCCAGCGGCCGCTACGTGATGGAGGACGTGCATGCCATCGGCGGCATTCCCGCGGTGATGCGCTACCTGCTCGACGAGGGCTTCATCGACGGCGACAACATGACCGTCACCGGCAAGACCATTGCCGAGAACCTGGCCGACGTTGCCCCCATCGGTCGCGACCAGGACGTCATCCACTTCCTCGACAACCCGATCAAGGAGACCGGACACATCCGCATCCTCAAGGGTTCGCTGGCCCCGGGGGGTTCGGTGGCCAAGATCACCGGCAAGGAAGGCCTGCAGTTCGCCGGCCCGGCGCGGGTGTTCGACGGCGAGGAGGCGATGCTGCGCGCGCTGGAGGAGGGACGCATCGAGAAGGGCGATGTCATCGTCATCCGCTACGAGGGACCGAAGGGCGGCCCCGGCATGCCGGAGATGCTGACCCCGACCTCGGCGATCATGGGTGCCGGCCTGGGCTCGGACGTGGCGCTGATCACCGACGGGCGATTCTCCGGCGGCTCGCACGGCTTCATCATCGGCCACGTGGTGCCCGAGGCACAGGAAGGCGGCCCCATCGGCCTGATCACCGACGGCGACGTCATCCGCATCGATGCCGAGGCCAACACCCTGGACGTGGAGGTCGACGAGGCCGAGATGCAGCGGCGCCGCGAGGCATGGACCATGCCACCGTTCAAGGCCACCCGCGGTACGCTGTACAAGTACATCAAGAACGTCAGCGACGCCAGTCACGGCTGCGTCACCGACGAGTAGGTCGCGGTGAGCTGGTGGGGAAAACTGGCCGGCGGTGCCTTCGGCTTCCTGCTCGGCGGCCCGCTCGGCGCCATGCTCGGCGCTGCCCTTGGCCACCAGTTCGACAAGGGCATGCGCGGCATCCGGCAGATCGAGGGCGATGCCGATCTCACCGAGCGGACCCAGGCGGCGTTCTTCGCCGCCAGCTTCGCGGTAATGGGCTACGTCGCCAAGGCCGATGGCCGGGTCAGCGAGTCGGAGATCGCCCGCGCCCGCCAGGTCATGGGCCAGATGCAGCTCGACGAGGCCCAGCGCGACGCCGCCATCAAGCTGTTCAATGCCGGCAAGGCGCCGGACTTCGACCTGGCCGGGACCATTGCCCAGTTCCGTACCGAGTGTCACCGGCGGGTCAACCTGGTGCGCTTCTTTCTCGAGATCCAGATCATGACCGCGCTGGCCGACGGCGAGCTGCATGCCGGCGAGCGCGCGGCCCTGCTCGACATCGCCGACCGCCTGGGCATCTCGCGGCGCTACTTCGAACAGTTGCTCAACGTCGCCGCCGGCTTCGATCCCGGCACGGGCGGCTCGGCGAAGACGCCGTCACGACGCACCCTCGACGAGGCCTACGCGCTGCTCGGCGTCGAACGCGGCGACGACGATGCCGCCATCAAGCGCGCCTACCGACGGTTGATGAACCAGCATCATCCGGACAAGCTGGTGTCCCGGGGCATGCCCGAGGAAATGGTCGAACTGGCCAACCGCAAGTCGCAGGAAATCCGCCAGGCCTATGACCTCGTTCGCGAAAGCCGTCGCACCGACCAGGCCGCCTAGTCTGCCTGGGCCGGCGTGCGGGTAGCGCGGGGCCGGGCGTGAACGGCGCCGTGGGCATGGGCCAGGGGCAGGCGGTGCTGCTGGTGCCGGGCCTGGGTCTCGGCGGCCTGGAAATGCTCTGGCTGCGTCGCCAACTGGCCCGGCGCGGCTTTTCGCCGACCCTCTTCCCCCACCTGCCCTGGCGCCACGGCCTGGCAGCCAAGGCCGCCGCCCTGCACCGTGCCGCGGCCCGGCTTGGGTCGACGCCGACGGCGCCGTTGCACCTGGTCGGCCACAGCATGGGCGGTGTCATCGCGCTTGCCTGCCTGGCCGGCCCGGGCTGGCCGCGACCCGGCCGGGTGCTGCTGCTCGGTGCGCCCATCAACGGCTCGGCCAGCGCCGACCGCGTCGCCCGCTGGCCAGGGGGTCGTCACCTGCTCGGTCGCTGCATGGACGAGGCCCGGGCCACCCGCCTGCCGTTGCCGGACGAGCGCGAGGCGGGCGCCGTGATCGGCACCCGGCCGGTGGGTGTCGGTCGACTGCTCGGCACCGGCGCGCCGGGAGACGGCGTGGTCTCGCTGGCCGAGTGTCGACGCCATGGCCTGGCCGAGCTGTGCATCGACGCCAGCCACACGGGCATGCTGTTCACCCGGCAACTGGCCGACGCGGTGGCGGGGTTCCTGGTCACCGGCCACTTCCCGTCGGCGGCCGGCGAACACCCCGGGACCGGCCCGGGGAAGTGGTAGACTGCCGCGTCGCCACGGTATCGAGCCGTGGACCTGTGCAACCCCGGAGGAGCGCATGACCATCACCGCGGATCGTCGAACACGGGTCGGACAGCCGCTGACCCACAACCGTGGTGCCCCCGACGACGAGGCGACCCTGCACATCCGCTGTGGCAGCGACATCCACCAGGCGCTGACCATGGCCACCTTCACCGGCCGGTTTCTCGAGTTCTCCGACCCCTACTGCCAGGGCCCGGTGCGCCGGCTGCCGAGGCCCGACTTCCTGCAAGAGCGGGCGGCGTTCATTGCCTCCGCCTACCAGGTCGACCAAGGCGAGGTGCTCGACAAGCTGGCCGCCGAGTACCGCGACCTGGACCATGTCGACGCCTTCGAGCGGCTGGTACTGTGGTTCGAGCACGACAGCTACGACCAGCTCATCCTGGTCGCCGTGCTCGACGCGCTGGCAGCGCGCGCCGGCCAGCAGGTCATGGAACTGGTCTGCGTCGACCAGGTGCCGGGTGTCGAACGCTTCATCGGACTCGGCCAGCTCGACCCCGAGCAGCTCACCACCTTGTGGAAGCAACAACGCCGAGCGCTGACCGACGCCGACTTCGACCAGGCCCGCGCCGCCTGGGCGGCGTTGCGCGATCCCGATCCCGGCGCGCTGGCCACGCTGGCACGCGCCCTCGCCGACGACAACCCGATCCTGTCCCGGGCCCTGCAACGCCACCTCGCCGAGTTGCCCGGGGTCGACGACGGCCTGTCGCTGGGTCAGCGCCTGGTGCTGGAAATCGTCGACGAGCAGGGGCCGATGCCGGCCGGGCGCATCTACCGGGAGCTGATGATGGTGCGCGAGCCGCTGCCCTACCTGGGCGACCTGATGTTCTGGCACGTGCTGGCCGACCTGGCGCAACGCGCACCGGCCGTGATCGAGATCCAGGCCAACCCGGATTGGCCGCAGCGCCAGGTGACGCTGACCGCCGCTGGGCGGGCGTTGCTGCGCGGCGAGGGCGACTACCTGGACGGCGAACTTCCACGCCGCTACGTCGGCGCGGTGGCGGTGGATGCCGGCGGCGGCACGCCGCGCTGGTGCCGCCGCACCGCGAGCCTCGCCGTCCGCGCTACTCCAGGCTGATGCGCAGGGCGG
>CAYGJZ010000167.1:0-3791 GCA_964350265.1 uncultured Gammaproteobacteria bacterium | reverse complement strand
TCGGCCAGCCCGGCGAGGCATTGCAGCATGCCGACCAGCAGGCCGAGACGACGGCGTGCGCGGGCCGGCCTCGCGGCGTCGTCGGCTTCCTCCGCGTACAGGGTATCCACCATCAAGCGCACCACGTGGTCGCGGGCCGTGTCGGCGTTGGCGGCGTGGCGGGCCTGCTGCCAGCCGGCGGCGACGGCGTCGGCGTCGATCCAGCCCTCGTCGCCGGCGGTCACGGCGTGGTCGCGCAGTCCCTCCACCAGGCCGAGCAGGTAGCCGATCCGGCCGATGACATGGGCGTACAGGTAGGCCGCGGCGGTGTCGGCATCGACGTCGCGCAGTCGTTGTTCCACCTGCCGGGCATGCCAGGCATGCGGGCAGGCGGCGTTGGCGAAGCGTTCGACCAGGGTCGCGTGGTCGCCCGGCCGGCGCAGGGCGGCGAGGGCGATGTCGGACACGCCCTGGCCGAAGCGGCGCTGGAACATCCAGGCCAGCGTGACGCGGGTGTCGGGGATGCGATGGTGGACGCGGATGCGCGGCTCGTAGAGCAGGGCCGGCGAAGCGATGCGCCGCACGCCGTCGAAGAAGCCGATCTCGTCGTTGGCCAGTTGCGGCGAGGCCCGCGTGGACATGCCCAGCGCCTCCGGAAAGCCGCCCGCCCGCGCGTGCACCGCGCGGCGGAAGCTGATGTTGGCGCCCACCAGGTACTGCCCCTCGGCGATCTCGGCACAGGCATCGCCCCAGTCGAGTTCCGACAGGCTGCCGCGGAACTCGCCGAGCAGCCACGACGGTGGCGGCTGGTCGAAGGCCAGCAACACGCGTCCGCCGATGACCCCGGCATCGGCATGGCGGGCATGGGCAGCCAGCAGCTGTTCCGCCCAGTCCGGCGCCGGCCGGCAGTCGTCGTCGACCAGGGCGATGATCTCCCCGCGCGCCTCGGCGACGCCGCGGTTGCGCGCGCGGTTCAGGCCGGCCCGGGGATCGTGCAGCCAGCGTAGCGGCAGCCGCCGCTGCCATTGGCTCCGCGCCTCCGCCACCACCGCCGAGGCCTCGCCGTTCTCCACCAGCAGCACCTCGAAGCCTTGCACCGTCTGCGCGGCCAGTGCCTGCAGCGTGGGCGCCAGGTCCAGCGGCCGATGGGTGGGCACCACCACGCTCAGCGCGGCGGCGGGCATGGCCTCAGGCGCCATGCCGGGACAGGGCGACGACGTTGGAGCGCGCCTCCCCGGCAGCCTCCAGGGGCGGTTCGCAGGCTGCCTCCAGGTAGGTGCGCTCCGGGTCCACCTCGGCGAGTTCCAGGCCGGTCTCGTCGCACAGGTAGTCGTAGCCGGCGCTTTGCCAGCGGTTGTCCGGGTCCATGTGCATGTAACGCGCCTGTCGCTGCTGGCGGTCTTCGGCACGCAGCATGCGCAGGTGGTAGAGCTGCAGGTCGGCATGCCGGAACTGGCCGTTGATGCGGCTGTTGAGCGGCGCCCAGTAGTTGTGCATGGGACGCGGATCGAACTCGTGGTCTTCGCGGTAGCGGAACAGGCTGGCCTTGCGCTTGCGCCCCCAGGGGCCGTCCGCGCGGTAGCGGTACGGGTGGTCCCACAGTTCGCGGATGGCGATGCTCAGCGCCAGCACGCCTTCGTGCTCGGCCTGCCGGATGATGCCGTTGGCGCGGGCACGGAAGTGCTGCTCCAGCCGCTCGTCGGCATCCACCACCACCAGCCACTGCGGAGCGTGGCCGGCCACCGCCTCGATGAGCCTGCGCTGGTTGAAGGGCTCGTCCCAGGCATGGGGTTTGCACACCGGGTTGGCGAGAATCTCCAGCACCTTGGGATGACCACGCAGGATCGCTGCCGAGCCATCGGTGGAGCCATCGTCCAGGGCGACGATGCCGTCCACCTGCGGCGCCACGTTGTCCAGGTACCCCGGCAGGAAGCGCGCCTCGTTGTGAAAGACCAGCAGCGCGATCAGGCGGGGCGGGGCGGGATCGATTTCCGCGGGCCGCGCGGGCGGGTGGTAGCGCTGCGACCCGGCGAGGGTTCGCCGCACGCAGCCGGTTTCGTCCACCAGGTAGCGGTAGCCGATGGGCTGCCAGCGATGCTCCGGGTCCAGCCGCTCGTACTTCTGGCAGCGCTCGAGGCGGTCCGCGGGGTGGACCATGCTGAGGTGGTAGATCTCGAGGTCCGATGGCACGAACACGCCGTGTCGCTGCGCATCCACCGGCGCCCAGTGGCCGTGCAGTTCGCGCCGATCGTGCCGTGTTCCGGCGCCGACATCGAACAGCCGCGCCACCCACTTGCCGCCCCAGATGCCATCCACGCGGTAGCTCAGGGGGTCGTCCCAAAGCTCGCGCAGCCACAGTGCGAAGGCACCGATGTGCTCGCGTCCTGCCCGCGCCAGGGTGTGGCGCAGCCTGGCGGGAAAGTCCTCCGGCAGCCGTTCGTCCACGTCCAGCGCGATGACCCAGCCGGCACCCTCCTCGCGGGCCGCCTCCACCAGTCGCTGGCGATTGTCCCGTTCGCTCCACGGGCCGTCCTCTCGCAGCGGGTTGGCGATCAGCCGGCGCACCAGCGGCGAACGGCTCGCGAACTCGCGGGAACCGTCGATGGAGCCGTCGTCCAGCACGATCACGCCGCTGACCTTGCCGGCCAGGTTGTCGAGGTAGCCGGGCAGGTAGCGCATGCCGTTGCGTACCTGCAGCAGGGCCGTCAGCGGCGGCGTCTCGCCCAGGTCGTCATCGTCTTGCGGACGGCGCAGGAAGGCGCGTGCGCCGCGGGCATAGGCCACCGTGCCCGCTAGCGCCGCGGGCAGGGCGAGCAGGCCGAGCAGCCGGTCGCGCAGGCCGGAGCCGCGCCAGTACAGGCCGAAGGAATCCGGCAGGCGCCGACAGGCCAGGCTGGGCAGCCTGCGCGCCATCTCGTGCTGGCCGACGTTGGCAAAGGCCCGGCCGGCGCGTTCGCCACGGCCGAAATGGTTGCGCAGGAAGGGTCGCAGTCGGGTCGCATGGCGGTGACGCGTGACCACCCCGCGTCCGCGATGGATGCGCACCTCGCCGGCGAAGCGCTGGTGAAACTCCGTGTCCTCCCCCGAGCGCATGTCCTCGCGGAAGGTGCCGAAGCGGTCGAACAGGCTGCGTGCATAGGACACGCCGTAGTGCAGCCAGAACTTGTCCGGGGTGCCCGGCATGCGGCGGGGGAACAGGGTCATGAAGGCCGCCACTGCCACCGGGTTGTTCGGATCGGCGTTGCACACCGCGCTGGACACGGCTTCGTGGTCGCGATGCGCCTCGAGACGCAGCCGCACCCAGTCCGGCTCGGCGAGGCAGTCGCTGGCCAGGAAGGAAACGATGGGCGCGCTGCTCGCGGCAATGCCGAGATTGCGCGCCGCCCCGGGGGTCAGCCGACCACCGTGATGGATGATCCGCACCTCCTCGCCCAGCGACTCGAAGCGCTTGAACGGATCACCCGTGCCGGAATTGACCAGCACGATCTCCGGCACCACGCTCTGCGACAACAGCGAATCCACCGCGTCGAGGACTTCCCCGGAACAGTCCACGCTGAGCACCACGCAGGCGAGCGGCGGTGAAGACGTGGTCATGGTGCGTGCATCTTCGGCATGGACGACTCGGCGTGACGATGGAACGGGTGATGCACCACCGTGGCCGCCGAACGCCTGGATGGCGCGGTCGTTGGTCGAGGTTCATCCCACGGATCTCCGGTTCGTGCGGGTCGCGGAACGGATTCCCCGGTGTTCCGGGTGGTGAAGCGCCGCGGCATGGTATCGCGCAGGGCGCTGTTCGCTCAAGCACGCCGGGA
>CAYGJZ010000166.1:0-3796 GCA_964350265.1 uncultured Gammaproteobacteria bacterium | reverse complement strand
TTCAGTCCTCCGGCTCGTAGCCCAGGTTGCTGGCCAGCCACCGCTCGGCGGTCTTCATGTCCCAGTCCTTGCGGCGGGCATAGTCTTCGACCTGGTCCTGGTCGACCCGGCCGAGCACGAAGTAGCGCGACTGCGGGTGGGCGAAGTACCAGCCGCTGACCGCGGCCGCCGGCCACATCGCCATGCTTTCCGTGAGCTTCATGCCGATGGACTGCTCGACATCGAGCAGTTCCCACAGCGTCGCCTTTTCCGTGTGCTCGGGACAGGCCGGGTAGCCCGGCGCGGGCCGGATGCCCTGGTACTTCTCGCCGACCAGTGCCTCGTTGTCGAGGTGCTCGTCGCCGGCATAGCCCCAGTATTCCTTGCGCACGCGCTGGTGAAGCCGCTCGGCGAGGGCCTCGGCGAGCCGGTCGGCCAGGGATTCGAGGAGAATGGCGCTGAAATCGTCGTTGTCCTTCTTGAACGCCAGGACCTTTTCCTGGCAACCAAGCCCCGCGGTGACGGCAAAGGCGCCGACATAGTCGTGCAGGCCCAGTTCCCTCGGCGCCACGAAGTCGGCCAGGCACCGGTTGGGCACACCCTCGCGGTGCTGCCCCTGCTGGCGCAGGTTGTGCAGCCGGGTCAGCTCGGTGGTGTAGGTTTCGTCGGTGTAGATGGCGATGTCGTCTTCGTCCACCGCCTGTGCCGGAAACAGGCCGAACACGGCACTGGCGGTGAGCCAGCGTTCCTCGATGGCACGGTCGAGCATGGCCTGGGCGTCCTCCCACAGCTTGCGCGCGGCCTCGCCGGTGGCCGGGTTGTTGAGGATGTCGGGAAACTTCCCCTTCATTTCCCAGGCGATGAAGAACGGCTGCCAGTCGATGTACTCGCGCAGTTCGGCCAGCGGGTAGTCGCGCAGTATGCGGGTGAACTGGGTGGCGTGGACGTGGGCGTGGCCGTGGTGGCCATCGGCCGCCGTCAGGCCGCAGACATCCCTGGCCTGCTGCAGCAGCATGCGCGGACGAAAGGGACGGTAGTCTGTCCAGTCCACCGGGGTGCGGTTGGCGCGCGCCTCGTCCAGGGACAGGAACTTCTCCTGGCGCAGCTTGTTCGCGTGTCGCTCACGGATGGCCTCGTACTCCGCGTCGATGTCCGCCAGCAGCGTGTCCCGTTGCCCGGACGACAGCAGCGCGGACACCACGGGTACCGACCGCGAGGCATCCTTCACCCAGATCACCGGGCCGTGGTAGCCCTTGTCGATCTTCACCGCGGTATGCGCGCGCGAGGTGGTGGCGCCGCCGATGAGCAGCGGAATCTCGAATCCCTGGCGCTCCATCTCCCTGGAGAAATTCGCCATCTCGTCGAGACTGGGCGTGATCAGCCCCGACAAGCCGATGACGTCGGCCTTCTCGGCGACCGCAGCGTCGAGAATCTTCTGTCCAGGCACCATCACGCCGAGATCGACGACCTCGTAGTTGTTGCACTGGAGGACCACGCCGACGATGTTCTTGCCGATGTCGTGGACATCACCCTTCACCGTGGCCATGACGATCTTGCCATTGGACTGGGTGGCTTCGCCCGGCTGCTTCTCCGCCTCGATGAACGGGATCAGGTAGGCCACGGCCTTCTTCATCACGCGCGCGGACTTCACCACCTGCGGCAGGAACATCTTGCCCGCGCCGAACAGGTCGCCGACCACGTTCATGCCGTCCATCAACGGACCTTCGATGACCTCGATGGGACGACGGCCTTCGCTGGAGAGCGCGGCGCGCAGCTCCTCGGTATCCGCCTCGATGTGGGCTTCCAGGCCCTTCACCAGCGAATGGGTGATGCGCTCGCGAACCGGCAGGCCGCGCCAGTCTTCGTCCACTGCCTCCTGCTTCGCGCCATCACCCTTGAATCGTGGCGCGATCTCCACCAGCCGTTCGACCGCGTCCCCGCCCCGATTGAGGACGACGTCCTCGATGGTGTCGCGCAGCTCCGCATCGAGATCGGCATACACCGGCAGCACGCCGGCGTTGACGATGCCCATGTCCATGCCCGCCTCGATGGCGTGGTAGAGGAACACGGAATGAATCGCCTCGCGCACCGGGTTGTTGCCGCGGAAGGAGAAGCTGACGTTGCTCACGCCACCGCTGACATGCACGTGGGGAAGATTCGCCCGGATCCAGCGGGCCGCCTCGATGAAGTCGGTGCCGTAGGCATTGTGCTCGGCGATGCCGGTGGCGATGGCAAAGATGTTCGGGTCGAAGATGATGTCTTCCGGGGGAAAGCCGACCTCTTCGGTGAGCAACTGGTAGGCACGCGCGCAGATGTCCTTGCGTCGTTGCAGGTTGTCGGCCTGGCCGTCCTCGTCGAAGGCCATCACCACCACCGCGGCACCGTACTTCAGACACAGTCGCGCTTCGCTGATGAACTTCTCCTCGCCCTCCTTCATCGAGATGGAGTTGACGATGGGCTTGCCCTGCACGCACTTCAGTCCCGCCTCGATGACCTCCCACTTGGAAGAATCGATCATGATCGGGACACGGGAGATGTCCGGCTCGCTGGCAATCAGGTTGAGGAAGCGCGTCATCGCGGCGACCCCGTCGATCATGCCCTCGTCCATGTTGACATCGATCACCGGTGCACCGGCCTCGACCTGCTGACGGGCCACCGCGAGGGCGGCGTCGTAGTCCTCCGCCTTGATCAGTTTCTTGAAGGCCGCCGAGCCGGTGATGTTGGTGCGCTCGCCGACGTTGATGAAGCCGCGTTCCGGCGTCAGCACCAGCGGCTCCAGCCCGGCCAGCCGTGTCAGCGGCTCCGTTTCCACCAGCGCACGCGGCGGCACCGACGACACCGCCGCGGCGATCTCGCGGATGTGTGGCGGCGAGGTGCCACAGCAGCCGCCGACAATGTTGACCAGCCCGCTCCTGGCGAACTCTCCGAGGATGGCGGCGGTGTCGTCCGGCAACTCGTCGTACTCGCCGAAGGCATTGGGCAGGCCGGCATTCGGGTAGCAGGAAACGTGACAGTCCACCAGGCGCGACAGCTCGGCGATGTAGGGACGCATGTCCTTGCCGCCCAGTGCACAGTTGAAGCCCACCGCAAGCGGCCGCGCATGACGCACGGAGTACCAGAACGCCTCTGCCACCTGCCCGGACAGGGTCCGGCCCGAAGCATCGGTAATGGTGCCGCTGATGATGATCGGCCAGCGACGGCCACGCTCCTCGAACAGGGTCAGGCAGGCGAAAATCGCTGCCTTGGCGTTCAGCGTATCGAAGATGGTCTCGATCAGCAGCAGGTCCGCACCGCCGTCGACCAGCCCGTTGGCCTGCTCCAGGTAGGCGCCCACCAGCTCGTCGTAGGTGACATTGCGCTTGCCCGGGTCGTTGACATCCGGGCTGATGCTGGCGGTGCGGTTGGTGGGGCCAAGCGCGCCGGCCACGAACCGGGGCCGGTCGGGCGTGGAATGTGCATCGGCGGACTCCCGTGCCACCCGTGCGGCGGCCAGGTTCAACTCGTAGCCGAGTGCTTCCATGTGGTAGTCCGCCATGGAAATGCGCTGGGCATTGAAGCTGTTGGTCTCGACGATGTCCGCACCGGCGGCGAAGTACTTGCCGTGAATCTCGCGGACGATGTCCGGCTGGGTGAGCACCAACAGGTCGTTGTTGCCCTTGACGTCGTGTTCCCAGTCCTTGAACCGTTCTCCGCGGTAGTCCGCTTCGTCGAGCTTGTAGTCCTGGATCATGGTGCCCATGGCACCGTCGATGACCAGGATTCGTTCGGCGAGCAGCCGGGTCAGCTGCTCCGTGCAGTCGGGCCTTGGGTTCGGGGT
>CAYGJZ010000165.1:0-3863 GCA_964350265.1 uncultured Gammaproteobacteria bacterium | reverse complement strand
TCGACCAGGTCTTCCGCGACGCGTTCGAAGTCACGGGCTTGCTGGTAGGAAATCTCGATCATGGTGTGCTCTCTTCGGAATGAATCGTCCTGTTGCCACCGGTCGGCTGGCTCAGACCTGGCGACTCAGCAGGTCTGCATGGATCTCGTTCGCACGGGCCAGCCGCTTCGGATCCAGGCAAAACGCATCCGCCGTACGCCCGACACGGTGAAACCGTCTGGCGAAATCGACACCGCGCACGCCCAGGCCGATTCGTTCGCACAGGCGTTGCATGACCTGCCGCGGCGTTTCCTCGAGGGCCTGGTGGGACACGACGTGCACGTCCTCCACCCTGGCCAGCACGTACTCGTAGGCAGCGATCCAGTAGCACAGCCAATAATCCGGCTCGGTCGCGGGAACCGTTGGCGTAAAGCCGGGAAATGCGAACGGGGTGTGCAGTTCGCCGAACTCCAGGTGCCCAATATCGCGCATGTACCGCTTCACGAACGGGTTCGCGGCATGCTGTCGCAAAAAGTTCTCGTGCTGCCTTGCCATCGACGCGACGTGTTCGACCGGGTCGCGCAGCGGCACCACCACCTGCGCGCCCGGGAACAGGCGTGGCAACAGTTCCAGACGCGCGATGTTGCCATTGTTCTTGGAGACGTAACGACCCACGCCATTCCCTCGCAGGGCCACGATCTTGCGAAAGTGGCGCAGGAAGACATTGCGTGCTTCCGCGTCATTGTCCGATTCGCGCCACAAAGCGATCTCCATCTCACCGTATTTTTTCGGCCAGTGATTCCGCCACAGGATCTCCTCGAAGGCCTCGGGGCTGTCATAGCCGATCTCGATACCGTCGCCGTGGGCTCGTTCGACCAACCCGCCCTGTCTTCGCGACCGGCTGCTCAGTCGCGACCACAGCAGCGGCGCGGTGACGAAGGGCATGTCGCGGTAGCGGTGCGTGGCGACGCCGGGCACATCGGCAAGGGCAAGCAGCAAAATGGTGGTACCTGCCCTGGGTAAGGAGGTAATGAAGACCGGTGGCGTATCGGCGACCTGTTGCAGTGTTCTGGCGAACCAGCGGTCCTCGATCGCCGCCGCTGTGCGTTGAATCGTCGGACCGGAGAAGGCCAGGGCATGCACCAGTTGATCGCCGGCGGAATACGCCGATCGTGCATTCTGGCGGCGAGAACGGGCAACGAACCACGCGGGAACCATGATCGCCACGCTGGTGGCGAGGATGAACTCCCATCGCAGCATCGTGGCAACGATCGAGTCGAGCGGCACCCAGCCCGCGTAGTCTGCCAGCCAGATCGGTGCGCCGGCCAGCACGCAACAGGCCAGCAATCGCCACGAAACCTGTGCGCTGGCGCCGAGCAGGGCCAGTCCGGCGGCCTGGATGGCGGCTTCCTTATCGTCTTCCGACGATTCTCGGTCGAGCATCGCGGCAACCCCGCTCTTGGTCTGGGCGATGGCCCGGCGCGACACGCCGGCCACGCCGAGCAGGACGAAACCGAGCACGAACCCGGCCACGGCGAGCAGGGAGATGAACAGCGCTGCCATCACGTCTTGTCGACGTCTTCCTGCTCTTCCACCCTTTCGGTCTTGTCGCCGGCCACCCGGCGACGTCGCAGAATGCGCTTGACCGGGTACCAGACGAAGCCGACCACGAGCAGCACGATGGCTGCCAGGAAGGCGATTGCCGTACCGACGGCGCCAAGGCCGGCGCCGGGCCCAATGTAGGCATGGGATGCTGCGGGTAGCAAACAGGGGACGACAGCGGCCAGAAGCGCGGGGGAGTACTTCATCGATGGTTTACCATGGTCTCGGGTGATCGTGGCCGGGTCTCGCTAGCCGCAGGACCCGTCGGTGACCTGCAAATAGCCAGGTGGATATCGGACTGCATCGGATATTCTCAGCACCTCGTCCGCGGAGTAGCGGTTGATGTACTCCCAGGCGATCTCGCCGCCGGGCGTGACCTCGAACACGCGGCCGAAGTCTGACTCGGCAATCAGCACGTTGCCGTTGTCCAGCACCTGCTGGTCGCCCTGGGTCGGGGTGTAGAACTCCTGGCCGGCACGTCGCCCGTAGAGCGTGGACACCTCGCCGGTTGCCGGATCCACGGATACAACGCTGCTGCCGCCGAGCACCGTGCCATTGCGGCGATCGTAGCGATTGTCGAACACCGTGATGGTGCCGTCCGCCTGCCAGTCGGCATCGTGCTGCTGGATCCAGGGGCCGACCTGGTGCCACTTTACCCGCCGGCTGTCCGGGTCCAGCACCAGCACCATGTTGACTTCGCGCAACGACAGCAACAGGTCTCCGGCTTCGAAGCCCGCGAAACGATCCGCAAGCTTCGCCGGCAACTCTTCGATATCGTTCAGGTGCACGATGTCGAGTTCCGGATTGGGCTGAAAGTTGCGATTGTTGGCGTAGAGGATGGGCAGCAGATCGTTCTCGGCCAAGATGTCTAGCACGGGAATCTCGCGCAGCACCTCGCCTTCTGCGGACACCTCCAACAGGGTGTCGATCTCGTAGGGCGCGCGCAGCGGCGGATGTTGGGACTCTCGCGCCACGTAGTGACGCGACGGTGTCCAGTAACTGCCACGCCCGGTTCGTTCCACCGAGTGGTGCGCCATCACCGGCACCTTCCAGGCAACCTCCCCGCAACGGTCCAGCTTGACCAGGCCATGCAGGGGGAAAACCACCGAGCCGTCCGGTTCAAGATGTACGCCGTTGAAGACCACGTTCCAGTCCCCCCGTGGCCGACCTTCCGGTGGTTGCACGTGGTCCAGGTCCGGCCAGATCGCCGACAGCGATACCGGCCAGCGATGGACGATGCCGCCGTCGGCAGACAACAGCCGAATTTCGAGGCCGTCGTCGAAGAAGCTGGTCAGCAGCGTCGTTCCCGGCGCCACCTGCCGTGCGTCGTGACGGGTCACGCCACTGCCCTCGTATCGGGACGGGAACAGGTGTTCGTCTGGCCGGGTTTTGGTCATCATGCCGAAGCTGTCGACCACCAGCCTGACCGACTGCACACCGTGCTTGATCTGCGGGTAGGGAAACAGTTCGAAGCGATGGGACAGCACCCCATAGCCGTAGACCAGCGCCGCCAGCGAACACGTAAACGCAACTTTCGGAAAGCTGCCGAATAGACCGCTCATTACCCCATCCTGTCCCGTCGATGAATGCCTGTTACACCCAGGACCGTACCCCGGCCCCGCTCACGCCATGGCTGTCAACCTCACCACCATGGAGCTCGCCGCAAGGAAATGCACGGCGGCGTAAAGCGTCGTGTCCGTGGAAGTGTACCGCGTAAAAGATCGAAGACAGAAAATATAGATCAAGACAGAAAAATAGATCTGTCACCTTCTGGGAGGGGCGCCTTTGGGGGTGATATGCTCTGGCCGCCATTTGACTACATCGTCGCCGGAGGCGAACGTGGCTTACCTGTATCTTGCAATCGCCATCGTGGCCGAAGTCGTTGCAACCAACGCGCTGAAGGCCTCGGCTGGATTTTCCAATCCGGGTCCGAGTGTCGTCGTCGTGCTCGGCTACGGAGCAGCGTTCTTTTTCCTCTCGCTGGTGCTGAAAGTGATCCCCGTCGGCATCGCCTATGCCATCTGGGCGGGCATGGGAATCGTCCTGGTGGCCATCGTGGCGGCCGTCGTCTTCAAGCAATTCCCGGACGGGCCCGCCATTCTGGGCATGCTCCTGATCATCTCCGGCGTGGCTGTCATCAACGTCTTCTCGAAAACCGTCAGCCATTGATCTCTACACCAACCTGGTTTCGGCTCGAGTCTGCTTGTGGCCAGTGTTGAACTACGTGGGTTGCGGGGCTGTTCTGGCGGAGAGGGTGGGATGACTCGGCGCTGCGCGCCTCG
>CAYGJZ010000164.1:0-3868 GCA_964350265.1 uncultured Gammaproteobacteria bacterium | reverse complement strand
GGGTGAAGAACGCCAATGTCACCGGCATGGGCGATATCTTCCGCGCCGCAAAGGATGCCCAGAGCATCGCCCACAGCACCGACAAGGGTGACAAGGGCGGCAAGAAGGCGGACGACTAGGATCATGGCCCAGGTCTACACTTCTTCCATTCTCCCGGTATCCGCGACCCGCGTATGGGAAGTCATCCGCGACTTCAACGCCCTGCCGAAGTGGCATCCGAACATCGCCGAAAGCCGCATCGAGGGTGGTGCGCCCTCCGACCAGGTGGGCTGCGTGCGCGCCTTCCGCCTGGCCGATGGCGGATTCATCCGCGAACGTCTGCTGGCGCTGTCCGACTTCGACCTGTGCTGTGTCTATTCCATCCTGGAAAGCCCGATGGGCGTGGAGGACTACGTCGCCACGCTCAAGCTGACCCCGGTCACCGACGGTGACCGCACCTTCGCCGAGTGGTCGGCGGAGTTTGCCTGCGCCGCGGATCGCGAGGCGATGCTGGTGGAACAGATCGGCCAGGGCGTGTTCCAGGTCGGCTTCGACGCCCTGAAGGACCGTTTCGGACACTGACGTGGTCACGGTATCCCGCAGCACGATCATCGACGCCCCGCTGGCGGCGGTATGGGACATCCTGCGGGATTTCAACGGCCACGATCGCTGGCACCCGGCGGTGGACAGCAGCCGGCTCGAGTCCGGCCGCAGGACCGACCAGGTCGGCGCGGTGCGCAACTTCCTGCTCGCCAGCGGCGAGCGCCTGCGCGAACAGTTGCTGTCGCTGTCCGACCGGGAACACAGCTTTCGCTATGCCATCGTCGACGCCGAGGTGCCGCTGCTGGACTACGTGGCCGAGGTGACGCTGAAGCCGGTCACCGACGGCAACCGCACCTTCTGGTCCTGGCGCTCGCGCTTCCGTACCCCGAAAGGGCAGGAACGCCAGCTTGCCGAACTGGTGGCCAGGGATGTCTACGAGGCCGGTTTCGCGGCCATCCGCGAGCGTCTGCAATCTCCCGCCTCGTCGCCGACGGATCGACCACGGACCGCGTTCGGGACCGCCACGGCCGGCGGCATCGACGGCATGGCCATGGCCATCGACCGCTACGGTGACGCCTCGGAACTGCACCCGGTGGCGATCAGCGCACCGCCCCCGGGACCCGGCCAGGTGCGCCTGCGTCAAAGCGCCATCGGCGTCAACTTCATCGACATCTACTGTCGTACCGGCTACTTCAAGTTGTTGCAGCCACCCGGTGTGCCGGGCATGGAGGCGGCCGGCGTGGTCGAGGACGTCGGCGACGGCGTGCGTCATCTCGTGCCGGGTCAACGGGTGGCCTATGCCTGTCCGCCGGTGGGCGCCTATGCCAGCGTGCGCACCATGGACGCGGCGCTGGTGGTGCCGTTGCCGGATACCATCGACGACATCACCGCCGCGGCCGGGCTGCTCAAGGGCATGACCGCCGAGTTCCTGCTGCACACCGTGCACGCCGTGCAGCCCGGCGAGACGGTGCTGGTGTTCGCACCCGCCGGCGGCGTCGGTGCATTGCTGTGCCAGTGGGCCAGCCACCTGGGCGCCACGGTGATCGGCGCCACCTCCAGCGAGGAGAAGGCGAGGGCGGCGCGGGACAACGGCGCTGACCACGTCATCCTGCCCGGCAGGGACAGCCTCGAGGACCAGGTGCGCGCCCTGACCGATGGCCGTGGCGTCGACGTCGTCTACGATGCGGTGGGTCGCGACAGCTTCGCCCACTCGGTGGCGGCGCTGGCGCCGCGTGGCCACCTGGTCAGCTACGGCCAGGCATCCGGCGACATCGGCAGCTACGACATCGGTTCGCTGGCCTCGGCCTCGATCACCCTGTCGCGACCGAACTACGGCCACTACACCGATACGCCGGAGAAGGTCGCTGCCATCAGCGCCCGCCTGTTCGACGTCATCGCCCGGCGCGTCGTGCGCATCGCGGTCAACCATCGCTTTCCCCTCGGCGAAGCGGCGCGGGCCCACCAGGCCATCGAGTCGCGTCGCACCACCGGTTCGGTGGTGCTGCTGCCGGAAGAATCCCGCTAGCCGCCGGATCGCATTCAACCGTTATCACATCAAGTTCTTGCAAGAGGAACCCAACAGATGAAGTTCGCTACGTTCTACTGGGACGAAGGTACCTATGTCGGTCGCGTGGACAGCGAGGCCGGGATCATGGAGTGCCTGCGCATCGGCGGCGAGCTCGCCGACATCGAGGGCGTCACCGCCCTGATCGGCCGCGAGTTGCCGGATGTCACCCGCCGCGTTCCGCTGACCGAGGTTCGTCTTCGCGCTCCGATACCGCGGCCGCGTCGGAACGTGTTCTGCGTGGGCAAGAACTACCATGCGCATGCCCGGGAGTTTTCGCGTTCGGGGTTTGATTCCTCGGCGGCGCAGGGGGAGATTCCGAAGGCGCCGATCGTGTTTTCGAAGGTGCCCGAGAGCGTGGTGGGTACGGGAGACGCGGTGAAGATCGATGCCGGGGTATCGAGTGCCATCGACTACGAGGCGGAGCTTGGGGTGGTGATTGGCAAGGCGGGCAGGAACATTGGCCGGGAAGAGGCGATGGGGCACGTGTGGGGTTACACGGTGATCAACGACGTCACCGCGCGGGACCTGCAAAGCGAGCACAGCCAGTGGTTGATCGGCAAGTCGCAGGACACGTTCTGCCCGATGGGGCCATGGGTGGTGACGGCGGACGAGCTGGACCTGTCGGACACGCAGGTGCGTGGTTACGTGAACGACGAGCTGCGCCAGGATGCGAACACGCGCGACCTGATCTTCGACGTACCGAGCATCATTGCGGCGATTTCCAACGGCATCACGCTGCTGCCCGGTGACGTGATCGCGACCGGCACGCCGGCCGGTGTGGGCATTGGTTTCGACCCGCCGAAGTACCTGGTGCCGGGCGACGTGATGCGGGTGGAGATCAGCGGCATCGGCGTGCTGGAAAACCCGGTGGAGGCGTGGTGATGGTGGACGTGCGACTCGGATCGATGGTGATGGAAGACACCGGCAGCGGCGATGCCGTGGTGCTGGTGCACGGGCTCGGCGGCAGTGCGAACACCTTCCAGACGCTGGCCACGGAGCTTGCCGGCTACCGGGTCCTGCGGCCCGAACTGCCCGGTGCCGGACGCTCCGCCTACAAGGCCGGGGCAGGCAGCATTGCCGGCCTGGTGAGTGCGCTGCGCGACCTGCTGCGTACCGCCGGCGTGGAGCGGGCGCACCTGGTCGGGCATTCCATGGGTACCCTGGTCTGCCAGCACCTGGCCGTGGAGAGTCCCGCCCTGGTCGGCGCGATGACCCTGTTCGGTCCCATACTGGCACCGCCGGATGCCGCTCGCACGGGCCTGCGCGAACGCGCTGCCACGGCGCGGGAGCAGGGCATGAGCGGGATCGCCGAGGCAGTGGCCACGGGCAGCGTGGATGCCGCCTCGCGGCAGGCCAACCCGGTGACCGAGGCCTTCGTGCGCGAAAGCCTGCAACGCCAGGACCCGAAGGGCTATGCTGCGCACTGCGAGGCCCTGGCCGGTGCCGAGGCCGCCGAGCACGGGCGCATTGGCTGCGACGTGCTGCTGGTGTCCGGGGAACGGGACAAGGTTGCGCCGGTTGCCATGGGCGAGGCCCTGCGCGAGAAGATTCCCGGCGCCCGCCTGGAGGTCATTCCCGGGGTCGGGCACTGGATGATGATCGAGGCCGTGGATCGTTCGCGATCACTGCTGCGCGACCACCTGGCGCGTCAGCGTGGCGGCTAACTGACAGGTACACAGCAAGTCACCCAGGTCCCGACACGGGCGATGGTGAGGAGGAAGCAAGATGGCCGAGGGCAGCAAGAGCATGTGGGGTGGCGTGGAGAGCACGGTGCGATCG
>CAYGJZ010000163.1:0-3986 GCA_964350265.1 uncultured Gammaproteobacteria bacterium | reverse complement strand
GCGCTGGTGATCACCGAGAACATCCACAACGTGCCCGAGGAGTACCGCGAAGTCGGCACCTCCATCCTGATGGAGAACGACAAGGGCGACACCAAGACCTTCCTCGTCACCCGGGTCGAGGGCGACGTCATCGTCATCGACGGCAACAACCCGCTGTGCGGCCGCGAGGTCGTCTTCAAGCTCACCATCCTCACCGTGCGCGATGCCACCGAGGAAGAAATCGAGTTCGGCGGCAAGGTGGAAGACGGTCCCAACATCCCCGGGGCGGTGCCGCTGCAGTAGGCGGCCGTCCGGCGAGGCACCACGCCGAGCCGACGCGACCTCAGAGTCGCTGTTCGTCGTCCGTGTGCGAAAACACTTCGTCGTAGATGGACTCGATGTGTGCAACTTCCTCGTCGGTGAGCGCCGCGAACTCCTTGCGCCGCCGTTTCGTCGGCAGCGTTCCGTCGTTCTGCCGAATGAACATGATCAGGTTCCTGGCGACCCGGTCAGGCATGTCCAGCCTGTCGGTGACCTGGCGCAACATCTCGTCGTGGCGGCGTAGGTAGTCGATTTCCTTCGGCAGGTCGTGTTCCACGGTACGGGTCACGCACCCGTAGAGAAACTCCGCGGCCTCGGTGCAGTCGAAGTAGCGGTACAGGTCGGCGGTGTCGTTGACCACGGACACGTTTCCATCCGGCGTCTTTCGCCAATCCATCCAGGGCATCAGCGGGCCGGAGTGGTTCTGCAGCACGGCGCGGTAGTCGTCGATGCTGTCCAGCATGGCAGAGGACACCGGAAAGACCATGCCTGGCGGCGCGAATCCCCGTTCAGCCAGCACGTGGTGGACGAGGCAGCGATGGACACGTCCATTGCCGTCTTCGAACGGATGGATGTACACGAAGCCGAAGGCTGTTGCGGTGGCCTGGAGAACCGGGTCGAGAGCGGCTTCGCGCATCCGCTCGTTGGTCGCCACCAGGCCGGACAACAACGTTTCCAGATCCTCGGGGCGTGGGCCGATGAACTCCGGCAACGGGTCGCCGAGTGCATCCCGCTCCCCCAGGTACACGCCGTCCCGGCGCAGGCCGGTGGTGACGAACCGTGTATCCTCGATCAACACGCTCTGCAGGCGAACCAGTTCCTCGATGCGCAGCGGGTTCTTCCCGGCCTGCAGAACCGCGCGCCCCCACCGGTCGAGCCGGCTCCTCGGTGGACGCTCGCCCTCGATGGCGAAACTGGCCCTGCTGTCTGCCAGCAACAGGAAGCTCGCCGCACGAGCGAGCAGGCTTGCGCGGGTTCTGCCGACGATGGCGGTGGCCTTGCCGCGCAGGTCCCGTTGCGCATACTGCGCCAGCATGTCGGTACGACGAATGATCGGGGTGAAGCCACCGTCACCCAGCAGGTTGTCACGGACGCGGTGTCTCCGGGACAAGCGTGGCTGTGCGGTGTAGTACCGCCGGGGATCGAGTGCATCGACAGCCCGCACGGTGCCGGCATCATCCAGGTCCAGCCGGCGTCCGGTCAGCGTTTCGTAGAAGAACCAGGCGCGACGGGTCGATGTGCCCGTTGGGGTGGCGCGCACATACGCCTCCATCCAGGCGGGGTCCATGGCCTCGAGGCAGCGTTTCAGGGTGAGCAGATCGACCTGTTCGTGGGTGAGCGCGAAGCCGACATGGTCCGTGATCCGATCGCCGGGCCAGTACCGTTTGTCGTACAGGGTCCAACCCTGCTGCTGCCTGTGGCTGTCTCGTACATGGGCGCGGGAAATGCAGCTTGGCTTTCGCACGGGCGCGTCCACGGACAGTTCGCGGACAAGCGCTGACAACCCGGCGAGACGGCTGTTCCCGGGCAGGGCGATGCCTTGGAAGGTCGCGGGCTGTTCGGTCGCCAGGTTCACGGGTCGAAAAATAGGTACGGAGGTCGAAAACCAACTCCCTGTCGTTCGGCAGGTCGACCAGGGTCTCGGGTGGAACGTGGTCGAAAATCATCCTCTGTTGTCGACAAATTGTCAATAAACGGAATAGTGTCGAAAAATCGTCTTATTTCTTATTTTGTGCGGAACCGCTGACGCGTCGGTGCCAACCGCCAGGCCGCGACAACGTCCGACGTTGCCGCGGCCGGTTCGTCACGAAACCAGGCGCCGCAGGCTGGGCAACAGCCGCAACAGCGTCAGGTCCAGCAACAGGGCGGTGGCAATGGCCAGGCCGGCCATCGGGAAGGCCAGGCCGAGTGCCAGTACCAGCACTGCCGCACCCCGCCACAGAGGCAGGTCGCGCGGCCTCGGCGGCGCGGCCAGCCGGGCGGCGGCCTCGGGTCGTCGCTTCCACCACATCACCACGCCCGACAACGCCACGCCGATCACCGACAGGCAGAACACGGTGTTCACCACCAGGTTCCAGGCACCGAGATCACCCTCGTGGAAGGCCACGCCCCAGGCCATGGCCTTGGCATAGGGGGAGTAGTCGGCGTAGCGCACGTCGGCCAGCACGCGACCCGTGTAGCGGTCGATGTGGAGGGTGCGGTCGGCCGACGGGTCGGGTCCGTCGTTGGACATGCTGTCGTGGCTGATGGTCCACACGCCGTTCTCGCCCTTGGGCAGCGACACCTGGAAGCGACCGACGAAGCCCAGCGTGGCCGCGTAGTCCGTCACGCTGTCGATGGTGACCTCGCCGACGATGGCATCGCTGCCGGCCAGCGAGCCGGAACCGGGCATGGGGGTCTGCTCCAGCCCCCAGGGCACCTCGTTGGCGCCTTCGTGGTTCATCGAGGCATGGGTGGCGTCCGACAGCGGCGCGCCCCATTTCTCGGCGGGGAAGGTGTTCCATGCCTGCACCATGCGCTCCCCCCAGATGCCCGCCCAGCTCAGGCCCGAGACCAGGAACACCACCAGCACCAGCGAGATCCAGGTGCCCAATGCGCCGTGCAGCGACTTCCAGAACACCCGCCCGCGGGCGGCGAGATTGGGCGCCAGCATGTGGCGCAGGCCGCTGCCGTTGCGCGGCCAGTGCAGGTACAGCCCGGTGACCACCAGCAGGATGGCCAGGCTCGCCGCGATCTCGATCAGCCGGTCGCCGACACGGCCGAAGAGCAGGGTGCCATGCACCTCGTTGGCGAAGTCGTACCAGCCCGCCCGCCAGGGAAAGCGGTGCACCACCTCGCCGCTGTAGGGATCCACCGCCACGCCCACCATGGTCTCCCCGGTGGACACCGCGAAGCTCGCCACCCGGTCGCCGGCCAACGGCGCGACGTACTGTGCCACCTCGCCATCGGGCAGCGCGGACTGCGCCGAGCGCTGCAAGGTGCTGACCGGCAGGGGTGCCTCCCCCGGGACCACCGCCATGCGTTCGGCGCCGATGCCCGCCACCCAGGCAATCCACAGCATGGCCAGCCCGGTCACGGCCAGCATCAGCAGGAAGGGAACGACGTAGAGCGCGGCATAGAAGTGCCAGCGCCAGGCAATGAAATAGTACTTGTTGACGGCACGATCCGCCGCCGGGGGCTGCGCCCCGTGGATGAAATCAGTCATGGAATCCTCGGTTGAACCTGGTTGTCGAAGCGAAGGGGGTTCAGACCGAGGCAGGAGGGCCCGTGGATGGTGGCAGGCGATGCGCATGGCGTGCGGGCAGTACATTCGCATCGGCGGGCGGCCGCTGGCCCGGCGTGGACACCCGCCAGGGAAGCACAACGGGCACCGCCACCGCGGCCGTCGCCGAAGCGCCGCCCCAGGGACAGTGCGTGGACTCCTCCGCCACCGGGTCGGCAATCCGCTCGCCCGTTTCCAGGTCCACGCGAATCTCGAGCGGCCCGCTGCCGGTGCACAGCACCACCGAAACGCCGTCCGCGGACACCGACGGCATCAGCCCACCCATCAGCGCCGCCAACACGACGAAGGGCAGCACCAGCGAGCTCACCGGCCACCGGACCCGATGCAGTGCACGCAGCACTATGCGTCCGTCCGAGGGGTGATGTGTCCGACCACGGCACAAGGCAAGGCGGTGACTCCGTAG
>CAYGJZ010000162.1:0-3987 GCA_964350265.1 uncultured Gammaproteobacteria bacterium | reverse complement strand
GGACGAGGACGCGGTCGCCCGCTACGCGGTGTAGCGCTCTTCGCCCGGGATCGCCAACCCGCATTCCCCTGCCACGCCAACCCGGGAGACGCCCATGCAACTCGGAGCCTTTTCGATCAGCCTCGCCGTCCAGGACCTCGCGCGGTCCCGGTCCTTCTACGAGAAGCTCGGCTTCGTCGTCTTCGCCGGGGACGCCGACCAGCACTGGCTGATGATGCGCAATGGCGGCCATGTCATCGGCCTGTTCCAGGGCATGTTCGAGCGCAACATGCTGACCTTCAACCCCGGGTGGAACCAGGACGGCGAGGCCTGCCCGTCGTTCACCGACGTGCGCGCGCTGCAACGCGAGCTGCGCGCCGCGGGCATGGACTTCGCCAGCGAGGCCGACGAGCACGGCACCGGCCCGGCCAGCTTCCTGCTGCTGGATCCGGATGGCAACCCGGTGCTGGTGGACCAGCACGTGGATGCGCCCGGGTAAGGGCAGGCCTTCGCTCGCCCCCTAGGAGGCGAGTCGTTTCAGGACCTGGCGGGTTTCCTCGACCAGGCGAAGGGTCATGGCCTCGGCGGGTTCCGCGCGTCCGAGGGCGGCGGACTGGCCGGCCAGGTGGGCGGAGAAGTCCGCCGAGCCGCTGGCTTCCGCCGCCTTCCGGTACGGCGCGAGGACGCCGTAGCCCATGGGAAAGGCGGCGGGCGCCGGGTGCATCGGTCCCAGTTCGCGGGTGAGCCGGTTTGCCATGCCCCGTGCCGGCCGGCCGGAGAAGACGTTGGTGATCACCGTGGCATCGTCCGTGGCCCGGCCCAGGCGTTCCCGGTACAGGGGGCCGGCCAGCGACTCGTCGGTGAAGAGGTAGGCGGTGCCGATCTGCACACCCGCGGCGCCCAGCGCCAGGGCGGCGGCAATGCCGCGACCATCGGCAATGCCGCCGGCGGCGATGACCGGGACCTGCACCGCGTCGACCACCTGCGGCAGCAGCGAGAAGGTGCCTGCCTGCGCGGCGACGCTGCCCGGCAGGAACATGCCGCGATGCCCGCCGGCCTCTGTGCCCTGGGCAATGATGGCGTCGCAGCCATGTTCGGCAAGCCAGGTGGCTTCCGCCACCGTGTTCGCGGTGCTGATCACCTTGCAGCCGGCCTGCTTGACCCGGGTCACGAGGTCGTCGGCGGGCAGCCCGAAGTGAAAGCTGGCCACGGTCGGGCGCAGGGCTTCCAGCAATCGACAGTGTGCCTCGCCGAAGGGCGCGAGGTTGGCGCCCTCGGCATGCAGCGCGGGCGCCACGCCGAGTTCTTCCCCGTAGCGGTCGAACTCGGCCAGCCAGGCGCGTTCCGCCGCCTCGTCGTAGGCGGCGTGACGGTGACAGAAGAAGTTGAGATTCAACGGGCCTGGCGCGTGGCGCCGCACGGTGTCCACCTGCTGCTCGATCTCGTCCAGCGAAAGGCTGGCGCAGGGCAGGGTGCCGAGGCCGCCACCCCGGCACACGGCCGCGGCCAGGTCGGTGCCGGCCGAGCCGGCCATGGGAGCGAGGACGATGGGATGGCGTATGCCGAACAGTTCGCGCAGCCGGTCGTCGGGCCAGTGCATGTCGCTGCCGCCGTTCACGAGACCACGACCTCGTCGGCGTCGTGCGGGGTAACGTACCACTCGATGCGGCCGTTTGCCGGATCGTAGCGGCGACGTTGCTGGCGGCCCATGTCGCAGCCATAGACGTGGATCGACACCGAGGGCGTGTCGCCGGGATTTTCCACCTTGTGGATCTCCCGCGACGGCGTGACCAGGTGCGAGGTGCCGCCCTGCTCGGTGTAGTGCACGCCGATCTCCTCCAGTTCGGCGTATTCCTCGTTGGTGCCGTCGTCGACGCGGCGGTAGCGGGTTTCCTTCTCGCTGCCGTCGATGAAGCCGAGCACGCCCCAGCTCAGGTGGTCATGGATCGGCGTGCCCTGGCCGGCGGCCCAGCAGAAGGCGATCACCGACAACTCGGTGCCGCGACGGTACAGGCAGTACTGGCCGTAGCCGGCGGCGACACCGGACTTGCCGCGGGCCGGCTGGCGGTATTCGTCCTTGAGCCAGGACAGGTCGTCGCTGGTGACCAGGCGCTCGACCAGCGGCTCCACCCGGGCGACGATGTTCCACGGGTCGGTTTCCGCCGCGACCACGGCTTCGAGGTCCTGGATGAACCGGGTCAGCGGGTAGACGTTGGTCATCGGACATTCTCCTTTTTCGGGAGGGTTGTGGACAGGCTGGCGGATCGGTGCGAAGCGCTCGTTCCGCGCCTGCACCGGTCAGTCGCCGCGGGCGGCGTCGCGCAGCATGTTCAGGATCGACGCCTGCGCGTCGAGGGCGTCGGCGCAGCGCTGCATGCGTTGCTCCAGGACATCGAGCTGCTGCTCCCGGAGCAGGGCGGAGAGCTCGGCGAGCACGTCGCGGTAGCGGGCAACGACGAGATGTTCGAACGTGCCCACCGGCTTCGGTGTGCCGGTTCGCGCAGCATCCTCGGTCTGCAACAGGAACTGGGCGGCCAGCGCGGCGCTGTCCTGCAGTTGCTTCATCCGCGCCGCGGTCTCCTCGTTGCCGGCGCGGCGCTGCACCGCGGCGAAGAACATCCACGTGGCCGAGCAGTCCGACATCAGCGCCACGGACTCGGCATAGGCCTCGTCGTCGAGCAGCTCGTCCATCTGCGCCTGCGCCACGGGCGGGAGCAGCAGGCAGGCACACAGCGTTGCCCGCCGCATCCATCGCCGCAGGGCCGTGGTCGTCGACAGGGCAGTGGTCATGGGTTCATCGCTCGTACCAGCAGGCCGGCAGGGGCAGCGCGGGCTTTCCCGCGACGTTGTCCTCGTCCAGGGCATGGGGAAAGTCGCGACGGGGGGATGCCTGGCGGACACGGTCCTTGCGCAGAAAGGTGATTTCCATGTGCTCGGGTACTTCGCGGTCGTGCTCCCGGCGTAGGCCGCCGGTGTTGTTCGGATGCAGGTGGACGATCTCGAAGCGCTCCGCGAGCCGTTCGAAGACGTGGCGCGCCTGCTGGAGAAAAATCCTGCTGAACAGCAGCCCGAGGAAATGGAACTCGATGACCAGGATGCGGAAGCGCTGCAACGCGTCATCGGAAACCGACATCAGGATTTCGTACTCGTCCCCCTCGATGTCCATCTGCAGGATACCGTCTTCCCCGGCGGGAAGACAATGCGCCGCCCAGGCGTCGATGCTGGTCACCCCGGGTTGCTGGCGCGGCCCCAGGCGCAGCTTCTCGAAGTGGAACAGGCGATGTGTCGCGGGGCAGGCATCCACCGTGTCGTCGTACAGCCAGCAGGGAATGCCGCGCTTGGCGAGGTCCGCTTCGAAGCGCGCGGTGTCGCCGACCCCGGGGGACAGGCAGCCCGCGATGCCATCGAGGTCGTCGGGGACCAGGTAGCCGCCGTCGCCGTGGCCGCCGATGCGCACCAGCTCGTGTCCGCTGCTCACCGGCCGAACCAGGTGGAAGAACGATTCGACCTCCGCCTGCGAGACCCGGTAGCGGTGCAGTGTTCTCGCCGATGCCGAAAGCCCCTCCAGGCTGCGCGAGCGCACCACGGCCAGGCCGAGCAGGCCCAGCAAGCGGTTCGGGATCCCCGTCACGACGGCAGGCACCGTGGTGCGCGCAGGCGATGGCGGGCGGCAGGCAGCGCCTTGCGGCGGCGCGAGGCGGACCGGTTGGTCCGCGCATTCCACGTGGCGGTCATCGACGGTTTCCGGTTCGGTGGTTCCGTCACGAGGATTGTACCGGTCCGCCGCGCATCACGGGACATCCCGGGACGGCGGGCCGGGGAGGGCGTCCAGGGGTCGTCGAGGATTCCGCTGTTTGCCGGGTGGGACAGGCGACGCGGCACCGGGCAAGGCACGCCGGGAAGGCGAAGAAGCCGTTGCCGTTGCGCGGGCCGATGCGCGGGAGGAAGAGAGGAAGGAGTTGGCTCCCCGGGACAGACTCGAACTGCCGACAAGGTGGTTAACAGCCA
>CAYGJZ010000161.1:0-4062 GCA_964350265.1 uncultured Gammaproteobacteria bacterium | reverse complement strand
ACTTCTTCGAACTGGCGGTGGCCGCCGCCATCGCGCTGTTCGGCTTCCAGTCGGGTGCGGCCCTGGCGACCGTGGTGGGAGTGCTGGTGGAAGTGCCGGTGATGCTGTCGGTGGTGGCGCTGGTAAAACGCTCGCGTCGCTGGTACGAACAAGGCGCCATGCGCTAGCCGACGGGGAACCGGTTGCCGACCCGCCGGCCGGCAACCGGGTGACGGGGAACGTCAGTTGCCGCCGGCCGCCCTGGCCAGTTCCTGCCGTCGCGCGGCTTCCAGCAGAACTTCGGTGGGCGAAGGCGTGAGTATGCCTCGGTCGTTCAGTGCGTTCTGCGCCTTGATGACATCGGAGTGACTGAACCGGCCGCCGCTGGTGATGTTCATCAGGCCGTTCACAGAGGTCTCGGTGAAGTCGGTGGTGTCCACGCCCGGGGGCAGGGTGCCATCCTTGTACTTGCGGTACAGGTCGGCGTATTCGCCCTTGGGCATGACCAGGTCGTGGTCCAGTACGCCGGCCTTGAGCACGCCATTCTCACGGTAGAAGAACGTGTTGGATGGTTTGGCGTCGCCCCATACCAGGCCCTTGTTGTCGATGTCCTCGAGCAGGTTGGTAAAGGCCTTGTACTCGTCGTCGTTGAGGCCGCCGATGCCGCCGGACTTGCCCACGTAGGAGCCGTTCGGTCCGTACTTGGTGGCGTCCTGCATGTCGAGGACGATCTTGCCCTCGTCTTCAAAGTTGCGCAGGCGATAGATCTCGGTGTGGGGAATGTCGGCCTGTTCCAGCAAGGCCTGTCCGCGCAGTTGCCGTTCCACGTTGGCCAGGGCCGTGACCGGGTCGTCGGCATTCATGACCTTGTAGACGGTGCCGCTGTCATCCAGCTTGTACACGCTGCCGAAGCCACCCGCGCCGATCTTGTCGCCGCCGCTCATGATGTCGTCGAGGGAGCTCGGCGACGGCAGGCCGCCGGTCGGCACGTCGTCTACCGTGTCGCCCACCGCACGCAGGAAGCGGGTGCTCTTGGTGACGATGCCGATGGTGCCTTCCTCCAGGGCGGCGCCCACCGCCAGCGTGACGCCTTCGCGGGTGTACTTTTCCGGGTTGTTGATGAAATCCTGTCGGAGCTTGTTGAACTCCTCCTGCATCTCCGGTGGCAGGTCCGACAGTTGCTCGATGGCGTTGCCCGAGCTGTAGAAGTCGATGGCGTTGTAGAACAGTTGGTCCACCGGATCGCCGCTGGTCGGGTCGACCACGTCCACCGCGGTGTGCACTACTGCGATGACCAGGGAGTCGTAGATGATGCCGCGTTCCTGGGGCGTCATCTCGACGAAGTCCTTGCCGCCGTCGTAGAGGGTCTTGCCGACGCCGGAAACGAAGGACCAGATCTCGCGTGGAACGTCGTAGATACCCTCGCGGGTGGCTTCCCAGCTGCGCGGGTCGGTGGCGGTACGTTGCACCGTCTCCAGGAACAGGGTGTCTGAACCACTGTTGTCGTGGGGTCGCCCGGTGAGGAAGCGGTCGTAGTCGGACAGTTCCTGCTCGGTGACGTCCGGATTCTCGAGGTAGTACTTGTAGCGCATGATGCGCGCGAAGTCCTCGTTCTCCCGGACGTGGTCGGGTATCTCGTTGTACTGGGACTTCGGCAGGTCGAGGTAGTCGCCCCAGCCGTTGTCCTGCACCGTCTTGCCATAGGCAACGAGGGTGCCTTCCAATGGTGTCAGCTGTGCCGGGCCGGTGTCCTTGGCATAGGGATCGTCGAAGGTGTAGCCACCGTTCTCGGCCTTGCCGAACCGGCGTTCGAATTCCTCGTCGAGGGAAAGCTGTTTCTCGCGTTCCTGCTGTTGGCGGTACTTTTCCTCGATATCATCCGGTACGTCGAAGGCCGGGTCGTACTTCTCGCGATCCGTGTAGGTGCCGTCGCCGGCCTGTACCACGGGATCTTCCTGGACGGTGACGTAGACACCCGGGGAGACCTCGATGATGTTGGTGTTGGTCGGCTTGCGTTCGTCGGTGGGGCTGGCTGGCGACGTGTCGCGCTTGGCCAGTTCGAGGGCGTCGCGGGTCAGCGACTCCATGTTCTCCAGATCGCGCTGCAACTGCTCGCGCTTCTCGATGGCGACGATCTCGCGGCGTTCGCGTTCTAGATCGGCATCGATCTCGGCCTGCTGCCGCTCGCGCTCTGCACTGCTGTCGTAGCCGTCGTAGCCGGTGGCGCCGCCGTAACTCAGGACATCCCCGCCCAGTGGCGCGAAGCCGCTGCGGTCGCTGTGCGCGTTGCCCTGGGTGTTGTCGTCGTAGGAGTTGGCGGTGTTGAAGGATCCAACGCGATCGCCAGCGGGATTGCCGGCATTGAACAGCGGGCTGCCCCGGTATCCGGATGGTGCGTTGTTGCCGACGTTGGTGTTGTTGTAGGCCAGCAGGTTGTCGTTGGTGGGCGTGCCGTCTCCGGTGCCGGGTCGGCTGTCATAGCCAGCGGGTGCGTTGCCGCGGCTGGTGGGCGCACCGTTCTGCATGACCTGGCGCACGGTGCCGTCGTCGCGGTTGGCGATGTACTCGTTGTAGTTGCTGAACCCGCCGTAGCCCTGCACGTCTCCCCTCACCTGCACCTCGGTGGCGATGGTGGAGGGCATGCGCCCGTTGTCCTGGATCCAGGTGGCCAGCTCGTCCTGGTTCACCGCGGTCAGTTGCAGCGGGCGATGGATGCCGCGGAAGGCGGCCGAGGATGCCGAGGAAAACGAGCCGTAGTCGAGGTAGTCGCGTACCCCCTGTTCCTGCTGGATGGCGGTCAGCCAGGTCTGGTCGAACTGGCTGTAGCCGTCGGCGTCGTGCGCACTGCCGCCGCGGGCGGCAAGATAGGCCGAGGTATCCGGTGCGCCGCTGGCGTTGTACGGACTCGATGCAAGGTAGGGGTTGTAGCCGTTGCCGCCGCCACCGCTGGCATTGTAGGGGCTGGTGGCCAGGTAGGGGTTGTAGCCGTTGGTGTAGTCGGTGGGGTTGTACGGGTTGTAGTCACCCGGGCCGTTGGATCGGCTGACCGGCGGACCGTAGGGATTCAGACCGGCCAGCTCGTTGGGCAGGACGTCGTCGCCGAAATCGGGCAGGTCCGGCAACTGCGGCAGGTCCGGCAGTCCCGGCTGCGCGTTGGAGCCACCGAGACCGGTGGGGTTGAAGTACTGCGCGGCGGCATTGCCGACGATGTCGAAGGTGAAGAAGTCCAGCGCGCCGATGGGGGCCGGATAGCCTCCACCCTGGGGTGCGTCGTAGGCGTTGTCGGGATGGTCGTACAGCCCGACCCACTGCAGGTTGACGCGCACCTCGGAGGTATCGGTGGTGTTGTCCGCCGAGCCGGATGCGCCGGCTGTAATGTCGAAGGGGCTGTGGCTGCCAGGCCCATGGTAGGCATCCAGGTCGTTGACGTAGTAGTACTGGCCGTTGATGCTGGCCGTCTGCAGGTTGAAGTTGCCGATCTGGTAGGACGAGGTCGGCGTCACCACCAGGTTGCCGCCCTGCTCGACCAGGGTGCCGCGATCGTTGAAGGCGCCGGGGAAGTTGCTGCCGCCGGGCGCCCAGTTGTCGATGGACAGTTGCTGCTGCACGAACAGGTCGGTGGTCAGGCTGGCGCTTGCGCCGCCGTTCCTGGCGGGGAAGGTGCCGCCGCCGCCACCGCCGACTTCGGCGAAGGGCACCGGGTCGAGACGGGCATGCAGTTGCAGGGCCATGCGGGCGAAGTCCAGCACCTGCTGGACGGTCTGCGGGGTCTGCGGGTGGTTGAACTGGCTGGCCTGGCCCACCGCCCGGCGGTGGACGTCGAGATGGTTGTTGGCAAGGTCGAAGTTGTGCGAGATCGCCGAGCCGTTCAGCGTGATCGGCGAGCCGGCTGTCGCGGACGGCGCGATCACCATCGCCAGCGCCGTCAGTGGCCCGGCGAGAAGGCTGCGTGGCACGCGCCTGCCTTGGAACGCCGGCTTCCTGTGGGACATGGACGTACGGGAGTCGCGTGCTTTGCTCATGGAGAACCTACTCGCTGGTCTTGGTCAGCGTGCTGTAGTCGGAAAGCAGGCCGTCGGATTC
>CAYGJZ010000160.1:0-4067 GCA_964350265.1 uncultured Gammaproteobacteria bacterium | reverse complement strand
GCTAGTCCACCGACTGGCGAATCAGGCTGCGGCCGGTGTTTTCCACCGGGGCCGCACGTCGCGTGTCCAGCGGCGCCAGGACGCCGCCGGGGGAGCGGTCGAAGCCGAAGCGGCGTTGCATCTGCGTGTTGCGGGCAGCGTCGTTGGTCACCCGGGTGAAGTCGCCCCGGTGCAGTTGCGACAGCTCGTACACCGGCGGACCGATGCGAAAATGCACCCACGGGCCGTAGTCGCCGACGGTGGGTGCACTGGCATGGGCCTGCACCACCAGTTGCCGCGCCTTCACCCGCCAATGGCCGGTCTTGCCGAGCGGCAGGGTCTGCGAGGAGATGGAAGCGGACGGGGCGGCGTAGGAGAGCGGCACCTGGAAGTCGCGGAAGGCCTTCCAGCCGTCGTCGAAGTGTTCGAACACCACCTGGAAGCGACTGTGCTGGTAGTCGACCTGGGGTCCGCCGCACGATGAGGCGAGGTACACGGTGATGCCCTCCACGTGCTCGGCATAGACCAGGTCATCGGTTGGCATGTCCATGCGTGGTGGTGCGACCACGTGGCTCTGTGGACAGGGCGGCGCCGGCGGCGGGGGCGGCGGTGGTGCGTCCTTGGCATCGCTGGCGGCCTTGGCCATGGACAGCCGTTCGAAGTCCGACATCATGTAGAGAATGACGTTGCGGGTGAACGGCAGTCGCGAATACTTGGGCGGGATGCCGTCGACGCAGAAGGCATGGGCCAGGCCATCGGGATCGCCGGCATAGTTCTTGATGGCTACCGGGTGGTGCGGATAAATCCACGGGTCCTTGGTGCTGCTGCCGATGAGCGAGGCACTGCTGTCGATTCGGCCGGAGAAGTCGGCGGCCTCGGCGAACTCGAAGCTCTTGCGGTCATAGGCGCCGCGTACGTGGAAGGCGACCAGCGGATCGCCGAACTCGCTGCCGCCGTCGTCGCGCTTGATCTCGCAGCGACCGCTGAAGTCATACTTGTTGCGCTCGCTGTTGAAGGCATAGTCCTTCGAGGTCACCACGCAGACCAGCGGGCCTTCCGGACAGCCGCCGAGCCTGCCCTCGCGGTCGAGCACGCAGCCGCTGGCGAGGAGGGTCCCTGCAAGCAGGGCGGTACGTGGCCAGGTTCGACGATCACGCATGGTTCGGCTCCGGTTGGGGACCGGCACCCCCCGGCGACGGAGCTGTTGCGGCCCCTTGTCGCCGTCCCGCTCGCAACGGCAGCCATCATACGCCGAACGCGTCGCGTCGCGACGCGCCCCCGACGAATGGCGCCCGGCGGGCGCCGTGCGGTCGTGGAACACCTGTGCGTGGACACAACGAAAAAAGGCGCGCCGCTTGGCGCGCCTTTTCCCGCGAGCGGATTGCCGTGGGTCAGCGTGGCTCGCTGGCCAGTCCCTTGACGATGGCGTAGCAGGCCAGCAGCAACACGATGGTGAAGGGGAAGCCGGTGGACACGGCCATGGCCTGCAGGGCACCGAGGCCGCCGCCGAGCAGCAGGGCGATGGCCACCAGTCCCTCGAACACGCACCAGAACACCCGCTGCGGCAGCGGCGCGTCGACCTTGCCGCCGGCGGTGATGGTGTCGATCACCAGCGAACCGGAATCCGACGAGGTGACGAAGAACACGATCACCAGCACGATGCCGATGAAGGAGGTGATCTGGTGCAGCGGCAACTGCTCGAGCATCACGAACAGCTTCAGCTCCAGCGCCGCCTCGGCAACGCCCTGGTAGCCGTCGTTGACGATCTGGCTGATGGCGACGCCGCCGAAGGCGCTCATCCACAGCACGCAGACCAGCGACGGGATCAGCAGCACGCAGAAGATGAACTCGCGCACGGTGCGGCCGCGGGAAACCCGGGCGATGAACATGCCCACGAACGGCGACCAGGAAATCCACCAGGCCCAGTAGAAGGAGGTCCAGCCCTGGCTGAAGTTGGCGTCTTCACGTCCAACCGGGTTGGACAGTGCCCACAGGTTGCCGACGTAGGCCGACAGGCTGGAGAAGAAGCCGCGGATCACGTCCATGGTCGGACCGACCAGGATGACGAACAGCAGCAGCAGGGCGGCCAGCACCATGTTGATCTCCGACAGCCGCTTGACGCCCGCGTCCAGGCCCGCCATCACCGAGATCAATGCCACCGCGGTGATGGCCAGGATGAGGAACACCTTGGAGCCGTCGGACACCGAGAAGCCGAACAGGAAGTCGAGGCCGGCATTGGCCTGCTCGGCGCCGAAGCCCAGTGACGTCGCCAGCCCGAACAGGGTGGCGAACACCGCCAGCGTGTCGATGACATGGCCGGTCCAGCCCCACACGCGCTCGCCGAAGATCGGGTAGAAGATGGAGCGGATGGTCAGCGGCAGTCCCTTGTTGTAGCTGAACAGCGCCAGTGCCAGGGCGACGATGGCATAGATGGCCCACGGGTGCAGCGCCCAGTGGAAGATGGTGGCCGCCATGCCCAGGTCACGCGCCGCCATCGGGTCGCCGGCAGCGGCGCCCAGCGGTGCCCAGTCGGTGCGCACGCCGCCGTCCACGCTGGTGCCGCCAAGGGCCGTGGTGTAGTGGGAAATCGGCTCGGAGACGCCGTAGAACATCAAGCCGATGCCCATGCCGGCGGCGAACAGCATGGCGAACCAGCCGGCATAGGAGTAGTCCGGCTTGGCGTCCATGCCGCCGAGCCGCACCTTGCCCAGTGGCGAGATCATCAGCACCACGCACAGCAGCACGAAGATGTTGGCGGCGCCGAGGAAGAACCAGTCGAAGTTCGAGGTCAGCCAGCCACGCATGGCATTGAAGACTTCGCCGGCGGACTCCTGGAAGGCCAGCGTCAGGAAGACGAAGGCGACGATGGTGATCCCGGAGATCATGAAGACCGGGTTGTGGATGTCCAGCCCGAACGGGCCGATGGATGTCTGTATGTTGTCCTGGCCGATCTCGTACTCGGTGTCGATGACGTCGGCGTCACCGCTTGGACCGGTGTTCGGTTCTTGCGTCATGTGGCTGTGTACCCCTCTTGTGCCGTGGTCCGTCGGGTTGCCGTGGGCGGGAGATGCCGTCCTGCACCATGGCTTCCCGGTCCCCCGACAACATCCCGTCGTTCTTCTTGCCGAGGCGAGCGAACCTGCCGGCCCGGGCGCCTCGGCAGGCCGACCCTGTCATATCCGGTGCATGCTTGTCCAGTTGACACACCCGTGTCGTGGGAATTGGCGTCGGTTGACGAGCGCTGCGTGGCGCGTACGGAACACTGGCTGCGCGAACGTCTACAAGACGGTGTCCCGCGCCCGCGACGATGCCCACTGGTGGATCATGGCCAGGTGCAGTTTCAATGCCGCCAGCTGGCGCGGCGGCGGCCAGTCCTGTGGACTGGTCACCGCGCTGGCGGTGAGTCCGTTGAGGAAGTTGATCACCGAGTCGTGGACGCAGCGGAAGACGTCGTCATGCCATGTCGCGGTCTCCGGCCAGGCTGCGCGGATGGCCCGGCCATACAGGTCGACGGCGTCCTCGTGCAGGGTGCGGTTTACTGCCGCCAGCTTGGCGTCGTTGCTGACCTTGCCCCAGAAGCTGACCCACACCGCGCATTCATCGCGTCGTGCCGCGTCGATGGGCAGGGTCTCGGTGAGGATCGAGTAGAGGCGGTCCTCGCCGTCGCCGATGCGTGCCTCGATACGCGACTCGGTGCGTTCGAACACCAGCCGCAGCGCCGCCGCGATGATGTCGCGCTTGCTGCGGTAGTAGTGCGTGATCATGCCGGTGGTGACCAGAGCCTCGGCGGCGATCTCGGCCATGGTGGTGCGTTCCACGCCGCGGCGCGCCAGCGCCCGGCAGGCCGACAGCGCGATCTGCCGTCGCTTGGCGTCGTGGTCGACGATCTTCGGCACGGGTCTTGCCGGTCAGCGGCCCTGCCAGCGCGGCGCGCGCTTCTCGGCGAAGGCGCGCGCCCCCTCTCGGATGTCCTCCGAGCGGTTCACCCGTTCCACCGTGGCGCAGGCATCGTGCACCGCGAAGGCCTCGTGCTCGGGCACCGTCTCGGTCATGCGCAGCACCTGCTTGATGGCCGGGTAGAGCAGCGG
>CAYGJZ010000159.1:0-4143 GCA_964350265.1 uncultured Gammaproteobacteria bacterium | reverse complement strand
TCCTGGTGGATACCGACCAGGACGGCGAGGTGGAGTCCACCCGCAATCCCAACGACGTCGACGGCCTCACCGTGCATCCACATACCGGCGTCATGTGGGCCACCGAGCGCGAGACCACGGAGGATTTCATCTTCGCCGTCAACCAGGCCACCGGCGCTGCCATTCCCAACGCCTTCGGCAACGACACCAGCGGCGATCCCATCGGCGGTTTGGTGATTGACTTCACCGGCTGTCCCGACCCCACCGTGGACGATCTCGACGACATCGCCATCCACAACGACGGCCGCTGGTTCATCATCCTGTCCGAGGGCGCAATGGGCGACAGCGCGCAGATGGCGCAACTCACCCTGGGTCCCGACGGCCTGCCGGACGGCGGCGTGGCCCAGTGCGGGCTGGTCTACGACATCTGCGGCGACGTGGTCGAGGACATGGAGGGACTGAGCTTCGACGAGGACGGCAGGATGTGGGGCACCACCGGCTTCGACGGCAATGCCTCGCAGACCCCGGCCTGTGGCAACAACACCAACAACAACCGTGCCTGGACCTTCGACCTCGATGCCGGCATCCAGTCCAACATCGGCGGCTCGGGGAACACCGGCTGGGTGGTCACCCGGGAAGCCAACCTGGTTTCGGTGGGCCAGGACTACGAGGGCTCCGACTGCCGCACCACCGCCGCCAACGGCGTCAACACCATTGCCGGCCGGGTCTGGTTCGACCTCGACCAGGACAGTCTCAACCACGACATCGACGAAGGCGGCTTCGACGGCATCACCGTCAACCTGTACTACGACGCCAACGGCAACGGCATCATCGATGCCGCCGACCGGATCGTGCAGACCGCCGAGACCGACATCAACGGCGACTACCAGTTTACCGTCGCCCCCGGCGGCAGCTACCTGCTGCAGGTGGATACCAACGACCTGCCCAACGGCGCCGGCGGCGCCATGCCCTTCCTGACCACCGACAACATCGAGCGGGCGGTGTTCTCGCCGGTCGGCGGTGGCAACCAGGAACTGCGCAACGACTTCGGCTTTGCCGTCAACGCCACCGCCGCGGTGATCCGCGAGGTCTCCTCGCGACTGGTGGATGGCCAGGCGGTGATCACCTTCGATACCGCGGTGGAGGCGGGCAGCGCCTACTTCACCCTGTATCGCCACGATCCCGACGAGAACACCTGGCGGGTGGTCAACCGTAGGCCCATCACCGCGCTGCCGGGCGATCTGCTCGGCGGTCGCTACCAGGTGGTGGACGCCGGCGTGTCCGCGGGTGAACGCCATCGCTATGCCCTGGTGGAAACCGAGGTCGACGGTACCCGCCGACGCTACGGTCCCTACCGCGTGGTCATCGGCGCGGGCCCGTCCGTGGGCGCTCCTTCCCGCGACCAGGCGTCGCGCACCGTCCGCCGTGCCCTCGGCAGCGATGGCTTTGATCGCCAGGCGCACCGGGCCGGCGTTGAGTCCCGGGACAGGGCTCGCTCGTCGCAGCGGATCCGCCAGCGCGACCTGCTCGGACGAGGGCAGGGCGGACGGGCCAGCCGGCGCGCCTTCCCGCGGGACAACGCCTTTCGCATCACCGTCGACCGCGACGGTCTGCACCATGTCGACGCGGCGCACATCGCGGCGCAACTGGGGCTGGCGACACGCCAGGTGCAGCGCATGATTGATGGACAGCAACTTTCGCTCGACAGTGGTGGTGCCCGGGTGCACTACCTGCCGGCTCGTCGCGGCGGCCTGTACTTCTACGGTACGGCGCTGCGCGGCAACCCGTACACGGTGGAGAACGTGTACTGGTTGCGAACAGGTCAGGGACGCCACATGGAGGTCAACAAGAGACAGGGACGTCACAGGGATGTTCCCGGTGGCGGTGCATCGCGGCACCGCTCGACCACGCAGGAAGCGTGGTTCACCGACACGGTGGCGGTGGAAAGCAACAAGCTCGCCATGACCACGCTGGAGACCGACCCGGAAGCCGACATCTGGTTCTGGCAGGTGCTGGTGGGCGGGGTCTCGTCCTTCGACACGGTGGTGTCCACCCCCGGCATCGTCGACGGCGGCGACGGCGCCCGCCTGCGTGTGCACGTGAAGGGCGCCACCGACTTCGCCGAGGTCGAGGATCATCGGTTCGCCGCCACGGTCAACGGCGTCGACGTCGGCGTGTCCGGCTTCGACGGCATCGGTCGCCAGGCGGTGGCATTCGACCTGCCACCCGGCCTGCTCCGGGAGGGCGGCAATACCGTGGCGCTGCGCGCGCTGGCCATCGAGGGCGGGGCGCGGCCGGTGAGCTGGCTGGACCGGCTGGAAGTGGACTACCCGCGCGCCTTCCGCGCCCACGACAATCACCTGCGCCTGCCCGGCGGCACGACGGGCGAGGTTACCGTGACCGGCTTCGGTGAACGCCGCATCAGCGTCTTCGACATCACCGAGCCGAACCGACCGGTGCTGCTGGCGGGACTCGCCATCGATGGGCAGGACGACGCCTGGCAGGTGCGCTTCCAGGCGCGACGCGACCACCACTACCTGGCCCTCACCGCCGACGGCGCGCAACGGCCCGCGACGGTGGAACTCGACCAGCCCGACTCGCTGCGTCGCATCCAGGGTGCCGACTACCTGGTCATTGCCCCGGCCGCCCTGCACGACGGTGCCGAGGCGCTGGCGGCCCTGCGTGACGACCGCTTCGTGACCCGGGTGGTGGCGCTGCAGGACATCTACGACGCCTTCCACCACGGCATCCGCCATCCGCGCGCCATCCGCGACTTTCTCCGCCACGCGGTGTCGAACTGGTCGCGTCCGCCACGCCACGTGGTGCTGGCGGGCAAGGGCACGCTCGACCATCGCGACGCGCTCGGCCTCGGCACCAACCTGCTGCCGCTGTGGCTGACCAGCACCCCCCACGGCCTGTTCGCCGCCGACACCCTGATCTTCGACCTGGTCGGCGACGACGGCGTGCCCGACGTGTCCTTCGGCCGCATTCCGGTGGTGGACAACGATGGCCTGTTGGCCTACGTCGACAAGCTCGCCCGCTTCGAGCGCGACCACGTGCCGGGACGCCACGCCCTGCTGGTGGCGGACGACCCGGACATGGGCGGCGACTTCCATGCCGCCAGCAACGACATCGCGGCCATCCTGGCCAACTACCCGGTGGAAACCGTGCACGTCGCCGATGCCTCGTCCACGGCGAACCATCGCGCCGACCTGCACCGCTCCCTCGGCAACGGTCCGTGGCTGCTCAACTACGTTGGCCACGGCGCGGTCACCGCCATCGGCTCGCCGGCGTTGCTGGAGAACGACGATGTGCCCGCGCTGGCCAATGGCAGCGCCTTGCCCGTGTTGCTGGCGCTGACCTGCGCGGTGGGCAACTCCAGCTACCCGGGGTTCGACTCGCTCAGCGAAACCCTGTTGCTGCACGCTTCCGGCGGTGTCGTCGCCGCGGTTGCGCCCACCGGGCTTTCCTACACCCAGCCGGCGCATGCCCTCAACCGGCTGCTGGTGGATGCCTTCGCCGACCCGGCCGGGACGGGCAGCATCGGCGAAGCCACGGCCGGTGCACTGGCGGCATGGCCGCTCTCCGGCAGCCTGCAATACCTGCGACGCATCTACGGTGTCATCGGCGACCCGGCGGTGCGGGTCGGGCCGTGAACCCCGTCCGCGAAGACACCGGCGGCATCGCGCCGAACACCGACTACACCATTCTCGCCGGTGGCTGTTTCTGGGGCGTGCAGGACCTGGTGCGGCGCCTGCCCGGCGTGGTCCGCACGCGGGTCGGCTATACCGGCGGATGCATTCCCCATCCCACTGCCCAGCAGGTGCGCTGCGGCGACAGCGGCCATGCCCAGGCAGTGATCGTGCACTACCGGGACGACCGGTTGGGTTGCCGCGAACTGCTGGAGTACTTCTTCCAGATTCATGATCCGACCACCTGGAACCGGCAGGGAGACGACGTCGGTTCCCAGTACCGCTCGGCGGTTTTCGCCCGAGACCCGGCGCAGGTCCGGATCGCGCGCCAACTGATCCGTCAACTCGATCGCGCCCATATCTGGACCGACCCGGTGGTTACCACGGTAGGCCTGGCCGGGCCGTTCTACGAAGCCGAGGAACTGCACCAGGACTACCTGATGAAGAACCCGGGCGCCCACCTGTCCCATTT
>CAYGJZ010000158.1:0-4270 GCA_964350265.1 uncultured Gammaproteobacteria bacterium | reverse complement strand
CAGGGCTCCACCGCCCGCCTGCACAAGGAATCGCACCAGATCATGGACGTGGTGGACATGTTCGAGCCGGTGACCAAGTGGTCCACCACCATCTACAACGCCAGCACCATCCCGGAGGTGGTGCGCAAGGCGGTGCGGGTGGCACGCACCGAGAAGCCCGGCGCGGTGCACGTGGAGCTGCCCGAGGACGTTGCCCGTCATGACACCGATGCCACGCCGCTGGTGCCGCGACGCTTCCGCCGCTCGGTGGCCGACGAGGAGATCGTCGACGAAGCATTCAAGGTGCTGGCGAGGGCGAAGTGTCCCGTGATCATCGCCGGCAACGGCGCCATTCGGCGCCGGGCCTCCGCCGAACTGCGGCGCCTGTGCGAGCAGACCGGCATCGGCGTGCTCAGCACCTTCATGGCCAAGGGCGCGGTGGACATGGACGCCGACTACTGCCTGTACACCATCGGCCTTGGCAGCCGCGACATTCCCACCGCCGCCATCGAGGATGCCGACGTGGTCGTCACTCTCGGCTTCGACATGGTCGAGTACCACCCGAGGCTGTGGAACCCCGGCCGCGACAAGTGCATCATCCATGCCGACTTCCTGCCGGCGGAAATCGACGAGTACTACCATCCGCGCTTCGAGCTGGTCGGCGACCTGTCGCGCACCGTGCAGATGCTCACCGACCGCTTCGAACGCCATGGCCCCCCGGCCTATGCACTCGACGGCCAGGCCGAGGTGCGTCGCCGCATGCATGCCGAGCTCGCACTGCACGCCGACGACGTGGCCGACCACCCGGTGCGGCCGCAGAAAATGCTCTGGGACGCCCGCCAGGTGCTCGGGCCGCACGACATCGTGCTGTCCGACGTCGGTGCCCACAAGATGTGGATTGCCCGCCACTTTCACTGCCACGAACCGAATACCTGCCTGATTCCCAACGGCTTCTGCTCCATGGGCTTCGCCCTGCCGGGGGCCATCGCGGCATCGCTGGTGGCGCCGGAACGGCGCATTCTCGGCATCGCCGGGGATGCCGGCTTCCTGATGAACGTGCAGGAGATGGAAACCGCCCGCCGGCTCGGCTCCAACATCGTCATGCTGGTCTGGGAAGACCATGCCTACGGACTCATCGCCTGGAAGCAGGAAAGCGAGTTCGGTCGTCACACCGATCTTTCCTTCGGCAACCCGAACTGGATGGAACTGGCCAGCGCCTTCGGCTGGCACGGCCTCACCGTGCACCGCAGCGGCGATTTCGCCGGCATCCTGGAGTGTGCCTTCAACGAGCCCGGCCCGAGCCTGGTGGTGGCGCCGGTGGACTACCGCGAGAACATGGCCCTGACCCGTCGCCTGGGCGGTCTCGACCAGCCCTGCCCGGTGGCCAGCTAGGTGATGAATACCCTCGCCGTACACGCGCCCTACGACGGCAGCCTGCTCGAAACCCTGGCCACCGACGATGCGGTGCAGGTGGAAGAGGCCCTGGCCGATGCCGTCGGCTTCCACCGCCGCTACCCGGCCGGCCTGCCGGTGCACGAGCGTGTCGCCATCCTCGAGGGCGCCGCGCTGGCCATGGACTCGGACCGTGAGCAGCTTGCCGCGCAGATCGCCCGCGAGGGCGGCAAGCCGCTGGTCGACGCGCGGGTGGAAGTCGAGCGCGCGGTGGACGGCATGAAGCTGGCCGCCGAGACCATCCGTACCGAGGCCGGGCAGGTGGTGCCGGTGCAGGCCACCGCCGCCGGTGCCGGTCGGCTGGCCTGTACCCAGCGCGAGCCCGTCGGCGTGGTGGTGGCGGTGAGTGCCTTCAACCACCCGCTGAACCTGGTGGTCCACCAGGTGGCGGCGGCGGTGGCCGCCGGCTGCCCGGTGCTGGTCAAGCCGGCCGAGGACACGCCGCTGTCCTGCCGTTCCCTGGTCGGCTACCTGCACCAGGCCGGCCTGCCCGCCGCCGCCTGCCGCATGCTGCTGCCGGTGAGCCTGCGCCTGGCCGAACGCCTGGTCATCGACCCACGGGTCGGCTTCTTCAGTTTCATCGGCAGTGCGCGGGTGGGCTGGATGCTGCGCGCCAAGCTCGCGCCCGGCACCCGCTGCGCGCTGGAACACGGCGGTGCCGCGCCGGTGCTGGTGGCGGCCGATGCCGACCTCGCGGCGGCCGCCGCCAGCCTCGCCAAGGGCGCCTTCTACCACGCCGGACAGGTCTGCGTATCGGTGCAACGCATCTTCGTGCAGCGCAGCGTGGCCGCCGACTTCGCCGCCGCCCTGGCCGCCCGCGCCGAGGCGCTGGTGGTGGGCGATCCCCTCGACGCCGCCACCGAGGTGGGCCCGCTGATCCGGGCCGGGGAGGTCGAACGGGTGGGCGACTGGGTGGACGAGGCCGTTGCCGTCGGCGCCCGCCCCGCCTGCGGCGCCGTCCCGCTGGACCACCAGTGCTATGCCCCCACCGTGCTGCTCGATCCGCCGGACGATGCCCGGGTTTCCCGCGAGGAGATCTTCGGTCCGGTGGCCTGCATCTACCCGGTAAGCGATCTCGAAGAGGCCATCGCGCGCGCCAACGCGCTGCCGCTGGCCTTCCAGGCGGCGGTGTTTACCCGGGATCTCGACACCGCGCTGCGAGCCTACCGCGGGCTTGCCGCCTCGGCGGTGATGGTCAACGACCACAGCGCCTTTCGCGTGGACAACATGCCCTTCGCCGGACTGCGCCAGTCCGGCCTGGGCATTGGCGGCATCCCCCACACCATTGCCGACATGCAGTCGGAGAAGATGCTGGTGCTGCGCCAGCCCATCGCACCGGAGGTGCAATCATGATGAGTCAGGTTCTCGACAGCTGGTTCTTCGGCCTGTTGCAGGCCCTGGCGGTGCTGTTCATCTTCGTGCTCGGCGCCGGTGTCCTCACCGTCATCGTGCTCTACATCGCCGATGTGACGCAGACCCGCCAGACCATACGCCGCAACTACCCGGTGATCGGCCGCTTCCGCTACTTCTTCGAGCACCTCGGCGAGTTCTTCCGCCAGTACTTCTTCGCCATGGACCGCGAGGAACTGCCGTTCAACCGCGCCGACCGGTCCTGGGTCTACCGCGCCGCCAAGAACGAGAACAACACCATTGCCTTCGGCTCCACCCGCGACCTGCGGCCCACCGGCTCGGTGCTGTTCGTCAACTGTCCCTATCCGACCCTGGGCGAGGATGCCACCCCGGTGCGCGCCGTCACCATCGGCCCGGGCAGCCGCCACCCCTACTGCGCCGACTCGTTGATCCACATCTCCGGGATGAGCTTCGGCGCGTTGTCGGTGCCGGCCCTGCGCGCCCTCTCCGCCGGGGCGCGCAAGGCCGGCTGCTGGATGAACACCGGCGAGGGCGGCCTGTCCCCCTACCACCTGGAAGGGGGCGCCGACCTGGTGTTCCAGATCGGTACCGCCAAGTTCGGCGTGCGCGACGCCGATGGCAGCCTGTCCGACGACAAGCTGCGTGAAATCGCCGCCCATGCCACCGTGCGCATGTTCGAGATCAAGCTCAGCCAGGGCGCCAAGCCGGGCAAGGGCGGTATCCTGCCCGCCGCCAAGGTCACTCCGGAAATCGCCCGGGTGCGCGGTATTCCCGCCGGCGAAGACGCCATCAGCCCCAACCGCCACCCGGAGATCAGCAGCGCCGACGACCTGCTGGACATGATCGCGCGGGTGCGCGACGTCACCGGCAAGCCCACCGGCTTCAAGTCGGTGATCGGCGCCTATGGCTGGCTCGAGGACCTGTTCCAGGCCATCCAGCGACGGGGCATCGACGCGGCGCCGGACTTCATCACCGTGGACAGCGCCGACGGCGGCACCGGCGCCGCGCCCACCACGCTGATGGACTACGTCGGCCTGCCGGTCAGCGAGAGCCTGCCCATGGTGGTGGACCTGTTGCAGCGCTACGGCCTGCGGGAACGCATCCGCGTGATCTGCTCCGGCAAGCTGGTCACCCCCGGTGGCGTCGCCTGGGCACTGGCCGTGGGCGCCGACTTCGTGGTCTCCGCGCGGGGCTTCATGTTCGCCCTCGGCTGCATCCAGGCCCTGCAGTGCAACAAGAACACCTGTCCCACCGGCATCACCACCCACAATCCCAAGCTGCAGCGTGGCCTGGTGCCCGCGGACAAGGCCGAGCGGGTGGCCCACTACGTGTACAACCTCAACCACGAGGTCGGCGTACTGGCCCATTCCTGCGGCGTGCGCGAACCCCGCGAACTGCGCCGTCACCATGCCCGCATCGTGCAGCCCAATGGCCGCTCGGTCTCCCTCGACGAACTGTATCCACCGGT
>CAYGJZ010000157.1:0-4407 GCA_964350265.1 uncultured Gammaproteobacteria bacterium | reverse complement strand
GCTAGCCGACCCCGAGCCGGCGCAGGAAGGGAATGGTGACGCGCCGGTTCTCTTCCAGCGAGGCGCGGTCGATGCGATCCAGCAGGGCAAACAGCGCGGCGGTTCCCCGGGGCACCCTGCGCATCAGGTATTCCACCGTGGCCGGGGCGATTTCCAGCCCCCGTCTTCGCGCCTCGAACACCAGTGCCTGCTGGCGCTGGACGTCGTCGAGGGGTGCCAGCCGGTAGACCGGCTGCGCCGACAGCCGCGAGACCAGGTCGGCCAGCGCGAAGCCGCAGCCGGCGGGCGGCTGTGCCGCCGCGAAGACGATGCGCGCCTGGCCACGGCATCGCTCGTAGAGGGCCAGAAGACCACGCTCGAAGTCGTCGTTGCCCGCGACCTGGTCGATGTCGTCCAGGCACAGCAGTGCCTGGCTGTTGAGCTGGCCGAGGAAGCCGTGACGGATGGACGGATCGCCCAGCGGCAGGTAGGCGGACAGCATGCCGGCCTCGCGGGCGGCGGCGGCGGCGGCCTGCAGCAGGTGCGACTTGCCGCTGTCGCCGACGCCGTGCAGGTAGGCCATGGCCGGGCTCGGCGAGGTCGCCAGCTTGGCCAGCATCGCCAGCACCTCGGCATTGCCGCCGGGGAAGTAGCCGGCCAGCGTCTTGCGGCCGGGCACGCCGAGGGGCAGTGGAATCTGGTCGCTCACCATGCCGTCGCTAGCGGGCGCGGCGACTCTCTTCGCGGATGCCCCAGTACCAGACGTAGTGGGCGCCGCTCAACACCGTGGTCACGGTGACCGCGATCACCAGCGCGTCGACCAGGAAGCCCACCGGCAGCCAGCCGGTCTTGGCCAGCAGCACCGCGATCACCAGCGTGATCTGCAGGAAGGTGTTGACCTTGCTGACGATGCTCGGCTGCATCTGCACGTCGCCTTCCAGGGTTTCCAGGATCAGGTAGCCGCCAACGATCATGACGTCGCGGAAGCCGACGATGAGAAACACCCAGAACGGGATGTCGCCGAGCAGCGCCAGCATGACGTAGGCGCTGACGATGAGCATCTTGTCGGCGATGGGGTCGAGAATCGCGCCCAGCCGGGAGACGAAGTTGAAGCGCTTGGCGATGTAGCCGTCGAGGCCGTCGGTCAGCCCGGCGAGGATGAACAGCCACAGCGCGGCCTCGTAGGCGCGGTCGCGCAGCAGCAGGATCATCACCGGGGTGGCGGCGATGCGCGCCAGCGTCAGGATGTTGGGTATCTGCGAAAGCACCGGCGAAGATGGGATGCGGCTGTGGGAGAAAATCGGCGGACAACGCGTGGCACCGCATGGACTATAATCGTCGCCTGCCGCGCCTCGCGGCGGCGATTAGAGCATATTTTCCCCCGCAGTTCATCCACCGCCCATGAGCCACAAGCAGCCCGTTTCCCTGACCTACAAGGATGCCGGGGTCGATATCGACGCCGGCGACGCCCTGGTCGAGCGCATCAAGCCGCTGGCCGCCGCCACCGCGCGCAGCGAGTGCCTCGGCTCGCTGGGCGGATTCGGCGGGCTGTTTGAACTGGCCCGGGACCGCTACCGCGAGCCGGTGCTGGTCTCCGGCACCGACGGCGTCGGCACCAAGCTGAAACTGGCCATCGAGCTCGACCGTCACGACACCATCGGCATCGACCTGGTGGCGATGTGCGTCAACGACGTCATCGTCTGCGGCGCCGAACCGCTGTTCTTCCTGGACTACTTCGCCACCGCGCGGCTCGACCCGGTGCACGGCGCGTCGGTGGTGGCCGGCATCGCCGAGGGCTGCAAGCAGGCCGGGGCGGCGCTGATCGGCGGCGAGACCGCGGAAATGCCGGGTCTCTATGCACCCGGCGACTACGACCTGGCCGGCTTCGCCGTCGGCGTGGTGGAGAAATCCGCCATCATCGACGGCACCTCGGTGGCCCCGGGCGACGTGCTGGTGGGACTGGCCGCAAGCGGCGTGCACGCCAACGGCTTTTCCCTGGTGCGCCGCATCCTCGCCGACAGCGAAAGTCGCCTCGACGAGGAGATCGGCGACGGCGAAGTCGTCGGCGAAGCGCTGCTGCGTCCCACCACCATCTACGTGCGCGCGGTCCGCGAAGTCCTCGCCAATGCCCGCGTCCACGGCATTGCCCACATCACTGGCGGCGGCTTGCCGGGCAACGTCGTTCGCGTGCTCGGCGAGCACTGCCACGCGGTCATCGATCGCAACGCCTGGCCGACGCCGGCCCTGTTCCACTGGCTGCAGGCCCGCGGCGGCGTCGCCGACGAGGAGATGCTGCGCACCTTCAACTGCGGCATCGGCATGGTCCTGGTCACGCCCCGCGACCAGCTCGACGCGGTACTCGCCACGCTGGCCGCCTGCGGCCAGGCGGCATGGCCCATCGGCGAGATCGAGCACGGCGAGCGCGCGGTGTCGTTTCGTCGCTGACGGGCGTTCACGGCCGATGCCAGGCAGGCTCAACACCGCGGTGCTGATCTCCGGCGGCGGCACCAATCTCCAGGCCATCATCGACCACCTGGCCGCCACCGACACGCCCTGCAACATCGCCCGGGTGATCAGCAACAACCCCGACGCCTACGGCCTGGTGCGCGCCGAGCGCGCCGGCATCGCCACCGGCGTGGTCAACCACCGCGACTACCCGGACCGGGCGGGCTTCGACACCGCCCTTCGCGATACCCTCGAGGCGGCCGGGGTCGAGGCGGTCATCCTGGCCGGCTTCATGCGCATCCTCACCGATGCCTTCGTGGAGCGTTTTCGCGGTCGCATGCTCAACATCCACCCTTCCCTGCTGCCGGCCCTCAAGGGATTGGACACCCATCGACGCGCCATCGACGAAGGCCATGCCGAGCACGGCGCCTCGGTGCACTTCGTGACCCCGGCACTGGACGACGGCCCGGTGATCCTGCGCGGCAGACTGCGCGTGCGACCCGGCGATACCGCCGAAACGCTGGAGACGCGTGTTCATCGGCTGGAACACCGGATCTACCCGCTCGCGGTAGAATGGATGGCCCGTGGCCGGCTCGAGTTTCGCGACCACTGCGCCTGGCTCGACGGCCGACGCCTGCCCCCCTGCGGAGAGGAGATCCATGAAGAATCCATTTGAGCGGCTGGCGCTGCTGGCACCCGTCCTGCTCCTGGCCCTGCTGGCGTCCCCCGCCCCGGCCGCCGACGCGCTGCCCAGCCCCCTGGCCCTGTCCTACACGGTGGAGGCACGCGGTCGCGACATGGGTCACATACAGGTCCAGCTGGAACGCGGTGCCGACAGCCACCGGCTGGAAGCGCTGACCCGCCCGGACGGTGTCGCCAAGCTGTTCGCCGACGACATCGTCGAGCGATTCGCCTACCTGCCCGGGGAGGGCGGCTGGCAGTCCCGCGCCTACGAGGAAAAGGGCGGCGACGAGGACGACCACGTGCAACTGGACTTCGCCTACGGCGACCGGCTGACCATCAGCGGCAACGTCGAGGGCGGCGAGTTTCCCGCCGACAGCCTGGTGGAACCACAGGGCTTTCCGCTGGCGCCGCTGCTGCTTGCGGACGACGCCCTGGCCAGCCGGGAGATCCTGATGCCGAGCAAGCGCGGCCTGCGCAGCTACCGGTACCGCAAGCAGGGCACCGAGACGCTGGCCATCGGCGATCGCCGCTTCGCCGCCACCAAGTGGCTCAAGCAGCGTCCGGACCGCACCGACCGGGGATTCCACATCTGGGTCGACGACGGCACCCGCCTGCCGCTGCGGATCGAGAAGTTCAAGGACGACGAGATCGTCATCATCCGGCTGTCGGAGGACTCCGCCGCCACCTTGCGCTGAACCTCCACGCCGCCGGGGCGGCGTGAGGCCGGGTCAGTGGTCGGCGTCGCGGTTGAAGACGAAGTCGAGCTCGCCGTCGACCACGCCGACGTGCACGCTGCCGCCATGCTCCAGGCTGCCGAACAGCAGTTCGTCGGCCAGCGCCCGCTTGATCTTGTCCTGGATCAGGCGCGCCATCGGCCGCGCACCCATCAGCGGGTTGAAGCCGTGCTCGGCCAGCCAGCGACGCGCGTCGGCATCGATCTCGATGGTCACCTGGCGATCCAGCAACTGCTGCTCCAGTTCGAGGATGAACTTGTCCACCACGTGGGCCACGGTCTGCTCGGTGAGCGAGGCGAACTGGATGATGGAGTCGATGCGGTTGCGGAACTCCGGCGTGAACAGCTTCTCGATGGCCACCGAGGCGTCGCCGGCATGATCCTGCTCGACGAAACCCATGGTGTTGCGCGACATCTGCTCGGCGCCGGCATTGGTGGTCATGACGATGATGACGTTGCGAAAATCGGTCTTGCGCCCGTTGTTGTCGGTCAAGGTCCCGTAGTCCATCACCTGCAACAGGATGTTGAACACCTCCGGGTGCGCCTTCTCGATCTCGTCCAGCAGC
>CAYGJZ010000156.1:0-4656 GCA_964350265.1 uncultured Gammaproteobacteria bacterium | reverse complement strand
CGGGTCCAACGGGTCCACCGCGTCGCCGGCGCGCGCCTGCGCCGCGACTTCGTGGCTGATCTTCATCGAGCAGAATTTCGGCCCGCACATGGAGCAGAAGTGCGCGGTCTTGGCCGACTCCTTGGGCAGGGTCTCGTCGTGGTAGGCAAGCGCGGTCTCCGGGTCGAGGGCGAGGTGGAACTGGTCGCGCCAGCGGAAGCTGAAGCGGGCCGCGGAGAGGGCGTCGTCGCGGTAGCGGGCGGCCGGGTGTCCCTTGGCGATGTCGGCAGCGTGGGCGGCGATCTTGTAGGTGATGATGCCCTGGCGCACGTCCTCCTTGTCGGGCAGGCCGAGATGTTCCTTGGGCGTCACGTAGCAGAGCATGGCGGTGCCGTACCAGCCGATCATGGCCGCGCCGATGCCGCTGGTGATGTGATCGTAGCCGGGCGCGATGTCCGTGGTGAGCGGCCCGAGCGTGTAGAACGGCGCCTCGTCGCAGGCGTCGAGCTGCTTGTCCATGTTGGCCTTGATCATGTGCATGGGCACGTGGCCGGGACCCTCGATCATGCACTGCACGTGGTGACGGGCGGCGATGCGGTTGAGCTCGCCCAGGGTTTCGAGCTCGGCGAACTGGGCGGCATCGTTGGCGTCCGCCAGCGAGCCGGGGCGCAGGCCGTCGCCGAGGGAGAAGCTGACGTCGTAGGCCTTCATGATCTCGCAGATCTCGTCGAAGCGCTGGTAGAGAAAGCTCTCGCGGTGGTGGGCCAGGCACCACTTGGCCATGATCGAGCCACCCCGGGAAACGATGCCGGTGACCCGGTCGATGGTCAGCGGCACGTAGGCCAGTCGCACCCCGGCGTGGATGGTGAAGTAGTCGACGCCCTGCTCGGCCTGCTCGATCAGGGTGTCGGCGAAGATGTCGAAGGTCAGCTCCTCGGCGATGCCGTCCACCTTCTCCAGCGCCTGGTAGATGGGCACCGTGCCCACCGGCACCGCGGCATTGCGAATGATGTAGTCGCGGGTGGTGTGGATGTTGCGCCCGGTGGACAGGTCCATGATGGTGTCGGCGCCCCAGCGCGTGGCCCACACCATCTTCTCCACTTCCTCCGCCACCGAGGAGGTAGTAGCGGAGTTGCCGATGTTGGCATTGACCTTCACCAGGAAGTTGCGGCCGATGATCATCGGCTCGGACTCGGGGTGGTTGATGTTGGCCGGGATGATGGCGCGGCCGCGCGCCACTTCGTCGCGCACGAACTCGGGGGTGATCACCGGCGGGATGCTGGCGCCGAAGCTGTTGCCGGCCAGGCGCTGCTGGCGGGGCAGCGCCGCCCAGGCGTCGAAGTCCGCCTGGCGCTGGTTCTCGCGCAGGGCGATGAATTCCATCTCCGGGGTGATCTCGCCGTTCAGCGCATAGTGGCGCTGGGTGACGCAGCCGCCGCCGGCGGCCCGGCGCGGACGGCGTTGCAGGCCGGGCACGGTGGCGGCGGCACCGTCGCCGCGGCGACGACCATCGTCCACCGCCTGCACCACGCGGCCGTCGTAGTGCTCGCAGTCGCCGCGGGCGTCGATCCACGGCGCGCGCAGGGGCGGCAGGCCACGGTGGACGTCGATGGCGGCCTCGGGGTCGGTATAGGGACCGGAGGTATCGTAGACGGTGACGGTGTCGCCGTTCTCCAGCGCGATCTCGCGCATCGGCACGCGCACGTCGTCGCGCGCGCCGGTGACATGCACCTTGCGCGAGGCCGGCAGCGGCGCGCGGGTCAGTGGATCGTTGGCAGGCAGGTCGGCTGCGATGGTGGGCTGGGCAGGCATGGTCTTCGGTCCTCCGCGACGGTTGCCTGGCGAAGGTCCGGGGGCGCTGGCGGGGACTTCCCGCGTCGACATGCCCGTGCTCTTTCCTCCGCCGATATTACTCGGTTCAGGTTCCACGGGTTCGGCCCTTGGGCCATCTCAGCGTCCGGCGGCGAACACCTCGGCGTCGCCCCCCTCGGCACCCCGAGAGACGCGGCCAGTGTACCTGTTGCGAGGACGAATTCAAGCCGCCGGGCGTCTTCCTTCGATAAATCGCGTGGGTTATAACGGCAGCATGAGCACCACCTTGCGCGCCCCCGGCGATCGTTCCGCCCTCCCCGTACAGCACGGCGATGCCCTGCCGTCCTAGGCCGGCGTACGGGCGTGTCCGGCTCGCGGCCGTCGCCGTCGTGCTGGCGCTCGGCGCCGCGCCCGCCGTGGCCGGCGAGGCCCGGGTCGCCGTTGCCGCCAACTTCCTGCTGGTCGCCGAGGCGATGGCGGCGGACTTCGCCGGCGAACACCGCGTGACCCTGTCCAGCGGGGCCACCGGGGCGCTGTATGCACAGATCCGCCAGGGCGCGCCCTTCGACGTCTTCCTCGCCGCCGACCGCGAGCGTCCGGCGCTGGCGCTGACCGAGGGCCTGGCGGTGGCCGGCAGCGACTTCACCTATGCCACCGGCGCGCTGGTCCTGTACAGCGCCGAGGCCGGCCGGGTGCGCGGTGCCGAGACCCTGGCCGGGGACGACTTCACCCGCATCGCCCTGGCCAACCCGGCCACCGCCCCCTATGGCCAGGCGGCGCTGGCGGTGCTGCGCAACCTCGGCCGTCTCGACGCGCTGCGGCCGCGCCTGGTGTTCGGCAACAGCATTGCCCAGGCCTACCAGTTCGTCGCCACCGGCAATGCCGAGCTCGGCTTCGTCGCCGCCTCGCAGGTGATCACCGAAAAGGGCGGCTCGCGCTGGCCGGTGCCGGCCGACCTGCACCCGCTGATCGCCCAGGACGCGGTGCTGCTCCGTCGCGGTGCCGACAATGCCGCCGCGGTGGCCTTTCTCGACTACCTGGCCAGCGCCCGCGCCCACGCCATCAGCGCGCGCTTCGGCTACGGTCCCGGCGAACGGCGGCCATGAACGACCTGGCGGCCACCGTCTGGCTGACCCTGCAACTGGCCACGGTGACCACCGTGGTGCTGCTGCTGGTCGGCACCCCGGTGGCCTGGTGGCTGGCCCGTTCGCGCTCGGCCTGGGCCGAGGCGGTGTCGGCGGTGGTGGCCCTGCCGCTGGTGCTGCCGCCCACCGTGCTCGGCTTCTACCTGCTCATCGCCCTCGGTCCGGACGGCCCCGGCGGCTGGCTGGCCGGCCTGTTCGGCGGTCGCTCGCTGGCGTTCTCCTTCACGGGCCTGGTGATCGGCTCGGTGGTCTACTCCATGCCCTTCGTGGTGCAGCCCATCCGCAACGCCTTCCGCGCCATCGGCGAGGCGCCGCTGGAGGCAGCGGCGACGCTGCGTGCCTCGCCGCTGGATCGCTTCTTCAGCGTCGCCCTGCCGCTGGCCCGGCCCGGCTTCATCACCGGCGCGGTGCTCGGCTTTGCCCACACGGTGGGCGAGTTCGGCGTGGTGCTGATGATCGGCGGCAACATTCCCGGCGAAACCCGGGTGCTGTCGGTGGCCATCTACGACTACGTGGAAACCCTGCGCTGGCGCGAGGCGCACCTGCTCGCCGGCGGCATGCTGGTGTTCTCCTTCGTGGTCATCCTGGCGGTGCTGATGCTGGAAAAGCGGTCCGCGCGGGGCACGCCATGAGCCGCGACCAGCACATCGCGGTGTCCCTGGACGGCACCCTCGGCGACTTCCACCTGGCGGTGGACTTCCACGCGCCGATGCGCGGCGTCACCGCCCTGTTCGGCCCTTCCGGCTGCGGCAAGACCACCATCCTGCGCTGCCTGGCCGGGCTTGCGAAACTCCCCGGGCGCATCGACATCGGCGGCGAGTGCTGGCAGGACGCCGACGTGTTCGTGCCGCCGCACCGGCGCGCGGTCGGCTTCGTCTTCCAGGACACCGCGCTGTTCGACCACCTCGACGTGGCCGGCAACCTGCGCTACGGCCAGCGGCGCATTGCCGCCGCCCTGCGCCGGGTGGCCTTCGACGAGGCGGTGGCACTGCTCGGCATCGGCAACCTGCTCGGCCGCGCCGTGTCGCGCCTGTCCGGCGGTCAGCGCCAGCGGGTGGCCATTGCCCGCGCCCTGCTCACCAGCCCGCGGCTTTTGCTGATGGACGAGCCGCTGGCCTCGCTGGACATGGCCAGCCGCCACGAGATCCTGCCCTACCTGGAGCGGCTGCACGACGAGCTGGCCATGCCGGTGTTCTACGTCAGCCATGCCAGCGACGAGGTCGCCCGGCTGGCCGACCACCTGGTGCTGGTGGACAACGGCAAGGTACGCGCCGCCGGCGCCTACCACGCGCTGGTGGCCGACCCGGTCGTTGCCCGCGGCATGGCACTGGACCCCGGTTTCGAGGCCGAGGTGATGGTGCGCACGCGGGTGGAGGACCACGACGAGGACTGGCACCTGACCCGGCTTCGCTTCGGCGGCGGCGTGTTCCAGGTGGCCCGCCAGGCGTTGCCGGCCGGCCACCCGGTCGGCCTGCGCGTGCTCGCCCGGGACGTCAGCATCGCGCTTCGGGCAGGCGATGCGGTCAGCATTCTCAACCGCTTTCCGGCCACCGTCGCGGCACTGGACGACGACGCCGAGCCGGGCTACCTGCTGGTGCGCCTGGCCGTCGGCGAGGACACGCTGCTGGCCCGGGTCACGCGCAAGTCCGCCGCCGCCCTCGGCCTCGCCCCGGGCCTGCCGGTGGTGGCCCAGGTCAAGGCGGCGGCACTGACACGCTGA
>CAYGJZ010000155.1:0-4910 GCA_964350265.1 uncultured Gammaproteobacteria bacterium | reverse complement strand
CGGTCCCGGACGCGGTCTCGGCAGCCGCCAGGCGCACGATCAGGCTTCCCTCGGAAACCTTGTCGCCCACCTGCACGGTGACCTCGGCCACCGTGCCTGCCTGCGGGCAGGGCACGTCCATGGTCGCCTTGTCCGTCTCCAGCGTGATCAGCGGATCCTCGGCGGCGACCTGGTCGCCGCTGGACACCAGTACCTCGATGATCTCCACGTCGCTGAAGTCGCCGATGTCGGGTACCTTGACGTCAATCGTTTCAGACATCGTTCTGTCTCCCTCAAGCGATGCGCGGGTTGGGTTTCTTCGGGTCGATCTTGTACTTGCGGATCGCCTCGCTCACCTTCGCCGTCGGCACCATGTCTTCATCGGCCAGCGCCTTCAGCGCGGCCACCGCCACGTAGTAGCGGTCGACCTCGAAGAAATGACGCAGGTTCCTGCGCGTGTCGCTGCGACCGAAGCCGTCGGTGCCGAGCACGCTGTAGCGCTGCGGGATGTACGGGCGCAACTGCTCGGCATAGGCGCACATGTAGTCGGTGGCGGCCACCACCGGGGCATTGTCGCCGGACAGGCAGCTGGTGACGTAGGCCGACTTCGGCTTGGCGGTGGGATGCAGCAGGTTGTGGCGTTCGACGTCGCGACCCTCTCGGGCCAGCTCGTTGAAGCTGGTCACGCTCCAGATGTCGCTGTCGACGTCGAAGTCCTCCTTGAGCATGTCCGCTGCCGCGATCACCTCGCGAAGGATGGTGCCGCAGCCGAGCAGGTGCACCACCGGCTTCTTCGACGCCTTGCGCGGCGCCTTGGTCAGCCGGTGCATGCCCTTGAGGATGCCCTTCTCGGCGCCCTTGGGCATGGCCGGGTGGGCATAGTTCTCGTTCATGCAGGTGATGTAGTAGAAGACGTTCTCGTGTTCCACGTACATCCGTCGCATGCCATCGTGGATGATCACCGCCAGCTCGTAGGCATAGGTCGGGTCGTAGGAGATGCAGTTGGGCACCGTGGAGGCGAGGATGTGGCTGTGCCCGTCCTGGTGCTGCAGCCCCTCGCCGGCCAGCGTGGTGCGACCGGCGGTGCCGCCGATCAGGAAGCCGCGGGCCTGGATGTCGCCGGCCGCCCAGGCCAGGTCGCCGACACGCTGGAAGCCGAACATCGAGTAGAAGATGTAGAACGGCACCATCGACAGGTTGTGGTTGCTGTACGAGGTGGCCGCGGCCATCCAGGAGGACATCGCCCCCGGCTCGTTGATGCCTTCCTGCAGCACCTGTCCCTTCTTGTCCTCGCGGTAGAACATCAGCTGGTCGTGGTCTTCCGGCTCGTAGAGCTGGCCCTTGGGCGAGTAGATGCCGAGCTGGCGGAACATGCCCTCCATGCCGAAGGTGCGCGACTCGTCCGGCACGATGGGCACCACGCGGCTGCCGATGTTCTTGTCGCGCACCAGCGTGGTCAGGATGCGGACGAAGGCCATGGTGGTGGACACCTCGCGTTCGCCGGAGCCTTCCAGCTGGGTCTTGAAGGTTTCCAGCGGCGGCACCTTCAGCGCCTCGGCCTCGGTGCGACGCACCGGCAGGAAGCCGCCCAGCGACTTGCGCCGTTCCTTCATGTAGAGCATCTCGGCGGAGTCTTCCGCCGGCTTGTAGTACGGCGCCTTGACCACCTCTTCGTCTTCCAGCGGGATGTTGAAGCGGTCACGGAAGTCGAGCAGCGACTGCTCGGCCATCTTCTTCTGCTGGTGGGTGATGTTCTGGCCCTCGCCGGACTCGCCCATGCCATAGCCCTTGACGGTCTTCGCCAGGATCACGGTGGGCTGGCCGTTGTGCGCCACCGCAGCGGCATAGGCGGCATAGACCTTGTGCGGGTCGTGACCGCCGCGGTTCAGCCGCCAGATGTCCTCGTCGGTCATGTTCGAGACCATGGCCTTGAGCTCGGGATACTTGCCGAAGAAGTGCTCACGGGTATAGGCGCCGCCATGGGCCTTGAAGGCCTGGTATTCGCCGTCCACCGCCTCGTCCATGCGCTTGCGCAGCAGGCCGTGGACATCGCGGGCGAGCAGCGGGTCCCAGTACGAGCCCCAGATCACCTTGATCACGTTCCAGCCGGCACCGCGGAACTCGCCTTCCAGTTCCTGGATGATCTTGCCGTTGCCACGCACCGGGCCGTCGAGGCGCTGCAGGTTGCAGTTGACGACGAAGATCAGGTTGTCGAGGGATTCGCGCCCGGCCAGGGAGATGGCGCCCTTGGACTCGGGCTCGTCCATCTCGCCGTCGCCCATGAAGGCCCATACCTTGCGCCCGCTGGTGTCGAGCATCTCGCGGTTGTGCAGGTACTTCATGAAGCGGGCCTGGTAGATGGCCTGCAACGGGCCAAGACCCATGGACACGGTGGGGAACTGCCAGAAGCGCGGCATCAGCCACGGGTGCGGATAGGAGGACAGCCCGCCGGGATAGACTTCCTGGCGGAACCGGTCCAGCTCGTCCTCGCTGATCCTGCCCTCGAGGTAGGCGCGGGCGTAGATGCCCGGCGCCGAGTGTCCCTGGAAGAACACCAGGTCGCCGCCGTGCTTGTCGTCGGGGGCGTGCCAGAAGTGGTTGAAGCCGACGTCGTAGAGGGTGGCCGAGGAGGCGAAGCTGGCGATGTGGCCGCCGAGCTCGGAAGTCTGCCGGTTGGCGCGCACCACCATGGCCAGTGCGTTCCAGCGGATCAGCGAGCGGATGCGCCATTCCAGCGCGGCATCGCCGGGACTGCGCTGCTCGCGGGCCGGGTCGATGGTGTTGCGATAGGCGGTGGTGGTGCGGTAGGGGATGTAGGTGCCCGAACGCCGCGCCATCTCGATCATCGTCTCGATGAGGAAATGGGCGCGCTCGGGGCCTTCACGTTCCAGCACCGCTTCCAGTGCATCTCGCCACTCGTCGGTCTCCAGCGGATCGACGTCGTGCAGTTCGGCCGGTTCATTCATGCAAAGGGGCTCCTCGAACGTGGCTTTCGGCGTGGTCGGGAACTATTGTTTCCCACCGAAATATGACACTATTGGACGCCCGGTGCGGGCGCCGCTTGTGGCTTGTCGCGTGCAATCTTAGCATGGATGATTCGGCCGTCTCGACGGTGCGAACGGCCCGACCAGGGCTTGACGGCACGGCCCCGCCACCGACCCGTGGCAGCGCACCGCCGGCGCCGCAACAGGCCGCCGAACCGGCTAATCCCGACCAGGACAACACATGACCAATCTCGCCGTGCCGCATGGTGGCGAGCTGGTGTCCCGGCTGGTCGATGACGACCGCGCCGAGGCACTGCGCGAACATTCCCTCGACTTCAAGTCGTGGACGCTGAACCGTCGCCAGCTCTGCGACCTGGAGTGCATCATGAACGGTGCCTTCTCGCCGCTGACCGGCTACCTCGGCGCCGACGACTACGACCACGTGGTGGAGCAGGCGCGTCTCGCCGACGGCACCGCCTGGCCGGTGCCGGTGGTGCTCGACGTGTCGGCGGCCTTCGCCGACACCGTCGAGGTCGGCGAGGTCGTCGCGCTGCGCGATGGCGAAGGCTTCATGCTGGCGGTGCTCACGGTGCGCGAGAAGTGGCGACCGGACAAGCGCCGTGAAGCCGAGCATGTCTACGGCACCGGCGACCCCCGCCATCCCGGTGTCGACCTGCTGCTGCATCACGGCGGCGAGGTCTGCCTGGCCGGCAGCGTGGAGGGGGTGCAACTGCCGGCCCACTACGAGTTCGGCAACCTGTGGTTCTCACCGGCGGAGATCCGTACCCGTTTCGCCCGCACCGGCTGGAACCGGGTGCTGGCCTTCCAGACCTCGCGACCCATCCACCGGGTGCACCGCGACGTCATCGTCGCCGCCGCCCGCAGGCACGGCCTGCACATCCTGCTGCACCCGGTGGTGGGTGTCAGCAAGCCGGGCGACCTGCATGAACACGGCCGCATCCATTGCTACCAGGCGGCATTGAAACGCTTCCCCGCGCACATGACCCAGCTGGCCCTGCTGCCGCTGGCCATGCGCATGGCCGGGCCACGGGAGTCGCTGCTGCACGGCATCGTGCACCAGAACTTCGGCTGCACCCACTTCCTGGTCGGACCGGACGACGGTTCGCCGCCGGGCTACGAGAACGGACAGCGCTTCTACGGCGAGTACCAGGCACAGGAGTACCTGGCCGGCTTCGCCGACGACCTCGTCATCGAGCCGGTGTGCGTGGAGCGTCATCGCTACAGCGATCGGCGCGGCGCCTTCCTGCCGGTCTCCGAGGCCGGCGACGATGCCCGCGAGATGGACGAGTCCACCCTGCGCACGATGATGATGCGTGGCGACGAGGTGCCGTCCTGGGTCAGCTTCCCCGAGGTGCTGGACAAGCTCGGCCAGGTCTACCCGGAACGCAACCGGCAGGGCTTCACGCTGTTCTTCACCGGCCTGTCCGGCTCCGGCAAGTCAACCCTGTCGCGCATCATCTACGCCAAGCTGGTGGAAGACGGCCGCCGTCCGGTCACCCTGCTCGACGGCGACATCGTGCGCCAGAACCTGTCCAGCGAGCTGGGCTTCTCCCGTGCCCACCGCGACCTCAACATCCGTCGCATCGGCTTCGTCGCCAACGAGATCACCCGCAACGGCGGCGTGGCCATCTGCGCGCCGATCGCGCCCTACCGCGATACCCGGCGGGCGGTGCGCGAGCTGATCGAGGAGAACGGCGCCTTCATCGAGATCCATGTCTCCACGCCGCTGGCGGTGTGCGAGTCACGCGACCGCAAGGGACTGTACGCCAAGGCGCGCAAGGGCATCATTCCCGAGTTCACCGGGGTCAGCGATCCCTACGACGTGCCTGAACGCGCCGAGCTGGTGATCGACACCAGCGACATCTCGCCGATGGAAGCGGTGCAGCAGGTGCTGCTCTACCTGCTCAAGGAAGGCTACATCGACTA
>CAYGJZ010000154.1:0-5051 GCA_964350265.1 uncultured Gammaproteobacteria bacterium | reverse complement strand
ATGGGTGGGGGCGTTCGGGTTGCTCATGGGAACTCGCTCCTTCTTGTCCCGGGCGGCCGGGGCCGCCGCAGCGGCGACCGGGTTGCCCGGGGGTCAGACAAAAAAACGCCCTGGTCGGGATCGGCCAGGGCGCGCTTGGTGGTGTTGGCAGCGAGGTTGTGTTCGGTTGCCACGGTCGTTTCCTTGGGAAGTGGAATCCGTGGCACGTGCCGTTGCTGGCAGGTGCCATCCGCATACGAAGCAAGGCCCGTGCCAAGGGCAGGTGGGGTCGGATGGGGGACAGAAACCGTCGATAAGCGTGAAAACCCAACAGCCCGGCGAGGCTTTTTGAGGAAGTCGCCACGATATATCGCACGCTCCACGACATATCGCGAGAAAACTGCGAGAGGATTGCCGCCCTGGTGTCAGGGCCGGGAACTAGTCGGCGAGGCGACCCAGGGCCGTGTACAGATCCGGCCGACGGTCGCGGAACAGGCCCCAGGCCCGGCGCCGCTTGGCGATGGCGTCGAGGTCGAAGCGGGCCAGCAGCACGTCTTCGTCGGCGCGCCCGGCAGTCACCACCCGTTCGCCAGTTTCATCGGCGATGAACGACGAACCGTAGAAGGTGACATCGCAGCTCTTGCCCCGTTCCAGGCCGATGCGGTTGGCGGCGGCCACGGGCAGGAGGTTGGCGCCGGCATGGCCCTGCATGACACGCTGCCAGTGGGCCGAGGAGTCCCAGTGGGGGTCCGGCGGTTCCGAGCCGATGGCGGTGGGGTAGAGCAGCAGTTCGGCACCGGCCAGTGCCATGGCGCGTGCCGCCTCGGGGAACCACTGGTCCCAGCAGATGCCGACGCCGATGACGCCGTGGCGCGTTTGCCAGACGCGAAAGCCGGTGTCCCCCGGCGAGAAGTAGTACTTCTCCTGGTAGCCCGGCCCGTCGGGAATGTGCGACTTGCGGTACAGGCCGAGCTCGGTGCCGTCGGCATCGAACACCACCAGGCTGTTGAAGTAGGCCTGTCCGGCGCGCTCGAAGAAGCTGACCGGCAGCACGACGCCAAGTTCGGCGGCCAGGTGCGACATGCGGGCCAGCACGGGATGACCCGCCCGCGGTGCGGCGAGATCGAAGCAGGCCGGGTCCTGGTCCTTGCAGAAGTAGGGGGTCTGGAACAGCTCCGGCAACAGCACCACCTGGCCGCCGCGCGATGCCGCGTCGCGGACCAGGGCCATGGCCTTGTCGATGTTGGCCTGGTGGTCTTCGCCGCAGGCCATCTGGATGACGGACAGCGTGATTTCGCGCATGGGTGCGGTACCTCGTGGTTCGGTTCATGACCTCCCGCGGGACCTTGGCAGGAGGCTTGTGCGGATTCTTCAATGACCGTGCAGGGTGTTCATATTACAAGAAGTCCGCGGCCCGGACGTCGCATGACCATGGTCGTGTTGCATCGTGTCAATTGACAACAACGGGGGCTTGCAGTCTACTAATTTACGCGTGCATGAAAACCACCGTCCCGTACTCTTGCGAACAGCATCGGAGGATTTCCAAGGTGAACAAGACCTTTTCCAAGCGCCTTTTCGGCGTTGCCGTGGCAGCAACCCTGGTGACGTCCGCGCCGGCCTTTTCCGCCGGCGAACTGAAAATCTACAACTGGGGCAACTACACCAACCCGGACTTGATCACCAAGTTCGAGGAACAGTACGACGTCAAGGTCACCATTACCGACTATGACTCCAACACCACCGCGCTGACCAAGGTCGAGGCCGGCGGTCATGGCTTCGACATCGTGGTGCCCTCGGCCAACTACGTGCCGATCTTCGTCGAGAAGGGACTGCTGCTGGAAAGCCGGCCCGACCAGATGGAGAACTTCAAGAACGTCAGCCAGCGCTGGGTGGACGTGCCCTGGGATCCGGGCCGTCACTACACCGTGCCGTGGCAGTGGGGTTCCACCGGTGTCGCGGTGAACACCAGCGCCTACGACGGCGACCCGAACACCTCGGCCATCTTCCTCGATCCGCCGGCCGAACTGGAAGGCAAGGTCAACGTGGTGCCGGAGATGGCCGACGTGATCGCGCTGTCGGTCATGTATCACGGTGGCGAGCCCTGCACCCAGGACAAGGAGCTGCTGCGCAAGGTGCGTGACAGCCTGATGGCCGCCAAGCCGAAGTGGATGTCCATGGACTACGGCATGACCGAGAAACTGTCCAACTCCGATGTCATGGCCACGGTGAACTGGAACGGCTCCACCTTCCGTGCCCGGGTGAACAACCCGAACGTGGTCTACGGCTATCCGAAGGAAGGCTACCCGTTGTGGATGGACAGCGTCGCGGTGCTGGCCGATGCCAAGAACGTGGAGAATGCCAAGCTGTTCCAGAACTTCATCATGGATCCGGAGAACGCCGCGCTGATCTCGGCCTTCGCCCGCTATGCCAACGGCATCGACGGTTCCGAGGCGTTCATGCCCGAGGACATGAAGACCGCGCCGGAGATCGTTATCCCCGAGGAGTTCGCCGCGGCCGGAACCTTCCTGCCCACCTGCCCGCCGGAGGCGCAGAAGCTCTACACCGCCATCTGGACCGAGCTGCAGAAGTAGCCTGCATGGCGCACCGCCTGCCCGGAACGGTCGTGGCACGGCCGTTCCGGGATTCTCCTGGCCGCGCGGCGTGGCGCGGCCAAGCCCCGGCCGGGTCGGCCGTCGACGGCGACGGGCCCCGGTCATGAGCATTTCCGCGCAGTTCGAGATGTACGACGCGGTGGGCCTCGCCGACCTCGTGGCCCGCGGCGAGACCACCCCGGCGGAACTGCTGGACGCGGCCCTGGCCCGGGCCGCCATCGTCAACCCGGCCCTGAACGCCCTCGTGCACCTGGTGCCCGACGTGGCCCGGCGACACATCCAGGCCGGCCTGCCAGCGGGTCCGCTGCGCGGCGTGCCCTTCCTGCTCAAGGACCTCGGCGCCGAAGCCGTGGACTACCCGGCCCATAACGGTTCGCGATTGCTTGCCGATACCGTCTACCCGGGCAACTCGCACCTGGTCGAGCGCCTGCTGCGCGCCGGACTGGTGATCTTCGGTCGCACCACCGCCCCGGAAGGCGGTGTCGGCCCGGTGACCGAGGCCGCGGTCTACGGCGGCCCGACGCGCAATCCCTGGGCCCCCGACCGCACCCCCGGGGGTTCCTCCGGCGGCGCCGGGGCAGCGGTCGCCGCCGGCGTGGTGCCCGCCGCCCACGGCTCCGACGGCGGCGGCTCCATTCGCATTCCGGCCTCGTCCTGTGGACTGTTCGGCATGAAGGCCACCCGCGCGCGGCTGCCCGACGGTCCCTTCGCCGGCGAAGGCTGGGCGGGCATGGCCATCGACGGCTTTCTCACCCGCTCGGTGCGCGACACCGCGGTCCTGCTCGACGCGACCTGTGGCCCCGATCTCGGCGCGCCCTACCATGCCCCTCCGCTGTCCGCACGTTTCGTCGACGCCCTCAAGCGCCCGCCCGGCCGTCTGAAGGTGGCGTTCTCGGTGCACAATCCCGCCGGCGGCGACATCCACCCCGCCTGTGCCGCCGCGGTGGAGGATGCCGCGAGGCTGCTGGCGGATCTCGGTCACGAGGTGGTGGAAGCCTCCCCGGCGGCCGACGTCGGCGGCATGATGCGGGCCTGGACCGTGATCGTGGCCTGCGGCACCGCGCTGTGGGTTCGTTCCACCCTGGCCCGGCGTGGCCGCGCCCTGGTCGCCGGCGAACTGGAACCGGTGGCCATGGCCGCCTGCCGCTACGCCGAGTCGTTGAACGGCGCCGACTACCTCGAGGCGGTGGAACAGGTGCATGCCTTCGGTCGCCAGGTGGCCGGCTTCTTCCTGGACCACGACGTGCTGCTGACGCCGACCCTGGCCGAGCCGCCGGCGAAGATCGGCCGCTTTGCCCATCGTTTCGACGACTTCGCCGCCTACCGGCTGGGCGAAGAGGGCGTGTTCGCCTACTCGCCCTATACCGCGGCCGCCAACGCCACCGGCCAGCCGGCGGCCTCGCTGCCGCTGTCCTGGACCGGCGACGACCTGCCCATCGGCGTGCAGCTCGCCTGTGGCTTCGGCGAGGACGAGAAGCTCTTGGCCCTGTGTGCCGAGATCGAGCAGGCCCGGCCCTGGTTTCATCGACGACCGCCACCGAACCACTTCCTGCCCCCGGAGCACCGATGACCGAGCAAACCTCCACGGTCGGCGTCGACGCCGCAGCCACCCCCGCGCAGGCCGTCGAGATCCGCTCGGTGAGCAAGGTCTTCGGCGCCGGCGACGATGCCTTCCGCGCGCTGGACAACGTCAGTGTCTCCATCCGCGAGAACGAGTTCTTCACCCTGCTCGGACCCTCCGGCTGCGGCAAGACCACCTTGCTGCGCATGATCGCCGGCTTCGAGCATCCCAGCGCCGGCGAGGTGCTGCTCTACGGCGAGGACATCTCCGACCAGCCCCCGTATCGCCGGCCGGTGAACACCGTGTTCCAGAGCTATGCCCTGTTCCCCCATCTCACCGTGGCGCAGAACGTGGCCTTCGGCCTGGAGATGCTCGGACGGGACAAGGCCGAGGTGGCGGAGGCGGTGGACCGCATGCTCAAGCTGGTCCGGCTCGAGCCCATGCGCAACCGCCGCACCGAACAGATCTCCGGCGGCCAGCAGCAGCGCGTGGCGCTGGCCCGGGCGCTGGCGCCGCGACCCAAGGTGCTGCTGCTCGACGAGCCGCTGTCGGCGCTGGACCTGAAGCTGCGCAAGGAGATGCAGGGCGAGCTGAAGCGTCTGCAGCACGAGACTGGCATCACCTTCATCTTCGTCACCCACGACCAGGAGGAGGCCCTGACCATGTCCGACCGCATCGCGGTGATGCGCGAAGGCGAGGTGTTGCAGGTGGGGTCGCCACGGGACATCTACGACCGCCCGGAAAACCGCTTCGTGGCCTCCTTCATCGGCGAAATGAACTTCCTCAACACCCGCGTCGACGGCATCGAGGCCGAACGGGTGCGGGTGCGCTTCGGCGACGATGCCCTGGCCGACGCCGAGCGTCCGCGGGACTTCGAACCCGCCGGCGAGGTCACGCTG
>CAYGJZ010000153.1:0-5156 GCA_964350265.1 uncultured Gammaproteobacteria bacterium | reverse complement strand
CGATTCCCATCAGGATGAACAGCACGGCGGCGACCACGTGCACCAGGCGGACCGGGATGCGGCTGGCGAAGCGGTCGCCGGCCCAGACCACGGGGGCATTGGCGATGAGCATGCCCAGCGTGGTACCGAGGACGACCGCGACGAGGGCGGCGTGCCGCGCCGCCAGCACCACCGTTGCCACCTGCGTCTTGTCGCCGATCTCGGCGAGGAAGAACAGCACCACCGTGGTGGCGAAGGCTCCGTATCGGCTGGCCGGATCCACCTTGGCATCGAGGCGGTCGGGGACCAGTACCCAGGCGCCGATGGCGATGAAGGAGGCGGCCAGCAGGTAGCGCACGGTGTCCGGCTCGAACAGGGTGACGGCGAAGGCGCCAAGCAGCCCGGCGGCCGCATGGTTGGCGACGGTGGCGACGAGGATGCCCGCGGTGATCGCCAGCGGTGCCCGGAAGCGGGCGGCGAGGAGAAGGGCCAGCAGCTGGGTCTTGTCGCCGATTTCTGCCAGCGCCACGACCCCGGTGGATACGAGGAAGGTTTCCATGTTGTGTGCTCCCAGGCCGGACACGCGATGACCACGCTGTTCCCCGGCCAGCCGGAATCAGCGTGGTCAACGGTCTTGCCAAGCCCTGGAAGCCGGTTGCGCCATGGCCCGTGGGCCAAGCATGTTGACGCAACCTCCGCCGGTTTCTCGACGGAAAGCTACTCCCCGATGACGATGCGCAGGGTACCGGAAACCGCGGCGAATCACAATTCCCCCGGGCGAGGATTCCGCGCATTGACCCGTGCGGTCGCTGCCATCCCGGGCAGGCCCCCTCGATTACTGCAGGTAATGAATGGCGTCGTGAAATCGATTGTCACCGCGGCGATGCGGTGACTACCTTGTGCGCGCACCCCGAAAGAGCGGTGCGTTGTTGTCACGAGCGATGATCACAGAGGAGAAACCCAGATGAAGTACGCAACGTTTCCGCGCCTGGCACTGGCGGCCTGCGCCGTCGCCGCCATGCTGCCCCTGGGCGCCGCGCTGGCCGGGGAAGTCAACATCAAGATCCAGTCCACGGTGCCGCTGTCCAACGACTCCAACACCCTGCTCAAGGCCTATACCGATTCGGTGACGCGGATGACCGGTGGTGAAGTGACCTTCGATATCCTCGGCGCCGGCAGTATCGTCGGCGTCAACGAGACCCTGGACGCGGTGGACAAGGGGCTGGTGGACGCCGGCTTCGCCTGGACGCACTACTGGTCGGGCAAGCATCCGGCGGCCATGCTGTTCGGTTCGCCGGTGGCGGGCGCGGGCCTGGGCATCGACAACATCGCCTTCTTTTCCTGGTACCTGAACGGCGGTGGCCGCGAGCTCTACGACGAGCTGTGGCGCGAGATGCGCATGAACGTGAAGGGCTTGATGCTGCAACCCAGCGGGCCGGAGGCGCTGGGCTGGTTCAAGGAGCCGATCGAGAGCATGGCCGACTTCCGCCGCTACCGTTTCCGCTCTCCGCCGGGCATTCCGGGGCAGACCTACAACGACATCGGGGTCTCCGCGGTGGCCATGGGTGGCGGCGACATCCTGCCTTCCCTGGAGAAGGGCACCATCGACGCGGCGGAGTGGTGCTGTCCCAAGCCGGACATGGATTTCGGCTTCCAGAAGGTGCTGAAGCACTACTACCTGCAGGGGCTGCACCAGGTGGTGGTCAACGCCGACCTGTACGTCAACCTGGATGTCTGGAACCGCCTCACCGACCAGCAGCGGGCGATCATGGAATCGGCGGCGGATGCCTCGCTGATGCAGTCCTTCGCCTATCGCATCCTGGAGAACGGCAAGGCGCTGAAGGTGCTGACCGAGGAACACGGCGTGCAGCTGCACGACACGCCGGAGGACTACTTCTCCGAGTACATGAACGCTGCGCGCAGGTCGCTGGAGAAGAACGCCGCCGACAACGACTTCTTCCGCAAGGTGTGGGAGTCGCAGAAGCGCTTCGCAGAGACCGCGGTGCCGTACTGGTCCGGCGCGCAGACCTCGAATGCCAATCTCGGTCGCGCATTCGCCCGCCAGGTGGGCCAGTAACCGGCCGTCACGCAGCGGCAGGCATGCCGGGAACAGGAGACAGGCGATGACCAAGTTGACCTTGCACGACCTTCGGACAAGCCGTGGCGGCGGCCAGCGCTGCTTCATCCGGGTGGATTCGCAGGCGCACTGCGTGGCCGCCGAGGCGGCGGGCATCGAGATGGTGGGCACGGAGTTCAACGCCGCTACGCGGAACTTTCCGCAGGCCGTGCCCGGTGCCCACTTCCGCTTCGGCCTGCGCTACGGCTCCTGTGCCAGCAGCAGCGAGATCCTGCGTGCGGGTTTCGACGCCATGGCCTGCGGCGCGGATGCCGTGTACACGGCGCAGAGCCTGCACATGGTGTCCGTCCTGGCCCGGGAGGGCATCCCGGTGATCGGCCATGTCGGCCTGGTGCCGCCGAAGGCCACCTGGACCGGTGGCTACCGGGCGGTGGGCAAGAGCGCGGACCAGGCGCTGGCGCTGTTCCGCCAGGTGCGTGACTACGAGCAGGCAGGCGCGGTGGGGGTGGAACTGGAGCTGGTGCCGTTCCGGGTGGCCGGGGCCATCACCGCGCGCACCTCGTTGATCACCATGTCGCTGGGCTCGGGCAGCGGCTGCGACGTGCAGTGCCTGTTCGCCCGCGACATCCTCGGCGAAGACGAGACACGTCCACCCCGGCATGCCAGGGCCTACCGCGACTTCGCCGGCGAGTACCGCCGCCTTGCCGGGGAGCGCATCGAGGCCTTCCGCGAGTTTGCCGCCGAGGTCGACAGCGGCGTCTTCCCGGCCGCGGGCAACCTGCTGGAACTGCCGGATGCCGAGTACGAGGTCTTCCTGTCCGGCATCGAGGCCCTGTCGTCGTAGGGATGCACGACAGGACCTATGCCGACGCCGTTTCGAATGCGCGGCGGTTGCGCGCGGCGCGTTCCACCAGCCAGGCGCGGAAGCCCTGCACGATGTCCCGGTCGTCGCGGTCGTGGGGGCGAAGCAGGTAGTAGCCGTAGCCCGGCAGGCGAATGTCCAGCGGTTCCACCAGGCGGCCGAAGGCCAGTTCCTCCTGGCAAAAATCATCGGCCAGCACCAGGCCGCGGCCATCCACCGCGGCCTGCACCCGCACCACCGGGTCGGAGAACGACAGCGACTTGGTGCAGGTCTGCGGATCCAGCCCGGCGAGGGCAAGCCACTCGTCCCACAGGTCGATGGAGGGCACGTCGCGCAGCAAGGTGAACGCCGACACCTGTTCCAGTGCCAGCGTTCCGCCACTGCCCTTGAGCAGTTCGGGGCTGCACAACAGCCGACGCGGCATGGGAAACAGCAGCTCGGCGCGGAAGCCCGGCCACTGGCCCTTGCCCAGGCGGATGGCGAGATCGACGCCGTCCATCTCGAAGTCCGGCGCGTTCACCGTGTGCTGGAAGCGAATGGCCGGGGCGGGTGTCTTCTCGAGGAAGTCCACCAGCTGGCGCGACAGCCAGCGCGTGGTCACGTAGGTGGACACGGCAATGGTGATGGTGTTGGTCACCGAGCGTTCGGTGATGAACTCGATCTCGGTGCGAATGCCTTCGAAGCCACGGCGACAGGCGCGGGCGAGCAGGGTGCCGCGGTCGGTCAGGGCCACCTGCCGGGTCGAGCGCGTGAACAGCTGCACGCCGAGTTCCTGTTCGAGCTTGCGGATCTGCGCGCTGACCGCGCCCTGGGTCACGCACAGTTCCTCGCCTGCCCGGGTGAAGCTCGACAGGCGCGCCGCGGACTCGAAGATCTGCAGCGCACGCAACGATGGCAGTCGCCTTGTCATGCTCGGTCCCGAGGTGATTCATGGATTAGTTGAGATAATGTATTGGGCGAAAAATCGGTTGTCAATTCGCGCCATGACGACCATATTGGGCAGGCAAACTCACGAATCCATCGAAGCGCGTGGAAGCCCTTCAACACGGAGAACAGGTCACCGATGAGCACTGAAGCAGTGATGGCATACGGCCAGAAAGAGGTCCTGACACGGAAGGAAATCAAGCCCTTCGTCACGCGGACCAACCGGCACGGCCTGCTGCGCTTCGCCGTGCACGCAGCCACCTTGCTGCTCACCGGCTTCGCCGTCCACCGGTCGCTGGGCAGCTGGTGGATCGTGCCGGGCATGGCCTGTCACGGCATCGTGCTGGCCTTCCTGTTCGCCCCGGTGCACGAGTGCAGCCATCGCACCGCCTTTCGCAATGCGCGGCTGAACGAGGCCGTCTACTGGGTCGTCTGCCTGGTCTACATGGTGCCGCCGACCTTCTTCCGCTATGCCCATGCCACCCACCACACCTATACCCAGGTGCGTGGCTGGGATCCCGACATGCTGCCGGAGAACATGACCCTGCGCGACTACGTGCTGTTCGTTCTCGGTGCCACCTTCTGGAAGCGCAACTTCCGCTGGATGCTGCTGCACCCCTTCGGCCGCATCGATCCCGCGCAGCGCTACTACCTGCCGGACAGCGAGATTCCCCGGGTGGTGCGCGAGGCGCGGGTGATCCTCGCCATCTACGCCGGGGTGGCCGCCGCCGCCGTGTTCTACGCCTCCTGGGCGCCGCTGCTGTACTGGGTGGCGCCGCGTCTCCTCGGCGAGCCGTTCATGCGCTGGTTGCGCATCTCCGAGCACGGCGACTGCGAGGAAGGCCCCGACCTGCGCCGGAATACCCGCACCACCATGACCAACGGGCTGATCCAGTACTACTTCTGGGAAATGCCCTACCATGCCGAGCATCATCTCTGCCCGCTGGTGCCGTTCCATGCCCTCGGCGCCCTGCATCGCAAGATCGGCGACAGGCTGCACCCGGTGGGCGAGGGCTACTGCGCGATCAACCGCCAGGTGGTCGGCAACGTGCGCGCCCGACGGGATGACGACGGCAACGCCGCCGGGAAGGCGGCAAGCGGCGGGCCGGGGAGGGCATGAGCATGACCCACTGGATCCACGTGGCGGACACCGACGACGTCGACGAGCAGGACGTGATGCAGGTGGAGGTGGCGGGACAGGTACTGGCCATCTATCGCCTCGACGACGGCTTCTTCGCCACCGACGGCATCTGCTCCCATGCCCATGCCTGTCTCGCCGACGGCTTCGTCATGGACGACTTCATCGAGTGCCCG
>CAYGJZ010000152.1:0-5281 GCA_964350265.1 uncultured Gammaproteobacteria bacterium | reverse complement strand
GCCAGGTCGATGACCACCCGGGACACCTCGATCAACTCCTCCAGCGGAATGGGCGAAGCGCCGCCCTGGGCCACCGCATCGACGAAGGCGGCCACGCAGGCGGCCTGTCCCTTGTCCTGGCGCCAGGGATCGCGACGCCGGAATCCGGGCCAGCCATGGGCATGCAGGCGACGGAAGTTGTCGAGCTGCAGTACGCGGCCATTGCAGAACACCTCCAGCCGCTCCTTCGGAAAGCGCCGGCTGCCGTTGGCGAGGTAGTGCACCACGCCGCTGGATCCATCGGCGAAGTCCAGCAGCAGCGTCGCCGAATCGTCTCCGGCAGTGCCACGGCCATGGCGTTGCCACGCGGTCAAGGGTGCGCCGGCCAGGTGACGCAGCAGGTCGACGAAGTGACAGGCTTCGCCGATGATGCGACCACCGCCCACTCGCGGGTCCAGCGTCCAGTGGTCCGCGGGCAGTTGCCCGGCATTCACCGTCATGACCATGCGCCGGGGCGCGTCGATGCCGTCCAGCATGGCCTTCATGCGCTGCACGTGGGGGGCGAAGCGACGGTTGAAACCCACCATCAGCAAGGTGCTGGCGGCCGCGGCAGCGGCCGCCAGCGCATCCAGTTCCTCGTGGTTCAGCGCCAGCGGCTTCTCCACGAACACGTGCCGACCCGCCGCCAGCGCATCGAGGGTGAACCGGGCATGGCTGTCATGACGGGTGGCGATGACCACCGTGTTCACCGTCGGGTGCCCGATCACCGACGCGGCATCGGTGGCGACGTCGCCGAAACCGAACTTGCGCCGGGCATGGACACCGCGCACCCCGCCTGCCGATGCCACCACCGCGAGCTCGGCATCGGTGCGCCGGAAGGCCGGCATCAGGATCGCCGTGGCATAGTTCCCCGCGCCGACGAAGCCCACGCGGACGGCAGCCGTGGCAGACGGCTCGGGGCCACGCGGAGCCGCCGCGCGATGCGGCGACACCGATGCCGTCTCGCCGACGTCGACGGCATCGGCGGCAGGATAGTCGAGCAGGATGCCGAGGGAGGGCTGCTGGCCGGCCACCAGGGCATAGGCCTGGGCAGCCTCGTCGATGGCGAATCGATGGCTGACCAGCGGTTCGACGGACAGGCGGCCCTCCGCCATCATGTCGAGCACGGCCTCGAAGTTGCGCTGTTCGGTCCAGCGCACGAAGCCGACCGGATAGTCCTGGCCCTGTTCTTCGTAGGCCGCGTCGTAGCGGCCGGGGCCATAGGAACAGGACACCTGGAAGGTCAGTTCCTTTTCAAAGAAGTCCGCCCGCGACAACGACAGCCCGGCCACCCCCACCAGCACGATGCGTCCCCGCTTTCGACACATGGTGGCGGCCTGGTGCACCGGCTCGTCGCTGTCGGTGGAGGCGGTGATCAGCACCGCGTCCACGCCGCGTCCACGGGAAAACGACAGGGCCGCCGCCACCGGGTCGTCGCCACGGCCGAGGTCGACCACCGCGGCACCCATCTGCCGGGCCAGCGCCAGGCGCCGCGCATCGTGGTCGATGCCCAGCACGCGGCAGCCGTTGGCCCGCAGCAACTGCACCGTGAGCAGGCCGACCAGGCCAAGACCGGTGACCACCACGGTCTCGCCGAGGGTGGGTTGCACCAGCCGTATGCCCTGCAGGGCAATGGCGCCGAGCACGGTGAACGACGCGGCATCGTCGTCCACCGCATCGGGAACCTTCGCGCACAGGTTCACCGGCACGCAGACGATCTCGGCATGGTGACCGTTGGAGACCACCCGGTCGCCCGGCACGAAACCGTTCACGCCCTCGCCCACCGCGATCACCCGTCCGGCATGGCAGTAGCCCAGCGGCAGCGGCTGTTCCAGCTTGCTGCGCACCGCGTTCAACGTCGGCCCGATGCCGTCGGTACGCACCTTGTCCAGCACCATGCGCACCTTGTCCGGCTGCTGCCGGGCCTTGGCCAGCCAGCCGGCGCGGCCGAACTCCACCAGCATGCGCTCGGTACCCACCGACACCAGGGAACGGTGCGCGGCGATCAGCAACGTGCCCGGCCGCACCCGCGGTGCAGGCACCTCGGCCACCTCGGTCTGCCCGCCCTTGAGATCCTGGAGCACCTGTTTCACGTGTCCTGCTTCTCCGCGATCATGGTTTCATAGGTTGTCACCAGCCGACGCGCGATGCGCGGCCAGGTGAAAGTACGTTCCACCAGCGCCCGTCCACGCCGTCCGCGTTCCGGCCACTCGTCTCGCGCCGCCAGTGCCTCGGCCAGGCCGCGACGCACGCCGTCGACGTCGGCATCGACGATCCAGCCGGCCTGCTCCGAACGCACGCCGGGCAGGTTGCAGCCGGGGGTGACCAGCACCGGTCGGGCGCAGGCCATGGCCTCGAGCACCGCCACCGGCAGCCCCTCGGAATGGGAGGGCAGCACGTAGAGGTCCGCCTCGCGAAGCAGCCTGCGCTTGTCCTCGCCGCGCACCTCGCCAACGAACCGGCACCGACCGGTGAGTCCCAGGGCACCGGCCAGGCGGCGCAGGCTCGCGCCGTGTCCGGAACCGGCGTCGTCGCCCGCGATGACCAGTTCGGCATCGACCCCGCCGAGTTGCGCCGCGAATGCCCGCAACAGCGTCTCCACGTTCTTCTTTGGATGCAGCCGCGAGAGGAACAGCATGCGCACCGTGCCCGCCTGCCCGGGCACCCGACCCGGTTCATCGTCCCGCAGCCACTCGGTGGAGACGCCGTTGGGCACGACCACCGCCGGCGGACGCAGGCCGAAGGCCCGGAACTGCGCCTGCTCGGTGTCGGTCAGTGCCTGCAGTCTTGCCACCCGGTCGATCAGCGGAATCTCCACCCGGCGCGCGTACAGCTTGCGCAGCCAGTGTCCCTGTCGGTAGGCCCACGGCTCGATGGAACCCTGGGGCGCGACCATGCACGGCACCCCGGCGCGCAGCGCGGCGCGCATGGCCGCCGCGCTCGGCAGGTTCCAGACCGCGTGCACGTGCACCACGTCGAAGCCGCGCACCTGGCGCGACAGTGCGCGGAATGCCTGCAGCGACACGCCGGCATGGGTGGTGCGCACGGTTTCCGGGAAGCAACGGCTGTCCACCGACCCGGCATCGGGCAGCACCGGTGGTTCGCTGCCCTTGGCCACGTGGTACACGGACACCGCGTGGCCCATGGCCGCCTGTTCCTCGGCCAATGGCACCACGATGTGGGTGGTGCCCGACGAGTTGGCCAGGCCGCGCACCACGTGCAGGATACGCAGCTTCGCTACCCCTTGCGTTGATCGAGGTAGCTGCGCTCGCGCAGCTTGACCCCGATATGGATGTCGTGGGCCACGCGCAGCAGGCAGTAGGCCAGCCCCGCCCTGCCGTCGAGGAAACCCAGGCGAAAGACGTAGGTGTAGACGAAGCGCAGCAGCGGCCGGCCGGGCAGGCGCGCGGCCAGGCGCTTCAATGCCCGTCGACGCCGGATGGCGTCCGCCGAGAAGCACTCGCCGAAGCGCAGCGGCTCGCGGCGCAGGCGCAGGATCAGCTCGGTCTCGTCGCTGGAATAGCGGTTGTGTCGCGCCACCCAGTGCGACACCCCCTGGCTGAAGCCCTCGTGCCGCCAGCTTTCCGACAGGTAGTGCAGCGGCCCGTCGGTGACCTCGCGCTGGCCATGCCCCTCGCGACGGTAGCGCACCGCGCCATGGCGCAGCAGGCGAAGCTGGTAGGAAGGATAGAACGTGGAGTGGCGCAGCCAGCGGCCGAGAAAATAGTTCCTGCCGGCGATGAAGGCGCCGACCCGCGACCCGGCATCGCGAATCCAGTCATCGATCTCCGCCAGCAGGGCATCGGTGCAGAACTCGTCCGCATCGACGAACAGGATCCATGCATGGCGTGGCGCCGTCTCGTCCAGCGCCCAGTTGCGCTGTGCGCCGAAGTCCTCGAAAGGGTGCACGAACACGCGCACGTCGGCACGACAGGCGCGGGCCAGGGCAACGGTATCGTCGCTGCTGCCCGAGTCCACCACCACCACGTCGTCCACCGCGTGCAACGCGGCCAGGCAACGCTGGATGTTGCTGGCCTCGTTCATGGTCAGCACGATGGCCGTCAACGGGATCTTTCGGTTCACCGGCTCGACGGCACCGCCCTCCCCGCTGCCTGGCCACCGCCCCCGGCCAACCGCACGGCCGCCAGCATGCCTTCGCCGAAGCGACGCGGCGACCAGTCCGAAACGATCCTGCGCGAAGCCTCGCCCATGTCACGGCGTTCCTCCGGCGTGCGCCCGTGCAGGTCCAGCAGCACGTCGAGCAGGGCATCATCGCTGTCAGCGTCGAAGCCGAAACCGTTGACCCCGTCGTGCACCAGGGTCGCGCGGGCCCCGACCGCGTCGCCCACCAGCAATGGCAGGCCACAGGCCGCCGCCTCGTTCACCACCAATCCCCAGGCCTCGGCGCGCGCAGGGTGCACGAAGGCCGAGGCCAGGCCGTAGCAGGCCGGCAGGTCCGCGTACTGCACGAAGCCGGGCCAGTACACCCCGTCCACGTCGAGGTCCCGCGCCAGACTGCGCAGGCCCGCCTCCTCGTCCCCGGAGCCGGAGATCACCAGCGACCACGGCCTGTCCACGCAACGTTCGCGGTAGCGGGCATAGGCGCGCAGCAGGCCATCGATGTTCTTGCGCGGCAGAAAGCGTGAGCAGGCAAAGAAGTAGCGGTCGGGCAGACCCAGTCGTGCACGCGTGGCCGCGGCATCGCGTCTCGCCGTCTCCGCCCCGGCCTGGAAATACTCGTTGTCCACCGCATCGTAGCCCAGCAGCACCCGCTCCGCCGGCATGCCCAGCGTCGCCACGTAGTCGCGATGGGCCTGGCCACCGACGAGCGCCGCCGCACAGCCACGCAGCAACCAGCGCTTGAAGCCCTCGCGCAACCATTGGCCGGGGCCGCTTCGCGCCCCCGCCAGGGTCTCGGACATGACGATGCAGGGCACCCGCCGCCAGCGGCACCAGGCCATCGCCGCCAGCGCCTCGGGCATGCTCCAGCCATTCACCGCCACCGCCCCGGGGCGCAGCGCGTCCAGTTGCCTCCAGCAGGCCCGCGCAATGCGTCGCCCACCGATCGAGGCATAGTCCTGCCCGGGAAACAGCGTCTCGATCCGTACCGTCGTGCACGGCTCCCCGGCGCGCCAGGCATACTGGTCCCGCGATGCCACCGCCAGCCCGATCACCTCCACCCCCTCCCCCGCCACGGACTGCAACCCGCGCAGCCGGGCATGGTGATAGGGACCGAGTCGTGACCAGGTGACCAGCAGGCGCA
>CAYGJZ010000151.1:0-5312 GCA_964350265.1 uncultured Gammaproteobacteria bacterium | reverse complement strand
CGGCATCGACGGCGGCGGCCTGTCCCGCGCCGACCGGTTTCTCACCCTGGAGGGCAGCGGCATTCCGCCGGGGGTATCCTTCGTCTTTCCCGACCCCGCCAAGTCCTCGCCGATTCCGCTGGTCGGCACGCAACTGGTGCCGGAACTGAAGCTGGACAACGACCCGCAACGCACCTGGTGGTACCAGGACAACGTGCACTGAACGCCCCCGCGCCAGGGACACGGAGCGGATCCGGCGCGGGACGGTCTATCGAAACAACAGCTTCTGGCCGACACCCTGGCGCTCGGCCTTGTCCAGCATGGCGGTGCCGAGCGCGATGTCCGACAGGCTCAGGCCACGATGCCAGAACAGGTTGGTCTCGCCGTCGTCCTCGCGGCCGGGCTTGTTGCCCACGACGATGTCGCCAAGCTCGGCATGCAGGGTTTCGCGGGTAAGCTTGCCGGCGTCCACGTGGGCGCGCAGCGAACCGAGCTGGTTGCCCGGGCCGCACTGGCTCCAGTCGTCGACCACCAGCTTGTCGACGATGTCCGTCAACGACAGTTCCACCGCCGACATGGTGCCGTAGGGCACCAGGAATGCGGAGGGTTTGATCCACTCGGTGCGCAGCATCGGCGCCGGCTCCGGCAACCTGGACGCCTCCACCACGATGTCGGCATCGCGCACCGTATCCTCCCAGTTGGTGGTTACCCGTACCGGCTTGCCCAGGTCGTTGGCAAGGCGCGCGGCGAAGGCCTCGCGGCTTTCCGGTCGACGCGAGTGCACGCGAATCTCGTCGAAGTCGAACAGCCTGTCGAGCAGGCGGATATTCCAGTAGGACGTGCCGCGGGCGCCGATGTGGCCGAGCACCTTGCTGTTGGCGCGGGCCAGGTACTTCGCCCCCAGCGCAGTCAGCGCGCCGGTGCGCATCTCGGTGATGTCGGTGGCATCGAGGAAGGCGCGCATGATGCCGGTTTCCGCGTCGAGCAGGTTCAGTACCGCCAGCTCCGACGGCAGGCCCTTCTCGAAGTTGTGGTAGAAGTCCGGCACCACCTTGATCCCTGCCAGCTTCATCGGACGAAGGTAGCCACGCAGGACATTGAAATGCCCGAGGGCGGTGGATTCAGGCACCAGGTGCACGCGCGGCTCGATCACCGTCTCGCCGTGTCCCTGGGCGCGCAGCCCCTGCTCCACCGCGTCGAGGATCTCCTCGTCGGTCATCTGCAGTGACTGGATGTCATGGTAGTTGAGGTAGGTAAACTCGATGCGCTCGCTCATGGATCAGGATCGTCTTGGGGTTGCACGGGGTCACGGCGGCGGCGGGCCCAGGCCGACCAGGCCACGGTGACGACGATGGCGGCCAGCAACACGCCGCTGATCGGGCGGGAAACGAACACACCGGGATTCATGTCGTTGGCCACCAGCGCATTGCGCAGGTTGACCTCGATGATCGGCCCCAGCACCAGGCCGATGACGATGGGCGCGACCGGGAAGCCAAAGCGCACCAGCACGTAGCCAAGCACGCCGAGCGCGGCAACGATGCCGACCTCGAAGGGCGCATGGTTGACGGCATAGGAACCGGCCACGCACAACACGCCGATGATCGGCAGCATGATAGGCGCGGGAATACGCAGAATGCGCGGAAACACGCCGCGCACGGCAAGACCGATCACCAGCGTCATGCCGGCCGCGACCAGCAGGATGAACAGGATCTGCGCAAACAGGTCGGCATGCTCGAAGAGGAAGAACGGACCGGGGTCGATGCCCTGGATCAGCAACGCGCCGATCAACACCGCGGTGACCGTGTCGCCGGGGATGCCCAGCGTCAGCAGCGGTACCATGGCGCCGCCGGTGACCGCGTTGTTGGCCGACTCCGCCGCCACCAGCCCGCGGGTTCGACCGGCCTCGCTGTCGGCCCTGCCGGCCTGTCCGTAGGCGATCCACGAGGCAATGGTGGGCCCGGTGCCGGGCAGGATGCCGACGAAGGTGCCGATCACCGAGCTCTTCGCCAGCACCCAGGCATTGGCCCGCATGACGCCGGGGATGCGCCGCACCGGGTGCGGCTGCTGCGGTGGCAACTGCGTGCCCTCGGCGCGTGACGCCGCCTGCACCAGCATCTCGGCGACGGCGAAGAAGGCGATCAGCGCAGGGATCAGGGGGATGCCGCCCTGCAGTTCGGGCACGCCGAAGGTGAAGCGGGTCATGCCGCCGACCTCGTCGATGCCCACCGTGCCCAGCCACATGCCGATGAGCGCGCCGACCATGCCCTTGACCAGCGACTTGCCGGACACCGCGGCCACGCAGACGAGGCCGAACAGGCCCAGCGCGAAGTACTCCACGGAGGTGAACTCCAGCGCGAAGTTGGCCAGGTTGGGGGCCGCCAGCATCAGCACCAGGATGGACACCACGCCGCCGAACACGGAGGCGGAAATGGCCAGGCTGACGGCCAGGTCGGCCTTGCCGTCCCGGGCCAGCCGGTAGCCGTCCAGGGCGGTCGCCGCATTGCCCGGCGCCCCCGGGGTATTGATCAGGATGGCCGGGATGGAACCGGCGAAGTAGCCGGCCGAGTAGATGCCGAGCAACAGCGCCATCGCCGATTCGAAGGAGGCCCCGAAGGTCAGCGGCGTGGCGATGGCGACGCCGGTGGTGGCGGTCAGGCCCGGCGAAGCACCGAACAGGAAGCCGAGCAATACGCCGGCGAGAATCCACAGCAGCGTGTTGAGCTGGAACACGGCGGCGCCACCGGCCAGCAGCGCGTCGAGGGAGATCAGTTCCATGTCGGCAGCAGCACGGTGAAGCCGTGGCGGAACAGCAGGTAGGCGGCAGCCGCGACCAGCACCGGTGTCAGCAGCAGCACCAGCGGCCGACGCTCGCCGAGCACGACCATGGCGGCGAGCACGAATGCCGTGGTGCCGAGACGGAAGTCCAGGTAGCGGAAGCTGGTGGCATAGACGACGAACAGCACGGCGAAGGCCAGCCCGCGGCCATCGAGCAGCCGGGCCACCACCGCGCCGAACGGCTGTGGCGACGGCGCCAGCAGCAGGATCGCGCCGCCGACTGCCAGGGCACCGGTCAACAGGTAGGGAAAGAACCTCGCCGACAGCGTGTTCTGGCCGGCGATGGTATCGACACCGGCGGTGGCCACGATGCCGGCAACGCCGACCAGGCAAATCACCAGGCCGGCCACGCGATCCGCTTTCATCGTACGACTCCTCGAGGCCACCGCGACACGGCGCGGTGGCAGGTGATGCGGGCGTTGCGCGCTGCCGGGCCTACTTGGCCAGGCCGATCTCCTTCAGCACCACGCCGTGCCGTTCGACATTGTCCTCGATGCGCGCCTGGAAGGCATCGCCGTCGAGGAAGGCCTCGTTGAGGTTCAGCTTGGCGTACAGGGCACGGGTTTCGTCGGTGTTGGCGATGCGTGCCACCTCGTCGCGCAGGCGGGCAACCACCTCGTCCGGTGCGCCGCGGTGGGTCAGCAGGCCGAACCACACCGCGATGTCGTAGTCGAAGCCCTGCTCGCGGAAGGTCGCTGCGTCGGGCAGGTAGGAAACCCGTTCACCGGCGGCGACACCCAGGACCCGCAGCTTTCCGGCGCGGGCCAGGCTGGTGTAGTTGGAGGCACCGACGAAGACGAAATCCACTTCGCCGGACAGCGCCTTGGTCACCGCACCCTTGCCGCCGCGTCCACCGATGTGGGTCAGCACCACGCCCTGGTCGCGGGCGAACATCTCCATGTTGATGTGCTGGGTCGAGCCCGGTCCCGGGGTGGCGTACTTCACCGCGCCTTCGCCGGCACGCGCCGCTTCCACCACCTCGGCCAGTGACTGGTAGGGGCTGTCCTCGGCCACGGCCAGGGCGATGGGTACCTCGACCAGTTGCGCGATGGCAACGAAGTCGTCGGTACCATAACCCGGATCGCTGATCAGCGGCCGCGCGGTGAGCGCGCCGGTGGAACCCATCAGCAGCGTGTAGCCGTCGCGCTCGGCCTTGTTCGCCTCGGCCGTGCCCTTGCCGCCGCCGGCGCCGGGAATGTTCTTGACCACGAACGGCACGCCGAGGGCGTCCTTCAGCCGGTCGGCGATGACCCGGGCAGCGCCGTCCAGCGCATCGCCGGCGCCGAAGGGCACGACGATCTCCACGGGCTTGTCGGGATACTCGGCATGGGCCACCGGCAGGGAGGTGGTGGTCGCCACGGCGAGAAACAGGGACGGGACCAGGTACTTCATCATCACTCTCCGTTCGAATCTTGCATGGATGCTTGTCTGACCAGGTTGTATATACAACAATATACATCTCCACGCAACGCATCAACCGGACTCGCCGCATGCCTGTTTCCCCCGAACGGATTGCCTGCTCGCGCATGTACAACGTCGCCGACGGCGCCCGCCGCGCCTGGCGCGACCTGTTTACCGAGGTGTCGCGACGATGCGGCATTCCGCTGCGGGTCATCGACCACGCCGCGCCGGCACCGCTGGAAGACCTGTGGTCACGGGCCGATCTCGGCTGCGTCTTCATGTGCGGCTGGCCCTACCTGCGCGCCGTGCCGAAACCGGTGCTGGTGGCGGCGGCGGTACCACGGTCATCGACCCGGCAGGCGCCGGAGTACCGCACCGCCTTCGTGGCGCTGGCCGCGCACGGCCATGCGTGCCTCGCCGACACCTTCGGCGGCCGGCTGGCCTACACCGTGGAGGGATCGCACTCGGGATTCAACGCGGTGCGTCACCATCTGCTGAGCCACTACGGCAACCGGGAGAAACCGCTCTACCGTGCACTGGTGGGACCGGTGGTGACACCGCTGGGCGCGGTGGACAGCGTGCGTGACGGCCGCGCCGACGTGGCGCCGGTGGACAGCTACGCACTGGACCTGCTGCGTCGCCACGCGCCGGAACGGCTGCAGGACCTGGCGGTGGTCGAGTGGACCACCACCGCACCGATGCCGCCGCTGGTGGCCTCGCCGCAGGTACCCGAAGCCGACATCGCCGCGCTGCGGGCGGTGCTGCTGGCGTCGTCGACGCTGCCCGGCCTGGCCGAGCACCTCGAGGCACTGGAGCTGGCGGGCTTTGCCGCGATCGCACCCGCCGCCTACGACGTCATCGGCCAGCGCGACAGCGAGGCGCGCGCCGCCGGCTACCCGCGCCCCGGCTAGGCCTTCGGTGCGGAGCCGTCAGCCCGCAACGGATGCAGGTGAAAGCCGAGCGCGGCGAGGCCCGCGCGCGCTTCCTCGCCGTGAAGAATCTCGATGAACCGACGCACGGCGGGCCGATCCATGCGCGCGGCGGGCACCACGAAGTCGTAGTGTTCTTCCTGCACCGGGAGAAAGCCGAGACCGTAT
>CAYGJZ010000150.1:0-5332 GCA_964350265.1 uncultured Gammaproteobacteria bacterium | reverse complement strand
CGAAGCCGGCAATCTCCCCGTCCACCTCCGCCACCGCGACACCCCCCGCACCGCGGTGAATCACGTTACCCCAGTAGGCAGCGCGCTGCTCCACGCGCAGGTTGTCCAGGCAGTGATCCGGCAACAGCCCGCGGTACACCACCTGCCAACTGCGCACGTGCACCGTGGCAATGGCGTCAGCATCGGCAACATCGGCGATTCTGAGCATCGTTGTTTCCATTGCAGGGTTGTCAACAAGACCTGTGGCTGACCTTCCATGACCAGCCGGTATCCGTGCGTCAGCGTTCCTTGGCAATCACGGGTATCGGATGTGTCGCCTGGAACACGAACGAGTGGCCCTTGAAGTACAGGGACGTGCAATGCGGCAGAACCACGCCTGGCGCGTGGCCAAAAAAGTCGACACGAGAAAAGCCCCTGTCCTTGAATCCCTCGAAGAATCCATAGCCTTCCGCGTTGTCGCAGACAATCACACCATTTTCCCGTACGAGCCTGGCCGCGATCTCGATCATCTGGTATCGCCAGAAGCCATCGATAACGATCACATCGAAACGCTCCTCCGGTCGCTTCGCCAACACCTCGTGTACGGCTGCGACACATGCCAGGGATTCGTGTACGGGCACGAGTTGCAGATCCACCGTGGCAGGCGCATGCATCTTGAGATGTTCGAGCCAGGCCGGGTCACCTTCCAGGGCAAGCACCCGTTGCGCTCTTCGCCCCCACCAAAGCGTCGACTGGCCCGCACCGAACTCCAGCACGGTCTTGTCCGCGTAGTCACGGTACTTCAGGAAGTCGATACAAGGGTACGTATACCAAGGCAGCGGATCTCCCTGCCGGGAAACCGCCTTCATCGAGAACGAACTTCGCCAGTGTCCCGTCCGCCGGCTGAACAGGAGCGGTGTCAGGATAGCCGTGCCGGCTCGACGAACCAGGCTGGAAGCCCAGGACGGCGCATATGCCCGGACGGGTTTGAACGCCTTCTGAATCCAAGTTTGCGTCATCAGATCATCGCCTGGTGTGTGGGCATACGCCAAGTCGAAAGTGTACTCGTTCTCGCTCCCGGCCGCGTTGGCACCGCGGCCGTCAACCCTGAAGCAAGACCCTGCATCCCTTTGCGTCAGTCTCGGCTGACGGGGTCCGGGACGCCCGCTCGGTCGGCGACCACCGGGCGGGTTCGACGCGACAACTCGCGCACCCGGCTCTCGAGCTCCTTCGCGACACGCCGGTAGCCAGATCTGTCGGCTGACAGCTCGCCGAACCGTACAGGGGGTCCAATATCGACACTCATCGGCGCCAGGCGCGGGCGGGTCGCCCCCTTCGGCATTACCTCCCGACTGCCCGAAATGTAGGCAGGAACCGCGGGAATGTTGGTCTCCGCCAGCAACATGCCAACACCGTTCTTGAACCCGGTAACGTCTTCCTCCGCGGTACGGGACCCCTCGGGAAAGAGGATTACCCCGCGTCCATCGGTCAACAGGTCTCGCGCGTCCGCCAATGACTCCCTGACGCGACGCGACTGTCGATCGATGGGCAACGCGTTCAGCAACGCATGAACCGAGAAGCCGACGACTCGGCGACCAAAGAAGTAGTCTCTTGCCGCCAGCGGGTGCACGGTATTGATGCGTCGCAACGGTACGCATGCCATCAGCACCACGGCGTCGGCATGCCCGGCATGGTTGGCAACAAGCACGAAGGGTCCTCTTCGCGGAACGTGTCGTCGGCCGGTTACGCGAAGACGAAACAGCAGGCGAAGCATCACGCGAAACAATAGATGCATGACCGGTCGCCAAAGTCTCAACCAGAAATCGCTCAGCGCCCAGTCCGCTGCGCTGTTTGTCGGGCGACGGTAACGCCACTTGCGTGGCCTTTGACTCGGAGGCGCTTTCACAGGCCGTAGAAATACACCGTGTAGTGCAGGAACACCGGCGCGGTGAACACCAGGCTGTTTGCCCGATCCAGGACGCCACCGTGACCGGGCAGGGCGGACGACCAGTCCTTGATGCCCAGGTCCCGCTTGATCACCGACGTGGCGAGATCGCCCGCCACCGCGCCCACGCCGACCAGCAACGTGATCGCCAAAAGATGGCCTGGCGAGAAGAACGGCACCAGCCACCAAAGTCCGAAGGAAACCAGCAGCACGGTCGCCAGTGCGCCAACAGTGCCTTCGACGGTCTTGCCGGGCGACAGCGCTGGCCGCAACCGGGTGCGACCGAGCGACTTGCCCCAGACGAAGGCGGCGATGTCGTGGGTAGCGACCAGCAACCCAAGAAACAGGACCAGGGAGACACCGCCATGGCCAAGGTTCAGCAGGTACGCGTAGTGGCTCCAGAAATAGCCAAAGTAGGTCATTCCGAGTATCGACAGGGCCAGCTTCTGGAGCATGCCGTCGTACCGATCCCGAACGATGGGAACCAGGAGCACGAAAACGATCCCCCATACCGGCATCACCAGGTACAACCCCCACCACCCTGGGCCATCGAATGCATCCGGGTACGGCCACCAGGCGACCACGTGCACGAGGACGATGAACAGGTAGCCGATTGCCATGAAGACGCGATCTGACCAGAGTCCAACGGCGCGAGCATACTCGCGATACACCAACACGCCGATCAAGCCTACCGCCACCATCCAAGCCGTGCGCCCCAAGGACAACGCGACGACGATACCAAGAGCGATTCCGAGCCATGCGGCGATGCGCAGGCCGACCTCCTTCCACAGTTCCGGGCTTTTCCTTCTCAGGTAGGGCGTGAGAAGCGCGTAGGCACCGCCGGCTGCGAGAAACAACAGCAACAGCAACATGGCGACGCGTGGTAACGGTGCCGGCCAGGCCGCGTGGGGCAGTGAATCAAGCAGATGCACGGGCACGCCGACGAATACCATTCATCACGGCGTACCGGCCAATCGGCATCATTCGCCGAACCCCTGTTCACGCCATGCGCGCACCCAGCGAATGAGCAGGGTCGGCACGGCAAGAACAAGGATCAACCATGTCGCCAGCAAGAACACTGCCTCCACGCCGTGCAGGCCCTGCCACGCCGTCCAGCCGGCACGGGGCGCAAAGAAGGCCGCAATCGATGCCAGGCCGAGGATGATCATCCGTTCCGGCTTTCCCAGCGGGCCGTCGAACCGTCTCGAGCCGCCGGCCGCCTTGGCCAGGATACCGAGACAGGAGACCAGCAACATGGCAACGAGGGCAGACAACACCCAAGCCGGGGCGATCACCCCGGACAGTGCCAAGCCGCCGAAGATGATCGTATCGTTCAACCGGTCGGAGAACTCGTTCACCATTTCGCCCGTTCTGCACTGCATCCCCCTGCGTAGTGCCACCTTGCCATCGAGGACGTTGAATACGATGCGCAGAAACAGGAATGGAGGCACCAACAGGTACAACCAGTCCGTGCTCGGCGCCAACACCAACAACAGCGCCGCGAGCAGGGAACAGGCGGTGGCGAAAGCGCTGACCGTATTCGGGTGGAACCGTGTCGCGAAGCGCATGACCGGTTCCAGCTTCCGGCTGAACGCCGGCTTCAGGTCATAGACACCCATGGCGGTGACACGGCAGCACGTTGCGGACGGGGCTTGAGGCGTCGCAGGCTCGCGGTCGGACTGGATGGACACGGTGACCGCTCGATGTACCGCGCGACGTGCAGTCCTGCCTGGGCGCGGTTGCGCGCAACGTCGATCCGGCGACAATGGCAGGAGCCAGGCTCCCCAAGGGTAACGACGATCTTCTGCCGCCGGGTCGCAGACATCTTATCTCTTGCACTGGCATCGCTGTTCACTCCCTGTGTGGCGCGCAGCCAGTCGTCTGGCCGATCACGCATCCGTTCTCCTACCCCTGGTGGACACCAGTGTAGTGACTATTCGTCCTGGAGGAAAGCGCCGACCCGTCACGTCGTGACGCGGTGCGGGAGACGGAAGCGTAGCGCCTGGCCGGTGAACGCGAGTACCCGGCGTCGCCCTCGAGTACCGTGCTGGCGATTTCGCTCATGCCCAGGCCAGCCGTCCGTTCAACCCAGCATCACGTCGCCGAACGCACAAACCCGTTCCACGAATGCGCCTGCCGCAAGGCCGACAAGATCCACCAGTGACACCAGGATTCCCTGTTCGAACATGATGATCAGAAATCTCGTCGCCATCGCTACATAGACAAGCACGGCCCAAAGAAGCTTTTCACCGCAGGTCGCCAGCAGATACAAGACTGCGCACCCCGAGACGATCAAGTACCGCAGTTGGACAGCTCCGATGTCCACTGGCGGTGGTTGCTTCCACGTCATGTGCGAACTCCATGTGTCGAGATTCCCGGCTTCGAAACGGTGGCATCCACCGCAGTGACAAAGACCATCACTTCATCCTCCCTGGTTGCGGCAAGTCGCCGGCGACCGGCATCGGTTCGGTCGTCTGGAACCGGTAGCCGAACTGGTCGATGTCCACCTGGTATGCCTGCCGGACCTGTTCGATGGTGTCGTCCGTATAGTAACCGCGGTAGTGTTGGCTCGTAGACACGTTCAACCTCGGCAGCGAGGCACGAATACCGATCCGCGCACAGATGGCACGAAAATCAGCGTCCAGCGATTCGAAGCGCCCCACGTAGTCGACCAGTCTCTCGCCCTTGCGTGAATACAGGAAGTCTTTCTGACACCGCACTTCGTGGCTGCATCGCCACTGGATATAGGCTTCGAAGCTTCCCAGGCCGCGGACCAGGTGATGCTGTGGATGGGTGCGCGAGCGCAGCATGTACTCGTAGAGCGAGACCTGCCAGTCCCACGGGTTGCGCACGAAGGCGAAGCGAAAGAATGCGTTGAACGTTTCACGTCCCAACGCGCTGGCGATCTCGGATGCGCTGGCATGCGCGGGAAGTGGCTGGGGATCGGGATAGGGAAACGGCAGGCGTGCCAGTGAACAGACCCTGTGCAGGCCCCATTGCCAGCGGTTCAGGGCAAACGGCTTCAGCGCCGCGGTGATGCTGGTGCCGGCGTTCTTGTACACGTGCACGAACACGAATCGGTGTCGGTTTGAGATCAGCATGTTCCTTCTGCTTGCTTGCCGCTGCATCCACAGCGGGGTTTCGGAGGATCCGGACACGGGTCGGCTGTGCCGAGCGCCTTCGCCCGGGGGCGGCGCGGCTGTCACGGGAGATTGAACTTGACGTCGAAACAGGTTGGCCAAAGACCGATGGTTGCGCTGTTCCAGGCGGAGGCCGTTCCCCCCGAGGGAAGGTCCACGCAGTCGCGGGGCATCGGGTGCGGCACGGCAACAGGGACTGCCTGGCGGGGGCGGGGAGCGGCGGGTTTTCCTGGCTGCGGACTGGCATCATGATGTTCTTCCATGCATT
>CAYGJZ010000149.1:0-5415 GCA_964350265.1 uncultured Gammaproteobacteria bacterium | reverse complement strand
TCGAGCCAGACCACGGGATCGGCGTCGTCGTCCGAGGTTGGCGTGCGGGTTTGCGGGGAAAGGTCGGTGGGTGGATCGCGGTCTTCCAGGTCCAGGCCGAGCGCGGGCAGCAGCGGGGACCATTCGTGCTCGCAGCGCTGCGACAGTTCCTTCACCTCGCAGTATTCCCGCGACGTGATGCCACTGGCGACAACGATCCTCGCCGCTCGGCCCAGCCGGTTGGCGAGGAAGTCGTCTTCGCGCAGCATGCGCACGTTGCCCGGGCTGTTCTTCAGTCGTGCGCGCAGGATGCAGGCGTCGATGTCCTGGACGAAGCCGGCGCGCACGCCGCCATCGCTGTCGAAGACAAAGGAATCCAACGCCCGTTGTGCATTCATGCCGCGGGTGACCAGGACCAGCCAGTGTTCGACCAGCTTGGCCTTCGGGAACGGTGCGCCCGCGGGCAGCAGCGCGGCCATGGTTTCGCTGGCACAGATGGTGCTCTCCACCGCGTAGGAGGCGGCGACAGCCTGGCGTTCGTGTCGCTCGCGGGTGCGCTCCAGCTCGGCGAGCTGGTTGCGCAGCGTCTCGTCGTCCTGCTCGCCGGACTCTGCATACTGGTACATCAGCGTGGCGTCGAACTCGTCGAGGATGGCCAGTGCCCGCTGATCCACCATCGATGCCTCGCAGGCATCGACGAACTGCGGACTGGCAAGGGTCATCATGATGGGCATCTGGCCGTGTTCTTCCAGGCGCTCCTGCCAGAATTCGAAGTCCTCGCCACGATGGTCGCGCACCAGCTGAATGGCACGCTCCACCCGCTGGCAGGCGCGCGCGGTTTCACCGTCCCGGGTGGGCCCGATGCCCAGGGCGCGACGCAGGATCACCGACGCGGCAATGGCCTCGGCCGGGTTCGGCTCGCCGAGGCCGACGTGTTGCAGCGGAATGCCACGGGGCCAGTCGGCGTCCAGGGCGTGGACGATGGCGTGGTCGCAGTCCCATGGATCGTCGGGCTGCTCGGCAACCTCGGTGGAGGCCACCAGGCGCCCGCGCGCAATGCCGAACAGGCTGCCGGCCACCTGCATGCCCTCGCCGTGGGCGTCGACGATGGCGGTGGCGCCGAAGGCGCTGAGACCGATCTTCGGGTCGAAGTCGTCCAGTTGTCCCTTGGCCTGGGCCACCACCTGGTCGACGAAGAAGTCCCGCGACAGTTCCCGCAACTCGGCAGGGTCGAGGAAGCCGGCATGGGCGATGGCACGGCTGGCCAGGTCCGGTTCCGGCGTACCGAAGGTCGGCAGCGGATCGGCGGACATGGCGCGGTAGTCCTCGATCAGCACGCGGACCTTGCCGCCGGGCCGCAGCACACCGCCGCGGGCGACGAACCGTCGGCAGGTGCGGGTGAAGCGGGACAGCGACAACTGTTCGCCGCTGTCCACCGCCACCGTGTGCAGGCCATTGACGAAGCCTGCGAACACGGCCGGCATGGCATCGCCGGGATTGGCGGTGAACACCAGTACGCGAATGGGCTTGATGACGCCACCGCGCAGGCCATCGACGCGCGACATGATGATCAGGGCCAGTTCCAGTGCCTGCTTCATCCGCGGCACGCCGGCGCTGCGTGCCCGCTCGCTCTCCGGCACCAGTACCAGGGTATCGCCGAGACGGTACTCGTGCAGCGACACCCGTTCATCGTCGGCGACGAAACGACCGTGGTAGGACATGCCCCTGGGCAATGACCGCGGCTTCGTCTTCGGTTGCAGTTCGTGATCGAAGATTCCGTTCAAACTCCTGATACGCATGGGCTCCCCCCCGGGATACAGTCACGATGGATGTGTGGTACGGATCGGTCTTCCTTGTACTGCGCGGCCACGCGGCGGTGACGACGCGGCAGGTGGTGGAACGGCATGGATACGGTGCAGGGCGTGGCAGGCGGAATCGGCAAACGGCATGCGGGCCGGAACGCGCAACGCACGCAGAACCTGCGCGGGCAGGTCACGCGGACTGGCTGGAGGCGGTGTGGCGGGATGTGGCTCGGGTGGTTGCATTCCCTTGTCTCCCTGTGTTGCGCGTGCCTGCGCGATGGCCGATTCAGGTGATGGAAGAAGTGTAACGAACTGTCACGGGGGCGCAATCCAGGTGGGGCCAGGTTGTCGGAGTTTCCGACGAACGGTTGGTTTCAACCGATGATCGGCACTGCCCGGTGGCCGGTCTGGTGTCGCACCGGGCCGCCAGCCGGCCTGCATGCCTTCACCGGCGAAACCGTGCCACGAGCGACGGCGGCGTCCCGGGCAGACCGGTGCCGGCGCCGGAAACCCCGGGCCGCCCGGATACCCGGGACACCGCCCGCGATCCTTGGCGCCTTCCGCATCATCCCTGACCGGTGTTGAAACCACCGGGAGGTGCTGCCCTGCGACGTGTCGATGATCCCATCGACACCACGTGTTCCATCCACGTCTCCCGGTCTTCACCGGTCCACGGCCGCCGTCCGTGACTGGCGCCATCTTCCCTGCGAGGGGCGGATTCTGCGACAGTCGACGGACGCTGAAAAGGTAAATAGTTACCTTGCGCTGGACGGCATTCCGTGCAAGTCAGCGCAGTGCCGCGTGCACGCGCTCGGCGATGACCGCGTAGCCAGCCGTGTTGGGGTGCACGCTGTCGGCCTTCAGTGCGCGATCGCGCAGCACCTCGCCGAGCACGTCGTCGAGATAGGGCAGATCGAGGGACTCGGCGATGCGCGGATACCAGGGCGCGGTGGACAGCAGCAGGCTCTTCTCCGGCACCCCGAGCAGCAGCACCCGGGCACCGGCAGCATGGATGGCGTCGACCATGGCGCGCAGGTTGTGCTCGATGTCTGCCGGGTCGCGGTTGGCGAGGATGTCGTTGCCACCGTGCCAGAGAATCACCAGCGACGGCCGGTGCCGGGCAAGCACCGCGTCGATGCGCGCCAGGCCCTGGTCGCTGGTCTCGCCGGGCACCCCTTCGTTGATTACCTGCCAGGGACCCAGCGCGGCAAGCTGTTCGGGATAGCCCTGCCCCGGCGCGGCGCCGGTGCCCCGGGTCAGGCTGTCGCCGAAGGCGACGATGCGCGCATCCGCGGCCAGGCCGAGACGCGGCGCGGCATCGCCACAGGCGACGACGAGGATGGTGGCCAGCAGCAACACGGCGAGACGGGCGGCCATGCGCCCCGCGGCGGGCAGTCTCATGCACCGCGAGCATGCCATGCCCGGCACCCGCCGGTCACCGTCTCGCCTCGGCCCGGCGATTTATTTTAAGCTTGAACTATATGAGCGACAGGCCTATCATGGCCGCACATCGCAACCCGGTGCCCGGCATGAACATTGCCTGTCTCGGCGGCGGCCCGGCGGGGCTGTACTTCGCCATCTGCATGAAACTGCGCGACCCGCGACACGAAGTCACGGTGATCGAGCGCAACCGCGCCGACGACACCTTCGGCTGGGGCGTGGTGCTGTCGCGGGAAACCCTCGACAACCTCGCCGCCAACGACGAGACCTCGGCCGCCGCCATCCGCGACCACTTCGCCTACTGGGACGACATCGCCGTGCATTACCGCGGCACCCGGCTGGTCTCCGGGGGCCACGGCTTCTGCGGCATCGGCCGCCGCCAACTGCTGGTGCTGCTGCAGCAACGCGCCCGCCAGCTCGGCGTGAACCTGCGCTTTGAAACCGAGATCGACGACATCGCCGGCCATGCCGCGCGCTTCGACCTGGTGGTCGGCGCCGACGGCCTGAACTCGAAGACCCGTGCCCACTACGCCGAACACTTCCAGCCGGACATCGAGACCCGTCGCTGCAAGTTCGTCTGGCTCGGCACGCGGCAGAAGTTCGACGATGCCTTCACCTTCATCTTCGAATCCACGCGTCATGGCTGGGTGTGGGCGCATGCCTACCAGTTCGATCGCGACACCGCCACCTTCATCGTCGAGTGCAGCGAGGATACCTACGACGCCTTCGGCTTCGGCGACATGACCCAGGAGGAGTCCTGCGCCACCTGCGAGGGCATCTTCGCGCCGTGGTTGAACGGCCATGCGCTGATGTCCAATGCCCGCCACCTGCGCGGTTCGGCGTGGCTGAGCTTTCCCAGGGTGCTGTGCGGGAAGTGGTCGCATGACAACGTGGTGCTGATGGGCGACGCCGCGGCCACCGCGCACTTCTCCATCGGCTCGGGCACCAAGCTGGCGCTGGAGAGCGCCATCGCCCTGGCCGACTACCTGCACGACGGCGGCAGCATGACCGATGCCTTCCGCCGCTACGAGGAGGAACGCCGCCTGGAAGTGCTGCGCCTGCAGTCCGCGGCACGCAACTCCACCGAGTGGTTCGAGCAGATCGAGCGCTACCTGGACTTCGCCCCGCAGCAGTTCTACTACGCCCTGCTCACCCGCTCCCAGCGCATCAGCCACGAGAACCTGCGCCTGCGTGACCCTGCCTGGCTGGGCGAGGCCGAGCGCTGGTTCGCGACCCAGGCCGGGGTCGAGGACGACGACGTGCGCGCACCGATGTTCACGCCCTTCCAACTGCGCGAACTGGTGTTGCCGAACCGCGTGGTGGTCTCGCCCATGGCCCAGTACAAGGCGGTGGACGGCCTGCCCACCGACTGGCACCTGGTGCACCTGGGCGAGCGCGCCAAGGGCGGCGCCGGGCTGGTGTTCACCGAGATGACCTGCGTCAGTCCCGAGGGTCGCATCACCCCCGGCTGCCCGGGCCTGTACAACGATGAACAGGAACGGGCCTGGAAGCGCATCGTCGACTTCGTGCACGGCGAGACCCCGGCGAAGATCGGCTTGCAGGTCGGCCATGCCGGTGCCAAGGGCTCCACCCGGCTCGGCTGGGAGGGCATGGACCAGCCACTGGAACGCGACAACTGGCCGCTTCTGGCACCATCGGCGATTGCCTGGTCGCCGGACAACGCGGTGCCGGCGGCGATGACCCGCGACGACATGGACAGCGTGCGCGATGCCTTCGTCGAGTCCACCGAGCGTGCCGCCCGTGCCGGCTTCGACATCATCGAGGTGCATGCCGCCCATGGCTACCTGCTGTCGGCGTTCATCACGCCGCTGGCCAACCAGCGCGACGACGACTACGGCGGCAGTCTCGACAACCGCCTGCGCTATCCGCTGGAAGTCATCCAGGCGGTGCGCGCGGCGTGGCCGGTGGAACGGCCGTTGTCGGTGCGCATCTCGGCGCATGACTGGCGCGGAGAAGCGGGCATCACGCCACGGGACGCGGTGGTCATCGCCCGGCGCCTGCGCGAGATCGGCGTCGACATCTGCGACGTCTCCGCCGGGCAGACCTCGGCGAGCGCCAACCCGGTCTATGGCCGCATGTTCCAGACGCCGTTTTCCGACCGCGTGCGCAACGAGGCCGGCATCGCCACCATGGCGGTGGGCAACATCTACGAGGCGGACCACGTGAACTCCAT
>CAYGJZ010000148.1:0-5559 GCA_964350265.1 uncultured Gammaproteobacteria bacterium | reverse complement strand
ACCCCTGTTACCGACGTGAGAGGCCGGCGTCCTAACCGCTAGACGAAGGGAGCGTGGAGGCGCGATTATAGTGTAAAATCCGGTCACAATACATATGCCGCCACGTCATTTCGTGGACGCAACCTGCCACGGCCCAGCCGGATGCCAGATCGCTTGCCTGCCTCTCGACCCGACCTGCCCACCGACCACACCATCGACCCCGCCATGCTCAGCCCGGCGGCGGTGGACGTGACACGCACCCTGCGCAATGCCGGCTACGAAGCCCTGCTGGTGGGCGGCTGCGTGCGCGACCTGCTGCTCGGCATCGCGCCGAAGGACTACGACGTGGCCACCGACGCGACCCCGGAGCAGGTGGCGCGGGTATTCCGGCGCGCGCGCATCGTCGGTCGCCGCTTTCGCATCGTGCACGTGCGCATGGGCCGGGAGATCATCGAGGTCACCACCTTTCGCGGCGCGCCGGTCGACGGCGCCGATCCCGAGCAGACCGAGCACGGTCGCATCCTCGCCGACAACGTCTGGGGGGATCTGGACAGCGATGCCCAGCGCCGCGACTTCACCGTCAACGCGCTGTACTACGATCCGCTGAACAACGAGGGCATCGACCACGTCGACGGGCTGGCCGACCTGGAAGACCGCGTGCTGCGCATGATCGGCGACCCGGTCCGCCGTTTCGCCGAGGACCCGGTGCGCATGGTGCGCGCGGTGCGTTTCCAGGCCAAGCTCGGCTTCGCGCTCGACCCGGCCACCCGCGCCGCCCTCGGCGAATGCTGCCACCTGCTCGCCGGGGTGCCCGCGGCGCGCATGTTCGACGAGGTGCTCAAGCTGTTCCAGCACGGCCACGGCGCCCAGACCTGTGCCCTGCTGCACGAGTACGGCATGCTCGAACTGCTGTTCCCGGTGCTGGCCGAGGACCTCGCCGACGGCGGCATTCCCGAGATCGTGGAACGCGCTCTCCACAACACCGATGCGCGGGTGCGCGAGGGCAAGGCGGTGATCGCGCCGTTCCTGTTCGCGGCCATGCTCTGGCCGCCGGTGGAGGATCGCTTCACCGCCCTGGTGGCTTCCGACATGCCGCCCATCGAGGCCCTGCACCGTGCCGCCGAGCAGGTCTTCGAGGAGGAGTGCCAGGCGGTGGCCATTCCGCGCCGGGTGAGCAGCGTGGTGCGCGAGATCTGGGAGCAGGAATACCGCCTCGGCGAGCGTCGTCCGCGCTCGGTGCGCGGCCTGATGGAGAACCGCCGTTTCCGCGCCGCCTACGACTTCCTGCTGCTGCGCCAGGCGGTGGGTGAGCGCGGCGAGGAACTGGCCAGCTGGTGGACCCGGATCCAGGAAGTGTCCGAGTCCGAGGCTTCCGAGATGATCGCGGCGCTGCCCGGCGGCGGCAAGCGTCGTTCGCGGCGGCCACGCAAGCGCAAGCCGACGCAATGAGCACGGCATGGGTGGGGCTTGGCGCCAACCTGGCCGACGCGCGTGACGCCGTGTGCGACGCCATCTCGCGGCTGGCCGCGCATCCGCAACTCGAGCGCGTGCAGGCCTCGCCGCTGTATGCCAGTGCGCCGCGGGACTACGAGGCGCAGGACGATTTCGTCAACGCGGTGGTGCGCTTCGACACCGCCCTGGCGCCACTGGCCCTGCTCGACCTGTTGCAGGGCATCGAGCAGGACATGGGCCGCCTGCGCAACGGGCCGCGCTTCGGACCCAGGCGCATCGACCTCGACCTGTTGCTCTACGACGACGTGCGCCTCGACCAGCCTCGACTGACCCTGCCGCACCCGCGCATGGCCGAGCGCCGTTTCGTGCTCGAGCCGCTGACCGCCATCGACCCGGCGCTGGTGATTCCCGGGTACGGCCCGGCGGCGGCACTGCTCGCCGACTGCGCCGGCCAGCGGGTGACGCCGCTGGCGGACGACCCGGCATAGCGGGTACCCGGCATGGCCCAGTACTTCCAGGTGCATCCCACCCATCCCCAGCCGCGGCTGGTGCACCGCGCCTGCCAGATCATCCGCGAGGGCGGCGTCATCGCCTATCCCACGGACTCCAGCTATGCCCTGGGCTGCGCCATTGGCGACAAGGCGGCGATGGAGCGGATCCGCGGCATCCGCAACCTCGACGATCGCCACAACTTCACCCTGGTGTGCCGCGACCTGGCCGACATCTCGTCCTATGCGCGGGTGGACAACAGCGTGTTCCGCCTGCTCAAGTCGCTCACCCCCGGCCGCTACACCTTCGTCCTCGGTGCCACCCGCGAAGTGCCGCGACGACTGCAGAACCCGCGGCGGCGCACCATCGGCATCCGCGTGCCCGACTCGCCGCTGGTGCAGGCCCTGCTCGGCGAGCTCGGCGAGCCGATCATGAGCTCGACGCTGATCCTGCCCGGGGAGGAGATGCCCGAGAACGATGCCGAGGAGATCCGCGAACGGCTCGAGCACCAGCTCGAACTGGTGATCGATGCCGGGCCCGTGGATAATCAGCCCACCACGGTGGTGGACCTGTCCGACGGCGAGCCGCGTGTCCTGCGCACCGGCGGCGGGCCGGTTGACATCTTTTAAGTTGGTGCGCGTCGTCACGCGCACCAGGCAAGCGAACCGACGAGGAAAAGGTAGCGATTCATGAGCGTACCGGGAACCCCGGCACGGGTCCTGTCCGGCATGCGCCCGACAGGCCGGCTGCATCTGGGCCATTATCACGGGGTGTTGAAGAACTGGGTGGAACTGCAGCACGAGTACGAGAGCTTCTTCTTCGTCGCCGACCTGCATGCACTGACCACCCACTACGAGTCCCGCGTGGACATGGGCGAAAACGTCTGGGAGATGGTGGTCGACTGGCTGGCGGCCGGCGTCGATCCCGGCCGGGCGACGCTGTTCGTGCAGTCCCGGGTACCCGAGCACGCCGAGCTGAACCTGCTGTTGTCGATGATCACGCCGCTGTCCTGGCTCGAGCGCGTGCCCACCTACAAGGACCAGCAGGAACGACTGGCCGAGCGCGACCTGTCCACCCACGGCTTCCTCGGCTACCCGGTGCTGCAGAGCGCCGACATCCTCATCTACCGGGCCAGCGGCGTGCCGGTGGGCGAGGACCAGGTGCCCCACGTGGAGTTGACCCGCGAGATCGCGCGTCGGTTCAACTACCTCTACGGGCGTGAAGAGGACTACGAGGAAAGGGCCGAGGCAGCCATCGACAAGATGGGCAAGAAGGCCGCCAAGCTGTACCGCCGCCTGCGCCAGGCCTATACCGAGCAGGGCGACGAGTCCGCCATCGAGCGGGCCAGGGCGCTGCTCGCCGACCAGCAGAACATCACCATCGGCGATCGCGAGCGCTTGTACGGCTTCCTCGAGGGCGGTGGCCGCATCATCCTGCCCGAGCCCGAGGCATTGCTCACCGAGTCGCCGAAGCTCTCCGGGCTCGACGGGCAGAAGATGTCCAAGTCCTACAACAACACCATCTTCATGCGTGATGACGCCAGCCGCGTGGAAACCCGGCTGCGCGCCATGCCCACCGACCCGGCCCGGGTGCGTCGCACCGACCCCGGCGACCCGGAGAAGTGCCCGGTGTGGAACCTGCACCAGGTCTATACCGGCGAGGACGTGCGCGACTGGGTGGTGGCCGGTTGCCGCTCCGCCAGCATCGGCTGCATCGACTGCAAGCAGCCGCTGATCGACGAGATTCTCAAGGAACAGACAACCATCAAGGAACGCGCCGCTCCCTACACCGAGGACCCGACGCTGGTGAAGAAGCTCATCGCCGACGGCTGCGAGCGGGCGCAGGAAGTGGCCGAGGACACCATGGAAGAAGTGCGCGAGGTCATGGGTCTGAACTACAGCTGATGATGGTCGCCGACGACATCGAAGGCGGGGACGAGGCGACGCCGGCGGAAGACGCCGACCGAACCGTGCATTCGCCGCCGGTCGCCGGAGACGACGCGCAGGATACGGCCAGCGACGAGGACATGCGCCGTGCCATCGTGCGTGGCGAGGTGCTGACCCGCTGGCCGCAGGACCTGTTCATCCCCCCCGACGCCCTGGAGGTCATCCTCGAGTCCTTCCAGGGCCCGCTGGACCTGCTGCTCTACCTGATCCGGCGTCACAATCTCGACATTCTCGACATCCCGGTGGCGGAGATCACCCGCCAGTACGTGGAGTACGTCGAGCTGATGCGTTCCATGCGCCTGGATCTCGCCGCCGAGTACCTGGTCATGGCCGCGGTACTGGCGGAGATCAAGTCGCGCATGCTGTTGCCGCGTCCGACCAGCGACGACGAGGAAGAGGAAGATCCCCGCGCTGCCCTGGTGCGTCGCCTGCAGGAGTACGAGCGCTACCGCGAGGCCGCCATCACCCTGGACGAACGTCCCCGCGCCGAGCGTGACCTGTTCGTGGTGCATGCCCGTTTCGAGGACCCGGCGCCGCCGGTGCCGGAGATTCCCGTCACCATCGAGCAATTGGTGGATGCCTACCGCCAGGCCATGGTCGTGGCCAACCGCAACCAGCACTGGGTGGTGGGCCGGGAAACCCTGTCGGTGCGCGAGCGCATGACGCAGATCCTCGACCGCCTCGGCGGCCAGGGCTACCTGCGGCTGGAGGAACTGTTTCTCGCCAGCGAAGGACGCATGGGGCTGGTGGTGAGTTTCTGCGCCATCCTGGAACTGTCCCGCGACCGCATGCTGCGCGTGGTGCAGAACGAACCCTTTGCCCCCGTGCACATCCAGGCCATCGAAGAATGAGCGTGAACCACGATACGTTGAAGCAGATCGTCGAAGCGGCGATCCTGGCCGCCGAGGCGCCATTGACGGTGCCGCAGATACTCGGCCTGTTTCCCGAAGACGCCCGCCCCGAGCGCGAACGCGTGCAGGAAGCCATCGAGGCGCTGGTGGCCGACACCGCCGACCGCGGCGTGGAACTGCGCCGCATCGGCCAGGGCTGGCGCTACCAGACCCGGGAACAGCTGGCGCCGTGGCTGCGCAAGCTCAACGAGGGTCGACCGCCGCGCTACTCCCGCGCCCTGCTGGAAACCCTGGCCATCATCGCCTACCGGCAGCCGGTCAGCCGGGGCGACGTCGAGGACATTCGCGGCGTCGCCGTCTCCACCGAGATCATGCGCACCTTGCAGGAACGCGAGTGGATCAAGCAGGTCGGCGTGCGCGACGTGCCCGGTCACCCCGCCCTGTATGGCACCACGCCGGCCTTCCTGGCCTATTTCAACCTCGAATCCTTGCGCGAACTGCCGGCCTTGATCGAGCAGAGAGACCTCAGGGCCATTGCCGCCGAGCAGAACATCGAGCTGCCGTTGGCCGTGGCGGGCGACGAGGGCGAGGGCGAAGAGGACGACCCGGTGCGCGCGGACGACCTCGAGGCTGACGAGGCTGACGAGGCTGACGAGGCTGACGAGGCTGACGAGGCTGACGAGGCTGACGAGGCTGACGAGGCTGACGAGGCTGACGAGGCTGACGAGGCTGACGAGGCTGACGAGGCTGACGAGGCTGACGAGGCTGACGAGGCTGACGAGGCTGACGAGGCTGACGAGGCTGACGAGGCTGACGAGGCTGACGAGGCTGACGAGGCTGAC
>CAYGJZ010000147.1:0-5619 GCA_964350265.1 uncultured Gammaproteobacteria bacterium | reverse complement strand
CTCATCGGCGAGGACCTGGAGAAACTGTGGCCGCTGATCGGCGACGGCAACTCCGACTCGGCCACCTTCGACAACTGCCTGGAACTGCTGGTGGCCGGGGGCTACTCGCTGGCCCACGCCGTCATGCTGATGATCCCCGAGGCATGGCTCGACAACCCGCTGATGGACGACCACCGGCGCGCCTTCTACGAGTACCACGCCGCCCTGATGGAACCCTGGGACGGGCCGGCGGCGGTGGCCTTTACCGATGGCCGGCAGATCGGCGCGACCCTGGATCGCAACGGTCTGCGCCCGGCGCGCTACCTGATCACCGATGACGACACCGTGGTCATGGCGTCGGAGATGGGCGTGCTCGACATCCCCGAGGAGAAGATCGTCAAGAAGTGGCGCCTGCAACCCGGCCGCATGTTTCTCATCGATCTCGAGGAAGGCCGGATCATCGACGACGAGGAGGTCAAGGAGCAGCTGGCCGGCGCCAAGCCCTACCAGCAATGGCTCGACGAGACCCAGATCAAGCTCGAGGACGTGCCGGCGGAAGTGGCGGCCATGGTGCCCGACCCGGACACCCTGCTCGATCGCCAGCAGGCCTTCGGCTACAGCCGCGAGGATCTCGAGTTCTTCCTCAAGCCGATGGCGGTGAGCGGCCAGGACCCGGTGGGTTCCATGGGGCGCGACGTGCCGCCGGCGGTGCTTTCGCACCGGCCGAAGATGCTGTTCGACTACTTCAAGCAGAACTTCGCCCAGGTCACCAACCCGCCCATCGACCCGATCCGCGAGGAACTGGTGATGTCGCTGGTGTCGCTGATCGGTCCAAGGCCGAACCTGCTCGACCTGACCAGCGGCGGTCGCAACAAGCGCCTGGAAGTGCGCACGCCGATTCTCTCCAGCGTCGACCTGGAAAAGATCCGGCGCATCGAGGACTACGAGGAAAGCACCTTCCGCACCTCGACCCTGGACCTCATCTACCCGGTGGGCAACGGCGCCGAGGGCATGGGCGAGGCCATCGAGCGGTTGTGCCAGAGGGCCAAGCGGCTGGTGGAGGAGCATGGCTTCAACATCCTCATCCTCTCCGATCGCGCGGTGGACTCGGACAACGTCGCCATCCCCTCGCTGCTCGCCACCGGTGCCGTGCACCACTACCTCATCCGCGAGGGGCTGCGTACCGATGTCGGCCTGGTGGTGGAGACCGGCGAGGCCCGCCGGGTGCACGACTTCTGCCTGCTGGCCGGCTATGGTGCCGAGGCCGTCAATCCCTACCTGGCGCTGGACTCCATTGCCCAGTTGCTGCCCGGGCTGGAACCGAAGATCAGCCTGGAGGAGGCGCACAAGCGCTACGTCAAGGCGATCAGCAAGGGCATGATGAAAGTCATGTCGAAGATGGGGATTTCCACCTACCAGTCCTACTGCGGTGCGCAGATCTTCGACGCCGTCGGCCTTTCCTCTTCCTTCGTGGAACAGTACTTCACCGGCACCGCGACGGCGGTGGAAGGCGTTGGCCTGGATCATGTCGCCGAGGAAACGGTGCGTCGTCACCGCGCCGCCTACGGCGATGCCCCGACCCTGCGCAATGCCCTGGAAGTCGGTGGCGAGCTGGCCTTCCGCCTGCGCGGCGAAGAGCACGTCTGGACGCCGACCACCATCTCCCTGCTGCAGCACGCCATCCGCGCCGGCGACTACGACAAGTTCAAGGAGTACTCGGCGATCATGGATCAACCGGGCGAGCGGCTGATGAACCTGCGTGGCCTGTTCGAGTTCCGCTTCGACCGCGACCCGGTGCCGCTGGACGAGGTCGAGCCGGCCAGCGAAATCGTCAAGCGGTTCGCCACCGGCGCCATGTCCTTCGGCTCGATTTCCTGGGAGGCGCATACCACGCTGGCCATTGCCATGAACCGCCTCGGCGGGCGCTCCAACACCGGCGAAGGCGGCGAAGAGGCCGAGCGCTACAAGAAGCTGCCCAACGGCGACTCGATGCGCTCCCGGGTCAAGCAGATCGCCTCCGGCCGGTTCGGCGTGCATGCCGAGTACCTGGTCAATGCCGACGACATCCAGATCAAGATGGCGCAGGGCGCCAAGCCCGGTGAAGGCGGGCAGCTTCCCGGCCACAAGGTCGACGAGTGGATTGCGCGGGTGCGCCATTCCACCCCCGGTGTCGGCCTGATCTCGCCGCCGCCGCACCACGACATCTATTCCATCGAGGACCTGGCCCAGCTGATCCACGACCTGAAGAACGTCAACCCGAAGGCCAGGATCAGCGTCAAGCTGGTGTCCGAGATCGGTGTTGGCACGGTGGCGGCGGGGGTCTCCAAGGCGCACGCCGACCACGTGCTCATCTCCGGCTCCGAGGGCGGCACCGGTGCCAGCCCGCTGACCTCCACCATGCATGCCGGCTCGGAATGGGAGATCGGTCTTGCCGAGACCCACCAGACGCTGGTCATGAACGACCTGCGCGGCCGCATCGCGGTGCAGGCCGACGGCGGCATGCGCACCGGGCGCGACGTCGCCATCGCCGCGCTGCTCGGCGCCGACGAAGTCGGCTTCGGCACCATCGCGCTGATCTCCGCCGGTTGCATCTACATGCGCAAGTGTCATCTCAACACCTGTCCGGTGGGCGTTGCCACCCAGGACCCGGCGTTGCGCAAGCGCTTTGTCGGCAAGCCGGAGGACGTGGTCAACTTCTTCCTGTTCATCGCCGAGGAAACCCGCGAGTGGATGGCCAGGCTCGGCTACCGCACCTTCGACGAGATGATCGGCCACGCCGACCGCCTCGACGTGCGCAAGGCGGTGAAGCACTGGAAGGCCCGCGGCCTGGACTTCTCCGGCGTGTTCACCGTGCCCGAGGCGGAAGAGGGCGTGGCCATCTACAACACGCAGACCCAGGACCACGGCCTCGACAAGGCCCTCGACCACCAGTTGATCGAGCGCGCCATGCCGGCCCTGACCGCGAAGGAACCGGTGCGGATCGACAACCTCAAGGTGGCCAACGTCAACCGCACGGTCGGCGCCATGCTGTCCGGCGAGGTGGCGCGACGCTACGGCCACGAGGGCTTGCCGGAGGACACCATCGTGATCCGCGCCGAGGGCAACGGCGGGCAGAGCTTCGGCGCCTTCCTGGCCGCCGGCATTCACCTGGAGCTGGCCGGCGAGGCCAACGACTACACCGGCAAGGGACTGTCCGGCGGGCGTATCGTGGTCTATCCGCCGGCCAACAGCCGTCTCGCCGCGGACCAGAACATCATCGTCGGCAACACCGTGCTCTACGGCGCCATTTCCGGCGAGGTCTACTTCGCCGGCGTCGCCGGGGAACGTTTCTGCGTGCGCAATTCCGGCGCCACCGCGGTGGTGGAAGGCGTCGGCGACCACGGCTGCGAGTACATGACCGGTGGATGCGTGGTGGTGCTCGGCGCCACCGGTCGCAACTTCGCCGCCGGCATGAGCGGCGGTGTCGCCTACGTGCTCGACGAGGATGGCCGTTTCGAGCCGCGCTGCAACCTGGCGATGGTCGAGCTGGAGCCGATCACCGACGAGGACGAGGCGCTGGAACGCGAGGCCCACCAGGGCGGCGACCTGGAAGCCCACGGCCTGGTCGACCTGATGGGCGACCTGACCCGCAACGACCAGCGGCGACTGCGTCTGCTGATCGAGCGTCACCATCGATACACCGGCAGCCGCAAGGCCCGCCAGGTGCTCGACGACTGGGAGAACTACCGCACCCGCTTCGTCAAGGTCATGCCGGTGGAATACCGCAAGGCGCTGGCCCGCATGCAGCGCCAGCACGAGCAGCGCGGCGACGTCGACCTGGCGGTGGGCGCCTGACGCCGGGCACCTTGCCCGCAGGCGGCCTGCCGCAAACGGCAGGCCGGAACACATGCCAACTAGGATAAGCAATGGGTAAAGAGACCGGTTTTCTGGAGATCAGTCGGCGCGAGCGCGGCTACCTGCCCGTGGAGCAGCGCCTTTCCAGCTACAACGAGTTCGTGGTGCCGCTGGGCGATCGCGAGACCCGCGACCAGGCGGCGCGATGCATGAACTGCGGCATTCCGTTCTGCCACGACGGCTGCCCGGTGAACAACATCATTCCCGAGTGGAATGACCTCGTGTACAACAATCGCTGGCGCGAAGCGCTGGACGTGTTGCACTCGACCAACAACTTTCCCGAGTTCACCGGCCGTATCTGCCCCGCGCCCTGCGAGGCCTCGTGCACGCTCAACCTGGACGACGAGCCGGTCACCATCAAGACCATCGAATGCGCGATCATCGATCGCGGCTTCGAGGAAGGCTGGGTGGTGCCGCAGGTGCCGCGTCACCGCACCGGCAAGCGGGTGGCCATCATCGGCTCCGGGCCGGCCGGGCTGGCCTGTGCACAGCAACTGGCCCGCGCCGGCCATCGCGCGGTGGTGTTCGAGAAGAACCGGCGCATTGGCGGACTGCTGCGCTACGGCATTCCGGACTTCAAGATGAGCGCGGAACTGGTCGATCGCCGCATCGCGCAGATGCAGGCCGAGGGCGTGCGCTTCCGACCCAACAGCCATGTCGGCCGCAACGTGCCCGTGGACAAGCTCGTCGACGGCTACGATGCCATCGTGCTGGCCGGCGGTTCGGAGAAGCCCCGCGACCTGGAAGTGCCCGGGCGGGAACTCGACGGTGTGCACTTTGCCATGGACTTCCTCACCCAGCAGAACCGTCGCGTCAGCGGCGAGGGGTTCAGCGAGGAGGACATCCTCGCCACCGGCAAGCACGTGGTGGTCATCGGCGGTGGCGACACCGGCTCCGACTGCGTCGGCACCTCCAACCGTCACCGCGCCGCCAGCGTCACGCAACTGGAGATCATGCCCCGGCCCCCGGCGCACGAGGACAAGCTGCTGACCTGGCCGAACTGGCCGCTGAAGCTGCGCAGTTCCTCCTCCCACGAGGAAGGCTGCGAGCGCGACTGGTCGGTGGGCACCAAGGAAGTGGTCGGCGAGAACGGCAAGGTCACCGGGCTGAAGCTGGTGCGCCTGGCGTGGAAGAAGAACGACCAGGGACAGTGGCGCATGGAGGAAGTGCCGGGCAGCGAATTCGTGCTCAAGGCCGACCTGATCCTGCTCGCCATGGGCTTCGTGCACCCGGTGCACGAGGGTCTGCTCGAAACCCTCGGCGTCGAGCTCGATGGTCGCGGCAACGTCAAGGCCGACGAGCAGCGCTACCAGACCAGCATCGAGAACGTGTTCACCGCCGGCGACATGCGTCGCGGCCAGTCGCTGGTTGTCTGGGCCATCCGCGAGGGCCGCCAGGCGGCGCGCGCGGTGGACGAGTACCTGGTCGGGGAGAGCGAGCTGCCGCGTTGACGTGCCGGTCGGCGCGCCGGGTCTGGCGGGCCGACCGACTGCCATGCTATCGTTTGCCGCACGCGTCGCTGCCCGCTCGTGGGCGGCGCGGGTCATCCAAGGAGGCACGAATCATGGCAACCTATGAATGCGAACAGTGCGGCATGAGTGTGAACACCACCTGCGGCAAGTGCAATGCACCGCTGGTGGACGACACCATCACCCTCGACAACGGTGACGAAGTCGAGGTGTCCAAGTGTCCCAACGAACACGGCATGATCAAGTCGCCGCTGTGCTGCGGCAAGGACATGAGTTG
>CAYGJZ010000146.1:4208-5673 GCA_964350265.1 uncultured Gammaproteobacteria bacterium | reverse complement strand
GACACCAAGGAAAAGGTGTACCGCAACTTCGGCATGCCCAAGCCCGAGGGCTACCGCAAGGCACAGCGCCTGATGCAGCTCGCCGACCGCTTCGGCCTGCCGCTGATCACCTTCATCGACACCCCCGGCGCCTACCCGGGCGTGGATGCCGAGGAGCGTGGCCAGAGCGACGCCATTGCCCGCTGCATCTACCTGATGTCCTCGCTGTCGGTGCCGACCCTGTCGGTGGTCATCGGCGAGGGCGGTTCCGGCGGCGCACTGGCCATCGGCGTCTGCGACCGCCTGATGATGCTGCGCTACGCCACCTACTCGGTGATCACCCCGGAAGGATGTGCCTCGATCCTGTGGAAGAGCTCGGAGAAGGCCGCCGAAGCCGCCGAGGCGATGAAGATGACCTCGGTGCAGCTGCGTGAGCTCGGCCTGGTGGACGTGATCGTGGACGAACCCGCCGGCGGCGCCCATCGCGACCCGGCCACCACCTTCCGGCTGCTGCGCCGGGCACTGGCCGAGCAACTGGACGAGCTGACCGCGCTGTCCGTCGACGAGCTGCGCAGCCAGCGCCGCGAGAAGCTCGATCGCTACGGGCGCTACAGCGACGCCTGATCCTTCTCCGGCGGGGCACCGCGTCAACCATGGGCCCGTCCACCCTGCCTGACGGCCTGAAGCGCTGGCTGGCGGCGTTCGATCCCGGCCTGCGGCGTCACTACCGCGTTGCCTTCAGCGGCGGCGTCGATTCCCACGTGCTGCTGCACGCCCTGGCCACGCTGTCGCCGGCGCCGCGCCTGTCGGCGCTGCACCTGGACCATGCCGTGCACGCGGATTCGGCACGCTGGGCGACGCACTGCGCGGCGGTCTGCGCCGACCTCGGCATCCCCCTCGCCAGCCACCGGCTGGTGGACGATGGCGGCACCTCCGAGACGGCGCTGCGCCGGTCCCGCTACGCCTGGCTGGGGTCGTGTCTCGGCGACGGCGAGGTGCTGGTCACCGCCCACCATCGCGACGACCAGGCCGAGACGGTGCTGCTGCAGGTGCTGCGCGGCACCGGGGTGGGCGGATTGTCCGGGATGGCGCCGGAGCGGCCCTTCGCCGCCGGCCTGCTGGCGCGGCCGCTGCTCGGTGTTTCCCGCGCCGCCATCTCCGCCCATGCCCGGGAGCATGGCCTGGACTTCCTGCAGGACCCGGGCAACGACGACCCCCGGCATGACCGCAACTTCCTGCGCCACCAGGTGCTGCCGCTGCTGGCCGATCGCTGGCCCGGTCTCGACCAGCGACTCGCGCGGCTGGCCGCCAACCTGTCCGAGGCCGGACAGTTGCTGGACGGGCTGGCCGATCAGCGACTGGCCGCGGCCCGCGTCGATGCCTACCACCCGCTGGACCCCGCGCCGGTGCTGGACCGCGGCCGGCTGGCCGCCCTCGGCCCGGCCGAGGGCGCCCACGTGCTGCGCCGCTGGCTGGCGGTGGCGGG
>CAYGJZ010000146.1:0-4108 GCA_964350265.1 uncultured Gammaproteobacteria bacterium | reverse complement strand
TGCGCCGGTGGCGGTGGACTACCGGACCGGCCGGCGCAGCCTGCGCCTGGACCCCGGCGGTCCGGCGAAGTCCCTGCGCAAGCTGTTCCAGGAGCGCGCGCTGCCGCCGTGGCTGCGCCTGGCGCTGCCACGCCTGTCCGTGGGCGGCGAGCTGGCCGGTGTCCCCGGCGTCGGCGAGGCCCATGCCTGGCGGGCGCGGCCCGGCGAGGAAGGCATGCTCTTCGAGGTGGTGGCAAGGCCGTCCGGGAGGGCCCCGTCTCGTTGAGGCAGGGGCGGTGCTCTGGTAAGCTACAAGCCCGTCCGCTGGCAGCGAATGCCGTGCTCGAGGGCGCACCGAAGCCAAGGCGATGGTGTCGTTCCGGGTGTCGCTGCCCAGGCCTTTACCACTCCCCACCGTGATGCGCGGGCGGCGCCAGGAACACCATGACCAAGTACGTATTCATCACCGGCGGGGTGGTTTCCTCGCTGGGCAAGGGCATTTCCGCATCCTCGCTCGGGGCGCTGCTGGAAGCGCGGCACCTCGACGTGACCCTGCTCAAGCTCGATCCCTACATCAACGTCGATCCGGGCACCATGAGCCCGTTCCAGCACGGCGAGGTGTTCGTCACCGAGGACGGTGCCGAGACCGACCTCGACCTGGGTCACTACGAGCGTTTCGTGCGCACCACCATGACCCGGGACAACAACTTCACCACCGGGCAGATCTACGAGCGCGTGATCCGCAAGGAACGCCGCGGCGACTACCTCGGCGGCACCGTGCAGGTGATTCCGCACATCACCAACGAGATCAAGTCCTGCATCAAGGCCGCCGCCGGCAACGTCGACGTGGCCATGGTGGAGATCGGCGGCACCGTCGGCGACATCGAGTCGCTGCCCTTCCTCGAGGCCATACGCCAGATGCGCATCGAGCTGGGACGCTCGAACACCCTGTTCATCCATCTCACCCTGGTGCCGGAGATCAGCGTCGCCGGCGAGATCAAGACCAAGCCTACCCAGCATTCGGTGAAGGAACTGCGCAGCATCGGCATCCAGCCCGACGTGGTGCTGTGCCGGGTGCGCGAGCCGCTGCCCGACGATGCCCGGCGCAAGATCGCCCTGTTCACCAACGTCGAGGAGGCGGCGGTGATCTCGGCGGTGGACGTCGATCACATCTACAAGATCCCGCGCAAGTACCTGGAGCAGGGCCTCGACCGCATCGTGGTGCGTGCCCTGGACCTGGAGACGCCGCCGGCCAACATCGAGGAATGGGACGCGGTGGTGGATGCCTTCGAGAACCCGGATCGCGAGGTCACGGTGGCGCTGGTGGGCAAGTACGTCAGCCTGGTGGAGTCCTACAAGTCGCTGTCCGAGGCGCTGATCCATGCCGGGATCAAGACCCGCACCCGGGTCAACATCACCTACGTGGACTCCGAGACGCTGGAGTCCGGCGACCTGTCATCGCTGGATGGCGCCGACGCCGTGCTGGTGCCCGGTGGCTTCGGCGAACGCGGCACCGAGGGCATGATCCGGGCGGTACGTCACGCCCGCGAACAGCGCATCCCCTATCTCGGCATTTGCCTGGGCATGCAGATCGCGGTGATCGAGTTCGCCCGCCACGTGGTTGGCATGGACGGAGCGCACAGCACCGAGTTCGACAGCGATACGCCCTACCCGGTGATCGCGCTGATCACCGAGTGGGTGGACGAGACCGGTGACCTGAATCGACGCAGCGAGAAGACCGAGCTCGGCGGCACCATGCGCCTGGGGGCGCAGAAGGTGCTGTTGCAGGAAGAATCCCGCACCCACCGTGTCTACGGTTCGCGCACCATCCGCGAGCGCCACCGCCACCGCTGGGAGGTCAACAACACGTTGCGTCCGCGCCTGGTCGAGGCCGGGCTGCGCGTGGCCGGCGTCTCCACCGACGACCTGGTGGAGGTCATCGAGATCGACGATCACCCGTGGTTCGTGGCCTGCCAGTTCCACCCCGAGTTCACCTCCACGCCGCGCGATGGTCACCGCCTGTTCACCAGCTTCATCCAGGCTGCCCGCGCCCATGCCGGGGCCAGTGCATCGCGATGATCCTGCCGGACCTGTCGCCGCGCCTGGACCACGGACCGTTCTTCCTCATCGCCGGTCCCTGCGTGGTGGAAGACCGTGAGCTGGTGCTGCACACCGCCTCGGAACTGGTCGCCATCACCGCCAGGCTCGGCATCGACTTCGTCTTCAAGGCGTCCTTCGACAAGGCCAACCGCACCTCGGCCAACTCCTTTCGCGGCCCCGGCCGGGCGCAGGGTCTTGGCATTCTCGCCGAGGTGCGCGAGACCACCGGCGCCGCCGTGCTCACCGACGTGCACACGCTGGACGACGTCGATGCCGCCGCCGGTGCGGTGGACTACCTGCAGATACCGGCCTTTCTCTGCCGCCAGACCGACCTGGTGCAGCACGCCGCGCGCAGCGGCCTGCCGGTGAACATCAAGAAGGGCCAGTTCCTGTCGCCGGCGGAGATGACCCAGGTGGTGGCCAAGGCCCGTGCGGCCAATGCCGATGCGGTGATCACCGTCTGCGAACGGGGCAACTCCTTCGGCTACAACAACCTGGTGGTGGACATGCGCGGCCTGGAGGTGATGCGTGCCACCGGCTGCGCGGTGGTGTTCGACTGCACCCACTCGGTACAACTGCCCGGTGGCGCCGGCGACCGTTCCGGCGGCCAGCGCGAGTTCGTGCCGGTGCTGGCCCGCGCGGCGGTGGCGGCCGGGGTGTCCGGGCTGTTCATGGAAACCCACCCGGACCCGGCGCGGGCACTGTCCGATGGTCCCAATGCCTGGCCGCTGGCGCACATGGAGCGCCTGCTTGCCACCCTCGTCGCCCTCGACGCGGTGGTCAAGGCCGGCGATGCGCTGCACCAGGGCAGCGACGCCTGAGCCCGCCGCCGACGACATTTCTTCCCTTCGACGCATAAGGAACGTTTCATGAGCAAGATCCAGGGCATCGTCGCCCGAGAAATTCTCGATTCCCGGGGCAACCCCACCGTCGAGGCCGAGGTCGTCCTCGGCAACGGCGTTCGTGGTCGCGCGGCGGTGCCCAGCGGCGCCTCCACCGGCGCGCTGGAAGCGCTGGAACTGCGCGACGGCGGTCCACGCTACAACGGCAAGGGCGTGCGCAAGGCGGTGGACAACGTCAACCAGCGCATCGCGCCGCTGCTCAACGGCCGTGCTGTGGACGACCAGCAGGCCATCGACCAGGCGATGATCGAGCTCGACGGCACCGACAACAAGCGCGAGCTGGGCGCCAACGCGGTGCTGGCGGTGTCGCTGGCGGCTGCCCGTGCGGCCGCCGAGGCGCGGGGCGAACCGCTGTTCCGCTACATCGCCGCGCTGTACGGCAACGATGACCCGTCACGCCTGCCGGTGCCGCAGATGAACATCATCAACGGTGGCGCCCATGCCGACAACTCCATCGACTTCCAGGAATTCATGGTCCTGCCGGTGAAGGCGGACAGCTTCGCCGAATCGCTGCGCATGGGCACCGAGATCTTCCACGCCCTGCGCAAGGTGCTGCTGGAACAGGGTCTTGGTACCGGGGTCGGCGACGAGGGTGGCTTCGCCCCGGAGGCCGACTCCAACGAGGCCGGCGTGACCCTGGTGCGGGAGGCGGTGGCGCGCGCCGGCTATGACTGCGGCAGCGATGTCCTGCTCGGCCTGGACGTTGCCAGCAGCGAGTTCTACCGCGACGGTCGCTATCGCCTGGCCGGGGAGGGTGGCCGCGAACTGGATTCCGCCGCCTTCGCCGACTTCGTCGTCGACTGGGTGGATCGTCATCCCATCATCACCATCGAGGACGGCATGGCCGAGGACGACTGGGATGGCTGGAAACGGCTGACCGACCGGCTCAAGGGACGCGTGCAGCTCACCGGCGACGACCTGTTCGTGACCAATCCGGCCATCCTGAAGAAGGGCATCGCCGCCGGCGTGGCCAACTCCATCCTGGTCAAGCTGAACCAGATCGGCAGCCTGAGCGAGACCCTGGAGGCCATCCGCACCGCCCAGCAGGCCGGCTACGGCGTGACCATCTCCCATCGCTCGGGAGAGACCGAGGACACCACCATCGCCGATCTCGCGGTGGCCACCGG
>CAYGJZ010000145.1:0-5722 GCA_964350265.1 uncultured Gammaproteobacteria bacterium | reverse complement strand
GCGCCCTGGCCGGGGCCGTGCGTGGTTTCCACGTGCGCTTCGAATGAGCACGATGATCGGCAGGCACCGCCCCGTCACGCTGGCCATGCTGGCCACCTTGGTGCTGGTCGTCGCCGGTGGCTACTGGTGGTTCGGGCCGGCTGCGCGCGGCGTGTATAGTGGCTTCCTGCGCAGTGCGGACCAGGCCGGTCAGCGACTCTACGACCGCGGCGAGATGGCGGCGGCCGCGGCGCGTTTCGTCGATCCCGCCTGGCTCGGCGTGGCCACCTTCCGCGCCGGGGACTTTGAACGGGCCGCGGGCATCTTCTCCGGCCTGGACGACGCCAGTGCTCACTACAACCGGGGCAATGCGCTGGTCATGCTGGGCCGCTACGACGACGCCGTGCAGGCCTACGATGCGGCGCTGTCGCTACGGGCCAACTGGAAGGAGGCGGTGGAGAACCGCGAGATCGCGGTGCACCGCGCCGAGCGGGTGAAGGCACAGGGCGGCGAGATGACCGACGGAAAGCTCGCCGCCGACGAGATTCGCTTCGACCAGCAGGGCAGCGACGAGCCTGCCGCGGAGGCCGAAGTCGCGGGTGGCCCCGATGATGCCGAGTTGCGCGAGATCTGGCTGCGCCGGGTGCGCACGGACCCGGCGGACTTTCTCAAGGCGAAGTTCGCCTACCAGCGCGCGACGGCAGGCAACGATGGCGAACCCCGGGGCGACGGCGGCGCGCGCGTCGGTGATGGCGGTGCGGCCGGGTCAGTGGACTCCGACGACCGGCGTGCATCGCGATGAGTGGGCGTTGTCGCATCGCGATCCTGTGCCTGCTGCTCGCCAGCGCTGGACTGCATGCCGCCGACCCGGTGGTGCTGCGCATGAACATCAAGCCGGACCGGGACATCCGGGTAGGTCAGCCGGTGACGCTGGAACTTGCCGTGCTCGGCCTCGACAGCTGGGCCAACATTCCCTCGCTGCCCGGGTTTTCGGTGGACGGCGCCTACCTGGTGCGCACCGAGTCCCAGGGGCGTCGCCTGAGCGAGACCATTGATGGCGAGAGCTACACCGGCCAGGGATACCGCTGGCTGCTGGTTCCCCAGCGGGCCGGTGTCATCGAGGTGCCGCCGACCCCGGTCCAGGTCGAGCGCAAGGTGTTCGGCGCCGAGGGCGACACGGCGGTGAGCGAGCTGACTACGCCACCGGTTTCCCTGCAGGCCACCGTGCCACCGGGCGCGGAAGGTATCGAGAACCTGGTCAGCACACGGAAGCTGACCGCAACGCAGGTCTACCAGCCGGCGCAGGCAGCGATCCGCGCCGGAGACGGCGTCACCCGAACCGTAACCCTGGAAGCACAGGGCGTGGCGGGCATGGCATTGCCGCCCCTGTTGCGGGAGGCCCCCGCCGGCCTGGCCGTCTACCCCGGCGAGCCGGAAGTCCATGACAAGGTGAATCGCAACATCCTGGAAAGTGGTGTGCGGGTGGAAAGCGTCACCTACGTTCCCGCCGAGTCAGGACAGTACACCCTGCCGGACATCGTGGTGCACTGGTGGGATCTTGCTGGCAAGACGTTGCGAACCGAGACCCTGGAAGGCATCACCCTCGAGGTGGCGATGTCGGCCGAGCCCGGTGGCGGAGACGCTGCGCACGGCGCCGTTGACCATGCCCGCTGGCCGCGCGGTCCTGCCCTCGGCCTGTTCTGCCTGCTGGCCATCACCCTGGTGGTGCTTGCCTGGCGTCATGTCCGACCGCGTTGGCAGCGCTGGCGTGTGCGACGCGCCGACGGCGAAGCGGCCCGTTTCCGCCGCTTCGCCCATGCCGCGCATGCCGGTGATCCCGCCGCGCTCCAGGCACTGCTGCACTGGCTGGACCGCCTGTGCGACGAGCGACCGGCGCAGGCTCTCGCCTTCGTCGAACGCTACGGCGATGCCGGGGACCCGGCGGTGGTGGAGCGCTTTCTCCGTGCCCGGCTGGTTGGTACGTCAGCCGGAGACGGCACCGACGTGGTCCGGGTCTTCACCGTCGCCCGCAAGCGTTGCCTGGCCGGACGCAGCCGGATGGCCAGCACCAAGGTCGGAACACTCCCCGGTCTGAATCCCTGAGGGACGCCAGGTCGAAGCCGCTTTGCCGGGCTCGATTGCCTGGCGTGTACCGCTCGGGGCGGGTGTTCCACCCGGTTGTCGATAATCCGGTATGATTCCTCCGCGGGCCGGAATACACAAACCAAGCCGGCCCGGGTGAGAGCATGACCGGCGACGTCGCTCGCACCGCTAGCAGGGGGAGCAATACGTCGCATCCAGCAGTGTCCAGGCCGGCTCGGGACGACCCCGTGCCAGGCCGCCCGTGACGCGCGTCGCGTCCGGCTTGCTGGAACGTTACGGTTCGTGCTGGTTCCCCGTCTTGTTTCACGTCACCTTGCGATCAGGGCGGAGCAATGGGCAATGGAGCGGTTACCGAACAGGCGGTGAACTTTCACAGCGAGAACTGGGCGCACATTGCGCAGCAGCCGCTGGAAGTCATCAAGGACTACCTGCTCACCGGGTACCTGCACGGCGCGCCCTACGTGGACGATTCGCTGGACGAGTTTTTCGAACACAGGCGAAAGCTGGGTTCGATACTGGACTTCGGTTGCGGCATAGGCAGGAACTTCGCACAGCTCTCCAGGCGCTGCAGGCAGCTCGTGGGCTACGACATTGCGCCGATGGTGCAGACCTGCAGCCGCTGCGTCGATGGTGTGTTCGACAACCTGGTCCTGCTCGACGACTGGCAGGCGGTCCGGCGCAGGAAATTCGATCTTGTCGTCGCGCATTTTGCCTTCCAGCACCTGGAGCAGGTGGACACGTTGCGCTTTTTCCTGCGCGAGCTTTCCCGGATCACGGACTATCTCCTGGTCAAGGGTCGCAGCTGGATGGATACCCCGGACAAGGACAACGTGCTGTCCGTGATCCTGGAAGAAAACGGTTTCTCCCGCGTCAAGGGAAGCCCGCAGGATGCGCAGGCCGTGCTGCGCGCTCCCGCCGGCGGGGATATGCACTTCCACTACCTCTTCCGCACCCGGAACCCGGCGCTGTGGCGGCGGAGAAACGCTTCGGTGTTTGCCGAAGCGGGTAGCGACGTCGTCGCCTTCCCGGATTTCACGGTGTGTCTCGACGCCGGGGCGATGAAGGATCCCCGGGGTATCGGCCGGGTCAACCGAGAGCTGCGCGCCGAGTTCAGGCGCAGGCACACTGCCATCGACGACGCCGCCACGAGCGCCTCCCGCGGACCCGAGGTCCGCTTCTACGGTTCGGTGCACTGGTGTCCCGCGACCCTGCCGGCGCGCTCGGTGGTACTGGTGCACGATGTCATACCGCTGATTTTTCCGGGTCGCTTCCCAACCGCGGCACGGGACTGGGTGGACACCTACCAGCCCATTGCCCGGCAGGCGGCACGCATTGTCGCCATCAGCGACAGCGGAGCGGAGGATATCGTCCGGCACCTGGCCATCCCGTTCTCCCGGATTCGCGTGGTTGGCAATGGCGTCAGGCGCCTGCCGGTTGCCCGAAACGGCACCTGGTCCGCTTCCGGACGCCCGTACCTGGTCGTCGTCGGCGCCGATGACTACCACAAGAACCTGGGCCTGCTGCTGCGCGTCATGTCCCGTCACGACATGTCGGGATTCGACCTCGTGGTGGTCGGGTCGGTGGATCGCATCCGTCAGCGAGCCAACAACAGCCATGCCTGCAGGAACGTTCGCTTTGTCGGTCGTATCGCGGACCGGGAACTTGGCGCCCTGTTGCGCGGAGCGGTGGCACTGCTTCATCCCAGCCTCTACGAAGGCTTCGGCCTGCCACCCCTGGAAGCAGCCCTGCTGGGTGTGCCCAGTATCTGTGGCGACCGTCCGGCGCTCAACACGATACTGCGCGGCGGTGCCCTGTTCGTCGACCCCGATGACCCGCAAGCCTGGGCGCGGGCCATTCACGGGATGACGGATGAGCAGGCCAGGAGGAAGCTCGCCGCTGCGGCGCGCGAGATTGCCCGCCGGTATACCTGGGAGGCGTCGGTGGACCGGTTGACCACGGTGTTCGGGGAGGTCGCCGGGGTTGCCGAAGCGGACCTGGCGAAGCCGCACTGCCGTTTCCGCCTGGAGACGGCGGATCGGCTACTCGGTACCTCGCTGGCGGAGGAATTCGTCGCCCTGTGGTCCCGTCATTTCCCGGCCCGCCCCCTGCAGGCGACCGACCTGGCTTGCATGCCGTTCGTGGTGGATCCGGCAATTCACCTGTACCGGTTCAAGCGCGATCCCGACGCCCGCGTGGGCAATGTCGTGCTGTCTCAGCTGGAGGCTCGCGAGGTGGTGCACAGGTTGCTCGAGGTCATGGCAACGTACTTTGAGCGCCACGGCATTCGCTACTGGCTGGAGTGGGGCACCCTGGCCGGAAGCTGCCTGTTCGGGGATTTCATTCCCTGGGATGACGATATCGATGTTGCCGTGCTGAAAGAAGACTGGAGCCGGGTCGAGGCGTTCCAGGGCTACGTCGAGCAGCACCAGTCCCGGGAGTTCATTGTCAACTTCGACCCGCGCTACCGTACCTCCGTGGACGGGCGACTGATTCACCTGGAAACGGGTATCTACATCGACCTGTGCGTCTACGAGGCGTTTGCCGACGTGGTCGCGAAATGTTCCATCGACGAGGACGGCTATGCCGGGGGTACCCGGTACCCGGTGGAATGGATCCTGCCATTGTCGCGAGCGCGCTTCGGCTCCCGGAGTTACCACGTGCCGAACCAGGTGAGAAAGGTGCTGTTCGACGATCCGCGGCCGCATACCCGCCTGCCCGACTCCCGGGGTCCGGGCTACGGGACGGACAAGCCACACGTGTCCGAAGCGGACTGGCTGTACTACTTTCGCAACTTCGTGTTTGTTCGGCTTCGCAACGCGCTGCGGACGCGGCGCTACGTGACCGTGGACGCGCCCCCGCAAGACGATGCCGCCCTCCTGGAACGACGACTGCAACAGGAAAACCCGTTCGGCCTGCAGTTGCTCCAGTCGACGTGCGACGGCACTCGCACCGTGGGCGAGGTGGTTGAACGCCTGCAGGAAGACTTCCCGGGTCAGGACACGACCGTCGAGGTCGAGGTGCTGAGTCTTCTTGCCGATGGCATCGATTCGGGCCTGTTTCGGCCGGTGGATGCACCATTGGAACAACGTGGAGCGGCATCATGACGCGACGAGCCTACACCGACGTGGTCGGCGACCTGTTCCATTGGGGGCACGTCGAACTGTTTCGACGTGCCCGCGAGGCGTGCGGCTACCTGGTGGTCGGCGTCATGACCGACGAACTGGTGGAGGGCTACAAGCGTCGGCCGGTGCTGAGCATGCAGGAACGGGCCGCCGTCATCGCGGGGTGCCGCTATGTCGACGAAGTCATCATGGCAGCGCCGTCTCCGCTGACGCGGGAGTTCCTGGAAGAACAGCACATCGACGTGGTGATCCGCGGCGATGACATGTCGGAGGAACAACTGCGGTACTGGTACAGCGTGCCCATGGCCATGAACCGGTTCGAACTCGTTCCCTACAGCAAGGGCATCTCCACCAGCGACATCATCGAGCGCTGTGTTTCCCTGTACGGCGTGACCCCGGTCTAGGCGACGTTCATCTGCTGATGGCTACGCCAACGGTCCGGTGAGACCGGGAAACAGCGTCGCGATTCCCATCAGGATGAACAGCACGGCGGCGACCACGTGCACCAGGCGGACCGG
>CAYGJZ010000144.1:0-5739 GCA_964350265.1 uncultured Gammaproteobacteria bacterium | reverse complement strand
CGATCAGCCGCGACACCGTGTGCCGCTCCATGTACTCGGACATGTCGAAGCGCACCAGCTCGATGCCCAGCGTCATGGCCAGCTGCCGGGTCACCTCGGTCTTGCCGACGCCGGTCGGGCCGCTGAACAGGAAGGAGGAGATCGGCCGGTCGGCATGGCCAAGACCCGCGCGTGACATCTTGATCGCGTTGACCAGGGCATCGATGGCCTCGTCCTGGCCGAACACCACCCGCTTGAGGTCGCGATCAAGGTTGCCCAGCGCCTCGCGGTCGGTCACCGAGACCGTCTTCGGCGGGATGCGGGCAATCTTCGACACCACCGTTTCGATGTCCTTGACCGAGATCTTGCGCTTGCGCTTGCTGGCAGGCGCCAGGCGGTTCAGCGCGCCGGCCTCGTCGATGACGTCGATGGCCTTGTCGGGCAGGAAGCGGTCGTTGATGTAGCGGGCCGCCAGTTCCGCCGCGCTGCGCAGCGACGGCTGCGTGTAGCGCACCTCGTGGTGTTCCTCGAAACGGCTCTTCAGCCCGCGCAGGATCTCCACCGTCTCGTCCACCGACGGCTCGGTGACGTCGATTTTCTGGAACCGGCGGGACAGCGCACGGTCCTTCTCGAAGATGGTGCGGTACTCCTGGTAGGTGGTCGAGCCGATGCACTTGATGGTGCCGGAGGCGAGCAACGGCTTGAGCAGGTTGGAGGCGTCCATGGCGCCGCCGGAGGCCGAGCCGGCACCGATGATGGTGTGAATCTCGTCGATGAACAGGATGGCGCCGTCGGTGTCCTGCAGTTCCTTCAGTACCGCCTTCAGGCGCTGTTCGAAATCACCCCGGTACTTGGTCCCGGCCACCAGCAGGCCGAGGTCGAGGGCGAAGATGGTGTTGTCGGCGAGCACTTCCGGCACCTCCTCGTCGACGATGCGCTTGGCCAGTCCCTCGGCAATGGCGGTCTTGCCGACACCGGCCTCGCCCACCAGCAGCGGGTTGTTCTTGCGTCGTCGGCAGAGAATCTGCACGGTGCGCTCGAGCTCGGCGTCGCGACCGATCAACGGGTCGATCTTGCCGGCACGGGCCTGCTCGTTGAGATTGATGGCGAAGCTCTTCAGCGGGCTCTCGCCCTCGCCGGCCTCGTCCACCTCCTCTTCCTCGGGAGCCGGCGCGGCCTGTTCCTCGCCTTCCACCGGGTGCTTGGAAATCCCGTGGGAAATGTAGTTGACCACGTCCAGGCGGTTGACGTCCTGCTGCTGCAGAAAATACACCGCGTGGGACTCGCGCTCGGAGAAGATCGCCACCAGCACGTTGCTGCCCTTGACCTCCTTCTTGCCCGAGCTTTGCACGTGCATGATGGCGCGCTGGATCACCCGCTGGAAACCCAGCGCCGGCTGCGGGTCGACATCCCCGCCCGCCTCCGGCAGGTGGGGCACTTCCTCGGAGAGGAAGGACTCGAGCTGCTCGCGCAGCCGTTCCGGCTTGCCGCCACAGGCGCGGATGACCCGCGATGCCGAGGGGTTGTCGAGCAACGAGATCAGCAGGTGCTCGACGGTGATGTACTCGTGCCGCGCATTGCGGGCGTACTGGATGGCCAGGTTCAAAGAGACTTCAAGTTCGCGCGCCAACATCATTCAGGCTCCATCGTGCATTGCAACGGATGCTGGTTCTCCTGCGCGTAACCGAGCACTTGCTGCACCTTGGTTTCGGCGATTTCATAGGGAAACACGCCACAGATCCCGCTCCCCTTGTGATGAACCGTCAACATGATATGCACCGCCTGTTCACGGGTCTTCTGGAAGAAACGCTCGAGCACCGCCACCACGAAGTCCATCGGCGTGTAGTCGTCGTTCAGCAGCACCACCTTGTACAGGCGGGGCTTCTTCAGCTTGGGCTGCGCTTCCTGCAGGGAAGTTCCGCCCGTTTTTTGAATTTCCTTGGAATCGCTCATGTGCCGCTTTCCGTTCTCACCAGTGCCGCCGACCCGAACCCGCGGGAGGACGGACGCGCTCGACGGGCCGCCTCGCGCGGCATCGCCAAGGTCTCAAAATAGTTCCATTCTGCGCAATTCTCAAGCCCCGCGCGAAGGAATCGGCGACGCCGGCAAGGCGCTGTGAACAGGCATAAAAAAGGGCCGCCGAAAATCGGCGGCCCTTGCTGCCCGCGGCATGGCCGGTTCAGCCGTCGGTGCCGAACTGCGCCTCCTCGGTGGAGCCGCTCATGGCGGTGACCGAACTGGCGCCACCCTGGATCACGTTGGTGACGTCATCGAAGTAGCCGGCGCCGACCTCGGCCTGGTGGCTGGAGAAGGTGTAACCCCGCGAACGCGCCGCGAACTCGCGCTCCTGCACCATTTCCACGTAGGCGGTCATGCCGTCACGCACGTAGTTCTCGGCCAGGTCGAACATGTTGTACCACATGCTGTGAATGCCGGCGAGGGTGATGAACTGGTACTTGTAGCCCATGGCGCCGAGCTCGCGCTGGAAGCGGGCGATGGTGGCATCGTCGAGATTGCGTTTCCAGTTGAACGAGGGCGAGCAGTTGTAGGCCAGCAGCTGCTCGGGATGCTCGGCACGGATGGCCTCGGCGAAGCGCTTCGCCTGTTCCAGGTCCGGCACCGCGGTCTCGCACCACAGCAGGTCGGCATAGGGCGCATAGGCCAGCCCGCGGGAAATCGCCTGCTCGATGCCCGGACGGGTGACGAAGAAACCCTCGGCGGTGCGCTCGCCGGTGCAGAACGGCTTGTCGCGCTCGTCGATGTCGGCGGTCAACAGCGCCGCGGCGTCGGCATCGGTGCGCGCCAGCACCACCGTCGGCACGCCCATCACGTCCGCCGCCAGGCGCGCCGCGACCAGCTTCTGCACCGCCTCCTGGGTCGGTACCAGCACCTTGCCGCCCATGTGGCCGCACTTCTTCACCGAGGCCAGCTGGTCTTCAAAGTGGACGCCGGCGGCGCCGGCCTCGATCATCCCCTTCATCAGCTCGTAGGCGTTGAGCACGCCGCCGAAGCCGGCCTCGGCGTCGGCGACGATGGGCACGAAGTAGTCGATGTCGTCCTTGCCGTTGGCATGCTGGATCTCGTCGGCACGCTGGAAGGCGTTGTTGATCCGGCGCACCATGGTGGGCACCGAGTTGACCGCGTACAGCGACTGGTCCGGGTACATGGTCTCGCTGGTGTTGCCGTCGGCAGCCACCTGCCAGCCGGAGAGGTAGATGGCCTTGATGCCGGCCTTGACCTGCTGCACCGCCTGGCCGCCGGTGAGCGCGCCGAGACAGTTGACGTAATCCTCGGTATTGACCCGTCGCCACAGCTTCTCCGCGCCCATCCGCGCGATGGTGTGCTCGATGCGTACCGAGCCGCGCAGGCGGGCGACGTCGGCGCCGCTGTAGTCACGACGCACGTTCTTCCAGCGCGGGTTGTCGGCCCATTCTTCCTCGAGCAGCCGGGCGGCTTCCGTTTGATTCATCGATCTGGCCTCTTCTCTGTTGATAAGACCGGCGTCGGCCGTGGAGCATTGGTGGCGGGCGGCACCGGAAAAGTTCAGGTTCTGGGTAGGTAACTCCCTGTTTTAAAAACTTTTTCAGGGATTTTTGTGCAATGCTCGAGGAAAGATTCTAGGGGCCGGGAAGTATTTGACAATCCAATTATTTCAATGTTTACTATTTAATCCTTCAATCTTCCGTGTCTCCGTGCCCACCCACTCCGCGCCCTACTACAAGCAGAACCGGCTGAAGCAGCTGCGTGCCTTCTGCACCACCGCGCATTGCGGCAGCATTTCCAAGGCGGCGGAGAAGCTGTTTCTCAGCCAGCCCTCGGTCTCGCTGCAGATCCAGGCCCTGGAGCGCGAACTGGACACCACCTTGTTCGAGCGGCGCGGACCGAGCATCCGGCTGACTCCGGAGGGGCGCACGCTGCTGGAGATCTCGCTGCCGCTGGTGCAGGGCATCGACTCCCTCACCGACACCTTCACCGAGCGCAGCGGCAACCTCGCCCAGGGCGAGCTTGGCATCGCCGCCGGTGAATCCACCATCCTCTACATCCTGCCGGAGGCCATCAAGCGGTTCTCCAGCGAGTTTCCGGGCATCCGCATCAAGCTGCACAACGTGACCGGGCGCGACGGCATGGAGATGCTGCGTTCCGACGAGGCCGATTTCGCCATCGGCTCGATGCTGGAGATTCCCGACGACATCCGCTACCACCCGATTTTCCAGTTCAACCCGGTGCTGATCACCCCCCGGGACCACCCCTTGAGCCAACTGCAGAACGTGACCCTGGAGGACATCGGCCCGCACGGGTTGATCCTGCCGCCACGCCACCTGAGCACCTGGCGCATGGTCGACGTGGTCTTTCACCAGCACAACATCCCCTACACCGTGACGCTGGAAGCCGGTGGCTGGGAGGTGATCAAGAAGTACGTCGAAATCGGCCTGGGCATCTCCATCGTCACCGACATCTGCCTGACCGGGGAGGAAAACCTGGTCTCGGTGCCGCTGGATCGCTACTTTCCCACCCGCAGCTACGGCGCGGTGATCCGCAAGAACAAGTACCTGAGCATGGCCGCACGCACCTTCCTGACCATGATGGACCCGAACTTCGACCAGGCCAGCAACCGCCGTGGACGCGCCCGTATCGCCTGACCCGGCGAGCGGGTGGATGGGATAAAATAGGCGTCCCGTACGCCACCCCCATGCCCCGGATGACCGCCGTGAACCTGCCCTCGTCGCGACCTCGCCTGCTGCTGCCCCTGCTGGCGCTGCTGGCATCGGCCCCGGTGCAGGCGGCCACCAGCATCGACGCCATCCCGGTGTGCTACAACTTCGGCTGCAAGACCGAGGACGTGATCGCGATCAGCGAGGCCGAGTGGGCCGAGGTGGCCGGCTGGTTTCGCACCGCGGCGCCAACCCCCGAGGCCGAGCGCCAGCAGATCAAGCAGGCGGTGGGCTGGATGGAAGTGGTGGTCGGCAAGCATACCCCGACCCACCGCGACACCGGTCTCGACCTGGACTACGGCGGCGAGTTTCCCGGTCAGCTCGACTGCATCGACGAGTCCCTGAATACCACCACCTACCTGCGACTGTTCGAGAACTACGGCCTGCTGCGCCATCACCGGGTGCTCGACCGCGCCTACCGGCGGGCCATCTTCGACCAGCACTGGGCCGGGCAGATCGAGGAACTTCAAAGCGGTCGCCGCTTCGCGGTGGACTCGTGGTTCCAGGCCAACGGCATCATGCCCTACGTGCAGGAGATGAACGAGTGGGAGGACATCCCCTTCTTCTTCTCCTCCTACGTGGACAACTCCACCGAGTACGACGACTACCAGGAGGAGAAGAAGTCCTTCTGGCGTTCGCTCAAGGACCGCCTGTCGCGACGCGACGAGGACGGCAACACCCGGGTCGACTGAGGCCGCCCGGACCGAAACGGCCAACAAGAACCAGCCGCCCGCCCGGCAGCGGACGGCACAGCGGACAACCAGCGCATCATGGCATCAACCAGGCCCAGGGTAGTCGTCGGCATGTCCGGCGGCGTCGATTCCTCGGTAGCGGCCCACCTGCTCAAGGAGGCCGGCTACGAGGTCATCGCGCTGTTCATGAAGAACTGGGAAGAGGACGACGAGCAGGACTACTGCGCCGCGGCGGAAGACCTCGGCTATGCCGAGCAGGTCTGCAAACGTCTGGGCATCTCGCTTCGCACCATCAATTTCTCCCACGAGTACTGGGAACGGGTGTTCTCCAATTTCCTGAGCGAGCACCAGGCCGG
>CAYGJZ010000143.1:0-5792 GCA_964350265.1 uncultured Gammaproteobacteria bacterium | reverse complement strand
TACTCGATGACCTTGGAGACGACGCCGGCGCCGACGGTGCGGCCGCCCTCGCGGATGGCGAAGCGAAGACCCTCTTCCATCGCAATCGGCGCGATCAGCTTCACCGTCATCTTCACGTTGTCTCCAGGCATGACCATCTCCGTACCTTCCGGCAGCGTCACCGCTCCGGTCACGTCCGTGGTACGAAAGTAAAACTGCGGACGGTAGTTGTTGAAAAACGGCGTGTGACGTCCGCCCTCTTCCTTGCTCAACACGTACACTTCCGACTCGAAATGCGTATGCGGCGTGATCGATCCCGGCTTCGCCAGCACCTGGCCACGCTCCACGTCGTCTCGCTTCGTGCCGCGCAGCAGCGCACCAATGTTGTCGCCCGCCTGGCCTTCGTCCAGCAGCTTGCGAAACATCTCCACGCCCGTGCAGGTCGTCTTGGTGGTGTCCTTGATACCAACGATCTCCACTTCGTCTCCCACCTTGATGATCCCGCGCTCCACGCGACCGGTCACCACCGTGCCTCGTCCGGAAATCGAGAACACGTCTTCCACCGGCATCAGGAAATCTCCGTCCACCGCCCGCTGCGGCTCGGGAATGTAGCTGTCCAGCGCCTCGGCCAACTGGAAGATCGCCGCCTCGCCAATCTCCGAGCCGTCTCCTTCCAGCGCCTTCAGCGCACTGCCCTTGATGATCGGCGTGTCGTCCCCGGGAAACTCGTAGCTGTCCAGCAACTCGCGGACTTCCATCTCCACCAGCTCCAACAGCTCCTCGTCGTCCACCATGTCGCACTTGTTCAGAAACACCACGATGTACGGCACACCCACCTGGCGCGCCAGCAAAATGTGCTCCCGCGTCTGCGGCATCGGACCGTCCGCCGCCGATACCACCAGGATCGCACCGTCCATCTGCGCCGCTCCCGTGATCATGTTCTTCACGTAGTCCGCGTGACCCGGGCAATCCACGTGCGCATAGTGACGGTTCGCCGTCTCGTACTCCACGTGCGCCGTGGCAATCGTAATGCCGCGCTCACGCTCTTCCGGCGCATTGTCAATCTGGTCAAACGCCCGCGCCTCGCCTCCAAACTTCGACGACAGCACCTTCGTGATCGCCGCCGTCAACGTCGTCTTGCCATGATCCACATGACCAATCGTCCCAACGTTCACATGCGGCTTGGAGCGCTCAAATTTCGATTTCGACACGGTAGGATTTCCTCTATCTGAACGATTTCAGTAACGTAACCGGATGCACGATCAGCCGGTTAGCTGGCTTTCTTCATCACCACTTCGGCGACGTTGCTGGGCGCCTGGGCATAACGCTTGAACTCCATCGAGTAGGTCGCCCGGCCCTGGGTAGCGGAACGCAGGGTGGTGGCATAGCCGAACATCTCGGCCAGCGGCACCTCGGCGCGAATGATCTTGCCCGACGGTGCATCCTCCAGCGCCTGGATGATGCCGCGACGGGAATTGATCTCGCCATTGACGTTACCCATGTACTCTTCCGGCGTAACCACTTCGACCGCCATGATCGGCTCGAGCAGAACCGGCTTGGCCTTCTGGCAGCCTTCACGGAAGGCCTGGATGGCGGCTGCGCGGAAGGCGTGCTCGCTGGAGTCCACCTCGTGGTAGGAACCGAAGTACAGGGCGACACGAACGTCGACCACCGGGTAACCCGCGACCACGCCGGATTCCAGCGCCTCGCGAACACCCTTCTCCACCGCCGGGATGTACTCGCGCGGCACCACGCCGCCCTTGATCTCGTCGGCGAACTCGAAGCCGGCACCGGCTTCCTGCGGCTCGATGCGCAGGCAGACATGGCCGTACTGGCCGCGACCACCGGTCTGCTTGGCGTGCTTGTACTCCTGCTCGACCGAGTTGGTGATGGTCTCGCGGTAGGCCACCTGCGGCTTGCCGACGTTGCAGTCCACCTTGAACTCGCGCTTCAGCCGGTCGACGATGATCTCCAGGTGCAGCTCACCCATGCCGGAGATGATGGTCTGGCCGGACTCCTCGTCGGTGCGCACGCGGAAGGACGGATCCTCCTGCGCCAGCTTCGACAGGGCGATGCCGAGCTTCTCCTGGTCGGTCTTGGTCTTCGGCTCCACCGCCTGCGAGATCACCGGATCCGGGAACTCCATCCGCTCCAGGGTGATCACGTGATCAGGATCGCACAGGGTGTCACCGGTGGTGATGTTCTTCAAGCCGACGGCAGCGGCGATCTCGCCGGCGCGCACTTCCTTCAGCTCGGCACGCTCGTTGGCGTGCATCTGCAGGATGCGGCCGATGCGCTCGCGCTTGCCCTTGATCGGGTTGTAGATGCTGTCACCGGCATTGAGCACGCCCGAGTAGACCCGGAAGAAAACCAGCTGTCCGACGAACGGGTCGGTCATGATCTTGAAGCCGAGCGCGGCAAAGGGCTCGTCGTCGGTGGAGTTGCGCACGCCTTCCTCGCCATCCTCGAGCAGGCCGCGAATGGACGGCACCTCGGTGGGGTTCGGCATGTAGTCGACAACGGCGTCAAGCATCGCCTGCACGCCCTTGTTCTTGAAGGCGCTGCCGCAGAACATCGGCACGATCTCGTTGGCCAGCGTCCGCTGACGAATGGCGGCCTTGATCTCCTCGGCGGACAGCTCGCCGTCCTCGAGGTACTTCTCCATCAGCTCCTCGGTGGCCTCGGCAGCCATCTCCACGAGCTTCTCGCGGTACTCGTTGCAGCGCTCGACCAGGTCTTCCGGGATGTCACGCTCCTCGAACTTGGTGCCCTTGGTTTCTTCGTCCCAGTAGATGGCCTTCATCTTCACCAGGTCGATGACGCCGGCGAAGTTTTCCTCGGCACCGATGGGAACCTGCATGACCACAGGGGTTGCGCCCAGGCGCGACTCGATCTGGCGCACCACGCGGAAGAAGTCCGCGCCGGTACGGTCCATCTTGTTGACGAAGGCCATGCGCGGCACGTGGTACTTGTCCGCCTGGCGCCACACCGTCTCGGACTGCGGCTCGACACCACCTACCGCGCAGAACACCGCGCAGGCGCCGTCGAGCACACGCAGGGAACGCTCCACCTCGATGGTGAAGTCCACGTGCCCGGGGGTGTCGATGATGTTGATGCGGTACTCCGGCAGCGAACCGTCCATACCCCGCCAGAAACAGGTCGTGGCCGCGGACGTGATGGTGATGCCGCGCTCCTGCTCCTGCTCCATCCAGTCCATGACGGCCGCACCGTCGTGGACCTCGCCGATCTTGTGCGAGATCCCGGTGTAGAACAGGATGCGCTCGGTAGTGGTCGTCTTACCGGCATCGATATGGGCCATGATGCCGATGTTGCGATAGCGGTCCAGGGGAGTTTTACGAGCCACGGCAGTCTATCTCACGATTGAGGTTCGAAGTCGGATGATGGCTGGCTAGAAGCGGTAGTGCGAGAACGCCTTGTTCGCTTCGGCCATGCGATGGGTGTCTTCCTTCTTGCGGGCGGCACCACCGCGGTTCTCCGCGGCATCCATCAACTCACCGGCCAGGCGCGCCGACATGGATTTTTCGCCGCGCTTGCGGGCGGCATCCACCAGCCAGCGCATGGCCAGGGCCATGCGACGCGAGGGACGCACTTCCACCGGCACCTGGTAGGTCGCGCCGCCGACCCGGCGACTCTTGACCTCGACCATCGGGCTGACCGTTTCCAGCGCGGAGTTGAACAGTTCCACCGGGTCTTCCTTGCCACGCTTCTCGATCATGTCGAGCGCACCGTAGAGGATGTTCTCAGCGATGGACTTCTTGCCGTCGCGCATCAGCACGTTGACGAATTTCGCCACTGTCTGATCGTGAAACTTCGGATCAGGCAGGATTTCCCGCTTGGGAACTTCTCTTCTTCTTGGCATTACACCAGTCCGGTTGATCTGGAAACACAAAGTCCAGGAGGCGATCAGTCGTCTCCTGATACGGTAAACCGCCGCACGAAGGCGTGGCGCACAGGCGCCACATGCCGATTCGGCAGCGGTTTGTTACAGGCGGACGCTCGCGCCAGCGGCGAGATCACCCGCGTTGAGCCGACCCACTGTCATGAAGGGGGGCGGGAATCGAAAATCCGGCGCGGCGGCTCGAGGGCCGCCAGCGATCAGGACTTCGGTCGTTTTGCTCCGTACTTCGAACGGCCTTGACGGCGGTTCGCGACACCCGATGTATCCAGGGCGCCTCGCACAGTGTGGTATCGAACACCAGGCAGGTCTTTGACACGGCCGCCGCGAATCAACACCACGGAGTGCTCCTGAAGGTTGTGACCTTCACCACCAATGTAGGTGGACACTTCGTAACCATTGGTCAGGCGTACCCTGGCCACCTTGCGAAGGGCCGAGTTCGGCTTCTTCGGCGTGGTGGTATAGACGCGGGTGCAAACGCCGCGCTTCTGCGGGCAGGCTGCCAGTGCGGGCACGTTGGATTTGACCACTTGCCTGCTACGCGGCTTCCTGACTAACTGGTTGATTGTCGGCATATTTTTGGTAAAAGTCTGCTTTGGGTCCGAAATTTCGGCTCAGTCACAAAGGGCGGCGATTCTATGCCCGATATCCGGGTGTGTCAAGGCGCGGCGGCTTCCCGCCGCGCCTTTTTCGCCATTCAGGCCGAAGCGGCCTCGTCTCCGTCGTCCCCGAGGGGGGCATCGGCGCTGATCACGCCCGATCCGAGCAGGTCCTCGAGCTCGTTGGCCTGCATCACGCTCTTGGATTTCCGCTTGCGTCGCTCGTCGTGGTAGGCCAGGCCGGTACCCGCCGGAATCAGGCGTCCGACGATGACGTTCTCCTTCAGTCCACGCAGCGAGTCCACCTTGCCGTTGATCGACGCCTCGGTCAGCACCCGGGTGGTTTCCTGGAAGGAAGCCGCGGAAATGAACGAGTCGGTGGTCAGCGACGCCTTGGTGATGCCGAGCAGCACCGGCGAGAACTCGATCGGCTCGCCGTCCTTTTCGGCCAGGCGCTCGTTCTCCTCGAGTACAGCGGCACGGTCGAGCTGGTCGCCCGGCAGCAGGGAAGAAGAACCGGGGTTCTCCACCCGCACCTTGCGCAGCATCTGCCGCACGATGACCTCGATGTGCTTGTCGTTGATCTTCACGCCCTGCAGGCGGTAGACCTCCTGCACCTCGTGCACGATGTAGTTGCACAGGGTCTCCACCCCGAGCAGTTCGAGGATGTCCTCGGCCACCAGCGGGCCGTCCACGATCACCTCGCCGCGCTCGACGGTTTCACCCTCGAACACGTTGATCGGCCGGGTCTTCGGGATCAGGTGCTCGATGGTCTCGCCGTCCTGGGCGGTGATCACCAGGCGCTGCTTGCCCTTGGTCTCCTTGCCGAAGGACACCACGCCGGAACTGCCGGCCAGGATCGCCGGCTCCTTCGCCTTGCGCGCCTCGAACAACTCGGCCACGCGGGGCAGACCGCCGGTGATGTCACGGGTCTTCGACGACTCCTGCGGGATGCGCGCGAGGATGTTGCCGGCACTGACCTCCTGGCCGTCCTCGACGATGATGGTGGCGCCCGGCGGGATCTGGTAACGGATCGGAATCTCGGTACCGGGGATCATGATCGGGTCGCCCTTGTCGTCGAACACGCCAACGGTCGGACGGATGTCGTGGGCGCTGCCGCGACGCTGCTTGGTGTCGAGCACCATCAGCGTCGACTGCCCGGTGATCTCGTCCACCTGGCGCGACACGCTGACGCCTTCCACCATGTCGGTGAAGGACACCTTGCCGCCGGCCTCGGTGACGATCGGGTGGGTGTGCGGATCCCACTGGGCGATGACCTGGCCGGCTTCGACCTCGTC
>CAYGJZ010000142.1:0-5879 GCA_964350265.1 uncultured Gammaproteobacteria bacterium | reverse complement strand
CCTAGCGCGCCGGGTCGGGCAGTCGGCCATCCACCAGGAAATCCTCGCGGACGAAGCGCAGGGTTGGCTGGTCCCGGCGCAGGAAAGTCACCGCTTCGGCGCGGGTTTCGCCCAGCCAGCGCTGCCGCCAGGTCGGCCTTCGAGAGACCAGCGCGGCCGGACCGAACAGGGCCAGGTTGATGCCGCCGGCGCGGTCGCGGGCCGAGCGGTAGGAGAAGGCCTCGATGCCGGCTGCGCGCATCGCGCTGCCCAGCGCCTGGGTGTCGTGGTAGCGGGCGGGGTCGCGCAGTCGCTCGCGATGATCGTCGAAGGGTGGTGCTTCCAGGCGCAGGCCGCGGTCGCAGCGGTAGCGGGCGCGGAAGGCGGTGTGCTGGGTGGACAGGCAGCCGCCGGGGGGTGGCGTCGCCATGCCGTCGAGAAACAACAGCCGGTAGTAGGCGGTCTCGGCCAGCGCCGTGGTGATGCGTGCGGCGCCGTAGAAGATCGATGGCTGGTCGCGACGGCCGAACCGCGAGCCGTGGCGCAGCGGCGGATAGCGAAACGGCGTTGCCAGCAGGTAGTCCAGGCGCTCGCAGCCGGGCGGACGGGTCGGCTTGGAGGCCTCGATCAGCTGCTCGAGCAGGGCCTGTTCCTCGAGACTGTCCACCAGCGCCCGGGTGGCCACCTGTTCCTGGCTTTCCACCACCCGCAGCAGCGTGCCGGACAGCGGCGTGACCACGGCCCGGTCGCGGCAGGCCGCCCACAGGTCCATGCTCAGGCGCGGCCGCGCATGGCGTCGAGGTACTCGACGACGCGCACCAGCCCGGCGACCGCGGTGACCTGCTCGGCGGGGATGCCGCCGGTGTGGCGGTTGTCGGTGTGCATCCAGTGCTTCAACTGACGCGGGTCACCGCCCACCAGCACGTGCAGACCGCGGTAGACGCGGATCAGCAGCAGCGCCAGTTCCCCGGCCTTGCTGTCCGGGTCGACACCCCGGCGGTGCAGCGAGCTGCGATCACGCCCGACCACGCGACCGATGGTGGCCTGGTCGAGGCCGAGGGCGCGGCCGGCATTGAGCACTGCCCGGGTCAGCGTGGCGGTGGCGTCCGGGGCCTGGACGGCGCGGGCGGTCATCGGCGACGAGGGTGGGGAATGAGCAACATACAGACAATATATGTTGCAAATGCATCAATTTCAACCGGACACTACGGCCGGGTGTACTTGATGAAGGGGGTACAGCTGCCGATGCGGTCGTAGAGTCGGCGGGCGACCCGGTTGTCTTCCTGGGTCAGCCAGTAGACCGAGGCGGCGCCGCGGGCATCGGCCGCGGCATAGACGGCCTCGATCAGCGCCCGCCCGGCGCCACGCCCGCGGGCGGCGGCATCGACGTAGAGATCCTGCAGGTAGCATACCGGCTCAAGGCGCCACAGGTGGGCGTGGTAGAGGTAGTGGACCAGGCCCAGCGGGCCGTCATCGGTCACCGCCAGCAGCCCATGGCAATGCTCGTCGGCAGGGTCCAGCAGGCGGGTGAAGGTGGCCTGGTAGACGGCATCGTCCAGCGTGGTGCGGTAGAAGTCCAGGTAGCCCCGCCACAGCCGGCGCCAGTCGTCCTCGTCGCTCGCGGCCAGGGGCCGCACGGTGACCGCATCGGCCATGGCGCTATTCCACCGTCACCGACTTGGCGAGGTTGCGCGGCTTGTCGACATCGGTGCCCTTGATCAGGGCCACGTGGTAGGCAAGCAACTGCAGCGGGATGGTGTAGATGATCGGCGAGATGAGGTCGTTCACCGGCGCCACGTCGACCACCTCGACGCCGTCGGCGGAGGCGATGCCGGCCTCGTGGTCGGCGAAGACCAGCAAGCGGCCACCGCGTGCACGCACCTCCTGGATGTTGGACTTGAGCTTCTCCAGCAGCCGGTTGTTCGGCGCCACCGCGATCACCGGCATGTTGCCGTCGACCAGCGCCAACGGTCCGTGCTTGAGCTCGCCGGCGGCATAGGCCTCGGCATGGATGTAGGAGATTTCCTTGAGCTTCAAGGCGCCCTCCATGGCAATCGGGTAGTGCATGCCGCGACCGAGGAAGAGGGCGTGGCGCTTGTCGGAGAAGCGCTCGGCGAGCCGTTCGATGGCGCCGTCCATGGTCAGCGCCTGCTCGATGCGCGAGGGCAGCGTGCGCAGTTCACGCACGATCTCGGTCTCCACCGCCTCGCTCATGCCGCGCCGGCGACCCAGGGCAATGGTCAGCAGCAGCAAGGCGGTGAGCTGGGTGGTGAAGGCCTTGGTCGAGGCGACACCGATCTCCGGGCCGGCGTGGGTCAACAGCGACAGGTCGCACTCGCGCACCATGGAGCTCTCGGCGACGTTGCAGATGGTCAGCGAGGGGCCGAAGCCGAGCTCGCGGGCATGCTGCAGGGCGCCCAGCGTGTCGATGGTCTCGCCGGACTGGGAGATGGCCACCACCAGCGTGTTCGGCGCCACCACGTGGGGGCGGCTCTTGAACTCGCTGGCGATCTCGACGTTGCACGGCACGCCGAACCGTTCCAGCCAGTGACGTGCCACCAGGGCGGCGTGAAAACTGGTGCCGCAGGCGATGACCTGCACCGCGCCGACCCGGTCGAAGATGGCCTCGGCCTCGGTGCCGAACACCTGTTCGAGCAGGTGGCGGGCCGAGATCCGCCCTTCCAGGGTGTCGGACACGGCCTGGCCCTGCTCGAAGATCTCCTTTTGCATGTAGTGGCGATGCTCGCCGAGCTCGGCCGCGCCGACGGCCACGGTGCTGGTGCGCAGCACGCGCTGCATTTCCACGCCCTGCTCGTCGGTGATGCGCACCCGGCCGTGGTCGATCTCGGCGATGTCTCCGTTCTCCAGCACCATGAAGTCGCGGGTGACGCTGACCAGCGCGGAGATGTCCGAGGCCAGGTAGGCCTCGCCGTCGCCGATGCCGACCACCAGCGGGCTGCCACGCCGGGCACCGACCAGGCGGCCGGGTGCATCGAGGCTGAAGGCGGCCAGCGCGAAGGCGCCCTCGAGCATGCGCACGGTGGCACGCATGGCGTCGAACAGGTCCAGGCCGTCGCGCATGAACCAGGCGATCTGGTTGACCACCACCTCGGTGTCGGTATCGGAGTGAAAGGTGAAGCCGTGCTCGCGCTGGGCCTGGCGAAGCTCGTCGTGGTTCTCGATGATGCCGTTGCAGACCAGCGCCACGCTGTCGCTGACATGGGGGTGGGCATTCAACTCGCTGGGCGCGCCGTGGGTGGCCCAGCGGGTATGGGCGATGCCGGTGGTGCCGCGCACCGGGTGTGCCTCGAGGGCGCGCTCGAGCTCGCGCACCTTGCCCACCGCGCGGGTCCGATGCAGGGCGCCTTCGTCGATCAGGGCCACGCCGGAGGAATCGTAGCCGCGGTACTCGAGCCGGCGCAGGCCGTCGAGCAGCAGGGGAAGGACATCGTTGTTGGAAACCGCACCGACGATTCCGCACATGGTGAAGATACCTTGGGTGTTGCTTGGCCCGGATTACCGGGGCTTCTTCGCCGGCCGCCGCCAGCCGGACAGGCTGCGCAGGGGCGCCCGCGACAGGGTCAGCTGGCCGGCCGGCGCGTTCCGGGTCAACGTGGTGCCGGCGCCGACGGTGGCGTGGTCGCCGATGCTGACCGGGGCCACCAGCTGGCAGTCGGAGCCGATGAAGGCGCCGTCGCCGATCACCGTGCGATGCTTGTTGGCGCCGTCGTAGTTGCAGGTGATGACGCCGGCGCCGATGTTGCTGTCGCGGCCGACCTCGCAGTCGCCGAGGTAGGACAGGTGGTTGACCTTGGAGCCGGCGCCGATGGCGGCCATCTTGGTCTCGACGAAATTGCCCAGCCGTGCGCCGATGTCGAGGACGGTGCCCGGGCGTACGCGGGCGAAGGGCCCGATACGACAGTCGCGCTCGATCCGTGCGCCTTCGACCACCGAGTGGGCGAAGATCTCGACGTCGTCGCCGACCACGCTGTCGCGCAGCACGCAGCCCGGCCCGATGCGCACCCGCTCGCCCAGCACCACCTCGCCTTCGAAGACGCAGTTGACGTCGATGAAGCCGTCGATCCCCGCGCGCAGCGATCCACGCACGTCGATCCGCCCGGGGTCGGCGAGGGTGACGCCCTCCGCCATCAGCGAACGGGCCGTGGCCTGCTGCCAGCGGCGTTCCATGGCCGCCAGCTCGACGCGACTGTTGACGCCCAGCACCTCGGCCGGATCGTCGGCGGCGACGCCGTGCACGTCGAACCCGTCGGCCACCGCCAGGGCGACGACATCGGTGAGGTAGAACTCGCCCTGGGCATTGTCGCTGCGAAGACGCTCCAGCCAGTCGGCCAGGCGCGCGGCCGGGGCGGCGAGGAACCCGGTGTTGATCTCGTCGATGGCAAGCTGCTCTTCGCTGGCATCGCCGGCCTCGACGATACCGCGGATGGCGCCGGCTTCGTCGCGCACGATGCGCCCGTACCGGGCCGGGTCGTCGAGCCGCGCGGTGAGAATGGCCAGGCCCCCGGCACCGGCCTCGACCAGCGGGCGCAGGGTGTCGGCACGAATCATCGGCACGTCGCCGTACATCACCAGCGCCACCGCGTCACCGGCGATGGCGGGCATGGCCAGGCGCACCGCGTGTCCGGTGCCGCGCTGTTCGTCCTGGTGCACGAAGTGCAGGGTGCCGTCGTCGACGGCGGCACGCACGGCGTCGCCGCCGTGGCCGTAGACCAGGTGAATGGCATCGGCTCGCAGCGCACGGGCACCGTCGAGCACGTGGGCAATCATGGGGCGGCCGGCCAGCGGATGCAGCACCTTGGGCAAGCCGGAACGCATGCGCGTACCTTTGCCGGCGGCGAGGATGATGACTTCCAGGGACATGAATACGGGGCGCCAGGCGCCCGGTTCGCGAATACTTGGCGGCATACCGCCCGGAACCGCGAATTATAGGATGATTCGCCGGCCGGGCGGGAGCAGCGTCGGGCCAACGGGCATCAACGGACCCCGGAACGTCGGCGACGGGCAGGCTCGGCCGCCATGGCGGCGGCCGTTACGGCCTGCATGCAGGGTAGCTGCTCGCGTCGCCGGCCGCGCCGGCGAGGGAAGGCGGGTGGCTAGCTGCTGCGCTTGCCGCGCAGTTTCTGGATGGCGCGCAACTGCGCCGCGGCCTGGGCCAGCTCGGCGCGGGCCTTGGCCAGTTCCATGGTGCTGGTGTTTTCCGCCATCGCCTGCTCGGCGCGCTTCTGCGCCTCCAGTGCACGCGCCTCGTCGAGATCCTCGGCGCGCAGCGCGGTGTCGGACAGGATGGTGACCAGGTGGGGCTGGACCTCCATCATGCCGCCGGAGACGTAGAACACTTCCTGTTCTCCATCCGCGGTCTGTACGCGCACGTCGCCGGCCTTGATCGGCGAGAGCATCTGCGAATGGTTCGGCGCAATGCCGACCTCGCCCATCATTGCCGGGGCGAAGACCATGGTGCCTTCGCCGCTCCACAACGCCTGCTCGGCGCTGACGATTTCGACCCGGATGGTGGATGTCATGGGATTCTCGCTTGTTTCGTTGGACGGTGGCCTGGATGCCGGGCTAGCTCAGCGTCTTGCCCTTTTCCACCGCCTCCTCGATGCCGCCCACCATGTAGAAGGCCTGCTCGGGCAGGTCGTCGTAGTCGCCGTTGACGATGCCCTGGAAACCACGAATGGTGTCCTTCAGGCCGACGTACTTGCCCGGCGTGCCGGTAAAGGTCTGGGCCACGGTGAACGGCTGCGACAGGAAGCGCTGGATCTTGCGCGCCCGCGCCACCGCCCGCTTGTCGTCGTCGGACAGCTCGTCCATGCCGAGAATGGCGATGATGTCGCGCAGCTCCTTGTAGCGCTGCAGGATGCCCTGCACCGCGCGCGCGG
>CAYGJZ010000141.1:0-6084 GCA_964350265.1 uncultured Gammaproteobacteria bacterium | reverse complement strand
CGTCGATCTCCTTGACGATGTGGCTCTTGCCGATGCCGCCGATGGCCGGGTTGCAGGACATCTGGCCCACCGTCTCGATGTTGTGGGTCACCAGCAGCGTGCGGCAGCCCAGCCGGGCCGCGGCGAGGGCGGCCTCGGTGCCGGCGTGTCCGCCGCCCACCACGATGACGTCGAAGCGATCGCCGTAGTCGATCATGTCGGCCTACTGGTGGTAGTAGTCATAGGTGTTGAGGATGTCGTTGGTGAACGACCAGGCCTCGTTGTAGGACAATCCGCTGTCATCGGGAATGATGATGCGCGTGTACAGGTTGCGGGGATGCTCGGCCTTGAGGGCGTCGAGCTCGTCGCGCAGTTGTTCCTCGCTGACGCTGCGGTAGTTGGTCTCGCCGGGCACCCGCAGCTGGTAGAGCTTGATGCCGGAAGACTGGGTGAAGCGGATCTCGACCACGTAGCGGCCGGCGGCGGAACGCGCCGGGCGCACCAGCTCGTTGTATTTCTCCTCCAGCGTGACGTAGTCGCCCTTCAACGCCAGCACCTGCCGCTCGGCCGCAGCCAGCTCCTCGCCGCGCAGCTCCAGGTCGGCCTCGCGTTGCAGCAGCTGGTCCTGGATCAGGGCAAGCTGCTCGCTGCTGAGCGCGTACTCCGAGCGTACCGACTCCAGCCGTGCCGCCAGTTCCGCGTTGACCTGCTCGGCGGAGGCGCGGGCATTCTCCACCCGGTTGAGGTTGGCGGCGAGTTCCTCCACCTGGCTGCGCAGGTCGCCGCGTTCGCTGACCAGGGCCTGGTTGCCCTGTTGCAGTTCGCCGAGGGCGGCATTCAGCCGGTCGATGCGCTCGGCCAGCTCGACCCGGGCGCGCTCGGATTCCTCGCGCTCGCCCTCGAGTTCCTTCACCGTGCCCAGCGCGCCGGCCAGTTGCCCGGCGAGCCGTTCGCGCAGGGCTTCAAGCTCGCTGACCGTGCTCGCCAGCTGCTCGCGCTCGCTGCTGGTCTCGGCCAGGTCGGCGCGGGTCTGGGCTAGGCTGTCGGTCAGTGCGGCGCGCTCGCCGGACAACGCCTCGACGTCGCCGAGCAGCGCACCGACACGCTGCTCCAGGGTGAGGTTCTCGGCGGAGATGGTCTCGCGCGCGGTGCGCACCTGGTCGAGTTCGCTGCGGGTGGTCGCCAGGCTCTCGCGCATCCCGGCCAGCTCGTCCTGCAACTGGCGACGCTGGACTTCCTTGGTGCGTGCCAGCTCGGCCACCTGCTGCTCCGAGCGCATGGTCTCGCGCAGCTGCTGCACCAGGTCCACGTTGCGGATCAGGATGATCACCAGTGCCATCAGGAAGATCATCACGATGACCGTCATGATGTCGGTGAACGACGGCCACACGCTGTCTTCGTGGGCCATGCCGCCGGCATGGCCCACGCGCAGGTCGGTGAAGCCGTCGTTGTGGATCACAGGTCGCGCTCGGTGAGGCGGAAGCCTGCCTGCAGCAGTCGCACGATTTCCTCCAGCGAGGCGCTGGAGTGCTGCATCTCGCCGCGGTAGGCGTCGAGCACCTCGGCCAGCTTGGTCGCGGTTTCCTCGTACTTCTGCTGCGAGGTGTCGAGTTTCTTGACCAGCGCGGCGGCGGCGCGGATGACGTCGGAGAAGTCCTTGACCACGGTTTCCTGCTGCACCTGGAAGCGCGGCAGCAGCACGGTGGCGGTGATGTCCTCGATGCGGCTGACCAGGTAGGTCTGGGTGTCGTTCAGGCGCAGGTAGAAGTAGCCGAAGAACAGGTAGGCGACGATCGCCGTCATGGTGGTGGACAGGGCCGTCGACATGCCGTGGATGACGGTGCCCAGGCCGCTGATTTCGGTGATCGAGGAAATCATGTCCGAGGCGCCGAGCAGGGCGATGGACAACGACACGATGGTGCCGAACACGCCGGTCAGGATGAGCACCGAGTTGACGAACCGCGGGAAGCCGTTGAGGCTCGATTCCCCCGCCATCAGGGTGGCGGCCAGGGCATTGTGGTTGATCGAGGTGCGCCGGTTGTACAGGTCGAGCAGGGTGCGGTAGCGCTGCACGATGAGCGAGTGGGTGTCCACCCCCTGGGCCGGCTCGACCTTCTGGCGGATGTTGAGAATGAAGCGGTTGAGCATCTGTTCCTCGCGGCTGTAGCGGAAGAACAGGCTGACCAGTCGCACCAGGCCGGCGAGGAACAGCAGCACGATGCCGCCGTTGATCACCAGGCCGACGTTGCCGACCTGGTGGTTGAAGTAGATCTCGTGGAGAAAGTCGCGCTGCCAGACGATGACGCCGATGCAGATCGCGCTGAGCACCAGGATCTGCAGCAGGATGTTCCGGGTGTAGTAGTGATTGGTCGTTTCGATGTTCATGGCGATGGTCGGGGAACGGACGGAACGAAGGGGAGATGCCCGGTGCAGGCCGGCGGCGCCGCGCGGGCCGAGGCATTCCCGTACGATTCACTAGAATCCACGTGAAACATGGGATTTAAGGGCTTGCCGGCACTATGGATTTGTGATTATCGCACGAATCCGTGGAAGTTCGCGCAAATCCCCCGCGTCCGGGGTCGATTCTGCTACCCTCCGCGGCCCCGGAACCTGCCGTCGGAAGACGGCCTGGAGTGTTGCCATGAGCGCCAGCGCCACCCGCGTGGAAATCGTCGACTGGGCGGTCTTCGGCCCGCGCCTGATCGCCCTGCGCACGGAGGTGTTCGTGCATGAGCAGGGCGTGCCCGAGGCCCTGGAGGTCGATGGCCGCGACGACGATGCCGTGCATGCCGCCGCCATCGCCGACGGCCAGGTGGTGGGCACCGGTCGCCTGCTGGCCGGCGGCCACGTCGGTCGCATGGCGGTGCGACGGGATGTTCGCGGTCGCGGCGTCGGCGCACGCATCCTCGCCCTGCTGGTGGATACCGCCCGTCGGCGCGGCGACCGGGAAGTGCACCTGGCCGCCCAGGTGGGTGCCATGGGCTTCTACCGCGGCGCCGGTTTCGTCGCTGTCGGCGGGGAATTCCTCGATGCCGGCCTGCCCCACCGCAACATGCACCTGTCGCTGGTCGACGGGTGAACGAGACCAATCGGCGCTATACTGTGGGTGTCCCGGTCACGGGACACCGCTGGAACGGATGCCACGGGCGCCGGTTCGCGCGGCGCCTCGACACGATTCTCTCCGGTATGCCCGCATACCTTCAGGATCCGATCATGAAACACCTCCCAGCCCTGTTGTTCCTCGCGCTGGCGGCCTGCGCCGCCGGCACCGTGCAAGCCCAGGACGGCTCGACCGGGAAGCCGGCCGCCGACGACGAACTGGTCAAGCACGAAGCCGGCCAGGAAGTGGTGGAAACCCGCATCGAGGGTCGCCTGGAAGGGGTGCAGGTGAAGCCGCGCCAGGGCCCGGTCTACTACTTCGACGACCGCGCCGGCGACGGCACCCTGCTGTCCGGCGAGCGCGGCGACCTGGAGTCGGACTTCAACATCCGCACCTGGAAACTGGGTGAATGGTGAGGCGGTGGATGAAGGGCGCCGGCCGCTGCCTGCCGGCCCTCCTCGGCATGGCCGTGCTGGCGATGGCGGCGACGCCGGCGGCGGCCGAGGGTATTCGCTTCTACAAGGTGAACAGCAAGGGCCAGCAGAGCGAGGTCGGCTTCCTGCGCAACCGTGACGAACCGGGTTGCCACAACATCCTCGGCTCGCGCGAAATCTTTCGCGTCGCCCAGGTGGGCTTTACCTACTGCGCCATCTACGCCGAGGAGGACTGCCCGGAGGGCGGGGCGATGGTGATGCACTGGAAGGGGCGGGTGAAGAAGAACAGCGCCCGCGCCCAGCCCACCGACCGGCTGATGCCCGGCGACCTGTGGTACTTCGAGGACAACGGCACCCGCACCATCAATTCCTGGATGTGCCAACGTTGAACCGCCGTTGGCGGACCCGGACCGGCATCAGCCCTTGATCCAGGAACGCACCGCGGCGGTGTGGCGACGGCTGACCTCCAGCGTGTCGCTGATGTCGCGCAGGCGCACGTGCCAGCGCCCGGACGGCTGTTTTTCCATGCCGCGGATGTGATCGATGGAGACGATGGCATTGCGGTGGATGCGCAGGAACTTCTGTTCGAACTCCTGTTCCAGGCTGACCAGGGAATCCTCGATGTAGTGCCGCTCGCTGGGCGTGCACACCCGCACGTACTTGTTGTCGGCCATGAAGTAGGCGATCTCGCTCACCGGGATCACGGTGATCTGCCCGCGCAGTTGCACGCTGATGTGGGAGCGCGGGGTGTTGGCGTCCTGGTCTTCCTTCAGCTGCCGCATCTGCCGCGTGCTCACCGGCGACACCTTGCCGAGCGCCAGTTCCAGCCGGTCCCTGCGAATCGGCTTGAGCAGGTAGTCCACCGCGTTGACCTCGAAGGCGGCCACCGCGTGCTGGTCGTAGGCGGTGGTGAAGATGACCGAGGGCGGGTTGTCCATGTGGCTCAGGTGCATGGCCGACTCCAGCCCGTCCATCACCGGCATGCGGATGTCCATCAGCACCACGTCCGGACGCGATGCGTTGACCGCGAAAAGCGCTTCCCGTCCATTGGCGGCCTCGAACAGTTCCGGCTCCGGGACCAACCCGGAGACCAGTTGCCTGAGACGATCCCTCGCCAGCTTCTCGTCGTCGACGATCAGCACTTTCATTGGCGTACCTCTATTGCATCATGGTTTGGTGGAATGTGGCAGCAACAGCGGCGCGTCTATGGATATGTTGAAACGTTCCGGCGTGTCACGAACCTTGATTCGCACGTCCCCACCAAACTGGCGCGTCAGGCGCTCTTTGATATTCTTCAATGCCACCTTGTTGCCCTGGCGGCTGGCTCCCTTGATCTCCGGCACCGGGTTGGTGACCAGGAGATGCAGTCGTTCATCCTCGCAACTGCAGTCCACGGTGATCACGCCGCCGGACATGCTCGGCTCGATGCCGTGGTACACCGCGTTCTCCAGCAGCGGCTGGATGGTCAGGCTGGGCACCTTGGCGTTGAGGGCTTCCTCGGTGGTATGCCATTCCACCGTCAGCCGCTCGCCAAGGCGCAACTTCTCGATGTTCATGTACTGCCGGGCGATCTCCACTTCCTCGGCCAGCGAGACCAGCTTGTTGTCGGCACGAATGACCACGCGAAAGACGTCGGCGAGGTCTTCGATGGCCTTCTCCGCCGAGTCCGGGTCGGAGCGGATCAGGCTGGCGACGCTGTTCAGGGTATTGAAGAAGAAGTGCGGACGGATGCGTGCCTGCAGCGCCTTCATGCGGTTGCTGGAGTTCATCCGCCGGGCCATGCGTTCACGCCGGGCAAAGACCGCGATCTGGATCACCAGGGCATGCACCACCAGGGTCATCACGGTCACCTGGGTGGCGACGATGTGCGGCTGGTTCGGCGGCCACGGCAGGCTGGGAAAGATCGGCCACGGGTAGTAGTGGGCCACCGCCAGGGTCAGTGCATAGGCGGTGGAACCGGCCAGGGCCAGGGCGATGACGATGCCGGTGCCGAGAGACTGGCGCTGGATCAGGCGGTAGAACATGCGCAGCGGCACGAAGGTGGCGGCGGCCAGCAGCAACGCGATCTGCACGAACTCGGAGACCGCGTTGATCAGCGGCACGTCCAGCGCACGGTACAGCACCAGGGCATCCATCAGCGCGAACAGCAGGGCGATGAACACCGTCTGCGAGAAGATGCCCGCGCCCTTGAAACGCAGCAGGTAGCGCTTTTGCAGGGTGCGGAGCATGAGCGGGGCCGGCAGCGGCGCGCTACTGGCGCCGGCCGACGATGTCCAGCGCCTTGAGCAGGTTGCGTGCCTCCAGCACCAGCGGGTCGCGCTCGATCAACGTGCGCGTGCTGCCGTCCGCGCCGTTTCCGTTGTCGCCGTTCTCGTTCTCGAGGTGGCCGGCAAGGTTGACCTCGCGGACCTCGATGCCGGGGGCGTCACCGTCCTCGGAGAACACCAGTTCGCCGGCGGGAATGTCCGGCTCGATGCCGGTGGCCTGGATGGAGCGTCCGGACGGGGTGTAGTAGCGGGCCGTGGTGATCTTCAGCGCGGCGCCGTTCTTCAGCGGCAGGATGGTCTGCAC
>CAYGJZ010000140.1:0-6198 GCA_964350265.1 uncultured Gammaproteobacteria bacterium | reverse complement strand
CCGGCACGCCGGGCCAGGCGCGTGCCGCGCGCTCTTTGCGCCTGGTCGCTGGCCGTGCTGGCGCCGGCGACGCTGGCCGGTTCACCGATCACGCACAACTTCGGTCTCACCAACCAGCATCTGCAGGTTCACCACCAGGCGGTGGGCCAGGCCAACCAGTTCAACCATCCGCAGAGCCCGCAGACCGTACAGCAGGCGTTGGACTTCGCCCGCATGGCTCTGCAACTGCATGCCCGTCTCGACCCGGTACCCTTCGCCGATGTCGGCGGTGGCGGCGGCACCTTCCCCGCCAGGGGCGGCGGCGGCGCCAGCCTGACCACCGACCTGTTCGTGCAGCAGCAGCTGTCCATCGACAACTGGGCGCCTGGCGGCAGCAACTTCCCCGGTGCCTTCAACGATCGCGGCACCCTGGTCGAGCAGGGCGGCAACCTGGTGGTGACGCCGACCTCGTCCTACCAGATCGGCAACTTCAACCTGCAGACGGCCAGCATCAACGGCCAGTACTACTACGTCAACGACCTGGATGCCTACCATGGGCCTGGCAGCCACAGCCCCTTCGACATTACAGCCGGCGCATCCGGCTCGGCGGACAACACCACCGATACCTCCGAGGTGCGCGTCAACCTGCAGTGGGTCGGGCTGTACGACCATCCCGACAACGCCTACGACGCACCCCAGGGTGGAGGCTATCCGGCCCCCATCGGCGCGCTGGACTTCTTCACCTTCGACATCGTCGGCAATGCCGCCGCGCAGTACTTCAACCCCACCGGTCTCGGTGGCTCCAACGCGCAGCCGGGACTGCCGGACCTGCCGCAGTTGCCGGACCTGCCCGATTTCGGCGACGACGTCCTGCCCAACGAGCTGGCCGGTCTGAATCCCTACGGTCCGCCGGTCAGCCGATCCAACGGCCCGGGTGACTACAACCCGTACAACCCCACCGACTACACCAACGGCTACAACCCCTACCTGGCCACCAGCCCCTACAATGCCAGCGGTGGCGGCGGCAACGGCTACAACCCCTACCTTGCATCGAGTCCGTACAACGCCAGCGGCGCACCGGATACCTCGGCCTATCTTGCCGCCCGCGGCGGCAGTGCGCACGACGCCGACGGCTACAGCCAGTTCGACCAGACCTGGCTGACCGCCATCCAGCAGGAACAGGGGGTACGCGACTACCTCGACTACGGCTCGTTTTCCTCGGCATCCTCGGCCGCCTTCCGCGGCATCCATCGCCCGCTGCAACTGACCGCGGTGAACCAGGACGAGCTGGCCACCTGGATCCAGGACAACGGGCGCATGCCCTCCACCATCGCCACCGAGGTGCAGGTGAGGGGAGACGTGCAGGGCTACGGCGGGTTCAGCAACTACAACGAGTACATCGCCAACCGCGACGACGGCACCGTGCGCCAGGTCATGCAGAACGGTGCGCCCACCAGCCGCGGCAACGCACCCGCTGGCTATGACAGCCGACCCGGCACCGGAGACGGCACGCCCACCAACGACAACCTGCTGGCCTACAACAACACCAACGTCGGCAACAACGCACCATCCGGATACCGGGGCAGCCCGCTGTTCAATGCCGGCAATCCCGCTGGCGATCGCGTTGGATCCTTCAACACCGCCAACTCCTACGACGACAACACCCAGGGCAACGCGCACAGCGACCGCAGCGGCTTCGCGCCGCTGGGTGGGGACGTCCTGGGTTACGGCGGCGCCACCGGCTACGACGGCTACGACAGCAGTGCCGAGCGTGCCCGGCAACAAGCCGACATTGATGCCGACCTGGAGCGGCGCACCGCCGAGAACATCGCCCGCATGGAAGCGGAACAAAAGGCACGACGAGATGCGGAGGCCATGCAGGATCTCACCGAAACGGCGCTGGAACTGGCCAGTCTCGGTGGGGATGCGCCCAGGGGACCACCGAGAATCGGCGTCAACCCCGAAGAACAGGAACGGTTGTTCGAAGAATCCATGACCGTCGACCCGGAAATCAAGAAGAAGCTGGAAGAACAGGAACGAAGGCGGAACGAACCGGATCCGGTTTCCGAAACGGAACCCGTCGACGACACGCCGCCTGCAAGAGACACGAGCGAACGGGACCGGGAACGAGAGAAATTCCTGAAGGAACTGAACGATATCGATACGAGTCTCGGGGACGTGGAGACCGAACTGGACGAAATCGAGGCATCGCTTCGATTTCACACCTTGAACGACGACGATATCAACGCCCTGCCACCGGAACTGCAAGCAGAGTTTCTCAAGTACAAGGCGAACGAAGACATCGTCGCCCGCGAACCACGCGAACCGGGGATGCTGGAAAAGCTCATGAAGGAGTCTGGTGTACCGGTCATCAACAATGAGTTCATCTACCGTGGGCTGAATCCGTTCTACGAAGGAAATACCTGGAGCAGCATTGGTGACTTTTTCGCAGGCAGCAGCCTTCCCGTGGAAATGCCCGGTATCGGCAAGCTGTTCGACGGACTGGTTTCAGGCGTGGAAGAACTTTCCGGACAACAGATCCTCGACTATCGAATCGTCCATCACGATTCCGGGTCCGTCGGATCCTTGGTCCACTTCGGTACACCGCAGATCGACAAGTTCATCCGGGAACAGGAGAAAGTCGCGTGGGGCAAGGTCGAACAGACCTACGGGTCGCTGCAACCCGGCGACACGGTGACGGTTACGCATACCGCGAGCAAACTGAACCTGCGCTCGGATTTTTTCGAGGCCATGGCGGGCACGGATACCGTCAACATCGAGGTCACCATCTCTCGCGCCGCCGATGGTACGTACTCGTTCGAGAAATCCGGTAAAGTCATTCGAGTCGACGAATTCAAGGACCCTCTCGATCTTGCACAATGGGGTCCGCTGAAGGGCGTTGGCGCCAGCGAACATGGCCTGGCGGCGAATCTCGGAAATCGGCCATTCGCCATCGTCCTGGAACAAGACCTGTAAACCACGGACTGCCCGCCTGCACGACCGGCAGCGAGCTTGGTCGACGCGCGATGTACGCTCCGTGGCAACAGCCGTTGCCACGCCTTCCGGTCCCGGGCGACGCCTGGCTACGGTACAACGTCCACCTAGCTTGCCGCACCCCGCTCGTACCAATGGCGCGAGCGGTTCACCACGGCCACCACCGACAGCATCACCGGCACTTCCACCAGCACCCCCACCACCGTCGCCAGGGCCGCGCCCGACTGGAAGCCGAACAGCGCGATGGCGGCGGCCACCGCCAGTTCGAAGAAGTTGCTGGCACCGATCAGCGCGGAGGGCCCGGCCACGCAGTGGGCCGAACCTACCGCGCGGTTGAGCAGGTAGGACAATCCCGAGCTGAAGTAGACTTGCAGCGTGATCGGCACCGCCAGCATGACGATGATCAAGGGCTGCGCGATGATCTGCTCGCCCTGGAACCCGAACAGCAGCACCAGCGTCAGCAGCAGGGCGCCAAGGGAGGGAGCGTGCAGCTTCTCGAGCACGCTCGACAGCGCCGCCTCGCCGCCCCGTTGCAGCAGCCGACGACGCCAGGCATGGGCGAAGACCAGTGGTGCGACGATGTACAACGCCACCGACAGCAGCAGCGTCTCCCAGGGCACCACGATGGCGGACAGCCCCAGCAGCAACCCGACCAGCGGGGCGAAAGCAAACACCATGATGGTGTCGTTCAGGGCCACCTGGGTCAGCGTGAAGTTCGGTTCGCCGTCGCACAGCCGGCTCCAGACGAACACCATGGCGGTGCACGGCGCCGCCGCCAGCAGGATCAACCCGGCGATGTAGGAATCGAGCTGGTTCGCGGGCAGGTAATCAACGAACACCACGCGGATGAACAGCCAGCCGAGCAGCGCCATGCCGAGCGGCTTGACCAGCCAGTTGATCACCAGCGTCACGCCGATGGCGCGCCAGTGGGTCGATACCGCACCCAGCGAGGCGAAGTCCACCTTCAGCAGCATCGGGATGATCATCATCCAGATCAGCACCGCCACCGGAAGGTTGACGCCGGCATGTTCGAGGTCGCCCACCGCCTGGAAGAAGGCCGGGAACAGGCGACCGAGGGCAATGCCCGCAACGATGCACAGGCCGACCCAGATCGACAGGTATCGTTCGAACAGGCTTATCGGTGCCTGCTGCCTGGGCGCTGTTTCGCCGTCGTTGCGGGCCACTGCGACTTCGCCCGGTTCTGTGGTCAAGAGATATGCTCCCGGCAAGGGTGTGTACGATAAAAGACAGGCATCCAGGGATGCCGGCCAGGGTGGGCAGCGAGCACGGTCGATGACAAGGCTGGACGGTTTCGACGAAGGCTTGCCGTCAGCGGCAGCGCGCCGCGCCGGCCCGGTCCGGCAGTGACTGCAGTGCGAGACGATCGCCGCGGTAGGGTTCGACGTCACGATGGGCCGCGTCGATGCCGTCGATCAACAGGACGACCCATTCCGGCAGGCTCGCGTGCATGCGGTAGTAGACCCACCGGCCCCGCCGCTCCCCGGAGACGATGCCTGCCGCCTTCATCTGCGCCAGGTGCCGGGACATGTTCGGCTGGGCGATGTCGATCACTTCGGTGAAATCGCACACGCACAGCTCCTCGAAGGTACGCAGCAACAACAGCATGCGCAGCCTCTCGGGATTGGCGAGCACCGCCAGCACGTCTTCCGGGGGATGGGTCATGGACGCAGTATAACACTTCTGATATATATCAAAAGTGAAATATTCTCGACGCAGTCGAGCCCGGGCGCGGAACTCAGCGTCGCTTCCGTCCCGGCGCGAACCAGCGCACCAGCAGCGGGATGGTGGAAAACACCAGCAGTACGCGCACCGTGTGATGGACGGCGACGAAGGCGACGTCGAAGCCGAACAGCAGGGTCAGCAGGGTAACCTCGTACAGGCCGCCGGGGATGAAGGACAGGAACAGGTTCACGAACGGCTCGTCGCTGAAGCGGCTGAAGGCATAGGCGCAGCCGGTATAGACGCTGATGATGATGATCGCGTTGACCAGGCCGTCGCGCAGAAATTCCGGGATCCGCGAAACCGGCGCCTGGGCCAGGTGCCCGCCGACCGCGCCGCCCACCATGACCTGGGCGAAGAGCACGAACTCGCCGATACGCGGTACCGCCACCACGCCGGACAGGTGCGCCAACACGCTGAGCAGCAACGGCCCGAGAAGGTGCGGCATCGGCAGCCGCGCGACACGCCCGGCCAGGTAGCCGAGCACGGCGAGGCCGACGAACGCGGCAAGATCCGTCCACGGCAGCGAGAACAGGCCAGGCAGGTGATCCATGACCTCGTGGGAATGGGCAACCCCGGCCTCGCCTCCCAGCAGGGCAAGAATCATCGGCGTGGCGAGGAAGACGGTGGAAACACGCACCAGGTGGCACAGGGCAACCACGTAGCTGTTGTCCATCAACTCGCGGCTGAGCAGCACCAGTTCCGCCTGCCCGCCCGGCAGGCTGCACAGCATGGCCATGCGCGGCTCGTAGCCACGCACCCGGGTGAGGTAGCTGAAGCCCGCCGCCGTCGCCACCACCGTGGCACCGAGCAGCACCGAGATGCTGCCCATGAAGCGTCCGGCAGCGGCCAGGGTCTCCGGGGTGAACATGGCGCCGATCATCACGCCGAGCCCCAGCACCACCGGCACGTGCACCTGGCGCGGTATGCCCAGGCGCGGGCGCACCCGGCGCATCGCCAGCCCACCCGCCCAGGTACCCACCAGCGAACCCAGCAGCCACGGCGCCGGCACGCCCAGACGCGCACACACCCAGCCGCCGGCAAAGGCCAGTGCCAGCGTGGTGGCGAAACCGCGCAGTCGATCGACGCCGGGTCGATGTCCAGTCATGCAGGCCAGGATGTCAGGGAGAGGAGAAGTTCGGCTGGCGTCGTGTGCCCAGTGCACATGCGCCGCGAATGGCAGAGGCCGAGTCTACAGGACCGCTCGGCCCGTGAACGCGCAATCGCTTCCACTGATTTGGTGGCGGCGAGCCGCCGCGAAAGCATGCAGCAATCAGGATTGTATTTACTGTTGTTTTCTTGCATATTTTCCTTTTTCAGTTGTCTCAAAAGGTTCCAAACATTGAAATGCATCGATTCTCTACGCGCACAGTCCGCCTTCCGCCGGCCCCGTCGCGGGCTGCTCCTTCTCTGCCTGCTGCTGGCCGGCACCGGCGGGAGCGTGACCATGGCCCATGCCGATGAACCCGTTTCCCTGTACGCGGC
>CAYGJZ010000139.1:0-6202 GCA_964350265.1 uncultured Gammaproteobacteria bacterium | reverse complement strand
CGGAAGTCGCCGACGAACGCCCGGCGCTGCAGCGCATCGCCGCCCACTGGGCGCCGGTGCTGACCTGTACGCAGGTCGTCTCGCTCATCGACGGCTAGGCGCCGGGCACAGGTTCCCGGCGGCTGGAAGCTTGGCCGGCCCCGGTGATCGTCTGGTGCCCTGGCTTCCTCTCCCTGTGAGGGCTTTGGTGCCGACCCTGGCCCGCCACCTCCCACCACCTCCCGCCGCGCGAACCACTCCACCGTCAGCGGACCTTTTTCCGCCAGGCGGCAGAGCCGCTGTTCTTCCCGCCCGACCTGGCGACAGGCATCACTGTGTTTAACTTGCATCATTTTTTATATTAATATATGTTTTTCACCACCAGCCGCCGCCGGGACACTACCCTTGCAAGACGTCATCCAGGCCATCCAGACACAGATCCGCCGCCAGGGAAGAGCGGGCAGCAAGTACACCCGGCTGCAGAACGCGATCACCGAGGCCGTCTCCGCCCGCACCCTGCATCCCGGGCAGAAGCTGCCCCCGGACAAGGTGCTGGCGGCGACCATCGGCATGAGTCTTGGCACCGTGCAGAAGGCCCTGGTCAACCTGCAGAGCCAGGGCATCGTCGAGCGCGCGCCGCGCCGCGGCACGGTGGTGTCCGCCGGCCGGGTGGAACAGGACGACGTTTTCGTGTTCCGCTTTCGCGACAAGCGCAGCGGCGAGGTGATCCGGCCCGAGGTGCGCATGCTGTCCATCCAGCGCGACCGCCGCGCCGGGCCCTGGCAGGATTTCCTCGGCGGCGAGCTGGTCTGCTTCCGTCGACTGGTGCGCATCGATCTCGAGCCGCCGGTGTTCTCCGAGGTCTTCACCTCGCTGCAGAGTGCCGCCGAGTGGCTGGACCGTGATCCGCAGACCTTCCCCGCCTTCTCGGTGCATCGTCACCTGCATCGGCACCACGGCCTGCTGGCCGTGCGCACCGAGTCCGAGGTCAGCATCGGTGCCTTCGACGAGCGTGCCCGGCACTACCTGATGGCCGACGAGTCCGCGCTCGGCCTGACCTGGGACATCCGCAGCTACACGCCCGGCGACGTGCCGGCCACCTTCCAGCGTCTGCAGGTACCCGCCAGCCATCGGCCGCTGGAATTCCGCGGCATGCTTTCCGACGCCTGAGCGCTCCGCGCCAACCGCACAACCACGACCCACCAGACAAGCAAACAAGGAGACAACCATGCCTTCCACGTACTTCACAAGGTCCCTCGCCGTGCTGGCCGCCCTGCTGGCCTTCTCGCCCACCGCCTTCGCTGACTGGAGCCCGTCCGGACCGATCAAGCTGCTGATCGGCTTCGGCGCCGGCGGCGGCACCGACACCCAGGCCCGCAACCTGGCCAGCGAGCTGGAGGCGCGCAGGGGATGGCGGGTGATCCCCGAGAACGTGGCCGGCGCCGGTGGCGCGGTGATGGCGGCGTCGTTGAAGAACGAGGAAGCCGACGGCCTGACCATCGGTCTGGCGCTGGACACCACCTTCAGCTTCGCCTCCATCGGCAACGACGAGCTGTCCACCGACGACTTCACCTACCTGACCACGCTGTCCGCCTCGCAGACCGGCGTCATCGCCCGCGCCGACAGCGGCTGGACCGGCATCGACGACATGGTCGAGGCGGCACGTGCGGGCACCGACATCGTGTGGACCAACTACAGCGCGCAGACCGAACTGGCCTCCGAGCTGATCGCCGCCCACTACGGCATCGACGTCAACCACGTGCGCGGCAGCGGCGGCAAGGCCGGTGTCGACTCCCTGGTCGCCGGCGACGCCAACGTTGCCTGGGGTGGCGGTGCACAGCGCGGCCTGGTGGCCGCCGGTGAACTGGTCATCCTGGCCTCCGCCGAGGACCAGCCGCTGGTGCAGGCCGCCGATGGACAGGTGCTCACCGAGATGGGCGTGCTGCCCCACTCCTTCGGCTTCCGCTTCGTGCTGGTGGCCCCGGCGGGCCTGCCGGACGACGCGCGCAGCGCCATTACCGACGCGGTGGTCGAGGTCATCACCGACGAATCCTCGGAAACGGCGAAGTTCATCGCCAAGCAGTACCCGCCGGCCGCCGTGGTCGTCACCGGCGAGGAACTCGACGCGATGATCGAATCCCAGCTCGCCTCCTACACCGAGCTGAAGAGCCGCTTCGCCCAGTAAGCCCCGACCCGCGACCAGCACGCACGCCATGAACCGCAAGTGGGACACCGGCATCGGCGTTTTCGGCGTCTTGCTTGCCATGGTGCTGCTGTTCGCCTGGATCCCGACGGACATCAGGGGCGAGTTCATCGGCCTGACCAGCGGCGGCCGGCCAACACCGGGTGATGCCTTCTACCCGGTGCTGCTGGCCGGCTTCGTCGCGCTGGTGTCCCTGGTTCAGCTCGTCCTCGCCCTGCGCGGTCGCGCCGGGCCGGACACCGACGAGCCGCGCCTGACCGCGGCGAACCTGGCCTTCCTGCTCGGCCTCGCCGGCATCGTTCTGCTCGCCTACCTGCTGTGCTACCACGCCGGCCCGGCCCTGGCCGAGTGGCTGTCCCCCGCGGCCGGCTACCGGCAACTGATCGACACGGCACCCTACAAGTACCTCGGCTTCCTCCTCGGCGGCTTCGCCCTCACCGCCGGCAGCATCGTCTACACCGAGCGCCGCCTGCGCTGGCGCACGGTACTGGTTGCCCTGGCCCTGCTGGCCCTGCTGCTGGTCGTGTTCGACGTGGCATTGACCAACATCCAGCTGCCGCCGAACGCCGAGGCCTGAGCATGGAACTGGTATTCGACTACATCGTGCGCGGTGTGCTGGCGGTGTTCTTCGACGCCGACGGCGCATTCACCTGGCTGCCGATGGCCATGGTCTTCGGCGGCATCGTCGCCGGCATCGTGGTCGGCGCCACGCCGGGACTGAACGGCCCCTTCGCCATGGCCATCTCCCTGCCCATCCTGGTATCGATCTTCGGCACCGGCAACGAAGACCTGCTCACCGTGCTCGCCTTTCTCATCGGCCTGATGAAGGGCGCCACGCTGGGTGGCGCGGTGCCGGCCATCCTGTTCAACACCCCCGGCACCCCGGACGCCTACCTGACCACCCTCGACGGCTACCCGATGGCGCAGAAGGGCCAGGGCCGCAAGGCGCTGAAGATCGCCCACTTCTCCTCGGTGACCGGGGACACGTTCTCCGACCTGGTGCTGTTCGTGGCCGCGCCCACCGCGGCCATCGCCATCGAGCGCGTGCTCGACTACCCGGAGAAGGCGGCGCTGATCATCCTGTCGCTGTCGTTCATGGCCGCGGTCTCCGGGCGCCACGTGCTCAAGGGCCTGCTGGCCGGCGGGCTCGGCATGTTCCTGGCCCTGGTCGGCTCCACCATTTCCGGCCTCGGCCCGCGCCTCGACCTGGGCGTCAACGCGCTCGGCAGCGGCATCCCGATGACCTCCGCGGTGCTTGGCGTGCTGGTGGTCGGCGCGGTGCTGGTGGAAATGGAGGAACACCTGCGTGCGCGCACCGCCAGCCGGCCCACCGTGGCCCGGCCGAGCACCGATTCCTCCTTTGGCTGGCGCGACATGCGCCTGCTCATGCCGACCATCTTCCGTGGCGCCGGCATCGGCACCGTGATCGGTGCGCTGCCGGGCATCGGCACCACCATCGCGGCCACCTTGAGCTACCACGCGGCTTCCCGCCGAGCCCCTTCCGGCGCCGCCTTCGGCGAAGGCGCACCCGAGGGCGTGGCCGCCACCGAGGCGGCCAACTCGTCGGTCTCCGGCGCCAACCTGATCCCGGTGATGAGCCTGGGCATTCCCGGCAACTTCGCCGCCGCCTTCCTCATCCTGGCGGTGGAATCGGTGGGCGACTTCACCTTCGGTCCGCAGGTGTTCCGCTTCACCGAGATCCGCGTGATCGAGGACTACGGCACCATCATCAACGGCGAACTGGTCATCGCCTTCGGCATCTTCACGCTGATGGTGCTCGGCAACCTCGCCAACTGGAGCATCGGCCGCACGCTGGTGCTGTCCCTCGGCGTACTGGCGCGGATACCCCCCACCCTGGTGCCCGGACTGGTGTTGATGATTACCGTCACCGCGGTGTATGCCCAGGACGGCGGGCTGGTCGGCATCGTGATCACCCTGCTGTTCGGCGTCATCGGCTACGTGCTCAACCGGCTGCACATCTCGTTGCTGCCCTTCGTCATCGGCTTCATCCTGTCGCCGAAACTGGAAACCATGCTGCTCAGCGCCTTCTCCGCCTCCGGCGGCGATCCGCTGTTCCTGTTCAAATCCCCCATCTCCCTCGTGTTCCTGGCCCTGTCCGTGTGGATCGTGGCCGGCGCGGTTTCGAAGAAAGAGGAACGTTGATGAAAATCACCCTGCTGGGTACCGGAACCCCGGCCCCTTCCCTGACCCGTCAGAGTGCGGGCTACCTGGTGGAGATCGGCAACGACGTGCTGGTCTTCGACCATGGACCCGGCGCCCACCAGCGACTGCTGGAGGCCGGCTATGCCGCCAGCGATGTCAGCCACCTGTTCCTCAGCCACTACCACTACGACCACATGATGGACTACCCGCGCCTTCTGCTGACGCGCTGGGACCACGGCAGGCCCGGCCTGGCGCCGCTGCAGGTGTTCGGGCCCGATCCCCTGGAGGAACTGACCGAGCGTTTCATCGGCACCAACGGCGCCTTCGCCTACGACATCGATGCGCGGGTGCAAAGCCCGGCATCGCTCGCCGTCTACAAGGTGCGCGGCGGCGACGAGCCGCGACCGCGGCCCAAGCCGGCGCTGCGCCAGGTGGCGCCCGGCGACCGGGTCGAGGGCCATGACTGGGTGGTCCGCGTGGGTCCCGCGCAGCACGTGCAGCCCTGCCTGGACTGTGTCTCCTTCCGGGTCGACACCGGGGCCGGCTCGCTGGTCTACTCCGGCGACAACGGCGGCGTGTTCGAGCCCTTCGTCGACTTCTGCCGCGACGTCGACGTGCTGATCCTGATGAACCACTTCCTGTCCGGCACCGAGTTGACCCCGGAATACCGGCAGATGACCGGCTCGCACCTGGACAATGCGAGGATTGCCCGCGACAGCGGCGCCGGCATGCTGGTGCTTTCCCATTTCCTGCCCTTCCTCGACCGCGCCGGGGTCAAGGAACGCATGATCGCCGAGATGGCCGAGATCTACGACGGTCCCATCGTCATCGGTCACGACTTGATGGAAGTGCCGTTGCAGGCACCGGTGCCGCGCAAGGCCGACTAGTCCGCGGCAGGCCTGTACCGCGGCGCGGTTGACAGGCCCGGCGCGGGGACGGCAGGCTGGCGGTCGCCCGGCGTGAGCGCCCGGCGTCCTCCTGCCCACAACGAGAACAGCACATGCGCACCCGCACGCTCCCGGCACGTCTTCCCGCTACCTGCCTGCTCGCGGCACTGCTGGCCTGGCCCGCCGCGGCACTGGCACAGTCCACCGCCGAGGTCAGCATCGGCGGCACCACCCTGGAACTGACCCGCACCTCGATCAAGTGCGAGACCGGCGAGACCCCGGGCATCAGCACCAAGCGCCTGGTCGACTGCGACTCGGCGACGCTGATCGACATCGCCAGCGAAGACGGCGAACAGCGCGCGGTGCGTTTCCACATCGACCCCTTCGACGAGGAGATCTCCTCCGGGGTGCGTGCCGAGCTGCGCGACCTGTTCGAGGCGAAGAACGGCGAGACCACCTGGTACCGCTTTGCCACCATGCTGCCACCGGACTTCCCCGTCGACTCGGCGCATCGCCTGGTGCTGTCGCAGTGGCACGAGCGCATGCACGAGGGCCTGCCGAGCCTGCGCCCGCCGCTGTCCCACCGGCTGTGGAACGGCCGCTTCGTGGTCGCCCTGTGGAACCACGAGCGAATCCTGGCGCAGGGCGACATGGGCGATGGCGAGATCCTTTTCGAGATCCCGCGACTGGCGCTCGGGGTGTTCCACGAGTTCGTCTACAAGATCACCTGGTCCGCCGGCGACGATGGCGAGATCCACGGCTGGATGCGCCAGTGCCCGGCCATCTCGAGCCGCTGCGAGAGCGCCTTTTCCACCTTCCTGCACCACGTCGGCCAGACCGGCTACCCGGACGACCAGGTGATCGGCTACTACTTCAAGCTCGGCCTGTACACGGTGCGCGAGTTCGACAAGCCGATGACCGCCTTCCATGGCGGCTACCGTTCCGGCCCGGACGCGGCCTCGGTGGGGTT
>CAYGJZ010000138.1:0-6260 GCA_964350265.1 uncultured Gammaproteobacteria bacterium | reverse complement strand
CCATCACCCGCAAGACCGCCAAGCTGTTCGAATCCGCCGGCCGCCTCGCCGCCATTGTCTCCGGCGCCAACCACGGCACCGGCAGCGCCCTGGCCCGCTACGGCCTGCACCTGGGCATCGCCTTCCAGATGGTGGACGACCTGCTCGACTACACCCAGGACGCCGACGCCATGGGCAAGGAACAGGGCGACGACCTCGCCGAGGGCAAGCCCACCCTGCCGCTGATCCACGCCCTGCAGCAGGCCGACGAGGCCGACGGCGCGGTGATCCGGCAGGCCATCGAGAACGGCGAACGCGAGCGCTTCGCCCGCATCGTCGAAATCATCGAAGCCACCGGCGCACTGGCCTACACGTCGAGGCGTGCGCGGGAAGAAGCCCAGCTTGCCAAGTCGGCCCTGGCGGGCCTGCCGTACTCCCCCTACCGAACTGCACTGGAAGCCCTCGCGGACTTTTCCGTCGCACGGACGTTCTAGCCGGGGATGCGGTTTGCCCGCGGTGGACGGTACGCGACGGCGTGATCACGCCAGGCAGTCGTAGAGAACGCTGGCGAGTCGAGTCGCACGCTCGCCGATGATCGAACTGCTCTTCGCGGTGGGCTGGTAGAGATGGTTGCACAGGTAGCCGAACCCGATGCGGTGGTCCGGGTCGGCAAATGAAGTCACGCCCCCCATGCCGACATGACCGAAGCTGTTCGGGTTCGGGCCAAGATCCGCCATCGGCGCAAGATTGAAGTACAGTCCAAGACCCACCCGGACGTCATGCCGGATACCGAGGTCCCGTACCGGCGCCGGGCGTTCCTTGGCGATCTTCTCCGACAGTTCCGCGGACAGCACCCGACGACCTTCGAGTGTACCGCCCCCGGCCAGCATCGCGTAGAGGCGGGCAAGCCCCTCGGCCGTGCCGAAGCCGGTAATCGCCGGCGCTTCGCAGTTCTGCCAGCGTGGGCTGCTCGGGTGATAGTCGTTGCTGCACGGCCGGAAATACTGCGCGTGCCAGCCACCGAAACGGGGCACGGCACGTGTCATGACCGCACAACGCAACCGGGTTCTCCAGCCATAGCCGTCACAGGTCGCCAGGCGGTCACGCTGCGTCGACAGCAGTCTTGACGACAGGTCAAGACCCAACGGTCCGGCGAAGTGCTCGGCAAAGTACTCGGAGGGCATCTGCCCGGAAATCCGTCGCACCACCTCGCCCACCAGGTGTCCGAAGGTAACCGCGTGATAGGCGGTCACCCGGCCCGCAGGCCAGAGCAGCGGCGCCCGCTCGAGGGCGGACACCATGCGCGCCCAGTGATAGACATCCCCCGGGCGGTTGGTTCGCGCCGTCGGCAATCCGGCGCTGTGGTGCAGCAGGTGGTCGAGCGTAACCCGTTCCTTCGCCTCCCGGTCTGCACGGGCGAACGATGGCCAGTGGGCCGCCACCGGGTCGTCCAGGCGTGCCCGACCACGATCCACCAGGTGCAGAAGGCACAGCGCCGTCAGCACCTTCCCGGCCGAGAACAGGCTGACCACGGTATCGCGCCGCCAGGGACGACATCGGCGCGGGGAATCGTGGCCGGCCCACAGGTCGACGACGGCGCGGCCATCCCGATACACGCACAGTGCACTGCCCAGTTCCTCCGGTCGTTGTTGCAACTGGAGGAACGCCCGCTCTACCGGTTCAAAACCGGGTGCGACCCAGGACAGACCCGTTCGACCTGCGTGCGCGTCAACGACTTGCATTGACATCGAGCCCTCCCTCATCGTTGTCCGCGTCAACCTTCTCGATGTACACGCTGGCGTGACGCACCTGCCGGCCGCCCACCCAGGCCACGGCAACCCCCGCACCGAGTGTAACCACAGCGGCAAGCCCGAACAGGGAGGCGTAGCCGGCCGCCTGCGCCAGCAGACCAGCGCAGATCGCGCCGACGAAGCGAATCAACGCGTCCAGGGATGTCAACACCGCATAGGCGGCGACCGGCACCCTGCCCTTGGCCTGCTGCATGTAGAACTGCCAGGTCAGAACCGTGAACGCGCCGGCGAGCACGAAGTCGATCACCGAGAGCGTGGCCACCTGGGTGCCGGCGCCAGCGGGCGAAACGGCAAGCGCGAGCAGCACCGCGCCCTTGAGCACCGCGCAGACCAGTGCGCACGGACCGACCCCGACTTTCGATACGAGCCAACCCGAAAGCAACGACACAGGAACGATCAGGGCGGTTGCGAGGCTACCAAGCAGGAGTGCCGCCTGGTCTGGCGCGATGCCGGCATCGACCAGTCTGGCGGGCAACGTGACATCGGCACCACTTGCCATGGCGATCAACAGCAGGCAGACAACCAGCGGGCCTCGACGCAACACCGAGATGCCCTCCTTGAATGCCGCGTCCGGCACCGCGGCAGGCACACCCTCCTGGTCTCGAAGCAGAACGCCAGCGAAACCGGCGAGAACCATCACCGTACTCGTTGCGAGAACCACGGCCCACCACCCCAGCAGCCCCGCCGCCCAGGGTATGAGGCCGCCACCGATGATTCCCCCGAGCACCATGCCACCGGCGGCAAAGCCGTTTGCGCGTCCGCGTTGATCCTCGTCCAGAAAGCGCATCGCCCAGCCGGCATAGAGCAACTGGATGCTCAGCGCCAGTGCCGCGCAGAGCACTGCCAACAAGACCAGCGGACCGGTCGCCATGCGTTCGGCCAGCACGGCCACCGGCAGGAAGCCAAGAGCCAGTGCGACCGCCAGCGCCGCGATCGCCCGGGTCCGCACCCGCGCGGACAGTGCGAGGCGCTCCAGCCAGGGTGCCCAGGTCCACTTCAGTGCCGAAGGCAGCCAGACGACCCACACCAGGCCGATCTCCGCAAGCGAGGCACCTCCGTCACGCATCTGCGCCGGCAGCGCAATGGTGAAGAAGGCAGCGGGAAGACCGATAATCGCCGCCAGCAGGACGATGCCCGCGGTTCCCTCGCGCATCACGTCAGAACGCCTTCGAGATTCCCAGGCCGATCACGCGGCCGGTTCCCACCGACGCGGAGTGAACGGTCGGCGTGTATTCCGAGCCGAAGTGCACCGGGCGTTCGTCCGTCATGTTGTTGGCAAACGCGTAGAACGTGACATCGCCGCGCTGGAAGGAGAGCCGCGCATTGACGATATCGTAGGCAGGCAGGTCGAAGCGGTTGGCGATGTCCGCCGAGCGCTCACCGACATGGGACCAGTCCAGCGATGCGGTCATCGAGCCTGGCTGGCCCATCACGTCCATGGGCAAGGTGTAGTCCAGCCCCAGCGACGCGGTGACACCGGGTGCCAGTGGCACCTCGTTGCCGTTCTTTGCGCCGGTATTGGTGGTTGCTGACACGTTAGCCATTTCACTGTCCAGCAACGTCAACGTGGCGCGCAGTCGCAGGGCATCCATGACCTGGATCTCGCCATCGAATTCCAGGCCGTAACTGCGGTAGTCCTGGTTGGTGAAGAAGTACACCAACGTGCCCCCATCGAAGGCATAGTCATACATCTGGCCGTCGTGTACATCGTTGTGGAATGCGGCGACGTTGAAACGAATGCGTTCATCCGCCGTGGCAAACTTGATGCCTGCCTCCCAGGAGTCGATGGATGCCGGCCGGAATGGCTCCGCGGGCACGCCGGTGGAAGACCCCACGAGCAGTTTCTCGTATCCACCCGCAGCATATCCCCGCGACCAGGACAGGTACCCGACGGTGGAATCGTTCAGGTCGTGGGATAGTCCCAACCTCCCCGTGGTGTAGTCGTCTTCGATACTGTCGGACTGCAGGAACTCAGTCACGGTACCCGGTGCGCCGTTCGACACGTACCGACCCTCGACCGACTGGGACTCCTGTCCGCGCCGAATGCCACCGGAGATGCGCAGCCGGTCGCTTACCGGCCAGGTGCCGTCGGCGAACACCGACCAGGACTCGGTATCGATTTCCACGTCGGTCACACCGTTGGAGGTGGGTTGCAACGCGTTCGCCGCATCCCGCCTTCCCTCGTAGTCTGGCCGATAATAGTTGGCACCGGCCACCCAGGAGGCCCCGCCGTCGTCCTGCGACGACAAGCGCACTTCCTGGCTGAAGATGTCCTCCCGCTCCTCGGTCAGGAAGTAGTCGGTAGCGGGGTTGATGAACGTACTCTCGGGCAATCCGGTGAACGCCGAGAACAGGTAGGCGTCAGAGGCGCCGATCTCGCCGGTCAGGTCCTGCCTCTGGAAGCCGGTGAGCGAGGTAAACAGCAGATCTGCGAACTCCTTCTCCGCGTTGATGGTGACCTGGCGGTTCTCGCGGCTATGCTCGGGGGACCGGTCCTCGCCGCTTACGGGAAAATCGGGATGCTCGTAGTACAGCAGGTAGGAGTTGTGACTTTCCGCGTCATCCAACTGGAACATGGACGACACCATCCAGCCGCTGTCGCTAAACCCGGCCAGGGAAAATCGACCTGCAGACAACGAGGCGCCCCCTTCGGTGTCTCCGGTGACAGGGTTGGGCACATCGCCATCGAAGTCGCGGAAGCGAACAGCGAGACGACCGGCCAGCGTATCCTCCACGAGCCATCCCCCGGTCGCCGCATCCAGCAACCGGTGACCTTCGCTGCCCGCCTCGATGGCGACTCGACGGTCGCGTTCCCCGTCCGCTGCGCGTGGCACGAAGTTCAATCCGCCCGCCAGCGCATTGCGCCCGAACAGTGTGCCTTGTGGGCCGCGCAGCACTTCGATCTGCTCCATGTCGAAAGTGCTCGGCGGGAAACCAAAGGTCGAGGTCGGCACCTCATTCACCGAGTACGCAACGGTATGATCGGAGGCACTTAGCGGATAGCCCAGCGGCCCGACACCGCGAATGTTGAGGAAATCAGTACCGGGCTGACCGAAACCAGAGAACGCAACCCCCGGCGTACGTCGCGCGATCGACGCACCCGGCTCCGTGGGCGAGGACCGGAGATCCTCCTCCGTCAGCACCGTGACCGCACGCGGCTGCTCGCGGATTTGCTCAGCGCGCTTGTCGGCGTTGATGTACATGGTGCCCAGTTCGATTGGCCCCTGTCCGGCAAACGCTACCGCGGACGACGTGATGGAACTGGCGACAAGCAGGGTCGAGAAAGAAAAGCGTGGCATCGACAAACCTCGTCCGGGATGTTGAACCGGTAAAACCGGGTTGGTGAACTCCGGAAAGGTTAGCGACTCACCCGCGACCCCGCCTTCGCGGGATCAAGTTAGAGCTTTTCGGAATCAGGTTTTCTCCGCGATCTCCTGGCTCGGCGGATGCCCGAACCGACGACGGTAGGCTGTGGCGAAGGCCGTCGGACTGGAGAAGCCCACCCGCATGCCGGTTTCGGTGATCGACGCCCCTTCGCATCGCAGGATCCTGCGCGCCGCATCCAGGCGAAGGCTGCGGTAGAACGAGAAGATGGTCTGGCCATGTGCCGTCTTGAAGTTGTCCGCCAGGGTGCCGGCATTGACGCCAGCCAACCGGGACAGCTCTGCGAGCGACGGGGCACCTTCGAGATTCGTGCGCAGGTACTCGGTCACCAATGCCACCCGCATGCGTTCCCGCACGGACAGATCTCCCTGCAGGTACAGCGGTCCATCGCTCTCCATGGCACGGCAGACACGGGCCAGGAAGCTGAACAGGATCGCCTCGAGTTCGAGATCACGAAACGGAGCATCCTGGGATTCCGCCAGGGCCTGTTCAGCCAATGCGTTCAGCTCGGTGGAAACCGGGAGCACCTCGAGATCGGAAGTTCCTTCGTAACGGTCCTTGAGAAAGGCAATGACGCGATCCAGTGGTTGCGCCAGCTTTTCCGGCAACGCCGTGAAATCGATGTGAATCCCGATGCCGGCACAGAACTCGCCGGCCCTGTAGCTGTTGGTGCACGTCGTTTCCTCGCGGAAGCCCACCGAGATCACGCGACCTACCGGAATGTGCAGTTCACCCACGCCATCGATCCCAACCGACGTTGAGCGACCCGACAGCATCAGCCCGATGAAGAGCCCCGGACGCTCAACCGCCTGGATCTGAACATTCGTCGTGTACTTGGCATCATAGCCGCCGAACAGAATTCCCGGACAAGGCGAACAGGAAAAGAAACGATCGGGTTGGTCCTTGGCGACGGCGACGTTCATCCCCTTCTCCGGATGATTAGATGCGAATGAGAAATATTAGCATTTGATCATCCACTCTTCAAGCTCCTGAACGAAGCCAGGATATCCGCAGCAAAAACGTTGAATCACCCGGCGCACTTGCGTACACTTCGCGCCGGGCGCGGGAGGAGGCACAACTTGCCAA
>CAYGJZ010000137.1:0-6477 GCA_964350265.1 uncultured Gammaproteobacteria bacterium | reverse complement strand
TTCTGCATCACCATCGACCGCCAGGCCGGCCAGTACCTGCCGCACATGTACGGCGAGGTCAACTACACCGTGGTCGACGACGTGCGCAAGCTGCCTGCCGAGGTCTCCCGGGTCTACTGTCGCCTGACCCGTTGACCGCTTCGGGCTTCCGCCAAGGCAGGGCCGGTGCTGGCCGCTCCCCGCCGTCGGGAGTACCATACGCCGGCAACCCAATGCCGCATCCCAAGGAGCACGCCATGCTGGTGACCTTTTCCTCGCGTTCGCATGCCGACATCACCCTGTTCGGCGACGTGGCCAAGCAGCTGCTTTCCATCATCGGCCACAGCGGCACCATCCCCGGCGCGATCCGCCCGGAGGACATCCCCGAGGCACTGGGCAAGTTGCAGCAGGCACTGGGCGACGACCAAGGCGACGACCAGGGAGACGGCCATGGCGATGACGACGCGGACGATGACAAGGTGCCGCTGTCGCGTCGCGCCTGGCCCCTGCTGCAGATGCTGCGCGCTGCCCACCGCGAGGACAACATGGTGATGTGGGATCGCTACAACGGCTGATCGACCCACGCCTGCAACGATGCCGCGGCATCGATCCGACACACTTCCACCGGGCACGGTACACCGATGACGGCGACACACGGCCTCGGCCGCGCCACGTCCCGCGACCAGGGTGCTCCTGCCAGCGTGCTTTCCTCGGTGGCCGCCGGCGGGGTCATCGGCACGTCCATGATCCTGTGGTCCTTCACCCTCGCGGCACTGATCTTCAAGGGGGAACTGGCACCCCACGCCGGTCACGGCGCCGGCTTCATCCTGGCCGGCTGCATCGTCCTCGGCCTGGTGCTGTCCTGGCGAAGCACCCATCCCGGCGCCATCGGCGCACCGGACGAAGCCGCCGGCGTGATCCTCGCCCTGGCCGCATCCACGCTGGTCACCAAGGTCGGCATCGACCAGCCGGAAACGCTGTATGCCACCGTGCTGGCCACGGTGATGACCGCCACCGTCGCCTCGGCACTGGTGTTCTTCGCCCTGGGTCACTTCCGCCTCGGCAACCTGGTGCGCTTCATTCCGCACCCGGTGATCGGCGGCGTGGTGGTGACCATGGGCTGGCTGCTGGTGGTCGGCGCCCTGACCGTGATGACCGATCTCGACCTCGCACCGGGCAACCTGTCGTCGCTGCTGAACGCGCAGGTGGCCGCGAAGTGGATGCCGGGCATCGCGCTGGCGCTGCTGCTGCTCGTGGTCATGCGCCGCACCCGGCACTTCCTGGTGCTGCCCGGCATCCTGGTGACCGCCATCGTGCTGTTCTACCTGGTGACCCTCGGCATCGGCATGGACATCGACGTGCTGCGCGCCGACGGCTGGCTGCTGGGTCCGTTCGAAGGCACCAGCCTGGCCACGCTGCCGGATCCGGGCCTGCTGCTCGCCGCCGACTGGCAACGCATCGGCGAGGTGGCACCGGACCTCGGCATCCTGGTGCTGCTGTGCGTGCTCAGCCTGCTGCTCAGCGCCACCGCGCTGGAGGTGGCGGTGGACGGCGACGTCGATCTCAACCACGAGCTGAAGCTGTGCGGGCTGGCCAACCTGCTGTGCGCGCCCTGTGGCGGCGTCACCGGTTCGCACTCGCTGGAGGATTCGCTGATCGCCCGCGAGATGGGTGCCGCGCGTCGCCTCACCGGGCTGGTGTCGGCGGCGGTCTGTACGCTGGCGCTGTTCTTCGGTGCCGAGTTGCTGGCCTTCCTGCCGAAGCCGCTGATCGGCGGCTTCATCCTGTTCTTCGGGCTGGTGCTGCTGGTGGAATGGATCTACGAGGGCTGGTTCCGGCTGCCGCGCGCCGACTACCTGGTGGTGGTGCTGTGCCTGGCGGTGTCACTCACCACCGGCTACCTGGAAGCCATCGTGGTCGGCCTCGCCGCGGGCGTGGTCATCTTCGTGGTCGACTACAGCCGTGTCAGCGTGGTGCGCCAGGTCCTGTCCGGCGCCCAGTACCGCAGCAACGTCGAGCGGCACCGGGCCGCCCGCGACGCGCTGATCCGCGACGGCGACCGCATCATGATCCTGAAGCTGCAGGGCTACATCTTCTTCGGCACCGCCCATCGCATCTACCAGCGCATCGCCCGTCGCCAGGCCGATGCCACGCGCCCGCCGCTGGCCTTCGTGCTGCTCGACTTCACCGCGGTGCCCGGCGCCGACGTTTCCGCGGTGGCCAGCTTCTCGAAGATCCGCCAACTGGCCGAACGTGCCGGCTTCCAGGTGGTCATCACCCACCTTGCCGACGACATTGCCCAGCGCTTCCGGCAAAGCGGCGTGCGGCTCGGCGGCAGCACCGCCATCCAGCGCGTGGACGACTTCGACCGCGCGCTGGAATGGTGCGAGGACGGACTGTTGGCGGAGCTGGGCATCGACCCGGAAGGGGACGCCTCCGGCCACCGGCGCATCGCCGACTGGCTGCCGGACCCGAACATGCTGCCGGCGCTGCTGCCCTACCTCGAGGCCCGCGACGTGTCCAGTGGCAACTACCTGATCCGCCAGGGCGACCCGTCCACCGACCTGTTCCTGATCGAGACCGGCCGCGTCGCCATCCAGCTCGAGTCCCCCGGTCACCCGGCGGTACGCCTGCGCAGCATGGGCCCGGGCACCGTGGTCGGCGAGGTCGCGCTCTACCTCGGCCAGCCGCGTTCGGCATCGGTGGTGGCGGAAGTGCCCTCGCGGGTCTACCGCCTCACCCGCCGCGCCATGGAACGGATGAAACGCGAGGACACCGCGCTGGCAGCAGCATTCAACGAGTCCGTGGTGCACCTGCTGGCCACCCGGCTGGTGGACACCAACCGCATGCTTGCCGCGGTCATGCGCTGAGAATCCCCGGTGCTGGCGTACCGCTGGAAAGCTGCGTACGCTTGCAACAGGACCATCTTCCGGGCCATTCCATGCCGTTCTTTCCCCGCCAAGCCGATGCCGGTTCCACGCGAGCGGCCCCGGCGTTGAACCGCGCCGCGCGGCTGGCGGCATGGCTGCTGATCGCCTTGCTGGCCGTCGGCGGGGACAGCCACGCGCTGGCCACCGAAACGGTGGCATTCCCCGGCAAGGCCTTTCCGCTGTCACCGCTGAAGCAGCGCATCGCGCGCCAGAAAGGGCTGCCCGGCACGGTGGCGGAGGCGGCACGGCTGCGCGGCGAACTCTACCACCCGGACGGCGACGGGCCGCATCCGGCCCTGCTGCTGGTGCACGACTGCCGCGGCGTCCGCGACTACCAGCGACAACGGGCCCGGCAACTGGCCGCCGACGGCTACCTGGTGATGATTCTCGACGCCTTCACCAGCCGCGGCATCGAGCACACCTGCCAGGGCCTGGCCGAGGAAGAGAACTTCCGCATTCGCGGCGGCCGGGTGCAGGACGTGTTCGCCGCCTGGGACTACCTGGCCGCCCGCGACGACGTGCTGGCCTTTCGCATCGGCCTGCTCGGCTGGGACTACCACGTGGTGCTGGGCGCGGTGGCACGGGACGGCATCGGCAAGCTCTTCGACGCCCGCTTCATGGCCGCGGTGGCCATTCACCCCGGCTGCAACGCCACCAGCGGCACCGACTTCGTCGCGCCCGTGCTGGTCGTCATCGGCGAGGACGACGACTACACGCCGGCCGACGAGTGCCGGGTCATGGAGCGTCATGCCACGCGCAGTCCCGAGTTCTTCTCGGTGCTCTACCTCGACGGCGCCGCCCACGGCTTCGATGATCCGCAGATGGCCGGGACACGCCACTTCCCCGACTACCGCAACTACTTCAAGAGCCCGGCGCGGGGCGTGACCATGCGCTACGACGAGGACGCCACGCGGCGGGCCTGGCGACGGATCGACGAGTTCCTCGACTTCCAGGTCGCACGGCGCCCCATCCCGCTGACCCTCGACGACCTGCCCCGCCTGCACGATGCCGCCAGCTACGCCGATGCCACCGACGTCGCCGCCATCGCCGCCGGCCAGCAGGTACTGCCGTCGCGGGGCGCATCGGTGTTCGATCGCGTATTCAGCCGCGAGGAAGACGGCAGACGGGTCTACCACGTGCCCTTTCCCTTCGACGAACTCGTCGCCTACCTGCGCCAACGCGCCGGCGGCGATGCCGCCGGACCGATCCGCGCCGTGCTCATCCCCCAGGGTCGTTCCCTGGTGCGCGATGCCGCCCGACCACACTACTTCCGCCATCCGCGCATCGTGCTGGCCGTGGACGGCGAGCCCGCGGTGGCCGACGGCCGCCATGGCTTGGACTTGCGCGACCGCCTGTTCATCGCCTACCAGGAACAGGCGCAGGCACTGGAGGTGATCAGCTACAACGACGCGGCCGGCCGCTTCGAGTTCCAGGTGGTCAACGACTATGCCCCGGGCCGCACCGCCGACGTGCGCTACGCCGATCGCGCCCTGTGCGTCAGTTGCCACCAGAACCACGCGCCGATCTTTCCCAACGCACCCTGGGACGAGACCAATTTCAATCACCAGGTGTTCTCGCGCATCCGCGCCGAGCGCAACGACTTCTACGGCCTGGTGCCGGCGGTTCCGGTGGCCAGTTCCGCCAATGCCCTCGACCGCGCCGCCAACCGCGCCCGCTTCGCCCCGGTGCTCGATGCCATCTGGCGCGAAGGCTGCGGCAGCCCGGTCAACGGAGCCGACGCCATGCGCTGCCGAGCCGCCATGGTCCGCGCCATGCTGCGCTATCGTCTTGCCGCCAGCACCGGGCTGGACCGCGGCGACCCGCGCCTGAACACCGAGTACTTCCACCACGCGGCCAGGGCCTGGCAACAGCGCTGGCCAAACGGCATCGCCGTGATGCCGGCCAACATCCCCGACCGCAATCCCTTCAGCGAGCGCATGGAAGTCGCCACCCGCTTCGACCCCTTGACCCCGCGCGGGCCGGAACACCTGTGGAGCGGCGAGCGCAGCGGCGACCTGGAACGGGTACTGACCCTGCTCGCGGGTCGTTTCCACCGCGCCGACATCGAGGCCCTCGACGCCGTGCTGCGCACCCTGCCGGCCGGCCAGCCGGCCACCCGCTATGCCGGCGACTGCGTGGTCACCCGCCAGCGGCGTTCACCCAACCGCTACCTCGGCGATCTCGCCTGCCGCGATCGCCAGCACACCGAGCAGAACGACGTCGCGGTGCTCGGCACCATCGACATCGACCTCGCCAACGCCACCGTCTCCGGCCGCCTCGCCAGCCTGCGTCGCGGCAAGGAATTCATCCTCTTCGACCTCGTCTTCGACCCCGCCGTCCTTGGCCCGGGACCGGCGCGCGAGGCACGCTTCGGGGTTCGTCATCGGCGCAGTCCGCTGGCGGTGCGGGCGCCGTCGGGGGACGACGCGGTGGACTTCACCCTGCGTTTCCACGCCGACGACCTCGATGCCCTGCCCGACCGCTTCGCCCTCCAGCTCGGCTTCGACATCGTGCCGCGCTTCTTTCACCTCGACCGCCACCTCGACAGGTTGCTCGAGAACGCCATCGCCGGCACCACCGGCAGCGAGCCACCACCCGGCGACCGGCTGTTCGGCGCCGATCGCTTTCACGGCAACGCGGTGGTGGCGCCGCTGCTTTCGCTGCTTGGCGTCACCGAACCGCTGCGCGACTGCTGCCGCGGCTCGCCGGGGCCGGATGAGCCGCGCGCCGTGGCGGGCGACCTGCCCGCCACGGTCGACCTCGCGAAGGCGCCGGCCGAGGACGTCCTGCTGGCGGTGTGCGGACGCTGCCATCGAGGCAGCGAGCCCTTCCCGCCGCCCTTCCTTGCCGGCGACCGGGAACAGCGGCTGCGCGCCGTGCGCGCCTGCGGCGAGCGCATCGCCTACCGCGTCAACATGTGGACCCAGGCCGAGGACGCCAGGCGAAAGTCACCGATGCCGCCGGTGCGCTCGCTGGCCGGTCACGACACCTTCGGCACGGACGCCTGGCTCGGCTCCGGCGCCATCGACAGGATCTCCGCACACGTACTGGCCGACAGCCCCTGGCCGGGCGATCTCGCCGCGCAGCTGGCCCAGGTACTTGCCCTGCCCTACGGACGACTGGCGGACTGCATGGACCCCACGCACTGACGGCCCCGCGACGAACCCCGCCGACGACGCCAGCGCCGGCTTCACGACGCGTCGCCCACCGCGCCCGCAGCACCGGCACACCAGCCGTAGCGCACCTCGTCCACGCGCACCGCGCCGAAGCATTCCGTGCGCCGCGCCTGGTCATCGCGCCAGCCCCGCGCCTCGTAGAAACGTCTCGCCCCGGTATTGCCGGCCAAAACCCAGAGCGTCATCCGTACCCAGCCACGTTCCCGCGCCGTGCGCCGCGACCAGGACATCAATGCGCTGCCAAGCCCCTTTCTCCAGTGCGCGGGGGACAGGTAGATGGCGAAGATCTCGCCCGTGGCAGGCCGAGCATCGGCATCCCGCGACGCCCCCAGCGCAACGAAGCCGGCAATCTCCCCGTCCACCTCCGCCACCGCGACACCCCCCGCACCGCG
>CAYGJZ010000136.1:0-6522 GCA_964350265.1 uncultured Gammaproteobacteria bacterium | reverse complement strand
CCGGGCGCTGTGCATGGCGATCGAAACCCGACAAGTCCAAAGAGGACTGATTCACCAGAGCGATCAGGGGGTGCAATACACCCGTATGCCAGGCGGACTTGCAGCGACATGGTTTCACGCCCAGCATGAGGCGCAAGGGAAACTGCCTCGACAATGTCTGGGCCCAGTGCTTCTTCAGCACCCTGAAGAACGAACTCGTGCGCGACTGCGACTCTCGCGATCATGATAAAGCCCGGGCAGGTGTGTTCGAGTACATCGAAATGTTCCACAACCGGCAACACAGACACCAGACTCTCGGCTACCTGAGCCCGGTAGAGGTAAAAAATCGTGTGGCCGTTGTCGTCCTGTGTCCGGGGAATCGGGAGTGGCTCAGCATGTCCCGCTGTTGCCTATCGATCACAAACCGGGTACTGGTCGCGTCGTGCACGACGGTGAAGGCACCATGCCTGATGCCGATACACTCTAGAAGTTGTAGTAGAAGATCACGCGAAAATCATTGCGATCCTGGCGATCGGAACTGTTATCCTGGTCTTTGAGGGAATATCGGAAACGGATGCGGGCCGCCTCGCTGAACGACATCTGGGCGTCGATGTTGAACTCGCTGAAGGTATCGAGATTGAAGGCGTCACCGTCTTTGGACTCCACGTCCACGTAGCCGAACTTGACGCTCGAACGGTCGCTTGGGAAGAAGGTCAGTTGTACGCCCAGCGCGTCGCTGGGCTCGTAGTTGCCGTATCCCTGCTGCCAGTCCGTGTACATCGGGCCTGCCTCGACCGCATCGAAACGGTTGTCGCGGATGGCGTTGAGCAACAGCGCCAGCTCCACACCGCCGATGCGGGTGCCCGCCTTGAAACCGTACATCTGCCCGGCATCCCCCTGCTGGTAGCCGGTTCGGCCATACTGGGCGCGGACGTAGCTGCCCTCGCCGAGATCGAGGGGGTAGTTGGCGTCGAGGTAGCCGTAGTCTTCGTAGACGCCGCTGTCTTCGAGGGTCTGCACCCACTGCGCCCGCCACTGCAGGCCAAATGCCTCGCCCTTGCCGTACAGGTAGGCCAGACCGTCGCTGCCCCAGTCCGCCTCCGGCGCGTCAAAGCCATCGAAGGTCGAGCCAAAGCCGGTATAGGCGTCGATGTAACCGATCTCGAACTGGCCGTCGGTTTCGGTCTTGTAGCGGTACAACGCCGCCTCGTAGGCTGACGGCAGCAGGCGGTTGTCATGGTCGTCGGCCATCGGCGTTGCCAGCCGCTGGCGGCCGACAACCAACTGGTGACGGCCAGTATCCAGGTCGATATAGGCTTCACCGAGAAAGGAGATATCCTCGCCATCGGGTTGCAGTAGCGCCGAGCCGCCACCCTTGTCGCGGTCCACGACCCCTGACAGGCTGTAGCTGCCATAGTAGCCCAGGCCCACGCCGATGCCGTGAAACCGCCCGCTCTGGTACTTGAGGATACCCCCCGCGGTCAATGCCTCGACGTCCGGCGTCGCCGGGGCGTCGAAACTGCGGTCGAAGTAGAAGGTACGCGTATCCAGCGAGACGCCGTCGAAGAACCCCTTGTCGCCATCGCCAACCGCCAACGCGGGCAACGCCAGTGACAGCGCGAACAGGAAACGGGGTGTGTTCATGCCGAAGACCCGCTGTTAGGCGCCTTGGATCCCCCTACCCGGCGCATACCGGCGGTGCCGCGAAGTCGAGGTCGACGAAGTCGAAAAACGCCTGGCCAAGGGCGATGTTGCGGAAGGCCTTGTCGTCCAACCCCTGGTGGATGCGACTGACCACGTCGATCTCCTCCTTGTACACGCCGAAGGTTTTGTTGCGGGAGGCAACGAAGTCGGTTCCGGTGAGAATGCGGTCGGAATACTCGTTGAGAAACTCAACGTACTGGGCGGCATACTCGGGATTGACGAAGTAGGTGTCGTAGAGTACGCGCCAGGAGATGTCGAGCATCAGGTTCGGCGCCTTGTCCAGCGCCTGCTTCATGATGGAAATATGCTGGGCGGGGTCCATGTTGGTCAGTTCCTTGGACAGGCCCATGTGCGCCCACACGATCTTGTTGTCCGGATAGGTCTCGAGGATATGCTCCATCAAATGCACGAATTCGGTGGGATTGTCGTTGTTGCCAAGATCCGAGTGCAACGTGACCGGGATGTTTCTCTCACGCAGGATCTCCATGAACCCGGACCAGCCGTTGATGGACTCCACGGTGGCCGGTTCGTGCATGTTGCCGAGCAGCGCCTGCTTGATCACGTTCAACTCGCCTGCCCAGGTAAACATGCCCGGATACTCGCGATCGTACAGCGCGATGGTGTCGACGATGTCTTCCGGGTTCGCCAGGTCCATGAAGGTCATGGACAACAAGGTCTGTGTTTCCAGTTCCTCGTGGGTATCGCGGTAGTTGTCGAACTCCAGCGCGTTGGCGAAGTCGTTCTTGATGCTGGGCAGGGCGGTCACGCCCGGGCAGTCCAGGTAGTACGTACAGGTCTCGTCGATCTCAAGCACCTGGCCGATGCCGAAGTAGACGACGAAGCGCACGCCGGTCTTGTCGAGATAGCCCTGGGTCTCATCGATGGGCACCGCCGGGCCGCCGAACGGCTTGGGATGAAAATGCGCGTCGACCACCATGGTGTACGGTTCCGCCTGGCGGTCGTAGCACTGCGCGCCGGAACCGGGCTGGTAGGACGACAGCTCGCGCTTCGACATGGTGGTGCAAGCGGCCAGCGACATGGCAGCGATCGCGAAGATTGCGAGTCGTACGGTATTCATCGGTCCACTCCTGTCGTTGGTGGAAAAAGGCATACCGCGACCTGGCGAGCGGCACGCAGGGTTCCGGGTTAGAACGCGACGATAACGTCGGTGGTGAAGGCCCAGCCGTTACCGCCCACCGCGAACGGAACGCTGCTGTAGCCCACCGGGGAATCCTTCAGGTACAACCCCTGGACGTTGATCCGCATTTCCTTGCGGTCGAAGGGAAACCAGTTCAGACCAACGCTGGCGTCCCAGGGTTCGCCGTTGTCGCCATAGATCTTCGAATAGCCAAGGTACGCCTGCAGCTTGCGGGGGACCAGGACCTTTGATCCCTGGAGCTGGAAGCCGTAGTCACTGATCTCGTCGATGGGAATCGGGCCGGTCGTGCGGAAATCGTCCACCTTGCGGTAGTACGCTTCACCCTCGAGTGACCAGCCGCGATATTTGAAACCACCGTTGACCGCGACCATGTTGTAGGTCGCCTTGCGGACATCGCTTCCCACGCCGAAGGGATCGGGACTGAAGATCCGGGTGCCGTCGGACAACCGTATCTGCGAATTCTCGAAGCCTTCCGTGCCCGGCTGCCCCTGGGCATCCTCCCGGCTGTGGGTGTAGTGAATACCGAACAGGGTGGAGAACTCGTCGTGGTCCTCGTAGTCACCCAGGCCCATGCCAGGGCCATACTCCCCGGTCGTCGGCATCCACCACAACGCGCCGGAAAAGGTATTGAAACCGTCATCGAGTTGCGAGGCGTTCACGCCAAGCTGGCTCAGGTTGTTGCCCAGCATGGCACGGTAGTTCAGGCCGTTGTCGAAGGAGCCCGACGCCCATACGCCGCTGGTATAGGAACCACGAAAGTACTCGTCGGCAATGGTTCGATGATCGTTCTTGAGCCAGTTGGGAAACGTGTAGTTGGTGGAGCGTGTACTGGGCAGCGCGCCGATCCCGGCGTAGAGATTGAAGGCGTCCGAGAACTGGAAGCCGAGGTTGCCGGCAACCACCACCTGTGCCGGGTCGCCCTGGCTGGTGTTCGATGTCCAGGTGTAGAACAAGTAGCGAAAGCGCGGGTCGAACAACCAGCCCTTGAAGTTCATCGTCAACTTCTGGAACTGCACATCGTCACGGATATCGATGTCGAACTCGCGACCAAAGGAATCCATGTAGCTCTCGTCGAGTCCCTGCTGGTTCAGGTAGCGGGCATAGGTGAACGCGCTGAAGTCCAATTCGCCCTGCGGGGTGCGGGCGAGCACGAAGCCCTTGCCTGGCTCGTAGGCACCCCAGGTTCTTTTCTCCGCTTCCGGCTCCCGGTCCGCCATCTGCGCGAGCTGGGTTGTGCCTGGCTGCGAGGTTGTTTCGGCGGTTTCCGGAGCCCTGGGCGCCTCGGCCTGTGGCTTGGCGGCAACCGCTTCCGGTGCGGGCTCGTCGTCCACCTTGGCGTTGAGCCGGGACTCGAGCTGATTGATTCGCTGATCGAACTCCTCGAGTTGTTTCAGGAACTGCTTCCTGGCGTCTTGCAGCGCCTGCAACTCCCGAACCAACTGCTCCGGGTCGGACTCGGCGGTGGACTGGGCGACAGCCGGCTGCGTCGTGGCTGCCAGCAGCAGCAACGCCACCACGGTTGCACTCGCGCCGCGGTGAATCACATCCGTCCCGCCTCGGATTGCGGGTGTCTGTGGCCTTCGCTTGTTGTCCCGTCTTTGCATGCCGACCTGGTTGGACTTTTCGGTTTCGAGTTCTGGACGACCAACACCTGTTCGTCGATCATACAACAGATCTCCACAGACGATGCGAAAGGACCGCCCTGCCCGTATGGCGGGCGGCTGCAAACGGCCGCCGCCGACGCCGTTGCGCACCTTCGAGACCGGACATACGGTCGGGATTCGCCGACAACTGGTGCGGCCGTGCGATATTGGACCTTTTCCCCATTCCCTCAACGTCTCCTAGACAAGACCCATCCCCATGACCGTCGACACAGCTCAACACAAGCCAGGGTACTTTGCCGTTGTTCGGGGCGAACTGTCCCTTTGACCCTGGCGGGACTGCTGATATCGCTGGTGCCCATGCTCTGCTCTTCCGTGTACCTTGGCAGCCTCTGGGATCCTCATGCCCGGCTCACCGAACTGCCCGTTGCCCTGGTCCATCTCGACCAGGGAACGAAAATTTGCCGCGCCGGATTCAACCTCGGCGAACAGTTGACCGAGCGCATGGCTACCGAACCGCTCTTCGTACTCCGCTCCTTCGCCAACCGCGACGTGGCGGCCAACGCGGTGTGCTCTGGAGTGGCGTACTTCGCGTGGGTGGTTCCCGAGGACCACAGCGCATGGGCGCGGCGAGGATGCGATTCCGGGTAACTGGTGGCCCTGCTGTTCCTGGTTCTGCAGTTCGCCTCGGCCGACGGCGCCTACCCCATCGAGCTTTCCGCGCGGTTCTCGGCCAACCTGGACAAACCCGCATCGCGCGCGACAACGATGCCAGGGTCACTCTGCGGACAGTTGCACCGAAGACGCCCGCGCCAGGTACGTCTTGATGGCGTAGGCGGTGAGCGGATCGGGAGACCGCTCTTCGAGCAGTTCGGCGAGGTCGCCCGCCAATTCCCAGCGGCCCCAACGGGTCAGGTCCGCCGCGACGACCCCCGCCAAACCTGGGTACTGCCGGATCAGAACCCCATAGCTGCGCGCGATGTCCGCGCGCAAGTCCACTCGTCCGTTGCTGCCATGTTCCGACAACGCCCGCACGATCTCCGCTAGCTCGGTCCTGTTGCGCTCGCGGTTGTGGAAGTACAGCTCTTCGATGGTGGAAACGCCTTCATCGCCCCTGATCTCGATATAGGCCGTCGCCCAGGCGGAGAGATGCGCCGACAGGCTCTGGCGTGCATGGGAACGGAAGGTGTCCTCGATGAATCGATGATCGGCTTCGTCACCGTTGTGAGCCAGCATCAAGATGGCGAGTGGATACCGTTTCGCTTGGGCAGGGTCGCGAAGCAGTTGCCGGATTCGCTCGGCCGGCCAGTCGCCGCTGTGCGCCTTGATGCTCGCATAGGGCGCGCGTCCGATCTCCAGGTAGGCGAGACGATGCAATTGCGGAATGTCGTGAGCGAGCAGCGGCGCAAAGAACTCGAGCCGCGAGGGCCGACACTCCTCGCCGGATCGCCAGCACGGCGCAAACTCCAGTAGCTGGCGGACCATATGCTCGAACGCGCTGTCCGCATGCCCAACATTCTTCCACGTCGATGTTCCCACGCGGACCAGCACCACCCCCTGTTCACGCTGCGCGGCGCGTCGCGGTTGTGCCGATGGATCCAGCGACAAGTAGACGTAGTCGTCCTGGACGGTTCCCTTGAGCAGTTCGAGGATGCGGAACTTGAACGGGCTGGTCGCATCCTCGCGCGCCAGGGCAACCACCTCGGCGGCAATGACGTGATCCGCCGCGGTACGTGTCGGAGTCGCCACACAGATGGTGCAGGCGTCCGCCAATCCGGACCAGGAGAAAACGACCAGCGCGAACGCCCAGCGAATCGTTGTACCCATGTTCGTGAACCGTCAGTTCGTGCGAAGTGCGCTGTCGACCGCAGCCAGTGGACTGTAGCACAACCCGCTACGGTTGACCGGGCGCACGGGGGCCACGCGAGTCCGCCCCTGCCAACCGGACGTGAAGGGCCATCTGCGCCACGGCATCAGCGAACAGACGATCTACGGCTGGCGCAAGCGGTATGGAATGCTGGGATTCGCCGACGTCCGGCGATTGCGCGAGCTTGAGTCGGAGAACGCGCGGCTGAAGAA
>CAYGJZ010000135.1:0-6603 GCA_964350265.1 uncultured Gammaproteobacteria bacterium | reverse complement strand
TTTGCCCGTGCTCGTCCGTGCACAATGACAGCATCGCCGCGAACTCGTCCCTGACCTCGGTGCTCCTGCCGGATCGGCGCCACACAACCGCGGCAACACGGAAACGGTGGAGACAAACCATGCTTTCGCTCCTCGTCCCGCATCACCTCGACGACAATCCGACAAACTGCGCCTCGGCGAGGATCCCGTGATCTCGTGAACGATCCCGGGCATCGCAGCCCACAGGTACGCAATTCGCGTGCCAACTTGTCGATTACCTGCAAGTGATTGATTTTTCTGGACAGGCCCCCTCGACCCTCGCCACCGTTCCGGGTCCTGTTCCGCGAGATTTCGCGGCGGCTTCGAAATGCCGCGCCCGCGGCCGCGAAATCACGGCCAAGGGCCCGACCGGGAAGACGGGCACCGGCCGCGTGCCGCACCCCGCGCAACGGCCTTGTTGCCGGTGGCACCCGCCAGCGCGCTAGAATGAGACGTTTCGTCGAGGAGGAATTCCGTTCATGCGCTACCGCCTGGTCCTTGCCCTGCTGGCCTGTTCCGGCATCGTTCCCGCCACCTTCGCCGCCAGCGTCATCGAGATGGCGGGCAGCAGCCAGGGGCGGCCGGTCAGCAACACCATCGAGATCAACGGTGACCGCGCCTCGCTGGTGATCCGGGATGGCGACGAGACTGCGCACGTGCAGTTCAACGCCGGCCAGAACACCGCCTGGGTCATCGACCACGACCAGCGCAGCTACATCGAACTGAGCGAGGAAGGCGTGGCGCAGATGGCCACCCAACTGGAGAACATGATGGCGCAGGTGCGCAGCCAGGTGGAGCAGGCCACGGCCGGCATGAGCGAGGCGCAGAAGGCCCAGCTCGGCGGCCTGATCGGCCAGCTCGGCGTCGAAGGCGATGCCGGCCCGCGACCGCCGGCCGTGTTCCGTGCCGACGGCAGCGAGGACCAGGTGGCGGGCATGGCCTGCCGCACGGGAACCCTGCTGGTGGAGGGAGGCCCGTCCACGCAGTTGTGCGTGGCGCCCCGCGAGGACATCGGCCTGCCGGACGCGGACTACCGCACGCTGCGCGCCATGGTGGCCTTCGGCGCCGCGCTCGCCGATCGCATCTCCACCCTCTTCCCCGGCACCGCGTCGATGGTGCCGAGCTTCGACGTCGACTCCCTCGACGGCCTGCCGCTGCGCGTGCGCGATGCCAGCGGCGAGGTGGCGGTGACCGCGGTTCGACAGGAACCGCGACCGCCGATCACCCTCCCCGCCGGCTATACCCGCCGGGCCAATCCGTTGCTCGGCTTCTAGACCGCCGGCGCCTCAGTCGCCGGCCAGTTCGGCGAGATCGGCGTACAGATCAAGGGCCTCGGGATTGGCCAGCGCCTCGCGGTTGGCCACGGTCTCGCCGTGGACGATGCGGCGCACCGCCAGCTCGACGATCTTGCCGCTCTTGGTGCGCGGGATGTCCGCCACCTGGACGATCTTCGCCGGCACGTGGCGGGGCGTGGTGTTGCTGCGGATCTGCCGGCGGATGCGATCGCGCAGGGCATCGTCCAGGTGCACGCCCTCGGCCAGGCGCACGAACAGCACCACGCGCACGTCGTTGTCCCACTGCTGGCCGATCACCAGGGACTCGAGCACCTCCTCGATCTTCTCCGCCTGGCGGTAGATCTCGGCGGTGCCGATGCGCACCCCGCCGGGGTTGAGCACGGCGTCGGAACGGCCGTAGATGACCCAGCCGTCGTGCGCGGTGCGGGCGACGTAGTCGCCGTGGCACCAGGCACCGGGAAACTGCTCGAAGTATGCTTCGCGGTAGCGTGCACCGTCGGCATCGTTCCAGAACCCCACCGGCATCGACGGGAAGCTGTTCATGCAGGCCAGTTCGCCCTTCTCGCCCGCGGCCACCGGCCTGCCGTCCTCGCCCAGCGCCTGCACGTCCATGGCCAGTGCACTGGCCTGGATCTCCCCCCGCCACACCGGCCGCACCGGGCAGCCGAGCACGAAGCAGGCGACGATATCGGTGCCCCCGGAGATGGAACACAGGGCGACGTCGGCCTTGACCCGGCTGTAGACGTAGTCGAAGGCCTCCGGCGACAGCGGCGAACCGGTGGACAGGATGCGCTTCAGCGCCGGCAGCCGGTGGCTGGTGGCCGGCGCGATGCCGGCCTTGGCGCAGGCATCGATGTACTTCGCCGAGGTGCCGAATACCTCGATGTCCTCGGCGGCGGCGAAATCGAACAGCACGTTGCCATCGGGGTAGAACGGCGAACCGTCGTAGAGCATCAAGGTGGCGCCCGCCGCCAGGCCGGTGACCAGCCAGTTCCACATCATCCAGCCACAGGTGGTGAAGTAGAACAGCCGCGTGTCCTGGCGCACGTCGCAGTGCAGGAGGTGTTCCTTCAGGTGCTGCAGCAAGGTGCCGCCGACACCGTGGACGATGCACTTGGGCACACCGGTGGTGCCGGAGGAATAGAGAATATAGAGAGGGTCGTTGAAGCCCACCGCCGTGAACTCGAGGGGCCGCTCGTGGTGGTCGGCGACAAAGTCGTCCAGGCGCACCGCGCGGGGAATCGACGCCGGGTCGGCCGCCTCGTCGACGAAGGGAATCAGCACCACCCGTTGCAGCGACGGCAGGCCGGCGGCGATCTGCGACAGCCGCGCCAGGCAGTCGTGGGTCTTGCCGTTGTAGTGATAGGCATCGACGCCGAACAGGAACTTGGGTTCGATCTGGCCGAAGCGGTCGAGCACGCCGCTGACGCCGAAGTCCGGCGAGCACGAAGACCACACGCCGCCGGCCGCGGCGGTGGCCAGCATGGCGACCACGGTTTCGGGAATGTTGGGCAGAAAGCCGGCCACGCGGTCGCCGGGGGCGAGACCGGCATCGCGCAGTGCCGCCGACAGCGCCGCCACCCGGGCGCGCAGTGCATCGCGGCTCATGCGGCGCACCTGCCCGGGCTCGTCGCGGAACACGATGGCATCGCCGTCGCCCTGGTGACGCAGCAGGTTCTCGGCGAAATTCAACCGGGTGTCGGGGAACCAGCGCGCACCGGGCATGGCCGCGCGGTTCTCCACCACCCGCGCCCCGCGCTCGGCGGCGATCACGCCGGCGAAGTCGAAGGTCATCGACCAGAATGCCTCGGATTCCTCCACCGACCAGCGGTGCAGGTCTTCGTAGTCGCGCATCGGCACGCCGTGCCGTGCCGACACCTGGTCCATGAACCGCTGCATGGCGCTGGCGGCGACCGCCGATTGCGCGGGTTCCCACAGGGGCTTGTTCAATGGTTTTCCTCGTTGGGTCAATGAGCGTGGCGACACCCTAAGACAGGCCGCGCACCGGTGCAATGCATGGCACGGTCCGGGGGCGCGCCGCGGTTGCGCAAAGCGGTCCGCGACCGCCGTGCCGATGTCACCCGGGCGCGGTTGCAAGGCCGAATTGTATGCAATATATTTTTGCACAGATCACTTCAGGCATCGACGATTTGCCACACCAGCCATCGCGATGACCTGCCCGCACGATCCGCCACGCGCACAGGATATCGCCATGACCGCCCCCGCCACCCTCACCGTCGACGAACTGACCGCGAAACTGGTCGAAGAGGCCGGCGAACGCCTGCCCGCCGCGGAGGCGAAACGGCTCGCCCCGTTCCTCGGCCAGTACTATCGCCAGGCCGCGCTGGACGAGTTCGAGGACACCCCCATCGGCGACCTCTACGGCGCCGCCATGTCGCACTGGCAGTTCGGTCGCCTGCGCCCGGCGGAGAAGACCCTGATCCATGTCTACAACCCGCACTACGAGAAGCATGGCTGGCAGAGCACGCACACCATCATCGAGGTGGTCACCGACGACATGCCCTTCCTGGTGGACACCATCTCGCTGGTGCTCAACCGCAACAACCTGACCATCCATCACACCCTGCACCCGGTGATCGCCAACCAGCGCAACGAGCGCGGCGAGATCACCGGCACGGTGCCCCTGGAAAAGGCCGGCAAGGATGCGACCACCGAGTCCTACATGCAGTTCCAGGTGGACCGACTCACCGATGCCGCACGCCTGGAACAGGTGCAGGGCGAGATCGCCGACGCGCTGGACGACGTGCGCCTGGCCTGCAATGACTGGACCGCCATGCGCGGCGCGGTGACCGAGCTGGCCGGCCGCGTGGACGACGACGAGTCCGCCGACCGCGACGAGCGCCCGGAGGCCGCCGACCTGCTGCGCTGGATCGCCAACGATCACTTCACCCTGCTCGGCTGCTGCGAGTTCGTGGTCGAGGACGACGACGCGCTCACGCTGGACACGGACAGCGTCCTTGGCGTGTTGAAGAAGGTCTCCGGCGACATGACGAGCCTGTGCGAACAGGTGCTGCCCTGCGCGCCGTCGCACTTTCTGCAGGCGGCGGGCTTTCTCACCGTGACCAAGACCAACAGTCGCTCCACCGTGCACCGTCCCGCCTACCTGGACCTGGTCGCGGTGCGGCTGGGCCCGGCGCCGGGCAAGGCCCGTGGCAAGGCCGCCAAGGGTCGCGGCGCCCGGCTGGCCTGCGTGCTCGGCCTGTTCACCTCCGCCGCCTACAACCGCAATACCCGGGAGATCCCCTTCCTGCGCAACAAGGTGGCCCGGCTGATGACGGCCAGCGCCCTGCCCGAGCGCGGTCACCTGCAAAAGGCGCTGGAAAACATCATCGAGACCTTTCCCCGGGACACCCTGTTCCAGGTCTCCGAGGCCGAGCTGCAGCCGATCCTGCGCGGCATCCTGCACCTGCAGGAACGCCAGCGCATCCGCCTGTTCGTGGCCCGCGAACCCTTCGACCGCTTCCGCTCCTGCCTGGTCTACGTGCCCCGCGACCGCTTTCACAGCGACCTGCGCATCCGCATCCAGGACATCCTGCAGAATGCCTTCAACGGCAGTCACATCGAGTTCAACGTGCTGTTCACCGAGTCGGTGCTGGCACGCATCCATTTCCTGGTCTACACCCGTGGCACACAGCCCGCCGCGCCGGACCTCGCCGCCCTCGGCCGACAGATCGCGGAAGCGGCGCTGTCCTGGAACGACCGCCTCAACGCCACCCTGGTGGAGCAGTTCGGCGAGGAGGACGGCACCGCCCAGTTCAACCGCTTCCGCCATGCCTTCACCACCGGCTACCAGGACGACTTCAGCCCGCGTCGCGCCGCCTACGACATCCAGCGCATCTGCCGCGTGCTCGACGAAAACCGCCTGGGCATCTACTTCTACCGTCCGGTGGACGTGCTCGACGGCAGCGTGCGCCTGCGCCTGTACTCGGTGGAACACGAGGTGGCGTTGTCCGACGTCATCCCGGTGATCGAGAACATGGGCCTGAAGGTGCTTGGCGAGAAGCCCTACGAGATTCACGTGGACGACGGCTGCGTGTGGATTCACGAATTCACCCTGACCGAGCAAAAGCAGCGCGACATCGACGTCGAGCACCTGCGCGAGAATTTCGAGGAGGCCTTTGCCCGCATCTGGTACGGCGATGCCGAGAGCGACGGCTTCAACCGCCTGGTGCTCAGCGCCGCGCTGCACTGGCGGGAATGCGTGATGCTGCGTGCCTATGCCCGTTACCTGAAGCAGATCCGCATCCGCTACAGCCAGGACTACATCATCGACACGCTGAACGGCAACCCGAAGATGTCCGCGGCGCTGGTCGCCTACTTCCACCAGCGTCTCGACCCGGCCCGCGACGACGAGCGCGAGACGCGCAGCGACGCCGCCCTGGGCGAGCTCAAGGCCGGGCTGGAGCAGATCGTCAACCTCGACGAGGACCGCATCCTGAGTGGCTACGTCAACCTGGTCGAGTCGACCCTGCGCACCAACTACTACCAGGTCGACGGGGCCGGCCAGCCCAAGCCCTACCTGTCGTTCAAGTTCAATCCCGGCAACATCGCGCGGATGCCCGAACCACGGCCGATGTTCGAGATCTTCGTCTACTCGCCGCGGGTGGAGGCCGTGCACCTGCGCGGCGGCCCGGTGGCCCGCGGCGGGCTGCGCTGGTCCGACCGGCCGGAGGACTTCCGCACCGAGGTGCTTGGCCTGGTCAAGGCGCAGATGGTCAAGAACGCGGTCATCGTGCCGGTGGGTTCCAAGGGCGGCTTCGTGGTCAAGCGACTGCCGGACGGCGACCGCGACACGCAGATGGCCGAGGTGGTGGACTGCTACCGCACCTTCATCGGCGGCATGCTCGACATCACCGACAACATTGTCGACGACGCCATCGTCCATCCGCCGCTGGTCACCCGTCACGATGCCGACGACCCCTACCTGGTGGTGGCCGCGGACAAGGGCACCGCCACCTTCTCCGACATCGCCAACGGCGTGGCCCGCGAATACGGCTTCTGGCTGGACGACGCCTTCGCCTCCGGCGGCTCGGCCGGCTACGACCACAAGAAGATGGGCATCACCGCGCGCGGCGCCTGGGAGTCGGTGAAACGCCACTTCCGCGAACTGCACCTGGACACCCAGACCCAGCCCTTCACCGTGGTCGGCATCGGCGACATGGGCGGCGACGTGTTCGGCAACGGCATGCTGCTGTCGGAGAAGATCCGCCTGGTCGGCGCCTTCAACCACCTGCACATCTTCATCGACCCCGATCCCGACCCGGCATCG
>CAYGJZ010000134.1:0-6784 GCA_964350265.1 uncultured Gammaproteobacteria bacterium | reverse complement strand
TTTCTGTGGATGATGATGTGGCCCCTGGCGACGGTGATGTAGTTGCCCAGGGTAAGGCCCTTGAGGATGCGGCTGACCATGACCCGGGAGGCGCCGACCATGTCGGCGAGTTCCTGGTGGGTGGGGCGTTGCCGGATGATCCACTGCCGACCGTCCTTCACCGCCATTTCCATCAGCAGGGTCACCACGCGCTTGTACACGCTGGAAAACGCCAGGCGCTTGACGTTGTCGATGGTGGATCGAAAGCGCTTGGTGATGCCCTGGATGAGGGACAGCGCGACCTCGGGGTTCTGCAGGATGGTGGCGGTGAGGGCGTCGCGGGAGATCACCAGGCAGCAGGTTTCCTCGAGGGTCTTCACCGAGGCGGTGCGGGGTTCGAGGTCGAGCAGGGAGATCTCGCCGAAGTAGCTGCCTTCGCCCTCGATGGACAGGGAGACCTCCTTCGGTCGATCGAACATCTCGTCGTCGCCGGTGAGGTAGATGCGCACCCGGCCGGAGAGCACGACGTACAGGGCGGTGGTGCGTTCGCCCTGCTCGATGACCAGGGTGTTGCGGGGGAAGCGGACGTACTCCGCCTTGCGAATGAACAGCTCGCGTTCTTCCGGCCGCAGGGCCGACAGCACCGGCACCGCGCCCAGCTTGCGAGCCAGCGTCCTGGGGTCACCATCCTTCCATTTCGTCATGTCGTCCCTTACCGTCGGCGTCCGTGTTGCCGACCCGTTGTACAACTACCGTCGCAAGGGTAACACGGCTGTCCGGCGGGTTCACCCGCGGACCGGGATCCTCGCCGACGGGCAAGCCCTGCCCCTTGTCTACCTGCCCGGCACCCGGGTCGCCGATGGCCCCTGGCAGTGTCGGGATTGCGCGCGACCGGCACGAAGCATCGTCAACACACGCTCCGGGCGGATATACTTCACGCTGGTGCACCGGGCCCCGGACGTGAAGCCTGCCGGACTCCCGGCCAGTGCGGGCGCATTGTAGAACCCTCCAACGTGAACGACAACGTAACTAGTTTGCATAACGGGCACGACCCGCGCTGCGGGCGGGATGGCCGCGGATGACCGCGACCTTGCGCGTACGCGTGTGGCGTGGCGGCAGCGACGGTTCCTTCCAGGCCTTCGACGTGCCTGCGCGGGAGAACCAGACCGTGCTCGACGTGGTCACCGAGATCCAGCGCCACCAGGACCCGACCCTGTCCTACCGCTTCGCCTGCCGGGTGGGGGTATGCGGCTCCTGCGCGATGACCGTCAACGGTCGCCCGCGCTGGACCTGCCGCACCCACGTCAACAAGGTCGCCGACGACGGCGCGCTGACCATCGAGCCGCTGCGTCACCTGCCGAGAATCAAGGATCTGGCCTGCGACATGACGCCGTTCTTCGAGAAGTGGCAGCGGGCCGGGGGCGTGTTTTCCCCCACCGCCGGCCGCGACGACCCGGTCAGCGCGGTCCGCCCCGACGACCCGGCCCGGCGGGCGGCCAACGCGGGCATCGAATGCATCAACTGCGCGGTGTGCTACAGCGCCTGCGACGTGGTCGGCTGGAACGACGACTACGTTGGCCCGGCGGCACTGAACCGCGCCTGGACCCTGTTCAACGACCAGCGCCACGGCGACCGCGCCGGCGTCCTGCGCCGGGCCATGGACGCCGGCGGCTGTTCCTCCTGCCATACCCAGGGCCGCTGCACCGAGGCCTGTCCGGTGGAGCTCGGCCCCACCGCCAGCATCGCCGGCCTGAAGCGCGCCGGCCTGTTGGCGCTGTTCGGCATCACGCCGCGGGGGCATGGCTGATGGAGCGCTGGCTGTTCATCGCCCAGCGACTCAGCGCGGTGCTGCTGGCGGCACTGGTGGTGGTGCACATCATCGGCATCCTCGATGCCAGCGCCGGGGAACTCAGTGCCGCGGCCATCGCCGAGCGCACCGGCGGCAGCGTGTCCTTCGCGCTGTTCTACGGCGCCTTCGCCGCCGCCGCCGCGGTCCATGCACCCATCGGCCTGCGCAACGTGCTGATCGAGTGGACGCCGCTGCCGCGCGGGCTGGTCAACGCCATCGCGGTGGTCTTCGCCGTCGCCGTGGCCTGGCTCGGCGGCACCGCGGTGCACGCGGTGTACAGCGCATGAGCGCACCGGGCGGGCGCAGCCTGCTGGCCTTCTACGGCCACCGGCTCTCCGGTCTCGCGCTGGCAGTGTTCCTGCCGGTGCATTTCACCGTGCTGGCGCTGGTGCTGACCGACCCGGCCCGCCTCGACGACTTTCTCGCCTATACCCAGATCCCGCTGGTGAAGGCGGCGGAAACCCTGCTGATGGCGCTGTTCACCCTGCACCTGGCCTTTGGCCTGCGCCTGTTGGTGATGGAACTCGCGCCCTGGCCCGCCCTGCGGCAACTGCGTGGCCGCTGGGTGGATGGCGGCATCATCGCCGCGGTGGCGGTGGCCGCGGGCTTCTTCTGGGTGGCGCTGACGCCGTGAAGCTGGAGACCCTGCAAACCGACATCCTGGTCCTCGGCGCCGGCGGCGCCGGGCTGTTCGCCGCCCTGCACGCCATTTCCGCGAACCCGGACCTGCACGTCACCGTGGCCAGCAAGGGCCTGCTCGGCAAGAGCGGCTGCACGCGCATGGTGCAGGGGGGCTACAACGTCGCGCTGGCCGCCGGCGACTCGGTGGAACGGCACTTCATGGATACCATCGAGGGCGGCAAGTGGCTGCCCCGCCAGGATCTCGCCTGGACCCTGTGCGAGACCGCGGTGGTGCGTATCCGTGAACTGGAGAACGAGATCGGCTGCTTCTTCGACCGCAATGCCGACGGCACCATGCACCAGAAGGCCTTTGCCGGCCAGACCTTCGATCGCACCGTGCACAAGGGCGACCTGACCGGCATCGAGATCATCAACCGGCTGATGGAACAGGTCTGGTCGCGCAACGTGCACCGGCTGGAGGAGCACCGCGCGCTGGCACTGGTGCCGGCGACGGACGGCAGCGGCATCGCCGCGGTGCTGATGATCGACATGCGCAGCGGTGCCTACCGCCTGGTGCGCGCCCGCGCGGTGCTGCTCGGCACCGGCGCCGGGCCAACCATGTACCGCTACCACACCCCCAGCGGCGACAAGTCCTGCGACGGGTTGAACATGGCACTGGCGCTGGGGTTGACCCTGCGCGACATGGAGATGGTGCAGTTCCATCCCACCGGGCTGCTCGGCGGTCCGGATACGCGGATGACCGGCACGGTGCTCGAGGAAGGCCTGCGCGGGGCCGGCGGCTACCTGCTCAACGGCGAGGGCCACCGCTTCATGGCCGACTACGACGAACGCGGCGAGCGCGCCACCCGCGACATCGTCAGCCGCGCCATCTACGCCGAGATGCGCGCCGGCCGCACCACGCCCATGGGCGGTGTCTTCATCGAGATGAAGCACCTCGGCCCGGAGCGGGTGGCGCAGAGCTTCCCGGGCATGGTCAAGCGCTGCGCCGACTGCGGCTTCGACCTCGCCGGCGGCCGCGTGGAGGTGGTGCCCACCGCGCACTACATGATGGGCGGGCTGGAGTTCGAGCCCGACGGCAGCACCGCGCTGCCCGGCCTGTTCGCCGCCGGCGAGGACTGCGGCGGGGTCCACGGCGCCAACCGGCTGGGCGGCAACGGGGTGGCCAACTCCACCGTCTACGGTGCCATTGCCGGGGACTCGATGGCCGCCTGGGTCGGTGGGCAACACCGCTTCGCCGACCCCGACCCGGCTACGGTGGAGGCCGCCATCGGCCGCGCCGAGCAGCCGTTCTCGCGCCCGGCGGGCGACCTGCACGGGCTGCGCGAGCGCCTCGCCGAGGTGATGTGGAACGATGCCGGCATCCTGCGCGATGCCGCCGGACTGGCCCGTGCCGACGCCGCCCTCGGCGAGCTGGCCGGCGCCCTCGACGACATTGGCGTGGCCGATGGCGACCGTCGCTTCAACCTGACCTGGCACGACTGGCTGAACCTCGACAGCCTGGTCAGCGTCAGCCGCGTGATCACCGCCGCGGCGGCGGCCCGGGAAGACTCGCGGGGCGCCCACTTCCGCGAGGACTTTCCCGAGACCGGGGATCTCGGGCAGACCCGCTATACCCGGGTGCGGATGGCCGACGGCGCGGTACGCATCGAGATGGCACCGGTCTCCTTCGACATCGTCGCGCCGGGAAGCTCGCTGCTCGACCCCGACTGATCAGGCCGCGCCGACGTCGCACCGCACCCGTTCCCGGTAGAGTTCGCGCAGGCGCAGGGTCACCGGGCCGGGCACCTGCGGCAGTCGCCGGCCGTCGATTTCCGCCACCGGGGTCTGCGCGCCGAAGGTACCGGTGAGGAAGGCCTCGTCGGCGCCGTAGGTCTCCACCAGCGAAAAGTTGCCCACCCGCACGGCAATGCCGTTGTCGCGGGCGAGGTCGATGACCTTGGCGCGGGTGATGCCGTTCATGCAGTAATCGCCGCTGGAGGTCCAAAGCTCGCCGCCGCGGACGATGAAGAAGTTGCACGAGTTGGTGGTGTTGACGAAGCCATGCGGGTCCAGCATCAGCGCCTCGTCGGCGCCGGCCTTCTGCGCATGGATGCCGGCCAGCACGCAGTTGAGCTTGGAATGGGCATTGAGCTTCGGGTCCTGGGTCAGCGGCAGGCCGCGATGCTCGGGCACGGTGAACAGCCGGATGCCGCGCCCGGCGGTGGCCTGCGACGGCCGCGAATGCTCCATGATGATCACCACCGTCGGACCCGAGCGGGACAGGCGCGGGTCCTGGAAGGGCCGCGACTTCGGCCCGCGGGTGACCATCAGCCGGGCATGGGCGTCGTCGGTCATGCCGTTGGCGGCGGCGGTCTGCGCCAGCGCGTCGGCGACCCCCTCGCGATCCATGCCGATGTCCAGGTCGATGGCCCGCGCCGCCTCGAACAGCCTCGACAGGTGCTCGTCGAGGAAGGCGAAGCGCCCGGCGACCAGGCGCAGTCCCTCCCAGACGCCGTCGCCGAGCATGAAGCCGGCATCGTAGACCGATACCACCGCCTCGGCGCGGGGCACGATGCGGCCGTTCACGTAGATGTTCACCGCGGCATTGCGCGGATCGTCCTCGGCGTCGTGGGTGGAGGTGCCGTGGGGGTCTGTCATGTGCGAGGTTCCCGGTGCGGTAAAGACCCCCGCGATGATATCGTAGGCGGAGACGAACGCCCCCGAAACCCGATGCTGGATGACCGAAGACATGCTCCACGACCACGGCAATCCTGGCGCCCCGCCGTCGTCGCTACGACCCTGGCGCTGGCGGGCTGCGCGATGAGCAAGCCGGCGGCGCAGGGCGTGGTCGACGGCCGCCTGGCCCCCTGCCCGGACGCGCCACACTGCGTGTGCAGCGACGGGCCGGGGTCCGCCGCGGCAATCGCGCCATTGACCTTCGATGACGACCCGGCCACGGCCTTTGCGCGCGCCCGGGCCGCGGTGTCCGGCATCGGCGGCGTCGTCGTCGAGGCGACCGACGACTACCTCCACGCCACCTTCACCTCCACCGTGTTCCGCTTCGTCGACGACCTGGAACTGCGCCTGGACCCCGCCGGGGTCATCCAGGTGCGCTCGTCGTCGCGGGTCGGCTACTACGACTTCGGCGCCAACCGCGCCCGGGTGGAGAAACTGCGCCGCGCCTTCGGCGCCTGAGCCCTACCAGGCCAGCGCCTCGCGCACGATGGTGTCGAGCAGCGCCTCGACCAGGTGCAGCGCCGCCTGCGATGCGGCGTCGCCGGCAACCGCCGGGCGGCGGTAGCCGACGTAGACCTGGTCCGGCTCGGCACGGGTCCGGTACAGGTACACGCCGTAGGGGCAAAAGGCGATGTTGGCCGGATCGATGCGCATCATCTCCCGGCTCAGCGGCGCGCTGCAGAACTGCAGCACCTCGGCGGCATGGTAGGTGAAGCGCTCCACCCCGGTCTGCCGGCCGGTACGCTCCAGCATGCCGCCGACGTCGGCGACATCGTTGATCACCAGGCCCTGGTTGCCGATGGCGAGGACCAGGTTCTCGCGCACCGTGGCATAGTCGTCGTCACTGCGGTAGAGCACCTGGTGCGGGTCTTCGCGCACCGGTTCCAGCGCGGCGGCGACGGCGGGCAGGCAGGCGAGGAGCAGGCAGGCGATGGCTTTCATGGCGGGCTCGGCGGGGCGGGTTGGACGGCGACAGAAGGCCTTAACTGGGGTTGGAAGCGGCGCTTTTCACCCCTCGCAGCGGGTCATTGTTGGTCGGATAGTCCGGCTGTGGGACAATACCCGGCTGATTTTTGACCTCCCTCACCCAACCTTCGAGGACCCATCATGTCGAACGATATCGAAATTCCGCCGGACGGCGCCAGGATTACCATCGACAACGGCAACCTGGTCGTACCGGACAACCCGATCATTCCCTACATCGAGGGCGACGGCATCGGAATCGATATCTCCCCGGTGATGAAGCAGGTGGTCGACGGTGCCGTGGACAAGGCCTACGGCGGCAAGCGCCGGATCCACTGGATGGAGGTCTATGCCGGCGAGAAGGCCAACAACCTGACCGGCTCGTGGCTGCCCGACAAGACCATCGAGATGCTCACCGAGTACCTGGTCTCGATCAAGGGCCCGCTGACCACCCCGGTGGGCGGCGGCATCCGCTCGCTCAACGTGGCGGTGCGCCAGATCATGGACCTGTACGTGTGCCTGCGCCCGGTGCGCTGGTTCACCGGTGTGCCCTCGCCGGTGCGTCATCCCGAGCAGGTGGACATGGTGATCTTCCGCGAGAACACCGAGGACATCTACGCCGGCATCGAGTTCGAG
>CAYGJZ010000133.1:0-6961 GCA_964350265.1 uncultured Gammaproteobacteria bacterium | reverse complement strand
CCACCCACACCGCGCGGAGACCCATCTTGCTCGAAAGCCTGTACGCGGAAACCCTGCTGTGCCCGGGACTCGATGCCGGCTTCCAGTGGCGCTTCCAGGACAACGGCCGCTACCTGCTCGACATCCTCGATCCCGAGTCCCCGGTCTGCGGCGCCATCGGCCAGGCGGTGGAACGCTTCGAGTTCACCACCTTCGCGTTGGTACCGAACAAGCCCACCCTGATCGAGTGGGCCAATGCCCAGGCCGTGTTGCAGGACCCGCCGGACGTGCGCGAACTGCGCCTCGGCGGCGCCCATGTCTTTCAGCAGGCCATCGAGCTGTTCCAGGGCATGCAGATGATGACCGATCGCGAGGAGGACCCCGAGCGGCTGTCGCGCATTCATCACTGCATCGGCGACGTCATGGGTTTCATCGGCCAGCGCAGCGGCAGCGTACACTTCCTCGAGCAGGCGGCGATGTCCTACGAGCAGGCGCTGGAACTGCGCCCGGAGGACACGCAGCCGACGGCATGGGCGCAGAGCAAGTTCAACCTTGGCGTGGTCATGCATGCCATCGGCATGCTCGAAGACGACACGCGGATGCTCAAGCAGGCGCTGGAAGCCTACAAGCTGGCGGTCAACCGGGTGGAGCGCGAGACGCACCCCGGCCAGTGGGCGGCGGCGATGGGCGCGGTGGGCACGTTGCTGTGCCAGCTCGGCACCCACCGTCGTGGCGCGCGCACCCTGGAGCAGGCGCTGGTGGCCTTTCGCAATGCCCTGTCCGAGCGCACCGCGGACCGCAACGCCATCGCCTGGGCGGTAACCCAGAACAACGTCGCCGCCACCATGCAGGCCCTCGGCGAGCACGAGGAAGACATCGCCTCGCTGGAGGCCAGCATCCCGCTCTACGACGAGGTGCTGAAATCGGTTACCCGGGAAGCTTTGCCGCTGCCCTGGGCCATGGTCACCGCCAACCGCGCCTCGGCCCGGCTGTCACTGGCCGGGGAGTCGGACTTCCTGGACCTGGCCGAATCCGCCGAGCAGGATTTTCGTGCGCTGGTGGAGCTGTTTGCCGGCACCGACTATGCCGCGTACCGGGACACCGCGCAGCGCCAGGCGGATCGCGCCCGGGCGCTGGCCGAGCGCCTGCAGGTCTAGGGAGCGGCGCGGCGCGCTAGCCTCCGCGCAGCTTCGACAGCTGGCCGTTGCGCTCCATGGCCATCAGTTGCTGGTTGCCGCCCACGTGCACGCCGTCGATGAAGATCTGCGGCACCGAGGTCTGGCCGCACAGCCGCTGCATGCGTTCGCGCTCCAGCGGCAGCAGGTCCAGCCGGACGTCGGTGAAGGGAATGTCCCACTGCTCGAGGATCCGCCGCGCGGTCACGCAGTGACGGCAGTGGCTGGTGGTGAACAGCTCGACGGTCACGGCCATGGGCAGAGCCTGGCGGGGAGGGAGGCGGGCCGGACGCGGCACCGGGGCCGCGTCGGCCGGGGCAGGGGTCAGCGCGCTGGCCGGGACCCCCGCCGGGATGGGTCCGCTGAGCGTGGGCTCAGGGCTTCTTCGGCGTCTGGTAGGGAACTTCCTTCTGGAAGGACTCCCAGATGGTCTGGTAGCCGACATATCCCTTTTCATTGGGCTCCATCTGCCGGGTCTTCAGGAAACGGGACTGGCCCTCGGGAACTTTCGGGCGGGTCTTGGCAGGTTCACTCATGGCTTGCGCTCGATTGTGCAAAAAGAAAATGGTCGGGTTCGGTGGCTTCGCGCCGCGCGCATGGCGTCCGCGGCGGGCCCAGCCTTCCTATTATGCGAAAAGCCGTCCGGGGAAACACATTAAGAACGCTAGCGCGGTGATAAATTTCCCTTGTTTTCGTGGCCGGGCATTCGTTCCCCGGCGGAACCACCGTGCCCGTCGGAACGAACCCGTTCGGGTTTCGACTCCCGCGCCAGGCAAAGCCAGCTTATCATAGGGCGCCCCGCGCTCCGCCACCACCCACTGCAGATCCATCCCGCGCCATGACCCATCGTCTGACCCAGAAGCACTTCTTGAAGGGCACCCAGGAACTCGAGATCGTCGGCGACGAGCTGAAACTGCGGGCGAAATCCCCCTTCCAGCAGGCGCTGGATACCCGCATCCCGCTGTCGGTGCTGAATCCCGAGCCGGTGCTGGCGCGCTCGGCGGTGTCCTTCACCAGCCGCGCCAGCGAGCAGGTGCTGGTGTCGCTGGCCATCGGCAAGCCCGATGCGGCCAGCTTCCATGCCTTCCTCGGCGAACTGAAGACGCAGATCGCGCGGGCGGCGGCGCGGCGGGAGGCGGCGTTGAACGGCAATGTCGCCGAGGTTCCGCCGGAATTCGCCGACGATGGCAACGAGGTTGCCATCCGCATCAAGCACGAGGTGCGGCCGGGCGAGCTTGAGCAGGCCATTACCATGCTCCGCCGACACCTCGACGATGCCGATCTCGGCCCGTTCATCGAGGCGCTGGAGGCGCTGCTCGCCGAGCCCGCGGACGAGGCCCGCCGCACCGAGGTGGCGCGCCGGTTCTCCACCCTGGGCATCGGCCAGGGCGCGGTGCTCACCTATGCGCCTTACCTGGGCTTCCTGCTTTCCGACCATCCCTTCGAAGACTGAACGAATGCGGGAATAAACAACATTTATTCCCCGGCGAAAACCCAACCGCGTACCCTTCGCATACCCGGCGCGGCCGCCCCGCCTGCCGTTCGCGGACCGGGTGGCCAAACACGGCCATGACGTTATCCTGCTGATATTCCTGCGAAATCTCGCTGTAATACATGTTTCCCACTAGGGGATTTTTTATGGGTGATAAAAAATCCTATATTAGGATGCGTTATGGAGAAAATTCATAATCGCTTATCTTTGGCGCGCATTGTTTTCGCCAAATTCTGCTCAGGAGACAGCTGAATGCTTACCTCAAATCCATTCGCGGAGCTCGCCGCTTCGATCACCCCCGGCGTGATGCAGGGCTACGTGGTACTCATGGTCGCGCTGGTGATCGTGGGCACCGTGCTCGACATGATGCACAAGAAGAGTGCCCAGTACTTCTTCGAGAACGCCGAGCAGGCGCGCAAGGATGCCAAGCGCACCCTGGGCGGCGGCGAGAAGGCCGCGCTGGCGATCACCACCGTGACCAACGAGGTGCTGACCTCCTCGGAGTTCAAGAATACCCGTCGCCGCATCTCGCACCTGTTCACCATGTACGGCTTCGTGCTGTTCGTGGTCAGCACCGCGGTGCTCATCTTCGGCTATGCCACCTCCCCGGAGGCCGGCGTGTGGCCGCTGCTGTGGCACCTGGGCGCGCTGTCGCTGTGCATCGGCGGCTACTGGTTCTGGTTCTCCATTCGCGTCGACGTCGCCGCCGAGGGCGTCAAGTGGTACCGCTTCAACGGCCGTGGCGACCTGTTCATCGTCGGCCTGCTGGCCACCGCCACCTTCGCCCTGCTGTGGTCGCTGACCATGGGTGCCGGCGCACTGAACACGCTGCTGTTCGTGCTCTTCATCGCCAGCAGCACCGTGCTCTTCGGCACCGTGTTCTGGTCCAAGTTCGCGCACATGTTCTTCAAGCCGGCCGCCGCCTACCAGAAGAAGTGCATGATGGCGGACGGTTCCCGTGAAGGCCTGCCCGCGGACTACGATCTTTCCGATCCGGAAGTCCAGAAGATGTTTCCCGACATCCCCGAGTACATGGGCAGCAACCCGCCCAACATGGGACTCGGCATCAGCCGCGAAGCACCCCGTCACTACTAATCAGGAGTACCTACCGTGCCTACTTTTGTCTACATGACACGTTGTGACGGCTGTGGTCATTGCGTTGATATCTGCCCGTCGGACATCATGCACATCGATACCGTTACCCGCCGTGCCTACAACATCGAGCCGAACATGTGCTGGGAGTGCTACTCCTGCGTGAAGGCCTGTCCGCACCAGGCCATCGACGTGCGCGGCTACGCCGACTTCGCGCCGCTTGGCCACTCGGTGCGCGTGAAGCGTGACGAGGAGAAGGGCGTCATCGCCTGGCGCATCAAGTTCCGCAACGGCAAGAAGGACATCGACCTGCTGGCGCCGATCACCACCAAGCCGTGGGGCAAGCACATCCCGCAGCTGAAGGAAGTCTCCGGCCCGAGCCAGGAGCAGCGCGACAGCCAGCTGCTCTACAACGAGCCGAAATACCTTCGCATGGATGACGGCGACATTCATACGCTCGAGTCGAACGGACTCAAGATGAAAGCAGGGGTGTACTACTGATGGCATACAAGACCGTAATCGAAGAGGATATCGACATCCTCGTGGCCGGTGCCGGCCTTGGCGGCACCGGTGCGGCCTTCGAGGCGCGCTACTGGGGCCAGGACAAGAAGATCGTCATTGCCGAGAAGGCCAACATCGATCGTTCCGGCGCGGTGGCCCAGGGCCTGTACGCGATCAACTGCTACATGGGCACCCGCTTCGGCGAGAACAACCCGGAAGACCACGTGCGCTACGCGCGTATCGACCTGATGGGCATGGTGCGTGAAGACCTGCTGTTCGACATGGCCCGCCACGTCGACTCCGCCGTGCACCAGTTCGAGGAATGGGGTCTGCCGCTGATGCGCAATCCCAAGACCGGGACCTACCAGCGCGAAGGTCGCTGGCAGATCATGATCCACGGCGAGTCCTACAAGCCCATCGTTGCCGAGGCGGCGAAGAAGTCCGCGGACAAGGTGTTCAACCGCATCTGCGTGACCCACCTGCTGATGGACGAGTCGAAGGAAAACCGCGTCGCTGGCGCGGTCGGCTTCAACGTGCGCACCGGCGACTACCACGTCTTCAAGTCGAAGGCGGTGATCGTCGCCGCCGGTGGCGCGTCCAACATCTACAAGCCGCGTTCGGTCGGCGAAGGCGCAGGCCGGGTCTGGTATGCGCCGTGGTCCTCCGGCTCCGCCTACGGCCTGCTGATCGGCGCCGGCGCGAAGATGACGCAGATGGAGAACCGCATCGTGCTGGCCCGTTTCAAGGACGGCTACGGCCCGGTGGGCGCCTACTTCCTGCACCTGAAGACCTATACCCAGAACGGCCTCGGCGAAGAGTACGAGTCCAAGTGGTGGCCGCAGCTGCAGGAGATGGTGGGCAAGGAATACCTCGACCCCGAGCTGTCCCATGCCACCCATCGCCCGATTCCCACCTGCCTGCGCAACCATGCGCTGATCAGCGAGGTGAATGCCGGTCGCGGTCCGATCCACATGGTCACCATGGAAGCCTTCCAGGATCCCCATCTCGAGGAGATCGGCTGGCACAACTTCCTCGGCATGACCGTGGGCCAGGCCGTGCTGTGGGCGGCCACCGACGTCGACCCGAAGTACGAGAATCCCGAGCTGACCACCTCCGAGCCCTATGTCATGGGTTCCCATGCCACCGGCTGCGGTGCCTGGTGTTCCGGCCCGGAAGACATCTCGCCGCCGGAGTACTACTGGGGCTACAACCGCATGACCACGGTGGAGGGCCTGTTCGGCGCCGGCGACGCGGTGGGCGGTACCCCGCACGCCTTCTCCTCCGGTTCCTTCACCGAGGGACGCATCGCGGCGAAGGCGGCGTGCAAGTACATCGACGACGGCAAGGGTGAGGGCATCAAGGTGTCCGAGGCGCAGATCGAGCGCCGCCGCGCCGAGATCTACAAGCCGATGGAGCACTACCGCATCTATCGCAACGAGATCACCGCCGGTTCGGTCAACCCGCACTACATCAACCCGCGCCAGGGCCTGGATCGCCTGCAGAAGCTGATGGACGAGTATGCCGGTGGTGTCACCGTGGGCTACATGACCAACGAGAAGCTGCTCAGCATCGGCCTGAAGAAGATGAAGATCCTGGAAGAGGACCTGGAGAAGCTGGCTGCCGAGAACGTGCACGAACTGCTGCGCGCCTGGGAGCTGAAGCATCGCCACCTCGCCTCCGAGGCGGTCATCCAGCACACCCTGTTCCGCAAGGAAACCCGTTGGCCCGGCTACTACTACCGCGGCGACGCGATGAAGGTGGACGACGCCAACTGGCACGTGCTCACCGTCTCGCGCCGCGATCCGGCAACCGGCGAGTACACCATGGAAAAGGCACCCTGCTACCACCTGGTCGGCGAGAACGAGTAGCGCGAAGCCAACGGCCGTTGCGCCCTTCGGCGAGATGCCCGCGGATTCCGCGGGCATCCGCCGGTTTGCAAGTCCCACCGAAAAAGATCAACATGTGTTGGTCTTTTTTCATTCCGGGCCGGCCCGACGCGGCCCCGCGATCACAGCATGACAGACAGTACCCAAGTCACTGAAACGCCGAACGAGTCCGAGACCTTCCGCAACATCATCGACCACACCGACGAGGAACTCCTCGCCCTGGCCGAGCCGATGTGGGCGGATCTCGTCAAGTACTCCAACGAGGGCGAGTACGGCAAGTTCATCCGCAAGTTCTCCTACGACCTGCTGCTCGGCCTCAACGAGGTCGAGGTCGGCAAGCAGTTCGCCAAGAGCGAGCTGACCCGCAGCCTGGACCCGAAGTGCGACTTCCTCGGCTTCATCCGCCGCGGCCAGCACGTCACCTGCCTGTACCGGGTGCGCAGCACCAAGAAGGAAGGCGAATGGCTCGGCCGCCTGGTGCTCGGCTACGAGAACGGCGAGGTGCGCATCTTCGCCGCCTCCATTTTCTAGATCGGCCCGCGAAGGAAAGGCGCAGTCACATGACCGGGATCATCAAAGAAGTCGTCATGGACGGCAAGTACGTCGAACTGATCTACCAGGTCATCGACGTGAAGACCGCGAGCGTGCTCACCGAGGTCGAGTTCCCGCTCGGCTACGTGCACGGCGTGAACACCGTGCTCGCCCCGGCGGTGATGACCGAGCTGGAAGGCAAGGCGGTGGGCGACATCATCGAGGTGCCCATCGACTGCAGCAAGCTCTACGGTCCCAGGGACGAGGCGCTGGTGATCACCGAGAACATCCACAACGTGCCCGAG
>CAYGJZ010000132.1:0-6971 GCA_964350265.1 uncultured Gammaproteobacteria bacterium | reverse complement strand
CTTCCTCGCCGCCCTCGCCATGCCCTTCGCCGCGGTGAAGCCGGGCAGCGAGATCACGCCGTAACGCCGAGGCCCGGGGCCTGACCGTGTGGCGTAGACGGGCGCGTGGCAGGTTCCGCCGTCAATTCGTCGGTCCGAACGGGGGAACGTGTTCACCGGGAGTTGGACGAACGATGGTGGAGTTCGCGAGAAGAGTTGGATCACTCGACAGCTAGCAGGATGTTTATGCGATGGATGGCCAAAGTATCGATTTCCAGTTTCAAGCAACGATGAAGTGGCAGAAAGTCTCTCGTCGCTATCGCCGACAACTCCATGTTCTAAATGGATATCCCGGGCTTCAAGCTCCATCGATTGAAGGGAGCAGACAAAGGTCGATGGTCAATTTGGGTCAATGGAAACTGGCGGGTTACGTTTGAGTTCCGCAACGGCCATGCAAACGTTCTGAACTACGAGGATTATCACTAATGGCTATGCACAATCCTCCTCACCCCGGAGAATTCATCCGGGAGATCTACCTGGAACCATTTGAAATCACGGGTCGGCAGCTGTCTGGCAAGTTGGGCGTCTCCCCATCCACGCTGAATCGCGTGCTGAATGGCAGCAGCGGCATCAGCCCGGAGATGGCCCTGCGTTGGTCCAAGGCGCTTGGCCGCAGTCCGGAGAGTTGGCTGGCCATGCAGGACAACTTTGACCTGTGGCAGGCCCGACAGTCGGTCAGTCTGGATAGCGTCGAAAAAATTGACTTCCGCGTCGCCTGACAGGTCGTTGCCAGGGAAACTGGACCCGCCAGCCGACTTTGCTGTCGCTGTTGGTGCGGGAACAAGAGGTGCCGTGCTCGCCATGCCTTCCGCCCCGCAGCAGCGGGGCGGCGAGAACGCTGGGTAACGGTTCGCCGACGTGGTTGAACAACAGCCCGTGGAACGATCGCTGACACCACTTCGGGATGACCCGGGGGCACGGTTGTACCGTTGTCCTCGTCGTCCGTGGTGGTGGTGGACATGCGTCATTGCCCTGGGTGTATTCCTCGGACAGGTCGCCAGCTTCGGTGCCTACCAGGCCTACCTGTCCTGGGAGGCCCGGCAGGTCATGGCGGCATGGACAGCGGAACGGCAGCGCTCGCTTTCCAGGGCCAGTGAGCGGGCCAAGGACCAGGCGCGGGTCGATGCCGCGCAGGCCGAGTTCGAACGCCGTCGGCGCAACACCCGCGCACAGTTGCGCGAAACCTGTACCTACTGGACACAGGTGGCGCGTACCGAGAACACCGCGCTGAACCGTGGGTACCAACAGATGGCCTGTGAACGCCTGCGGCAGTTCCGCTGACCGGATTGTTTCCGTGCCCTGGGGGGCAGGTTGCCCGGCTACGGGTATACCCTCGGCAACAGTTCGCAGTCGATGGTGTCGTCCAGGGGTTGGCCGAGGGCGAGGAGGTGATCGCTGATCTCCCGGGTCCAGGCGCCGCGGGGGTGGAAGACGACGTTGCCGTCGCCGTAGCGCAGGGACAGGCGGTGGATGGTGCGCGGCAGCGGGGCGGTGCCGTTGGTGGCGCGGTGCAGGGTGCGGAAGTCGAAGACGAGGCAGTCGCCGGGGGCGAGGTCGAAGGCCAGGCGGGGGGCGGTGCTGGACTCGATGTCGTCGGTGGCGTGGTAGTCGGCGAGATCGCCGTCGAAGGCGCGGTGCTCGCGGAAGTTCTGCGGCATGTACAGCCGTCCGGATCGATGCGAGCCGGAGAGGAACGTCAGTCCCTCGTCGGCGCTGGCGGCTTCGAGCGGAAACCACAGCACGCACTTGTCGCCGCCGCTGAAGTCGAAGTAGGGCTCGTCGTGATGCCAGGGCGCGCCGTTGGTGGCACCGGCCTCGCGCAGGAACCAGTTGTCCATCAGCAGGTGCAGGGTGTCGGCCTTCAGCAGCGAGGCCACGTGCTCGGCGAGGCCGGGTTCGCGCACCAGGCGACGTAGGCCGTCGATGCGCGGCCAGTTCCAGTAGTCGAACAGGTAGCGGGCCGGGGAGCCTGGCGGGGTCTGGTCGCGGAAGAAGGGGCCGGGGTTGGCGAGGCCTTCCTCGATGCCGGCCCTGGCCCAGTCCAGCCACGGTTCCCGCACCATGCCGCGCAGGCAGACCACGCCGTGGTGTCGGTAGCTGGCGCGGGCGGCGTCGTCCACGGTGTCGAAGGCGGGTGCCTGGCGGTTGGCGGCGTGCATGGCGGCCATGTTGGCGCAGCGCCCGGGTCCACGCAAGCGCCCGGCCGTCGAACACGGGCTTTGTGCCGACGGCGGGCTTCAGGGTATCTTGGACCCGCCCCGAAACCACCCTGGGTGCGCGGACGGCAACCACGATCTGCGCGAGAAGAACCCCGAGAAGAACCCCGAGGAGAACAACATGCACAGGAGCCGACTGGCCTGCGTGGTCATCGACTGTCACACCGATGACCTGGATCCACAGGCCGAGTTCTGGGCGGGGGCGCTGGGCGCGCCCGTGGAGCGTCCGGTGAAGCCGGGCACCGAGAACTACCGCGCGCTGTGCGCGGCGCCCGACCAGCCCCGGCTGCTGGTGCAGCAGGTGGACCACCCGGGTCGCGTGCACCTGGACATCGAGACCGACGACATCGAGGCCGAGGTGGCGCGACTGGAGAAGCTCGGCGCGACGCGCGTCGCCCGGGTGAAGTCCTGGTGGGTGCTGGAGGCGCCGGGCGGGCAGCGTTTCTGCGTGGTGCCGCCGCAGCGCGACGACTTCGCCGAGAAGGCCAACCGCTGGGGCGAGGACTGAGCGCGCGGATCGCGCGCCGACCATGTCGCTGATCGACCACGACAACCTGGAGGAATTCCTCGACCCGCGCAACTACGACATCGAGGAGGCGGCGGCGAGCCGGCCGGCGGCACGTTTCTACGGCGACCTGGCGGCGGAGCACGGCGGCGCGGTGCTGGAGATTGCCTGCGGCAGCGCTCTGGTGGCCATCGAGCTGGCGGCGCGGGGGCTCGACGTCACCGGGGTCGATCTCAGCGCGCCCATGCTGGCCCATGCGCGGGCCAAGTCCGTGGCCCGCGGCCTGTCGCTGGACTTCTTCCGTGCCGATGCCCGCGACTTCGATCTTGGCCGCCGCTTCGACGTGGTATACATGGCGGGCAATGCCTTCCAGGCCATGCTCACCGACCACGACCAGCAGGCATTGCTGTCGATGGTGGACCGCCACCTCGCCGACGACGGCCTGTTCGCCTTTGAAACCCGCAACCCCGGTGGTCACGACCTCGTCGACCAGGCCGAGTGCGAATGGCAGCGCTACCGCGATGTCGACGGCGTGGAGGTGGTGGTCAGCGGCAGCCAGCGCTACGACGCGTCCACCGCCCTGCTGCACTGGACGACCTGGCGGCGACGGCGGGTGGACGGCGTGGAAACGGTGCGCACCAGCCGCATCGCCTGCCGCTTCAGCGACCTCGCCCATGTCGCCGCCTGCCTGGCCCGACAGGGGCTGGTGCCGACGGCCTGCTTCGGCGGTTTCGACGGCGAGGCCTTCACGCCGCGCAGCGCCTCCATGGTCATCGTCGCGCGGCGCGCCGATCGTCCCCGTCGAACAGCGCCAGCAGGGCCGGCAGCAGGGTCAGGTCCAGCACCAGGGCGGTGACGATGGCCAGTGCCGACAGGGCGCCCATCCACACCACCGTGGGGGTGGCGCTGACGGTGAGGGCGGCGAAGCCGGCCACCAGGATCAGGCTGGTGGCCACCAGTACCCGGCCGGTGCCGGCCATGGTGGCGGCCAGTGCCGCGTCGATCCCGAGCCCGGCCACGCGTTCGCGGCGATAGCGCATGATCACGTGCACGGTATCGTCCACCGCCAGTCCCAGGCAGATGGTGAAGACCAGCACGCAGGCATAGCGCAACGGTTCGTCCAGCCAGGCCAGGGTGGCGGCGACCATGGCGATGGGGGCGAGGTTGGGCAGCAGGCTGACCAGGCCCAGGCGCCAGGAGCGCAGCAGCAGCGCGATCACCGCGAACACCAGCACGGTGGCGGTGGCCAGGCTGCGGCCGAGGTCGCCGATCATCCGGTGGCTGCCGTCGGCGGCCAGCGCCGAGATGCCGGTCACCCGGGTGGTCATGCCGTTGCCGTCCCTTCCTGCCAGCGTCGCGCGCACCTGCTCGATGACGGCGCGGGTGGCCTGGGCGCCGTGGTCGGGCAGCACCGTGCTCACCAGCGTGGTGCGCGTGTCCGGGTCGAGCAGGCTGTCCACCAGCGGGCCGGGCAACTGCGCCAGGGCGTTGGCGGCCAGGCCGCCGGGGACCAGGGCGGCGACGTCGCCGATGCCCAGCCAGTGGAGGCCGGTGTCCTCGCGCAGGCGCCGCGCCAGGTCGGCGCTGGCGTCCGCCAGCGTTGCCAGCGGCGTCGACGCATCGGCCTGCAGCACCACCGTCAGCGGCAGCAGTCCGCCGAGGTGGGTGTCGGCGGTCTCGAAGGCCAGGCGCACCTCGTGGTCGCGGGGCAGGTTCTCGCGGAACACGTAGTCCGGGGTCACCTGCCAGGCCGAAGCCACCAGCACCGCGGTGAGCACGAAGCCGCCCAGGGCCACCGCGCGCGGATGTCGACGCAGCACGCCGGAGGTGGCCAGCGGCCAGGCCGGCAGCGGTCGCGGCGGGGTGCGGGCCAGCAGCCGCGCGGCCACCGGGGTGGACAGCATCACCGCGACGAAGGCAGCCAGCGAGCCGACCGCGCAGACCAGGCCGAACTCGCGGATCATCCAGGCGTCGGAGAGCAGCAGCGAGGCAAAGCCGGCGGCGGTGGTCAACGAGGCCACCAGGCAGGCCGGGCCGATCTCCCGCCAGGTCCGTCGCACCGCCTCGTCCACCGTCGCGCCGTCGGCCAGGCACTGGCGCAGGTGCGCGGCCACGTGCACCGCGTCGGTATACCCCACCACCAGCACCAGGGTGCCGACCATCTGCGTGAGCACGTTCACCGCGACGCCGCAAAGCCCCATGGCGCCCAGGGTCCAGGCCACCCCCAGCACCGGCCCGAGGGTCACCGCGAGCAGTGCCGGAGCGGAGCGGAACAGCCACCAGGCGACCAGCGTGGCGAGCACGGTGGCGAGGGCGTTGAACAGCGCCTGGTCCTGCTGGGCCTGTGACTTCAAGGCCGCGCGGATGGCCGGGATGCCACCGAGGAACGTCTCGATGCCGGCCGGTGCCAGCACCGCCTGCAGTTCGCCGCGCAGCGCCTGCACCTGCATCCCCGGCGGCGTGCCGTCGTCGGCCAGGGTGATCACCAGCAGCGCGGTGGCGCCGTCGTCGGCAAGCATGCCGCGGGAAACCAGCGGATGCGTCCTGGCCCGTGCGGCAAGCTCGGCCAGCACGTCGTCGCCGTCGAGGTGGCGCTCGGCCAGCGTGCGCAGCCGTGGTGGCGACAGCGGCGTGTACAGGTCGCTCACCGCGGGGTGCTGGCGGAGGTGGTCTTCCAGGGCGAGCAGGGCGCGTACGCCGTCGCCGGCCAGCACCGGCCCGCGCAGCACCGCGAGCAGGTTGTGCTGCTCGGCGGGAAACCGCGCAAGGTGGTCGAGGTATTCCCGGTAGCCGCTGTCGTCGGTGCGGAAGATGGTGATGTAGTCGTCGTCGAAGCGCAGGCTCGACAACCCCGTCACCGCGGCCACCGTGAGCACGGCCAGCACGACGCCGACCAGCGGCCAGGACAACGCGCGCTTCACGGCGCCAGGATCACGGGCCGTCCACCGCGGCCACCACCGGTGTCCGTCGTTGCCGGCCGGCCAGGCGCCAGGCGGTCAGCAGGCGGCGGTTGGTGCGGTCGACCATGGCGCCGATGTCGGCCTCGTCGAGCGCCCCGGCGCGCAGTTGCAGGGCATGGCGACGGGCGCGCTCGCGGGTGAAGGTCAGCAGCCAGCGGGTGGGTGGCATGGCCAGGCGCTGCGCGGTGCTGCCGTACAGGCAGCGCACGCTGCCGCCGACGTTGCCAAGGCCGCGCTCGGCGAAGCGCGCCTCCACCGTGCGCACGTTGTCGACGATGGCGGGCAGTTCCTCGACGAACAGGCGGTTCAGTGCCCGCAGGGTATGGCGCTGGCGAGGATCGTCGTTGTCGAACAGCGGCCTGCCGTTGCCGTTGTCGGCGGCCAGCACCATCGGCAGGTCGAAGACAATGTGGGTGTGGGCGCCGATCAGCGACACGCTCACCGGGCTGCCGCTGGCGGCATGCCGGAAGACCCGCCGCCAGGGGTTGGCATCGGCCAGCCTGTCGCGCTGGAAGGCGCGGGTGACCTCGTCGTAGCGCGCGGCGAAGCCGACCACGATGTCGCGGATCAGGCGCACGTCGAGGTGGCGATGCCGCCGGTGTCCGGGGTGTGACGGCTGCTCGATGGCGGTGGCCAGGTGGCGGCACTTGGCGGTGCTGGAGCGGTACAGGGCGAGGAAGTAGGCCATGGCGTCGCCGGAGCCGGTGGCGACGTCGCCGGCCCGGTCCAGCGACCGCAGCACCCGGGCGATGTCGTTGGCGCAGCCGTCGCCGCGTGGTTCACCGTCGCTGCCGGCCGCCGCCGGGAAGCACGTGTCCCCCGCTGCGCACCGCTCGGTGCCGGTCATCGTTGGCTCATCCCCCGACCTGGCTGCTGGCGCGGTCAACGCTCCGCGAAGCCGCGCCGATTCTGGTTTCGTTGCCGGCCAGTATACACGAGCGCCTGTTGCCGCCACGTGGCAGCGAAGCGCTCGGTGGGGGATGAAAAAAAGTTCCGTGCGCTGTTGTATTGCAAACGGAATTTCCTACAATGCGCGCACCGCAACATGCCCTTTGAGGTTTTATGTTTCCGCGTTAGTCGCGTGCTGTCCGGATCGGGCGGCGCGTTTGTTGACACACCGTTCGATGTAAGGAGTTCTGCGCCATGGCGCGAGATACCGTTGTACTGTTCCCCGTTCCCGTTGCCGGCCCGGCCTGGCCGGCGCCCGTGCCTGCCGCCACCCAGTCCACTGCCCAGTCCTGCGCCCAGTCC
>CAYGJZ010000131.1:0-6989 GCA_964350265.1 uncultured Gammaproteobacteria bacterium | reverse complement strand
AGAAGAACGAGCCGCCGCCGGCGGCCATGATCGGATACCCGCCCATGTTGCTTTCCCTGTTCCGTCGCTGCCCGGTGCTGCTGGCCGGTCTGCTGGCCGGGTCGTGGTGGTCGACGCCGACCACCGCGCAGGTCCACGCCCCGGCTGCCGTGGCCTGCTACCAGCAGGCGGCGGCGCGAGCCGACGAGGCCCGCAGCCTGTGCGCGCGGGCGGCCGCCGACGGTGATGCCCATGCTGCCTTCCTGCTGGCCCAGATGGAGAGCGACGAGGCCCTGCGGGTCAGCCGCCTGGAGCGGGCGGTGGAACTCGGCCACCCGCGTGCCGCCGCGGTGCTGGCGGCGGTGCGTCGACGCGCCGGCAACGCCGAGGAGGCGAACCGGCTGGAGGCGACCGCTGCCCGTGCCGGCTACGGACCCAGCCGCATCCGCGTCGCCCAGGCGCTGCGCGCCGATCCGGACAATGCCGAGTACCTGGCCCGCGCCCGCCGCATGCTGTTCGCCGAGGCGGTGGTCGGCTATGCCGAGGCCCAGTACCTGCTCGCCGGGATGCTGAAGACCGGGGAGGGCGGCGATGCCGATGCCGAGGGTGCCCGTCGCTGGATGCTGGAGGCGGCCAGCAGCGGGCTGGTCCAGGCACAGTTCGAGTTCGGCCTGGCGCAGGTCGCGGAGCGGCCGGGCGAGGCGCGGCGTTGGCTGACCAAGGCGGCGCGATCGGGCCACGTCGGCGCGATGATGGCGCTGTCCCGGTTGCTGCTGGACGGCGGCAGCGGTGGCCGCGGGCTGGAGTTGGCCGGATACTGGGCCAACCGCGCGGTGCTGGCCGGTCATCCGCAGGCACCGGCACTGCTGGAAGCGGTGGTGGCGGCAAGGGCGGCGCCGTCCGCCGACCCGGCCGCCCTGGTGGCCGGCGTGCAGCAACTGCTGGCCCGGCTCGGCTACGATCCCGGCCCGGTGGACGGCGTGCCCGGGGCGCGTACCCGCACCGCCCTGCAGGCCTTCCGTCGCGCCCACGGCCTGCCCGGCGAGGACAGCATCGACGCTGCCGCGCTGGCGCAGTTGCGCGAGGCGGCCGACCGCTAGACGCTCGCCTGCGAGCACATGACCCGATAAAGAGGATTCCCGATGAGCGACGTGTACCCCGGCAGCTGCCTGTGCGGCGCGGTGACCTACGAGGTGACCGGTCCGTTCCAGGCCTTTCACCTGTGTCACTGTTCCCGCTGCCGCAAGGCCACCGCGGCCGCCCATGCCTGCAACCTGTTCGCGGCGCCGGAACAGATCCGCTGGCTGAGCGGGGAGGACAAGGTGACGCGCTTCGAACTGTCCTCGGCGAGCCGCTTCGCCCGCGCCTTCTGCAGCGTCTGCGGTTCCGGCCTGCCCTACGTCAACCGGACCGGCACCTCGCTGGTGGTGCCGGCGGGCACCCTGGACGTGGACCCGGACCGACGGCCGGACGACCGCATTTTCTGGCGCGACCGGGCGGCGTGGTTCGACGCCGCCGCCGACGCGCCGGCCTTCGACGAGTATCCCGACCCGCCTGCCTGAACGGCGCCGGCTCAGTCCGCCGGCGTTGCTTCCTTGACCAGCCAGTCCACCGCGCCGGGGGTGTCCTGCCAGGCCTGGCGGTTGTCGTAGACGTAGGACACGGCCTCGGTCTTGTCGCCGGGATTGACATAGTCGGGCGGGAATTTCGGCATCCGCGCGGCGCCGGACAGGTAGTCGGGGACGAAGCGGTTCACGCGCACCGCGAAGGCACGCAGTTCCCGCGCCGACTTCACGTTGCCGTGTTCGCGGAAGTCGATCAGCGCGCGGCTGTAGGCCCACACCGCCGAGTACTCGTCCTCGGGATTGGCGTCCATCACCGCCATGGCGTCGGCGTGGCGGGACAGCAGCACCAGGCTGGTGACCAGCAGGAAGCGGATGCCCTGGTTGTCGGCGGGGTTCAGCGTGAGCAGGGCATCGTAGTGGCCGATGGCCGCGTCGTGTTCGCCCTGGTCCCACAGGCAGTGGGCCAGCCCGGCGCGGGCGCGCATGTACGGACGCGATTCGGCAACGCCCCAGAAGCGGCCGACTTCCTCGTCGAAGAAGGCTTCGCCGAGGGCCTTCTCGCCGGCGTCCACCGCCTTCTTGTAGAGCTCGATTTCCTCTTCCAGGGTTTCCGCGGCGTCTTCCGCCAGCATCACCCAGGCATCGGCGCACAGCGGCGAGATGGCCAGCGCCTCCTCCGCGATCTCCACCCGCTCGATGGAGTCGCCCAGTTCCCAGGCGCGGTAGATCTGCTCCTGGGCACGGTCCAGGGCGCGTTGCTCGGCGGCACCGGGGCCAAAGCGGTCACGGTCACGGCGACGGTTGGCGAGATCGATGATGTTGGATGATCGTTTCTTTACCATGGATGCTGGGGCACGAGGGCTGGCGGGGCCGCCGGGCGGAACGGCGTGGACCGTGGCGGGGCGGCGGATTTCCGTATGCGGTTTGTCGCAATTCTACACCCATTGGCGGGCGTCGCCATGGCGCCGCGCACGTTGCGGGCGGCCGGTCTCGCTGCTACCGTAGCGCCTCCCCCGATCCTCTCGTTGAGCCACGCCTTCGTGAACCGATTCTGGAGCCCCGTGGTGGGCACGCTGCGTCCCTACGTTCCCGGTGAGCAACCGCGCCAGGGTGGCGTGGTCAAGCTCAATACCAATGAGAACCCCTACCCACCGTCACCGGGCGCACTGGCGGCGATGCATGGCGTGGTCGACGCGGACCTGCGCCTGTACCCGGACCCGGAGTCCACCCGTCTGCGCGAGACGCTGGCCCGCTGCCACGAGGTGGCGGTGGACAACGTCTTTGTCGGCAACGGTTCCGACGAGGTGCTGGCCCATGTCTTCCGCGCCCTGCTCGACCACGGCGCCCCGGTGCGCTTCCCGGACATCAGCTACAGCTTCTACCCGGTGTATTGTGCGCTGTTCGGCATCGAGGCGCAGCCGGTGCCACTGAGCGAGGATTTCGACCTCCAGGTGGACGACTATGCCGGCGGTCATGGCGGCATCGTCTTCCCCAATCCCAATGCACCGACCGGCAAGCACCTGCCGTTGTCCGAGGTCGAGCGACTGGTGCTCGCCAACAGCGAGTCGGTGGTGGTGGTGGACGAGGCCTACGTGGACTTCGGCGGCGACAGCGCGGTGCCGCTGACCCGCACCTACGACAACCTGCTGGTGGTGCAGACGTTGTCCAAGTCGCGTTCGTTGGCCGGCCTGCGGGTGGGGTACGCGATCGGCGATGCCGGGCTCATCGAGGCCCTGCTGCGGGTGAAGAACAGCTTCAACTCCTACCCGCTGGACCGTTTCGCCCAGGCCGGGGCGGTGGCCGCCATGCTCGACCAGGCGCACTTCGAGGAAACCCGGCGGCGCATCATGGACAGCCGGGAACGGCTGGCCGCGGCCCTGGCCGGCATGGACTTCACGGTACTGCCGTCGAAGGCGAACTTCCTGTTTGCCCGTCACCACCATCGTGGTGGTGCCGAGCTGGCCGACGCCCTGCGCCGGCGCGGGGTGCTGGTGCGTCACTTCTCACAGGATCGCATCGAGGACTTCCTGCGCATCACGGTGGGTACCGAGGCGGAATGCCAGGCGCTGGTGGATGCGCTCGGGGAGATTCTCGCCGGCGACCGCTGAGCCGCCCGCCGGCGGTAGCTCAGCGAATCCGCGCGAGGATGCCGTCGAGCTCGTCGAGGTCGTGGTATTCGATCACCAGCCGGCCGCGGCGACGGCCGTGGTCGATGTGCACGCTGGCGCCGAGCTTTTCCGACAGTTCGTCTTCCAGGGCGCGGATGTCGCCACTCTTCTCCGTCTTGCCGGACGATTCCGATGACGTCGACGGTGCCAGCAGGCGGCGCACCAGTTGCTCGGCCTGGCGCACCGACAGGCGGCGGTGCATCACCACCTCGCAGGCCCCCGCCTGGCGTTCCTTCGGCAGCGACAGCAGGGCACGGGCATGCCCCATCTCGATGTGGCCCTCGGCCAGGTGGTCGCGCACCGGGGCGTCGAGATTCAGCAGTCGCAGCAGGTTGCTGACCGCGGTGCGCGAGCGGCCGATGGTCTCGGCCACCTGCTGGTGGGTAAGGCCGAACTCGTCGAGCAGCCGCCGGATGCCCGCGGCCTCCTCGATCGGGCCGAGGTCCTCGCGCTGGATGTTCTCGATCAGCGCCACCGCCATGGCCGCCTCGTCGGCGACCTGCCGGATCACCACCGGGACCTCGGCCAGGCCGGCGCGCTGGGCGGCGCGCCAGCGCCGTTCGCCGGCCAGGATCTCGTAGCCGCCGGCGGGCAGTTCGCGGACCAGGATCGGCTGGATGATGCCCTGGCTGCGTATCGACGCGGCCAGTTCCTCCAGCGCCTCGTCGTCCATGCGCACGCGGGGCTGGTAGCGGCCGCGACGCAGTTGCTCCACCTTCAGCTCGACGACGCCGTCGCGCATGGGCGGGGCCTTGTCCGCGGCCGGAACGCTGCCCGCCGGATTGGCCTCCGGTGCGCCGATCAGGGCGTCGAGGCCACGGCCCAGTCGTGATTTCTTTGCCGCCATCACCCCCTCCTCAACATCTCGCCGGCCAGCGACAGGTAGGCCTGGCTGCCGGCACAGGCCGGGTCGTACTCGATCACCGCCTTGCCATAGCTGGGTGCCTCGGCCAGGCGCACGTTGCGCGGGATCAGGGTGCGGAAGACCTTGTCGCCGAAATGGCTGTGCAACTGGTCGGAGACTTCGTTGGCCAGCGAGTTGCGACCGTCGAACATGGTGCGCAGCAGTCCCTCGATGGCCAGTTCGGCATTATAGCCCTGGCGGATCTTCGCCACCGTCTCGAGCAGCCCGGTGAGTCCCTCCAGGGCATAGTACTCGCACTGCACCGGGATCAGCACCGAGTGGGCGGCGACCAGGGCATTGATGGTGAGCACGTTCAGGGCCGGCGGGCAGTCGATGAAGACGAAGTCGTAGCGGTCGCCGAGCGCCGCCAGCGCCTTTTTCAGCCGGTGGTCGCGATCGTCGGCGTCGGCCAGTTCCACCTGGATGCCGGCCAGGCCGGACTCCGACGGGACCAGGTCGTAGCCGCCGCTGGTGGCAACGAGCACCGGCTCGATGCCGGTCTCGCCGAGCAGCACGTCGTAGATGGACGCATCCACCGCATCGCGCGCCACCCCCGATCCGGTGGTGGCATTGCCCTGCGGGTCGAGGTCGATCAGCAGCACCCGCCGCTTGGTCTTCACCAGCGAGGCGGCCAGGTTGATGCACGTGGTGGTCTTGCCGACGCCGCCCTTCTGGTTGGTTACGGCGATGACGCGGTTCATGGGTCGTTATTCGTCCGGTTCGATGACGGCCAGGTGTCGCGCGGCGTCGAGATAGGGCACCTTCAGCCGGACCAGTTCCAGGCGAACCCTTGCCTGCCGGTTGAGCGCTTCGATTTCCTCGCCCGGGTGCTGGCCCTTGAGGGCGAGGATGCGCCCGCCCGGCGCGAGCAGGCGTCGACCGTCGTGGTATATCGACGACAGGGAGGAGAACGCCCGCGCCACAAGCGTATCAAATTTGCCCTCGGCCGGGTATTGCGCCAGCCGTGCCTGCACCGTCTCGGCGTTGCCGATGCCGGTGGCGCGGATCACCGTGTCAACGAAGCGGACTTTCTTGCCGCGGCTGTCGAGCAGCACGAAGTGCGTTGACGGCCGCAGCAGCGCCAGGGGCAGGCCCGGGAAGCCGGCGCCGGTGCCGGCGTCGATGATGCGGTGGCCGCGCAGGTAGGGCGCCACCGCCAGCGAATCGAGCAGGTGCACCGACACCGCGCGCAGCGGGTCGTCCACCGCGGTCAGGTTGTAGGCACGGTTCCAGCGTCGCAGCAGCGCCAGGTGGGTGAGCAGCGCCTCGACCAGGGGCTCCCCGGCGGGGATGCCCAGGGCACCGAGTCCGTCCACCAGGAGGTCCCGGGGCCCGGCGGCGGGTTCGACCGGCGTCGCGTCGTTCACGTCCACGGTGGCGCCGGCTCAGGCCGCCAGCATGTCGTGCTTTTTCAGGTGCACCAGCAGCAGCGATACCGCCGCCGGGGTCATGCCGTAGAGCCGCGCCGCCTGGCCCACGGTGTGCGGCCGTGCCGCGGCCAGCACCTGGCGCACCTCGGCGGACAGGCCGCGCACGGCCTGGTAGTCGATGTCGGCAGGCAGCGGCGTGTCCTCGTGACGCCGCTGGCGCGCGATCTCCTCGTCCTGGCGCTGCAGGTAGCCGCTGTAGCGGGCCTGGATCTCGATCTGCTCGATGATCGCGGCATCGTCCTCGCCATCGCCCAGCGGCACGTGGTCGGCGGCCAGGCGGACCACCGCGGGGTAGCCGGTTTCCGGGCGGCGCAGCAGCTCGGCCAGCGAGGTCTCGCGCCGCAGTTCCTGGCCGAGCACCTCGCGCACCACCGCATCGTCCAGCCGGCCGGGCGCCAGCCAGGTACGGGCGAGAAAGTCCTGCTCGGCGGCCAGTCGTTCGGCCTTGGCGGAGAAGCGCGCAAAGTGCGCGTCGTTGACCAGCCCGAGTTCGCGGCCGATGGCGGTCAGGCGCAGGTCAGCGTTGTCCTCGCGCAGCTTCAGCCGGTACTCGGCGCGGGAGGTGAACATGCGGTAGGGCTCGGTGACGCCGCGCGTGGTCAGGTCGTCGATCATCACGCCGAGGTAGGCCTGGTCGCGACGGGGGTACCACGGTTCCAGGTCGAGCACCGCGCGGGCGGCGTTGAGACCGGCAACCAGGCCCTGTCCGGCGGCCTCCTCGTAGCCGGTGGTGCCGTTGATCTGGCCGGCGAAGTAGAGCCCGGCCAGGTGGTGGGTCTCCAGCGTCGGCTTCAGGTCGCGGGGGTCGAAGAAGTCGTACTCGATGGCATAGCCGGGCCGCGTCAGGTGGGCATGCTCGAAGCCGGCGATGGAGCGCACCATGGCCACCTGCACGTCGAAGGGCAGGCTGGTGGAGATGCCGTTGGGATAGACCTCCGGCGTG
>CAYGJZ010000130.1:0-7281 GCA_964350265.1 uncultured Gammaproteobacteria bacterium | reverse complement strand
TCGACAACCCGACCTACTGCGACCGCTAGGTACGGACCGAACCCGGTGGACTAGCCCGGCTGGTGTCCCTGGCCGGTGAGCACGTGGCGCAGTTCGTGCGCCAGAAGGTGCATGCGCCGGGGGTTGTATTCCAGGCCGAGGTAGTCGGCATAGGCTTCGCCCAGCCAGGCCAGTGCGCGGTGGTTGTAGTCGAGGTTGCGGGCATGGATGACGTCGCCCTGCACGCAGGCAACCCGGCTGCCGCAGTCGAGTTCGCGCAGCGAGCGGTGGCTGTGCCAGCGAACCGCGACGCGCGCCACCACGGTGCCGGTCCAGCCATAGGCACGATCTTCCGGTAGCAGCACCACGCCGGCATGGGTGTAGGCGCAGGCGAGGGCGCGCTTGCCGCAGTGTCCGGCCAGTTCCGCCCGGGGCAGGAAGCGCACCACCACCCGTTTCACCGTCACCTGGTGGTCGAGCTGCTGGTCGTGGCGATCATCGTGGTGGCCGTCGTGGGCCAGGGTGCTGGTGGCGTGGGTGAGGCCAAGCAGCAGCAGGGTGAGGAGGATGGTGCCACGCATGGGTCGGGGTCGGCTCTGTCGGGTGATCGGGCGGCCCACCTTACGCAGCGCGTTTGCAACCCTCGTGCGCGCTTGTTTTCCCAGTTCGGGAAAACATTCAGAAGCGTTCTGAAATGTAAAAAAATGTGCAGGCGCCGTCCGGCGGGGCACAGGTCGAGCCGATCGGCCGTCCTCGGCCACCGGTCGGGTGGTCCCCGGCGACCGTCACGCCGAGGTCGGCCACCCCCTTCACCCGCACCCCCCGGCGGCGGGATACTCCCGGTGGGCGCCCGGCCAACACCACGTGGCCACCCGGGCCTGCCCGCGTCGTCCGCCCGTGGAGCATCCCCATGTCCAATACCGAGCTGATCCGTCGCTTCTTCTCCGAGCTGTGGTGCGAGCGTGACGCGGCCGCCATCGCGCGCTACCTCGCCCCGGAAATCCGCTTGCACGGCCTCGCCGTCGAGCCGCTGGACCGGGACGGCTTCGCCGCCTTCCATCGCCGCATGTGCCAACTGGTGCCGGATGTCCGTGTCGACATCACCCATGTCATCGAGCAGGAGGACTGGCTGTGCCTGCGCGGCTTCGCCAGCGGCACCCACCGCGCCAGTGGCCGCCCGGTGACGGTCTGGGGCGGTGGCTTCGCCCGCGTGGAAGGTCGCTGCATCGTCGAGACCCACGAGACCTGGGACCTGCTGTCGATGATGATCCAGGTCGGCCGGGTGCCGGCCCGGGTAGTGCAGGACCTGCTGTCGACGCCCTAGCGCAGCGGTCGGTCCGCCGTTGGCCCGTGCACAGGATGCATGGCTCGGGGCATAATGCCGGGCGCAACCGACCCAACGACCACCAGCGGAGCAAGCCATGGCGAACGAGGGCTACCACGAGCCGTACGAGAAACTCACCGACGAAACCCGCGACATGCACCGGGCCATCATCTCCCTGATGGAGGAACTCGAGGCGGTGGACTGGTACAACCAGCGTGTCGACGCCTGCAGCGACGACGAGCTCAAGGCCATCCTCGCCCACAACCGCGACGAGGAGAAGGAGCACGCGGCGATGGTGCTGGAGTGGATTCGTCGTCGGGATCCACGCTTCTCCGACGAACTGAAGGACTTCCTGTTCACCGACAAGCCCATCGCCCACGAATGAGTGCCGCCGTCCTTCGGCGTGGGCGCTGAACGGGCGTCGAGCCGGCATGCCCCACCGTCGCGGCTTCCGCTTCCAGGCCGGCCACCTGCTGGCCGGCAAGTACGAGGTACTCGAATACCTCGGCGGCGGCTGGCAGGGCGAGGTCTACAAGATCCGCGAGCGAGGCACCCGGGTGGAACGGGCCGCCAAGGTGTTCTATCCCAAGCGCAACGTGCGCAACCGCACCGCCTCGATCTATGCCAAGAAGCTGCACAAGCTGCGCAGTTGCCCGATCCTGATCCAGTACCACACCTTCGAGACCATCGAGCACGAGGGGCGGGCCGTCACCCTGTTCATCTCCGAGTACGTCGAAGGCGAGCTGTTGCGCAACCACGTGCGTCACTACCGTGGCAACCGGCTGCCGCTGTTCCCCGCCGTGCATCTCCTGCATGCCCTGGCCGCCGGGGTGGAAAGCATCCACCGCCTCGGCGAGTACCACGGCGACCTGCACTGGGAGAACGTCATCGTGCAGCGGCTCGGGCTGACCTACGACCTGAAGCTGCTCGACCTGTTCCACTGGGGGCCGGCCAACCGCGAGAACCGCCAGCACGACGTGGCCAGCATCATCCGCATCTTCTACGACGCCCTCGGCGGGCAGAAGCACTACGCCCGTCACCCGCAGCAGGTTCGCGACATCTGCTGCGGCCTGAAGGGTTCGCTGATCCACAAGAAATTCCGCAACGCCTCGGATCTTCGCCTGTACATCGAGGCGCAGGACTGGAGCTAGCGATGACCAGGCGGTGCTGATGCGCACGCTTTCCGTCCTGCTGCTGGTGGCGCTGGCCGCCTACCTGGTGCTGTGCCTGTACACCTACCTGCGCCAGCGCCAGTTGATCTACTTCCCGACGCCGCCGGCCATCTCGGAACTGTCGCCGACGTGGTTCGACGGCGCCGGCGAACGGATCAAGACCTGGGTGCTGCGCGCCGACCGCGAAGCGGCGGTGGTGTACTTCGGCGGCAACGGCGAGGACGTGCACCAGGCCCGCGTGCTGTTCGATCATCACCTGCCCGGGCACGCCGTCTACCTGGTCAACTACCGCGGCTACGGCGGCAGCAGCGGCCGGCCCTCGGAGGCGGGCCTGTATGCCGATGCCCTGGCGGTGTTCGATGCCGTCGCCGGACGTCATCGCCGGGTCGCGCTGATCGGTCGCAGCCTGGGCAGCGCGGTGGCCACCCACGTGGCCGCGCACCGCTCCCCCTCGGCGCTGGTGCTGGTCACGCCCATGGACAGCGTCGAGGCGCTGGCCAGGCGGCTGTATCCCTACCTGCCGGTGTCCTGGCTGATCACCGACCCGCACCGCTCGGTGGACCGCGTCGGCGCCATCACCGCGCCGACGCTGGTGGTGCTGGCCGAGCACGACCGCGTGGTGCCGGCGGCGAACAGCCGGCGACTGGTGGCGGCGATGGCCGTGCCCCCGCGCGAGATCACCCTGGCCGGCCACGATCACAATTCCTTCGTCGACGATCCCGGCTATGCCGCCGCCATCGACGCCTTTCTTGGCGGCCTGGCGGAGTCGCCACGATGACCGCCGCAACACCGTGGCAGGCGCTGGCGGCGCGGCGGGGCTACGTGCTGGTCGACGGTGGCCTGGCCAGCGAACTGGTCGAGCGCGGCGAGTGCCTCGACGGCGGCCTGTGGTCGGCGGCGCTGCTGGTTGACCGCGGCGAGGCCATTGTCCGCGCCCACCGCGCCTTCCTCGAGGCCGGCAGCGATGTGCTGGTCAGCGCCAGCTACCAGGCCAGCTTCGAGGGATTCGCCGCCGCCGGCCACGACGACGCCACCGCGGTGCGCTGCCTGCGTCGCTCGGTGACCCTGGCCAGGACGGCGCGCGATGCCCTGCGGCCGTCGGCGCTGGTGGCGGCCAGTGTCGGGCCCTACGGCGCCATGCTCGGCGGCGGCGCGGAGTACCACGGCGATTACCGGGTGGAGGCGTCGGTGCTGCGCGCCTTTCACCGTCGCCGCCTGGCCGTGCTCGACGATGCCGGCGCCGATCTCGTCGCGGTGGAAACCCTCCCCTGCGGCAGCGAGGCGAGGGTGCTGGCCTCGCTGTTGAACGAGCATCGCGGACCCCCGGCCTGGGTCAGCTTCAGTTGCCGCGACGGCGGGCACCTGCGCGACGGCACGCCGCTGGAACAGGCCGTGGCCGCCTTCGACGACGTCGAGCGGGTGCGCGCCATCGGCGTCAACTGCACCGATCCCGGCTGGGTGGAGGCCCTGGTGAAGCGGCTGGCCAAGGTGGCCGCGGGACGGGACATCGTCGTCTATCCCAATCTCGGTGGCGCCTACGACGGCGCCGGCCGCCACTGGCACCCGGGCCTGCCGGCCGACGAATTCGCCGCCCTGGCCACCCGCTGGTACGATGCCGGCGCGCGCCTGATCGGCGGTTGCTGCCGGGTCGGACCGGCGTTGATCGGCGCGCTCGGCGACCGCCTGGATCGCCTGGCGAAACCTGCTGACCGAACCAACGAGGAGGAAAAACCATGAACCGACCCCTGTCCTGGCGTTCGCCGAAGACCGTGGTCGCCGACAGCCCGATCCACGGCCGCGGCCTGTTTGCCCGCGCCGCCATTGCCGTGGACGAAGTGGTGGCGGTGAAGGGCGGCTACATCTACGACGCCGCTGCCTGGCAGGCGGTATCGGCGGAGCTGGCCCCCTCGGAGATCCAGGTCGGCGAGGAGCTGTTCATGGCCGTCGCCCACCGCGACCAGTGGGAGGGGGCGATGCTGTTCACCAACCACAGCTGCGAACCGAACATTGCCATCGCCGGCCAGATCGTCTTCGTCGCCATGCGCGACATCGCGCCGGGCGAGGAACTGGTGCACGACTGGGCCACCACCGACAATGCCGACTACCGCATGACCTGCCGCTGCGGCACCGCCAGTTGCCGCGGCACCATCAGCGGCCAGGACTGGCGAGAGCCGGCCCTGCGTGAACGCTACCGCGGCTGGTTCTGCTGGCACATCCAGCGCCTGATCGACGCCGAAGGCTAGGCGCCCGGCGCCGCGAACACGCGGTCATGGGCCAGCGCGGGGATGCGCCCGCGTGCCTCGGCCACCTTCGCCGGGTCGATGCGGGCAGTGACGAAGCCGGCCTCCTCGCCGGCCTCGGCGACGACCTCGCCCCAGGGATCCACCACCAGCGAATGACCGTAGGTGCGCGCCCGGCCGTGCATGCCGTACTGGCAGGGAGCGGCCACGTAGCAGCCGGTCTCGATGGCGCGGGCACGCAGCAGCACGTGCCAGTGGGCCTTGCCGGTGGTGTGGGTGAAGGCCGCGGGCACCGTCACGAGCCCGGCGCCGGCCTGGGCCAGGGCGCGGTAGAGGGCGGCGAAGCGCAGGTCGTAGCAGATGGTCATGCCGATGCGGATCAGCGGCGTGGTCACCGCCACCGCCTGCTCGCCGGCCTGGAAGCGGGCCGACTCGCGGTAGGACTCGCCGTTGCCCAGGGTCACGTCGAACATGTGGATCTTGTCGTAGTGGGCGACGATGTTGCCGCCGTCGTCGAAGGCCAGCGAGCGGTTGCGCAGGCTGCCGTCGGCCTCGCGCACCGCCACCGAGCCGGCCACGATCCAGGTCTTCAACTCCGCCGCCAGCGCGGCGAAGGCGGCGATGGCGGGATGCCCGGACATCGCCGCGGCGCCGGTCTGGAACACCTCGCCGTCGATGAACAGGCGGTGGCAGAACTCCGGCGTGACCACCAGTTGCGCGCCGGCGGCATGGGCTTCGCGAACCAGGCCCAGGCACTCGTGGAAACCCTGGTCGCTGTCCACGGCGCGGTTCTGCACCAGGCCAATGGTGAACGGTGTGTCGGCTGCGCTCATGACGGTCGGCGGTGGCATGGGGGGAAGGCACGGTAGCACCGCCGCCGGCGGCGGGTAAAGACCGTCAGCCGGGTCGCAGCCAGCGCCAGGCGACCAGGGCGCTGAGGGCGCAGATCGCCGTGCCCACCCCCATGACCCAACGCCAGCCGTGGAAGAAGGACTGTTCCACCGCCGCGCGCAGGGCCGCCACCGTGTCCGCGTCGAGCCCCGGCGGTGGCGACAGCGCGCCCAGCGAACCGGCGCTGGCCAGCACCGCCGCGCGCTCGGCCTCGGCCAGGGCGAGCAGCGCCGGCTGCCCGGCGAGGTCGGCGGCGAACAGCGACACCAGCAGCGCGCCGAGGGCCGCCACCGCGATCATGTTGGAGAACCGCGTGGCGCTGTTGTTGACCCCGGAGGCGAGGCCGGCGTGCTGGTCGGGCAGCGCGTTCATCGCCACCTTGGTCAGCGGCGCGATCAGCAGGCCGAGCCCGCCGCCGAACAACAGGGTGGCCGGCAGCAGGTCGACGGCATATCGATCCATGCGCCCGCTGCCGGCGAGCAGCGCCAGCGCCGCGCCGAGCAGGCCGATGCCGGCGAGCATCGGCGGCAATGCGCCGAAGCGGTCGGCCAGGCGGCCGGCCAGCCGCGACAGCAAGAGCACCGACAGGCTGATCGGCAGCATGGCCAGCCCGGCCTCGCTGGGCGGATAGCCCTGCACCTGCTGCAGGTTGATGGGCAGGAAGAAGAACACCGCGCTGATCGCGATCCACTGCAGCGCGGTGACCAGGTTGATGCCGGCAAACACCCGGTGGCGGAACAGGTGGCCGGGCAGCAGCGGCGCGCTGGCGGTGCGCTGGCGCAGCACGAATGCCGCCAGTGCGCCGCCGCCGACCAGCGCCGCGCAAAGCGGCAGGCCGATGCCCGGGCGGCGGGGTCCCTCGATCAGGCCAAGCAGCACCGCGCCCATGCCGAGCAGCAGCAACAGCACCGAGACCAGGTCCACCGGCCCCGGCGAGCGGCTGGACGGGGCTTCGTGCAGCCGCCGGGCCAGCAGCATCGCGGCGACGGCCAGCGGCAGGTGGATGGCAAACACCAGGCGCCAGCCGGCCAGCTCGGTGATCACGCCACCGGCGACCGGCCCGATGGAGACCACCACCGAGGTCAGGCTGGCCCACAGGCCGATCACCTGTCCGCGCATGGCCGGCGGCGTGTTGGCATTGAGCATCGCCAGCCCCACCGCCACCATCATCGCCGAGCCGAGCCCCTGCACCGCGCGGGCGACCAGCAGCATGACCAGGTCGCCGGCCAGCGCGCAGGACAGTGCGCCGACGCCGAACAGGGTCATGCCGGCGAGGTAGAAGCGCACCCGGCCGAAGCGGTCGCCGAGCACGCCGCAGACCAGCAGCGGCGCCGAGGCGAACAGGATGTAGATGCTGATGATCCACTGCAGGCCGCCCACGCCGAGGCCGAGGTCGGCGCCGATGGCCGGCAAGGCCACGGCAACCGCGCCCTGGTCGAGGTAGACCATGCCGGTGCCGAGGGCGGAGGCGAGCAGGGCCAGGCGGGTGGCCGTCGGCAGGACGCCGTTTTGCCGCGACACGGTCATCGCTCCGGCTGGCCGCGGGCCCTGCTGCGGGCGCTGTTGAAGGGCGAAAAAGCCCCGGAACACGCGGTCCTTCCCCCAATCACGACACCATGTTCAACGCCCGCCAACTTTTTTCCCATGCACTTGTTGCATTGCACAAAAGAGGCTG
>CAYGJZ010000129.1:0-7285 GCA_964350265.1 uncultured Gammaproteobacteria bacterium | reverse complement strand
GTGAGCATCACCGTATTCGCCCTGGTGCTGACCGCCGCTGCCATGCACGCGTCGTGGAATGCGCTGGTCAAGGTCAACAGCGACCGCTTGACCCTGATGGCGGTGATCACCGCCAGCCAGGCGCTGATGTCGTTGGCGGCGCTCGGCTTCGTCGCCATGCCGTCCGCCGCCGCCTGGCCCTACCTGGCCGCCTCCGTGGTGCTGCACAACGGCTACTGCCTGTTCCTGGTCATGGCCTATCGCTACGGCGACCTGAGCCAGGTCTACCCGGTGGCCCGCGGCACCGCGCCACTGCTCATCGCGCTGGTCTCGGTGCTGGTCATCGGCGAGAGCCTGTCGCGGCAATCGTTCGCCGCGGTGGCGATGATCTCGCTGGGCGTGATGAGCCTGGCGCTGGCCGGCGGCGCGGTGCGCGACCTGCGTGCCGCCGGCTTCGCCCTGGCCACCGGCGTGTTCATCGCCGCCTACACGGTGGTCGACGGCCTCGGCGCACGGGCCGCCGGCAGTGCCCATGGCTACGTCTTCTGGCTGTTGGCGCTGGATGCCTGGCCGCTGGCGCTGTTCGTTGCCTGGCGGCGGCGCGGCCGGGTGCTGGCAGAGGTGCGACGAACCTGGAAGATCGGCCTGCTCGCCGGCGCGGTGTCCCTGCTGGCCTACTGGATCGTGATCTGGGCGATGACGGTGGCGCCCATCGCGCTGGTGTCCGCGGTGCGCGAGACCAGCATGGTGTTCGCGGTGCTGGTGGGCGTGGTGGTGCTGCGCGAACCGCTGGACCTGGCGCGGCTGGTCAGCACCTGCATGACCCTCGGCGGCGCCGTGCTGCTGAAGACCGGCCGCTGAGACGGCCGCGGTCTACAGGCCGATGCCGACGCCGATGGAGAAGAACGGGGTGACCCCGCCGCTGCCACGCTGCGCCGGCGGCGGCGCCGGCGCCATCTCGATCACCGACAGCACCGGCCAGCGGAAGTCCTGGCCGTTGATGGTGCCGCTGCGCACCGACTCGATGCGCCCGACCACCGTGACGAAGCGGTCCTTGTCGTAGACCAGTGGGTCGACGAAGCCTTCGCGCACGGCGATGAACCGACCGTCGCTGTCACGGTCGCCGAGCGGCCGGCCGCCGCGGTCGAGGGGAAAGCTGAGCACCTCGATCTCGCTGCGCTCGTCGACGCTGCGAATCTCGATGATGCGGCCGCCCCAGTTCACCGTGGCGCCGGCATGTTCGCCGGCTGCCACGTCGCGCGGTGGCGCGTCGACGCTGACCGCGTCGCGGTTCACCGCGCCCTGGCCGGCGCAGCCGGCTGCCAGCAGGGCGGCGGCGAGGAGCAGCGCAAGCGGTTTGTTCATGAGGGTGTTTGCCTGGGCATGTTGCCTTGTCACCGCGCAAGCTTACTCCTGCCGGCAATGCCATGGCCAGCGCGGTGGCTGTAACAAACCGATGAATCTTTTGTGACATAATGATTTTCGACCTTCTTCGAACCCGCCCGCGCCACCGGCGGTTACGCCAACCCCACTACACGGGCCGACTTTCGTGACAGCCAGCACACAGCACCCGGTGGGCGCCACCGTGTTCGCCTTCTCCTCCGTGGGTCACTTCTTCGTGCACCTGTGCATCGCCTTCTACTTCGTCATCGTGCTGTCGCTGGAGCGGAGCTGGCAACTGCCCTACCACGAACTGGTCAGCCTGTGGACGCTGGGTTCGCTGATGGTCGGGGTGGCCGCGCTGCCCGCCGGCATGATCGCCGACCGCTTCGGTGCGCCGGGCATGATGGCAGCCTTCTTCCTCGGTCTTGGCGCCTGCTCCATCGGTGCCGGGCTGAGCGACGGCACCACCTCGATGCTGGTCTGGCTGACCGGCATCGGCCTGTTCGCCGCCATCTATCACCCGGTGGGCATTCCCTGGCTGGTGCGCAACGTGCCCGGCGCCCGCGGCAAGGCGCTGGCCATGAACGGCATCTTCGGCTCCTTCGGCGGCGCCGCCGCGGGCCTGGTCAGCGGACTGCTGATCGAGTGGCTGAACTGGCGTGCCGCCTTCATCGTGCCCGGCATCGCGGTCTTCTCCATCGGCGTGGTCATGGCCACCATGCTGCTGCGCGGGCGGGCGCTGGACGTGGCCATCCAGGGCGGCGGCGGCGGCACCGACGGCGCCCCGGCGGTCCGTGTCTTCGGGTTGTTGATGATCAGCATGTTCGTCGGCGGGCTGTTGTTCAACGGCACCCAGATTGCCCTGCCGAAATTCTTCGAACTGCGCGACAACGGCCTCGCCGGCGGGAGCATTGCCGGCATCGGCATGCTGGTGGCGCTGGTCTACGTGCTGGCCGGATTCATGCAGTTGATCGGCGGCCACCTGGCCGACCGCTATCCCCTGAAGCTGGTCTATGCACTGGCCGTGGGCGTGCAGGTGCCGTTGCTGTGGTGGGCGGCCTCGTTGTCCGGCGCGCCGCTGGTGGTGGTGGTGACGCTGATGGTGATGGCCAACGTCAGCGCGCTGCCGGCCGAGAACATGATGCTGGCCCGCTACGCACCGGGCAACCGCCACGGGCTGGCCTTCGGCGCCAAGTTCGTGCTCGCCTTCGGCGCCGCGCCGCTGGGGGTGCAGCTGGTGTCGCTGGTGCAGGACCGCACCGGCGATCTTGGCCTGCTGTTCCAGGGCTTCGCCCTGGCCGCCCTGCTGGCCCTGGCCGCCATCGTGCTGTTGCCGGCGCTGCCGCGTGCCACGGTGCAGCAGGCCCCCGCCTGAATTTTCCCAGGCCGTGGTTTCGCCGATGTACCGAGAATACGCCGTACCCGACGACTGGACCCGGACCCGCGTGCGCAAGGCGCTGGCCGAGCGGCTCAACATCCGTGCCGAGGGCACCGAGCGGGCCTCGGTGTTCTACGACACCTTCGACTGGCGCTTGCATCGCGCCGGCTGGACGCTGGAATACGTGCCGGGCAATCCGCCGCTGGCGCGGCTGGTGCGGCTGGCCGATGGCCGTGCCGAGGAACAGCGGCTGGACGACGAGCCGCCACGCTTTCTCGGCGACTGGCCGCGCGGCGCGGTGAAGACATTGGCGGCGCCGCTCACCGAGGTGCGCGCGCTGCTGCCGCTGGTGCGCCTTGGCGGCAGCGCTGATCGCTACGCGGTGCTCAACCGCGACGGCAAGACGGTGTGCCGACTGGCGGTGGAACACTGGCGCGTGGACAAGGCCGCCGGCGGGCGCGAGGCCAGCTTCAAGCGGGTGCGCGTGTCGCCGCTGCGTGGCTGGCACGAGGAGGCGGCCTCGGTGGCCGCCGCGCTCTCCGACACCGGCCTGCCAGCGGCATCCATGGCGACCCTGGACACCGCGCTGGCGCTGCTCGGCCGGCAGGTGCGCGACTACTCGCAGAAATTCCGCCTGCCGCTGTCGCCGAGGCTCGACGCCGCGCGCGCCGCGCGCGCCATCCTGTCGCGGCTGTTCGACGACATGCTGCGCAACGAGGAGGGTACCCGGCGCGACATCGACCCCGAGTTCCTCCACGACTACCGGGTCGCGGTGCGCCGGACCCGTTCGGCGCTGACGGTCTTCCGCGCGGTGTTCGGCGCCGAGGCCATCGCCGAGCACGAGGCCTCCTTCCGCCGGCTCGGCCGCCTGACCGGCGACAAGCGCAACCTCGACGTGCACCTGATCGACTTCGACGGCCACCTCGACGGGCTCGACGATGAACAGCGAACCGCCATGGCCGGACTGCGCCAGGTGCTGGAGCATCGTTGCCGAGAGGCCGGCGCCGAGCTGGCGGCCTGCCTGAAGGGCGACGAGTACCGTGCATTCAAGCGTGACTACCGACGTTTTCTCAAGGACACGGAAGCGGCCGGCGATGCCGCCGCCATGTCGGTGAAGGAATTTGCCGACCAGGCGCTGTGGAAGGCCTGTCGTCGCATCGAGCGCGATGGCCGGCGGATCCGCGACCGCTCTCCGGACGAGGCGCTGCACGACCTGCGCAAGCGCGGCAAGCAGTTCCGCTACCTGATGGAGTTCTTTCTTTCCCTGTACCCGGCCAAGCGCATGAAGACGGCCATCACCGAGCTCAAGCAGTTGCAGGACCTGCTCGGCCTGTTCCAGGACCAGTGCGTGCAGGTGGAAACCCTTGAAGAGCTGCGCAACGGCGATGTCGACGAGGTTGCCGGCAGCGCCATCGAACAGTTGGTGGACGGCCTGCAACGGGCTCGCGCCGAAAGCCGCGCGGCCTTCCGCGACCACTTCGCCCGCTTCGACACCAAGGCCAACCGGGCACGCTACGCGGCGCTGTTCAAGCCGGGAGGGAAGTGTTGATGCGCGTGATCGCGCTCTACAGTATCAAGGGCGGCGTCGGCAAGACCGCCGGCGCGGTCAACCTGGCCTGGCAGGGGGCCCGCCACGGCTACCGCACGCTGCTCTGGGACCTGGATCCGCAGGGCGCCGCCTCGTGGTATTTCCGCATCCAGCCGAAGCTGGCCGGGGGCGTGCGCACGGTGCTGAAAAAGCGCCTGGTGGAGGGCATCCGCGCCACCGACTACCCGGGGCTGGACCTGCTGCCGGCGGACTTCACCTATCGCAACCTGGACCTGCTGCTGGACCAGCAGAAGAAACGTCGACGTTCCCTGGCGCGGGTCACCGATCGCTTCGCCGACGACTATGACCGCGTCATCCTCGACTGCGCGCCGAGCATCTCGCTGGTGTCGGAGAACGTCTTCCGCAGCGCCGATGTCCTGCTCAACCCGCTGGTGCCATCGACCCTGTCGGTGCGCACGCTGGAACAACTGGTGGAGTTCCTGCGCAACGCCAACCTCAACGACGTTCGCTTGTTGAACTACTTCTCCATGTTCGATCGCCGCCGCAAGCTGCACCGCGAGCTGATGAACACCCTGGGTTCCCATCGCAGCGACGTGCTGAAAAGCGCCATCCCCAGCGCCAGCGTGGTCGAGCGCATGGGCGTGGAGCGTCGGCCGGTGGGCGAGTACGCTGCGCGCAGCGCTGCCGCCATCGCCTATCGCAACCTGTGGGAGGAAGTCGACGCGGCGCCCTAGCCGCGTCGGGCCTGCAGGGTGGCGTCGGCGCTGAGGATGCGCCGTCCCTCGGCGTTGGCCACGGCCAGCGCCAGTCCCCCGGCTTCCTCGCGTGCCAGCAGGGTCACGGTGTCACCGACGAACAGCGGCGCGTGCACGCGGAAACGAAAGCGCGCCAGGGCGCGGTCGCCCAGCCCGGCGTCGGCGAAGTTCATCAGCCAGGTGGCCATCAGCGGTCCGTGCACCACCAGGCCCGGGTAGCCCTCGACCTCGGTGACGTAGCGCTGGTCGTAGTGGATGCGGTGGCCGTTGAAGGTCATCGCCGAGTAGCGGAACAACTGCACCTCGTCGGTGACGATGTCCGCACGATGCGCAAAGTCGTCGGCGTTGAGCGCCTCGCTGGCGGGCTGTGCGTGGCCGTTCGCCTCGCGGTAGACGATGGTGTGCCGCTCGCTGAGCCAGGCACGGTCGCCGGCGGTGTAGTCGTGGTCGACGCGCACGAAGACCAGCTCGCCGCTGGACCCGCGCTTGTGCTGGATGTCGGCGATGGTGGAGGCACGGGTGACCATCTCGCCGGGCACCGCGGCACCGTGGAAGTGCACCTCCCCCGCCGCCCACATGCGCCGCGGCAGCGCCACCGGTGGCAGGAAGTCGCCGCGGCGAGGATGACCGTCGTCGCCGAGGCGCGACTGCGGCGCCCGTTCCTGGCACAGCAGCCACTGCAGGCCGAGGGGGATGCCGTTGTCGCGGTCGAGCAGCGCATTGAGGGCGTCCACGTGGACGCCGGTCAGCAGTTCCTTGCGGTGCTCGCGGTTGCCCAGCCAGGTGGCCAGTTGGTCGTCGCTCATCCGGCCTGCTCCAGGCCGCGCCATTTCGACAGCCGCGCCACCGCCTCCTCCAGCACCGACATGCGCTTGCAGAAGCAAAAGCGCAGCAGGTGACGAGGCGGGTCGGCGCCGTAGAAGGCGCTCACCGGCACCCCGGTGACGCCGGCCTCGATGGTCAGGGCGCGGGAAAAGGCAACGTCGTCGAGATCGCCGAAGCTGCGGGTGTCGACGGTGAGGAAGTAGGTGGCCTGGCTTTCCAGCACGTGGAAGCCCGCCGCCGCCAGCGACCCGGCCAGGTAGTCGCGCTGCCGTTCGAGCCGCGCCGCCAGGCCGGTGTACCAGTCCACCTCGTGGTCGAGGCCGTGGGCCACTGCCGCCTGCAGGTTGGGCGCGGTGGTGAAGACCAGGAACTGGTGCGCCCGGGTGATCACCGACAGCAGTGCCGGGCAGGCGCTGACGAAGCCCACCTTCCAGCCGGTGAGGGAGAAGATCTTGCCTGCCGAGCCGATGCGCACGCAGCGATCACGCATGCCCGGCAGGGTCATCAGCGGCCGGTGCCGGGCACCGTCGAAGACCAGGTGTTCGTAGACCTCGTCGCAGATCACCACCGCGTCGTGGGCCCGGGCATGGGCGGCGATGGCCTCGAGCTCGTCGTCGCTGAACACCTTGCCGGTGGGATTCATCGGGTTGTTCAGCAGCACTGCGCGGGTGCGCGGACCAAAGGCCGCGGCCAGTGCCTCCATCGGCACCTGCCAGTGATCCGGCGCCAGGCGCACCGGCACCGGGGTCGCGCCGGCCAGCCGGATCAGCGGCAGGTAGGCGTCGTACAGCGGCTCGAACACCACCACCTCGTCACCGGGGTTGAGCAGGCCGAACAGGCTGGCCGCCAGTGCCTCGGTGGCGCCGCTGGTCACCAGCACCTCGCTGACCGGGTCGAGCGCCAGGCCGTAGAAACGCCCTGCATGGCGCGACACCGCCTCGCGCAGCGTGTTCAGCCCCATCATCGGCGGGTACTGGTTGGATGCCTGGCCGGTGTACTCGGCCAGCACCTGTTTCATGCTTGCCGGTCCCTCGTCGTCGGGGAAGCCCTGGCCGAGGTTGACGCTGCCGTGTTCGATGGCCAGCCGCGTGGTGGTCTCGAACACGGTGGTGCCAAAGCCGGCCAGCAGCTGGTTGCCCACCGCTACCATGGCAGGTCCTCGCCGTTGGCATGGCGAAAGTTGCCAGTGGTGTCGATGGTCAGCTCGTCGATGCGCGCGAGCAGGCCGGCGGCGGCGTCCGACGGCGGTATGCCGTTGCCGCCGGTCATCTGCGTGGCGACCATGCCCGGGTGCAGCAGGGCCACCGCGATGCCACGATCGGCGAGGTCCCGCGACAGGCTCATGCCCACCGCGTTGACCGCGGCCTTGGAGGCGCGGTAGCCGTAGTAGCCACCGCTGCCGTTGTCGGCGATCGA
>CAYGJZ010000128.1:3386-7374 GCA_964350265.1 uncultured Gammaproteobacteria bacterium | reverse complement strand
ACGGTGGTCACTCCCACCCGGTCTACGGCGACATGCGTGCCCCAATGGACTTCGGTCGGGGCGGCGTCGGCAACACCCAGCCCCGCGGCGGCGGGGCGGTCAAGGTGATCACCCCCGAGCTGGTGCTGGACGGAGAGATCCGTGCAAACGGATCCTGGTATCCGAACAACTACAGCGGCGGTGGCAGCGGCGGCTCGGTATGGCTGGAGGTCGGCACCCTGTCCGGCGTCGGCTCGGTGAGCGCCGATGGTGGTCGCGGCAACTACTTCCGCGGCGGCGGAGGCGGCGGCGGCCGCGTGGCCGTGTACTTCGACGCCCTCGACGGCTTCGACCTGGCCAGGATGCAAGCCGCCGGGGCGCCGGGCAACAACGCCGCTGCCGGCGAGCCCGGTACGGTCTACACCCCAGAGGCCGAGATTCCGTTGATGGTGGTGGAGTTCGAGCCCGCGGGCACGGTGAACGAGCCCGTTTCCGAATTCATCGTCGGTTTCAGCAACCGCGTGGATTCCTCGACCCTTGGCGTGGATGACCTCGTGGTGTCCGGGCCCGCGGCGCCGTCGATTGCCACGGTCTCGGCGCTGAGCGGGGAACGCTACCGGTTCACGCTGACCGAGCCGCTGACCGCGCAGGGCGAATACACCCTCACCATCGGCACGTCGATCATGACCATCTGGGGCACCGGGATGGACCAGGATGGAGACGGTACCGGTCACGAGCCGGAAGATGGCTACGAGTCCATGCTGACACTGGATTCGTTGTCGCCACCCGCGCCGACCCTGGCCGGATTCTCTCCGGCTCCGGAAGTCAACAACGTGACGACCTCAACGGTGACCGTGTCGGGCGGCCGCGAGGCCGGTTCGGTGCTGCTCGTCGATGACGTTGAATACCTGCCCGCGGGCGACGACAGTTTCCAACTCGCGCTGACCTTGCCGGAGGGACGGACCACGGTGTCCCTTGTTGCCCGGGATGCCGCGGGCAACGACTCTGAGCCGACGCTGGTGGAATTCGACGTGGACACGCTTGTGCCCGTGGTCACCAGCGTAACCCCCGCCATCGACACCTATGCCAACACCCCGCCGGAGCGTATCGTTCTCGGTGTCGACGAATCGGGCAGCGGCATCGCGCTGGACGAATCAATGCTTGCAGTCCGGCTTGCCGACCTGGCCGTTGCCGGACAGTGGAGCGCGAACACCCAGGCGCTCGAATTCCTGCCGGCCTCGCCGCTGGCGGAGGGGGCCTACGTGATCGAGGCCGTGATTCGCGACCGCCACGGTCACCAGTCCGCGCCCTTCACCAGTCATTTCATGCTGGACTGGACAGCGCCGCCTGCGCCCCTGGTCGATCCAGTGACCAGCCCCACCTCGATCAGCACCCAGCAGGTGACCGGGACAAAGGACGCACAAACCACTTTGTGGCTGGGCGATGAGGAGGTCTCCACCAGCTTCGATTCGGTCACCTGGAGCCATACGGTCACGCTCTCCCCGGGGGAGAACACGTTTTCCTTTCGCGCCCGCGATCGCGCTGGAAACACCGGTCCGGCCACCGATGTCGTGCTGCACTACGATGACACGGTGCCTGGTCCCGTGGCCGTCGACCTGGACGGCCGCGGCCCGGGGACGCAGGTGGTGGTGGACTGGGCCGGCTACGACGAGTTTGCCAACGGCAACGACATTCTTCGCTACGAGGTCTTCGTCGAATCGAGTTCCTTCGCCAACGTACAGGCACTGTCCCCGGTCGCCAGCGTACCCGCGGGGGCAACCGGCTACACCGTGACCGGGCTGGCCAGGAGCGCCACCTACCACGTGGCGGTCCGCGCCGTCGACCAGGCCGGCGGGGCCGCGGACAACGTGCAGTCCACCCCGGTGACGACCGAGGACGTCGAAGCACCGGCGGACGTGACCAGCCTCGCCGTAAGCGCCGTCGACGCCACCAGCGTGTCGGTCCATTGGACGGCATCCTCGCAGGCTGCCGCGGACCATGCCGGTTACCGCATGTACCTGGACGACGTCCTGTACCGGGAATCCTCGGATGCCGCGACCACTTCCGCCGTGCTGGACGGACTTTCACCCGCCACCGCGTACGCGCTCCGCGTCCACGCAGTGGACGAAGCCGGCAACGAATCCACCGGTGCCGCACTGCAAGTGGCGACACTGGTTCCCCACCCGAACGATCTTTCCGCCGAGTCCTTCTCGGGACAGGTTGAACTGCGCTGGACGCCCGCGGGATCTGCCGCGGTAGTCGCCGAGCAGCGCGTCTACGTGGATGACCAGTCGTTCTCGTCGGTGGCCGGCCGCGAACCGGCACTGGTGGTTTCCGCCACCACCTCCACCCGGCGCGTGGCAGCGCTGGACAACGGCACCACGTACTACTTCGCGGTCACCAGCGTGAACCTGTCCGGCGGCGAGATCCCGGAGGTGAACGCCATTGCCGCCGTGCCCGCCGAGGACGATCAGGGGCCTGTGCTCGGGACGCTGTACTTCGATGGGCAGATGCTCGGCGACGGCGCGACCCTGGAGCGCTCGGGCCTGCTCGAAGTCAGCGCCACCGATCCTGCCGGGGTCGCCCGCGTGGTGTTCTCCATCGGTGACCGGGAGCAGGCCGCCTACCGTTCCGGCGACGATGGTCACGCCACCATGCTGGACCTGGCCGGGATTGCCGACGGCGAACAATGGCTCACGGTGTCCGCCTACGACACCTTGGACAACGTCAGCACGCTGAGTCGACAGGTCTTTGTCGACCTCGCCGCACCCGTCGCCGCCTCGATCACCCTCCCGGTGACAGGCTGGGTGACCAACAGTCCGATGCAGTCGGTGCAGGGAGAGGCCGAGCCCGGCAGCGACGTTCGGCTGTACCGCGATGGCGAATGGGTCTCCGGGCCGATCGCGGTCGCCGAGGATGGAAGGTTCTCCACGGTCATCGAGCTCCTGGAGGGCGCCAATGCCATCACCGCGCGGGCATCCAATCGTGGCGGGGAAGGCCCGGCCGGCAACGTCGTCGTCGTTACCCGGGACAGCAGCACACCGGATGCGCCCACCGGCCTGCTCGGACGGTCCGGCGAGGCGGGAACCGTCGCGCTGGGTTGGAACCCGGTCCCGGCAGGGGACCTGGCCGGCTACCTGGTGTACCGCGCCAGTGCACCGTTTGACGATGTGACCGCCGCCGAGCGGCTGACGCCGAACCCGATTCCCGCCACGCACTTCGATGACCTGCCGCCGGTGGAGGGTCACTACACCTACCGGGTGGTGGCCAGCAACAGCCTCGGTTCCAGCAGCGAACCCTCCAACCCGGTCACCGTTGTGGCCGACGCCACGGCGCCCAGCGCGGTCCGCATTGCCTATGCACCGAAGGGCAACGTGGATCCCGCCACCGGCCGCGTCGCGCCGGGACGGGTGGACGTCACCCTGACCGTGTCCGAACCCATGTTGACCACGCCGTTTCTGAGCATCGTGCCGGAGCGCGGTGTGCCGCTGGCCGTTTCCCTCGGTGCTTCGGGAGCTGCGACCTACACCGGCTCCTTCGAGATCACCGATGCCACGCCAAGCGGCACCGCCTACGCCGTGTTCTCCGGACGGGACACGGTGGGCAACCGGGGCACCGACATCGAGGAAGGGGAGACGCTGCTCATCGACAGCGACGGACCGGCGCTGGTTGCCCTGGATGCCGACCCGGCCAGCCCGGTACGCAACGACGTATCCGCGCCGATCTCCCTGGAGGTGGTGTTCACGCTCGACGAACCCGCGGCCGAACTGCCGTCCTTCGGCTACCAACTGTCCGGGGACGGCCGCCCGGAAATCCCCGTCGTCGATCTCTCGACGACGGATTTCCTCACCTGGACAGCCCGCTTCACGCTGCCCGCCGACGCCGGGCTGGACGGCGACGAACGCCTCGACTTCCTCCTCGAGGTGGTCGACGACCTTGGCAATCGCAACACCCGGGTGCCTGCGGCCACGGCCTTGCAGGTCTACCAGGGCGCACTGCCCGCCCTGGA
>CAYGJZ010000128.1:0-3286 GCA_964350265.1 uncultured Gammaproteobacteria bacterium | reverse complement strand
GGGTGCCTGCGGCCACGGCCTTGCAGGTCTACCAGGGCGCACTGCCCGCCCTGGAAACCCCGGGCGGACTGACCGCCATCGCCCTGCCGGGCGGAGGCGTGCAACTTGACTGGGACGCGGTGGAGGGGGCCTCCGCCTACCAGCTCTATCGCCGCGCCGAAACCGTCCCCGAGCCCGATGCCATCGACCGCCTCGATGGCACCAGCAGGACGGACCTGCCCGGTACCGACGGGCTGTACTACTACGCCGTCGCCAGCGTCCGGCAGGACAACGGTGAAGAGTCGTTGAGCCCGCCCAGCCCGGAAGTCGCGGTCAGCGCGGATGCCAGCGCGCCTGCCGCGCCGCGCGATCTCGAGCTCGCACTGACCCCGCAGGGGGTGGCGGCCCGATGGCTGCCAGCCGATGGACTGGACGAGCCGGTCACCTATCGACTGTATCGCAGCGAGCAGGGCGTGGTCGTGGATGTTCAGGGGGAGGAGCCCATCGTATCGGGCATTGATGGCATCGAGGCACTCGACACGCGGCCATCCGAGGATGCCCATACCTATGCCGTCACCGCCGTGGATGCCGCGGGCAATGAATCCCTTCCCTCGGAATCGGCCTACCTGAACTTCGAGCTGCTGCCGGTTTCCAGCCTGGAAGTGACCCGCATCGACGACGAACACCCGCTGCTTTCCTGGACGCATGGCGGCAGTTCCATTGCCGGTTTCGACATCTACCTGGATACCCACGAGGGGGTGCTCAAGCTCAACGACGCACTGGTCTCCGAGCCTCGCTACGTGGATACCGGATTCGTCGGTGGCGAACGCGCCTACCGCGTGGTCGCGGTGGATCAACAGGGCGTGGAGAGTCTTGCCCGTGCCATCCGGCTGCCGGACGTGGTGGCCGAAGGTGTGGGCGATGCGCCGGTTCGCCGCGGACTGATGAATACCCTCGGCTACCGGGTGAGCAATCGCGGTGCCTCGGCGCTCGCAGGGCTGGCATTGCACGTCGCCGTCGACGGACGCAACCACCAGGCGGCGGCGTTCGATCTCGCCGCGCAGGAGCAGCGCGATGTCAGCGTCGTCGTGGGCGGGTATGCAGACCTGCCCGCCGTGGCCGAACGCATCACCACCATCGAGCATGTCCCGGCCCCGGGTGAGCGGGTGCGCATCATCCGCCACGACCAGGCCGAGGTAACCGACGGCGGCCTGGTCATGCAGTTGTTCCCGGGAGACATGACCCGGGGCGCCAGCGGCGACATCCGGTTTGCCATCGAGAACCGGTCCGACGTCGAGATCGAAGTGGTCACCGCGGAGAACGGCGGACAGCAGTCCTCCGGCGACATGCGGCTCAAGCTGCTCGACGCCGACGACAACGTGCTGGCGGTGCAGGGCGTTCGCCAGGTGCTCGGGGAGCAGTTGGTCACGTTGGCCAACGGCCGCACCGTGGCCCGGATTCCTGCCGCGGCAACGTTCACCAGCGAGCCGGTGACCCTGAGCATCCCGCTCGCCGCACCGGACCGCGTGACTGCCCGCCTGGAGGTGGACCACGTCTACTACCGTCTCGGCCAGTTCGACCAGGTCACTCTCGGCGGGCGAGGCACCACTGCCGAGATCGGCCTGGTGGACACCCTGTACCACGGGGAGATCGACGACATTGTGCCCACCAGTTCCTTTGGAGAATCCCCGGTCACCATTTCCGGTCGCGCGGTACGGCGATCCAGCGGCGAACCCATGTACCGCGTGCCGCTGGTCATCGTGCTTACCGTGAACGGATTCGAGCGCCGGTTCGACATCACCACCGACGGGGAAGGTCGCTTCACCTGGCAGTACACGCCAACGATGGGAGAGTCCGGCACCTACCACGTCGCCGTGATCCATCCAGACATGACCGCCCGCCCCGTGCAGGGCAGCTTTACCTTGCAACAGGTGCAGGTCAGCCCGCGAACGGTCAACCTGCGGGTACCCCGCAACTACGAACAGACCTTCGAAATCGCCGTGTCGGCCAGCGCGGGCGAGAACCTCGCCAACCTGCGCCTGGCGCTGGACGACGCCGGCCAACCGGGTACGGGCGTGCCGACGGGTGTTCATGTCGAACTGCCCGAGCCGCGCGCGACCCTGGCCGCGGGTGGCACGTTGAAACTCCCCGTCACGCTGTGGGCGGACAACCGTGCGGAGGATACGGCCGCGCTGGTGTTCCGTCTCGCCACCGATGAACGGGACCTCGGACAGATCGGCGTCAACCTGGTGCTGTCCGAGTCGCGCCCGGCCCTGTCCTACGGACCCGGATTCCTGGAAATCGGCGTGGCCCAGGCGTCCAGTGCAGGCGGCAGCATCACCGTGTCCAATCACGGTCTCGCGTCGCTCACGGCAACCCGGGTGCGACTCCTCGATGCAGAGGGCCTGTTCAAGGCGCCTGCCTGGGTGCAGCTGCTCTCCGCCGAGAATCCCGGCGAGATCGCCGTGGGCGGCAGCACCACCATCGACATCGTCGCCCAACCCGACGACGCCGTGGCAACGGGCATCTATCCCTTCACCCTGCGCATCGACGCAGACAACCACGACACGGTGGACATCAACGTCTTCGTTTCCGTCGTCGACGACGATACCGGCGGAGTCCTGTTCCACGCCGCGGACATCTACACCGCCACCCTCGGCGACGACGGTCAGCCCATCCACGGCCTCGGGGGTGCACGCATACACCTGCAGAACGAGGCCGTCATCAGCCAGGAATACACGGGCACGACCGACGGCAACGGCGAATGGCTGCTCCGGGACATCCCGGCCGGCACCTACCGCTACCGCGCATCGGCCCCCAACCACCAGATCGCCAGCGGCAGGATCACGGTACAAAGCGGGTTGACCGGCTACCAGCGCGTGTTCCTCGACTACAACCTCGTCACCGTGGAGTGGACGGTCAGCGAAACCACCATCCAGGATGAATACCGCATCACCGTCACCGCCACCTACGAAACCGACGTCCCCGCCGCCGTGGTCGTCGCGGAGCCGCAGAACGTGTCCCTGCCACAGATGGCACCGGGCGACGTATTCCACGGTGAATTCCGCCTCACCAACCACGGCCTCGTCCGCGCCGACAACATCCGTACCCACCTGCCTGTCAGCGACACGCACTTCGACTATGAATTCCTCATCGACGTGCCCGACACCCTGGGCGCCAAGGAAAGCCTCACCGTCCCCTACCGGGTCGTCTCCCTGCAGCCCCTCGACCCAGAGGCCACCCAAAGCGGAGGCGGCTGCGGCACCTACCAGAACGAGGTCCTGGTCCAGTACGACTACACCTGCGC
>CAYGJZ010000127.1:0-7537 GCA_964350265.1 uncultured Gammaproteobacteria bacterium | reverse complement strand
CACTGCGGCTGTACGAGGTGGAAATCCTCGGCTACCGCGACGGCGGCTAGGTGTGATCTCTCAGTAGGTTGTTCATTCGGGGCATACCCGGAGAATTGGAGGTGCAAACCAAACCTATTGATCCGGAGCCCCTAATAAACACCCACAAGAATGCCCGATGTCCACGTCGCCATCGATGACCACAGCCGCATCGCCTTCGGCTCCATTCATCCGGACGAAACCGCACACAGCGCCTGCAAGGCCCTGATCCACACCCTTCGCTACTACCGGACACTGGGCATCCGCTTCCAACGGCTGCTGACCGACAACGGCAGCGCCTACCGATCAAGGCGCTTCGCGACCCTGTGCCGAAGGCTCGGGCTGACCCACCGCCGCACACGTCCCTACAGCCCAAGGACCAATGGCAAGGCCGAGCGGTTCATACAAACCGCATTGCGCGAATGGGCCTACGCGCGTTCCTATGACAACTCCGGGCAACGCGCTCGCTACCTACCCACCTGGCTGCACCAGTACAACTGGCACCGCCCTCATGCTAGCCTCGAATACCTCCCTCCAATCAGCCGCTGCCCACTAACCGTGAACAACCTGCTGAGTACACACAGCTAGCCAAGCTGATCGAACACCTTTCCGCTGACTAGACCGAGGAAAAGCAGCCCGACGATGGGAAAGACCCGGCTGCGGTCGCCCTGGGCCACAAGGGTGGACTCAAGGGTGGGAAGGCTCGGGCGGCGAAGATGACTCCGGAGGAACGGCGCGAGGCCGCCCGGAAAGCGACGCGGGCGCGGTGGGGAAAAGACGAGGAATAATATTAGGAATATTTTTCTTGATATTCGTCGCGTCGCTGGTACAATCAGAAAGTCTGATTCCACACGACTCCGAGGGTGCCAATGCCCGCCGACTCTTCTATCGAAACCGTGATGAGGCGGATCGCTCATCTCCTGCCTGATTTCGACCACGTAGTGAGGTCTGGGTTCAGTAAGTATCGCACTTACCCGCCCGAGTTCCTGATTGAGCACAGTAAGCGAACCGCGGCGAACTGCGTGTACGACCACATTCTTGCCAATGCCCTCGTCGCGTTCGATGAGAGACCGGAAATCCGTCCGATTGAGGCCCCTGGCGGGCTGCGTCTTTGGGTGGTCGAAGAAGCTGTCGTCTTCCGAGTAAAAAAAATGGACGAAGACGGAAAGTCGAGGAACTACCCGACCAAGCAAGCGATGGATTTTGATCAGATGCAGCCAATCGATGGGGTACCGGATGCGCCCGTTCGCGTAAACATTGGATATCTCCTCGACGATACGGAGACACAGATACGTCGAGTGCAAGTAGCCCGTCCGAATGGCCCGAACGTCGATTGGTGTGCCGCGATTCTTCCAGAAGAGACACGACGGGAGGGTGAGTCCCTTTGGGAAGACGTGACGAAACAGATTCGGATGGAAGTCGGTTAACTATTCGCTTTTCGTCGGTGACAAGATGGTCGAGTTCAATCCACACATGATGACTCTCGCCCGTGATGTACGCGGGATGACTCAGGCTGAACTGGCCTCACGTTTGGGGATAGGCCAGGGAACTCTATCAAAGTATGAAAATGGAATAATTGAGCCGCCAGAAGAGTTCGTTCAAGAGCTGTCAGACCTGCTCAACTTCTCTTCACGATTGTTCTATGAACGTGGGAGGCCGTATGGGTTTCCGCCTTTTCATTTCCGCAAGAGAAAAAAGTTATCGGCAAAGGCTCTGAACAAGATAGTCGCGGAAATGAATTTGCGACGCATGCATATTGCGACGTTGCACAAGTCCGTTAACGAAGGGAAAAGGAAAACCATACCGGAGATAGATATAGACGACTATTCGGGGTACTCAAAGGAAAGCGCAAGCATTGAGGACATTGCATCTCATATCAGAGAATTCCTTGATGTGCCTCCTGGCCCCGTAGAGAGCATGGTCGAGTTGATCGAAAGGTTTGGGGCAATCGTAATCCCTTGCGACTTCGGGACAGATTTGATCGACGCCATGAGTCAACGGATTGACGGATTACCGATCCTGTTCTTTATTAATTCCAAGTCTCCAACAGACCGTGTGCGATTTACGCTGGCCCATGAATTAGGACATATGATTCTTCACACGTTAACGTTGAAGGATGACGATCAAATGGAGTCGGAGGCGGATTTGTTTGCAAGTGCTTTTTTGGTCCCTCGCAAAGAATTTAAGCACCAACTTAAGAAGTTCGATCTGCGGCAACTGGCAAATCTAAAACTGTATTGGAAGGTTTCTATGGCATCTCTGGCGATGCGGGCGGATCAACTTGACCTTATCACTCCCTATCAGAAGAAAATGTTTTTTATGGAGATGGGAAAGTTGGGGTATCGGAAACGGGAACCTCACAATATCGAGCCGGAAGAGCCTGGGGCCTTGAGGGAGCTGGTGCGCTTTCACCATGAGAACTTGGGGTACAGCACAGAAGAGTTGGCAGAACTGCTATATCTGTCCCCTGAAGAGTTCAAGCAAATGTATGGTGACGGGATTCGATTCGGTGCGACCTACGGACACTTGCGCGTTGTAAATTGAGAGTGAGCAGTAACGATTTCTTGACAGGGTCGCGAAGGGGCGTTTATCTTGCCGCCATGAACAAGAACCTGCCCTCCGTGCTGATCGCGCTGGTACGCCCCGTCGTCGTCGTAGACGTCGTCATTATCGGCGTACGCCGCATCGCACCGTAAGGGGAGAGCAACCGAATCCACAACCCCCGTCCGGTGCGAGCCGGCGGGGGTTTTTCTTTGTCCATCCAGCACCCCCGCCGCCTTCCCGGACGATCCACCGGAGATCGATCGGATGAACAGGAAAACAGGCGCGGAGCTGACCATCGCCTTGCTCGAGCAACAGGGCATCACCCATGTTGCCGGCATGCCCGGCGGTGCCAACCTGCCGCTGTACGATGCGCTGAGCATGAGCCGCATCCGCCATGTCGCGGCGCGCCACGAGCAGGGTGCCGGCTTCATCGCCCAGGGCATGGCGCGGGTCAGCGGCAGCCCGGCGGTGTGCTTCGCCACCTCCGGTCCCGGCGCCACCAACGTGCTCACCGCGCTGGCCGACGCCCGTCTCGATTCGATCCCGCTGGTGTGCATTACCGGCCAGGTGCCGCTGGCGCTGCTCGGCACCGATGCCTTCCAGGAGGTGGACATCGTCGGCATGAGCCTTCCCGTGTGCAAGGCGAGCTTCCTGGTGCGTTCGGTGGACGAGCTGGTGGAGACCATCCCGGCGGCCTTTCGCATCGCCGCCTCCGGCCGCCCCGGGCCGGTGCTGGTGGATATCCCCCGCTGCGTGCAGAAGGCCACCTTCGAGTTCGACCGCCTGCCGTCGCCGGGCCGGGCGGAGAGAGCCCGTGCCGCCGACGACCCGTCGCTGGATGCCGCCGCCGCGGCCATTGCCCGCGCCAGGCAGCCGGTGCTCTACCTCGGTGGCGGCGTCATCCATGCCGGCGCCGCGAGCGCCGCGCGGGCGCTGGCCGAGCGCCAGGACCTGCCCACGGTGATGACGCTGATGGCGCTCGGCGTGCTGCCCCACGACCACCCGCTGTCGCTGGGCATGCTCGGCATGCACGGTGCCGCCGCCACCAACCACGCCCTGCAACAGTGCGACCTCCTGATCGCCGTCGGCGCGCGCTTCGATGATCGCGCCACCGGCAAGGTGGCGGCGTTCTGCCCCGGGGCGAAGGTAGTGCACGTGGATGTCGACGCCAGCGAGATCCACAAGATCCGCCATGCCGACTACCCGCTGCCCGGCGATGCCCTGGCCACCGTGGAAGCCCTCCTGCAACGCCTGCCGACACGCCGTCGGCCACGCTGGCGGTCACGCATCGAGACGCTCAAGGCCGAGCACCCGTCGCCACCCGGCGGCCGCGACCCGCGCCGGCCCGCCGACCTGGTGCGCATGGTCGGCGAAGTCCTCGGCGAGACCGCCATCGTCACCACCGACGTCGGCCAGCACCAGATGTGGGCGGCGCAGGCCTATCCCTTTGCCCGGCCCCGGCAGTGGCTGACCTCCGGCGGGCTGGGCACCATGGGCTTCGGCCTGCCCGCCGCCATCGGCGCGGCGCTGGCCGAGCCCGAGCGGCCGGTGGTGTGCTTCAGCGGCGATGGCAGCATCCTGCTCAACATCCAGGAACTGGCGGTGGCCGCGGAACTGTCGCTCAACATCAAGCTGGTGCTGCTCGACAACGCCGCCCTTGGCCTGGTGCGCCAGCAGCAGGACCTGTTCTACGGCGGCAACCGCTTCGCCTCGGACCTGGGTCGCTGCACCGACTTCGCCGCCATTGCCCGCGGCTTCGGCTGGCCGGTAACCGACCTTGGCGAACACGGCACCGCGGACATCCTGGCCGAGTCGCTGGCGACGCCGGGACCACGCTTCGTCATCGTCCCGGTGCGCGGCGACGAGCGGGTCTACCCGATGGTGCCGCCGGGCGGCGCCAACCACGAGATGCTCACCGAGGCACTGCCGGCGGCGTGAATCTCAGCCGCCGCCGGGTGCCCCGTCGGCATAGGGATGAAGGGCGCGGAAGATGGCGTCGTGCACCGGGGTGGCGATGCCGTGCTGCGCACCGCGGCGTGCCACCGCGCCGCTCAGCCAGGCCAGTTCCAGCGGCTTGCCACGAGAAAGATCGTCGAACATCGACGAGCGCATGCCCGGCGGCAGCGTGGCGGTGAAGGCGAACTGGCGGGCGGCGATGTCCTCGGCCAGCGCCGGGCATTCGCGCCGACCCACCGCCGCGGTTTCCTCCATGGCATCGCGGAACAGCGAGGCGCAGTGCCCGTCGGCCAGCACCTGGTCGATGGACAGCCGGGTCAACGTGGTCACGCCGCTGACCGCGGCCAGCAGCACGAACTTCTCCCAGGTGCGCACGCGGGCATCGTCCACCACTTCGTGGTCCACCGCCGCATCGGCGAGCGCCGCCGCCAGTGCCGACACCCGCGGCGAGGGCGGTGCACCGAACTCGCCGAACACCAGCCGGGCAATGCTGCCGCGATGCCGCACCACGCCCGGGGCGCGCAGGTCAGCGAAGATGTAGGCCGAGCCGCCGAACACGCGCTCGGCGCCGATCACGTCGCCGACCATGGCCGCACCGTCGACGCCGTTCTGGAAGCAGGCCACCGCGGTGTGCTCGCCGAGCAACGGGCCGAGCTGCCGCGCGGCGGCCTCGGTGTCGGGCAGCTTGACCAGCATCAGCACCTGGTCCACCTGGCCGATGTCGGCCGGCTCGCCGGTGGCCTCGACGGCGGGCAGGTGGGCGTCGCCGAGGGCGCTTTCCACCCGCAGGCCATCGCGCTGCAGCGCCGCCAGGTGCGCGCCGCGGGCGATGAAGGCGACCCGGTGACCGGCCGCGGCCAGCCGCGCGCCGAAGTAGCCGCCCAGCGCGCCGGCGCCGAAAATGGCAAGGTTCATGATTCCTCCGAATGCAGGTTGGCGCCTTCGCGGGTGAGCATGATCACCGTCCAGCGCATGCGGAACACCGGCTGGTCATCGCAGCCGGCAACCAGTTCGAAGTCGAGGTAGCCGCGGTCGGCGCGGCGGCTGGACGGCTTCTTGCCGAGCAGGTGCACCTCGCCGTCGAGGGTTTCGCCGGGGAACCACGGCCGCAGCCACTGCAGTTCGTCGATGCCCGGCGCACCCACTGCCGCGGCATGCACCAGCACCTCGCGGCAGAACGGCCCGAAGCACAGCAACTGGGTCTGGAAGCCCGAGGCCACCAGGCCGCCGAAGTGGGTCCGTGCGGCGGCGTCCGCGTCGAGATGGAAGCGCTGCGGGTCGTAGCGGCCGGCGAAGTCGATGATGTCGGCGTCGGTCAGCGCCGGCACGGTGAAGGAAAACACGTCGCCGGGGGTGAAGTCTTCGTAGACCCGCGGGGGGTTCAGCATGGTCGTCGTCGCCGGGAAGGTGGCAGAAGCGCCGTCAACGGCTACTTCCGTTCGAGGTAGAAGCTGCGTCGCTTGGCAGCACCCGCGGAGGAGGCATCGTAGATGGTGCCAAGTCCGTCGAGGTGATCCGGGTTGTCGGCGCTCACGGTAAGCTTGCCCTTGCCGCGGCAGGCGCCGCTGATGCGGTACGCGTAGTGGTCGCCGTGGCGCTTCGCGGTGAGCGTGGCGCGGTCGCACAACTGCGCATCGTCGGCGAAGCCGTACCAGGAAGAACCGAAGCGCACGCTGCCGGCAATGGACTCGTCGGTGAACGATTCGGCGTGGAAGTTCACCGGGATGTTGGCATCCACCACGCCTTCCCAGTAGCTGCCGGTCTGCGCCACCGCCGTGCCCGCACCGAGCATCGCCACGGCCAGTCCCGCCTTCAACGTGTGCGTTCTCATCTGCTTGCCTCCCCAAGGATCGGTTTCGCCGGCATGGCGCCGGTCGTCGACGGACAGTATACGCGGGTTGCGGGGAATCACGCGTTGCATGGCGAGCCCTGGCCGTGCATGTGGTCGTGGTACATTCCCACCCTTTCCCAAGGCTGGCCGGGTGAACCCCGGCAGCACCATGTGCGACCCACGTCGGCCATGAATACCGAAACTCCGTTCTCCTATGCCTGCCATGCCTGTGGACGCTGTTGCCACTACAAGCGTATCCAGGTGAATCCCTACGAGATCCTGCGCCTGGCCCGCAACCGCGGCCTGACCACCGGCGAGTTCATCGCCACCTGCATGGATGCCGAGGGTCCCTACCTGAAGGTGCTCGACGCCGGCGCCTGCGTGTTCCTTTCCCCGCAGGGCTGCCAGGTGCACCCGGACCGTCCGCTGCCCTGTCGCACCTACCCCCTTGGCCGCTTCGTCAGCGCCGGGGGCGTGGAGACCTACCAGGCACTGAAGCCGCATCCCGAGTCCGAGGGCGTCTACGGCCGCGACGGCAAGGTCGGCGACTACCTCGACGCACAGGGTGCCGACCACTTCTCGGCGGTGGCGGATCGCTACCAGGCGCTGTTCTACCGCCTGTTCGACGCCCTGCAGGACGCCGTGGAACAGGCCTCGGAAGGCCCCGGCGGCGACGACGGCGACGACGAGTCCGCGGCGCCGCCGACCAAGCCCTGGCTGGACATCGATGCCATGGTCGACGAGTACTGCGCCGAGCACGGCATGGCCGTTCCCACGGCGCTGGAAGAAAAATTGAACCTGCACCTGGCTGCCATCGACGAATGGGTACAACACTTCACCGGAGAACCATCGTGACCGACAAGAACAACAAGCCTGTCTGCAACCAGCGCCGCCGCATCGCCGGCCTTGCCGCCGCCGCTGCCGCCATCGGCATGACCATCGGCATCAGCCCGGCCCAGGCCATCGGCCTGCCCGCCGCCCCCGCCGCTGCCAAGGCGTCGACGGACAAGACCGCGCCGCGGACCCTGCGCACCGCCCAGGCCGGCAACCTGCCCAAGCCCGGTGCCCAGTATCCCAAGGTGGAGATCAAGCCCGGCGCCCAGTACCCGAAGGTGGAGATCAAGCCCGGTGCCCAGTATCCGAAGGTGGAAATCAAGCCCGGCGCCCAGTATCCGAAGGTGGAAATCA
>CAYGJZ010000126.1:0-7844 GCA_964350265.1 uncultured Gammaproteobacteria bacterium | reverse complement strand
GATGGCCGAGGGCAGCAAGAGCATGTGGGGTGGCGTGGAGAGCACGGTGCGATCGGAAGAGGAGATCGTGTTCAGCAACGTTCGGATACTGGATGCCAGTGGCGAGGCGCCGTACAGCGGCGAGGTGACGGTATCCGGTCGACGGATCAAGCAGGTGAACCGCACGGGTGGGGGGTACGGATTTGGCGGCAACGGTCAGACGCGGATCGACGGGCGCGGGATGACGCTGATGCCCGGGCTGATCGACGCGCACCTGCACCTGTCGTGGAACAACGCGCCCGGGATCAACCCGATCCAGATGATGCCGGTGGAAGAGCACGTCATCAACTGCATCGAGATGGCGAAGGTGGTGCTGGACGCGGGATTCACCGCGGGCCGGGGAGCGGCGGCGGCGAAGGAGCGTTTGGACGTGGTGATACGCGACGCGATCAACGCCGGACGCTGTCCGGGTCCGCGGTACACGGCGGCGGGTCCGGAGATCACCAGCGTGGGCGGACTGGGCGACGCCAGTCTGCCGCACATTCCGCACGAAGGGCTGAACCTTGGGATCGTGGTCTCCGGACCGGAAGAGATCCGGCGCACGGTACGGCGGTTGATCAAGTGGGGCGTGGACACGATCAAGGTGAACCTGTCCGGAGAAGAGATCACCGGGATGCCGGCGGAGGCGACGCAGTTTTCCGAAGAGGAAGTGGCGATGGTGTCCGCGGAGGCGAAGCGACGAGGCAAGAAGCTGGCGGCGCATGCGCGCTCGGCGGAGTCGATCAAGCAATGCGTGCGTCACGGCATTGACTACATCTACCATGCCTCGTTCACCGACAACGAGTCGCTGGACCTGCTGGAGGCGAACAAGGATCGTCACATGGTGGCGCCGGGTCTGGCGTGGCTGCTGAACACGGCGCGCAATGCTGGCGACTACGGGGTGAAGCCCGGATCGGCGATGGCGGAGGCGTACGAGCGGGAATTGGCGGCGGCGGTGGAGAGCATGAAGCAGATGCACCGGCGGGGAATCCGGGTGCTGATAGGAGGCGACTATGGATTTGCGTGGACGCCGCACGGCACCAATGCGAAGGACATCGAGTACTTCGTGGACCTGCTGGGGATGACGCCGATGGAGGCGATCCAGGCGGCGACGCGTTACGGTGGCGAGATCATGGAGATGGGTCACGAGCTGGGCATGATCCGGGAGGGGTACCTGGCGGACCTGCTGCTGGTGGACGGCGATCCGCTAGCTGACGTGCGCATTTTGCAGGATCCGAGACGGCTGTGCGCGATCATGAAGGACGGCAAGTTCCACAAGGCACCGCAGATGCGCGAATCCGGCTCCTCCTTCGGCCTGCGATACTCGGCGTAGCGCGCCATGCACACCCGCGGGGCCGTTCCCGGGAGACGGTCGGCGATGCGCCGCCGCCTCCCCGGTCGTGCCCGGCGCGGGACGGCGGCGTGAACCGCAACACGCCCATTGCCCGGAAGCTTCTCCGGGAGATCAAGATGCGCGACCTGCGCATCGCGCTGGCGGTGGCCGACAACGGCGGCATCATGAAGGCCGCCGAGTTCCTGAACGTGACCCAGCCGACGGTGACGCGCTGTGTCCACGACCTGGAGGCGCGGCTGGGCGTCATCCTCTTTCGCCGCACTTCCCGTGGCGTCACGCTGACACCCTACGGCGAGGCCTTCATCCACCGCTGCCGGCAGATCGTCGCCGACATCGGCCTGCTCGGCGCGGAAATGGAATCCATGGCCCATGGCATCAAGGGCCAGGTGTCGGTGGGCGCCATGCCGGCCGCCATCAATACCTTCCTGCCCCATGCCCTGCTGTCCCTGCAAAGGGAATACCCCGACATCAGCGTGCTGGTGCGCGAAGGGTCGGAGACCGACCTGCTCACCGAGCTGCGCGAACGGGACATCGAGCTGGCGGTGGGCAGATTGCCGTCAGAGCGCGAGCACCCGGATCTCAGCAACGAGGTCCTGCTCAGCGACCCGTTGTGCTTCGTCGTGCGTCCCGGTCATCCGTTGCTGTCTGAACCGGAGCCCAGCGTTTCCCAGTCGCTGCGCTATCCGTGGGTGTTTCCGCGCCAGAACTCGCTGGCCCATCTCGCGCTGGAGTCAGCCTTTCGCACCAATGGCCACGACCTGCCGAAGATCGCCATCTACTCCACGTCGATCAGCCTGATTTCCCGGGTGGTGGCCGAGAGCGACTACATCGGGGCGCTGCCGGGAAACATGTTCCACTTTCATCCGCTGCCCTCGGTGTTCACCCAGTTGCGGGTGGATCTGCCCTCCACGCTGGCGCCGATCGGCATCACCAAGCTGCGTGACCGCGACACCCTGCCGAGCACCGCGCGCCTGGAAGACGCGCTGCGACGGGTCTGTCGTGACCTGCCCGCTGGCGGCGACGCTGGCGAATAGCCCGGTGCGCCGTCCGGGCGTATCCACGCTGCTGGCGACATAGCCAAAGCGTATATCACCATCCACAAAAAGCATTATTCAGGGCATGGACATTGAACAACAATGACCATCGCCGGAACCCGGTTATCACCGGGGCCGCGGGGCTCGGCAGCATTGCCGGCCAGCGCGGACAGCCCGGAACCACAAGATACACGAGGGACCAGTCGCCGAGCGACGGAGTCCAAGAACCCGGCTCAACGAGCCAGGCCGGCAGTCGCCCACGGGCGTCCGGTCCACAGGAGGCAGCAGAAGATGTCCAAGATCCAGGGGAAATCCCCGCTCCTTTCCCGTCGCCAGTTCCATCTCACCGCGGGTGCGATCGCCGTCGCCGGCCTGCTTGGCTTCTCCTCCGCCCAGGCGGTGGAGAAGAGCGATGTCGTCATCGGCATCGGCCAGGACTGGGGTGGCGGCGCCCATGCCATCATGGCCCTCGAGAAGGGCTACTTCGCCGAAGAGGGTCTCGAGGTGGAACTGAAGTCGTTCTCCGCCGGCCTGGTCCAGGTGGAGGCGCTGGCTTCCCGCGACCTCGACTTCGCCATTCCCACCCAGGCGCCGGTGTTCTCCCTGCGCAGTGCCGGCGTGCCCATCCTGTTCCTCGGCAGCACCGCGGTGTGGGGCGAGGCGTTGTCGCTGGCAGTGCGCAAGGATGCCAACATCAAGGAGGCCAGTGACCTGGTCGGCAAGAAGTTCGGCGTGCTCAAGGGGTCGGGCTCCGAGCTCATGTTCGGCAAGATCCTGGAACACTACGGGATCGATTCCAAGCAGGTGGAAACCGTCAGCCTGAAGCCGCCCGAGCAGTTGTCGAGCATCATCTCCGGCCTGATCGACGGCGTCGTCGTCTGGGAGCCCTGGGTGCAGCAGGCGGTGGACAAGGCCGACGCGGTACGTATTCACACGGGTGCCACCAGCCACTTCGCCGGCAACCAGGGCGAGAACGTGGTGGTGGACTGGACGCGCAGCGTGTTGACCGCGCTGGAGCCCACCGTGCAACGCTACCCCGAGACCGTGGACGCGGTGTTGCGGGCCATGTCCCGGGCGCAGGATTTCCTGGTCGACCCCGCCAATGCCGACGAGGCCATTGCCCTGTTGTCGGCGTTCCACGGACAGGATGCGGAGATGAACCGCAAGCTGATGCCCACCTTCGAGTTCACCATGGCGCTGGACGAGCGATTTCTTGACGGTATGAACAACACCCTCGACTACCTCGAGCAGGTTGGCCGCATCAAGCGTCGCGTGGACGTTCTCGACTACACCTACGTCGAGCCGCTGAAGAAGGTTCGGCCGGACGCGGTCAGCATCCAGTCCAACTACGGCAACTAGACAGTCGGTCGATCCAACGACCGCGGGAGGACTCGCCATGAACCAGGCGATGCACAAGATCGTGATCGACGGCGTGTCGAAGCAGTTCGTCGCTGCCAGCGGCAACACCGTCGAGGCACTGCGGGACATCAACCTGGCCATCGGCGAGAACGAGTTCGTCTGCGTGGTGGGCCGCTCGGGTTGCGGCAAGTCCACCCTGATGAACATGATCGCGGGGTTCCTCAAGCCGTCCACGGGGTCGATCTCCGTGGATGGCGCCGAGATCGAGGGGCCGGGCAAGGGAAAGGGCGTGGTGTTCCAGAACCTCGCCCTGTTTCCCTGGCTGACAGCACGCAAGAACATCGAGTTCGGCTGCAAGCAGCAGGGCATCGACGAGAGCCGCCGCACGCAGATCTCGCGGGAACTGATCGATCTCGTGCACCTGACCGGGTTCGAGGACAAGTACCCCTTCGAACTGTCTGGCGGCATGCAGCAGCGCGTCGCCATTGCCCGCGCACTGGCCATCGACCCGCTGCTGTTGCTCATGGACGAGCCCTTCGGCGCCCTCGACGAGCAGACCCGCATGGGCATGCAGAACGAGTTGCTGCGTATCTGGTCGTCGCGCAAGAAAACAGTGATCTTCATTACCCACTCGGTGGCCGAATCCATCGTCCTGGCCGATCGCATCATCGTCCTTGGCGCCAACCCCGGTCACCTGAAAAAGGAGTTCAAGGTCAACCTGGAACGTCCCCGTGACCGGCTCTCGCCAGCATTCATCGAGCTTGAGGCCGAGGTGCAAGATGCCCTCGACTAGCGAGCTGGAGACCGGCTCGGGCCGGCGTGTCTCCTTCGTCTCGCGCCATCCCTGGGTACAGCCGGTCGCGGTCATCGCGGTGTTGCTGGGCACGTGGGAACTGCTGTCCGTGCTCGGCTACGTCGATCCCTTCTTCATGCCGCCACCGACCACGCTGGCGCAGACCTTCTACGAGTTGCTGGTGGAGGGGTTTCCCGAGGAAATCCTGCTGCACAACCATATCCTGGTGACCCTGAAGCGTTCCGCCATGGGCTACCTGATCGCTGTCGCCCTGGCCATTCCCATCGGCGTGGTGATCGGCTACTTCCGCACCCTGGACGTGGCCGCGCGACCCTTCGTGACCTTCGGGCGCTCCACCGCGCCGATCAGCATCCTGCCGCTGTTCATCGCGGTGTTCGACATCGGCGAGGTGTCGAAAGTCGCATTGATCACCTTTGCCTGCTTCTGGGCCACGTTGACCAACACCATCGCCGGGGTGAAGTTCGTCGACCCGGTGCTGCTGCGGGCAGCGCAGAGCATGGATACGCCGAAGCTGCGCATCTTCGCCGAGGTCATCCTGCCTGCCGCGCTGCCGCGCATCTTCGCCGGCCTGAAGATCAGCCTCGCCATCGCATTCATGGTCATCGTGGCGGCGGAGATGATTGCCACCGTGTTCGGCCTCGGTGCGCTGATCAACGAGGCGCGGACCTGGTTTCGTACCGACATCACCATGGTCGGCATGATCGTCATCGGCGTCATTGGATACCTCGCGTCCATTGCCCTCGACGCGCTGGAGAAGAAGCTGGTGCCGTGGAGCTACGCGGCGAGGGACAGCGAATGAGCACCTCGAACGCACGACGGGAAACGGTGGTCCAGTTCGCCGCCGTGATCGGCTTCTTCGCGCTGTGGCAGTTCGGTGCGGCGAGTGGCTGGATCAACCGCGACATCTTCGCCAGCCCGGCGGACCTCGGGCGAATCGCCATCGACCAGTTGCGAGGCGGCGCGCTGTTCCTGCATATCGGCGTCAGCCTGCTGCGGGTGCTGGCCGGCTTTGCCATCGGCGCGGGGCTTGCCGTGTTCATCGGCCTGGCCATGGGCAGTTCCGAGCGCGTGCGGGTCATCCTCAACCCGATCGTGGAGATCCTGCGTCCGATCCCGCCGCTGGCCTGGATTCCGCTGGCCATCATCTGGTTCGGCATCGAGGAGAGTTCGAAGATCTTTCTCATCGCGGTGACCGCCTTCTTCCCGGTGGTGGTGAACACCTACAAGGGTGTGGCGGGTATCGATCGCACCCTGCTCAGGGCGGCGCGGTCCTTTGACGTGCCGCCCACCCGCATGCTCAGCCGGGTGGCGCTGCCGGCGGCGATGCCCGACATCACCACCGGGCTGCGCATCGGCTGGAGCCTGTCCTTCGCGGTGCTGGTGGCGGCGGAAATGATTGCCGCCAAGTCGGGACTCGGCTTCCTGATCACCGATGCGATGAACCAGGGTCGCTTCGATGTCGTGGTCTTCGGCATCGTGCTGATCGGGACCATCAGCGTGCTTACCGACGCCATCTGGCGGGTGTTCATCGATCGCTACCTGCTGTTCTGGCACCGGGGCATCGAAGCGGCCGGAGGCTGACATGATCGACTGCAAGGATCGACGCACGCACCCAAGCTTCGTCCTTTTCTGCACCGACCAGCAGCGCGCCGACTTTCTTGGCTGCGGTGGTCACCCGGCGCTGCGCACGCCGCACATCGACGGCATTGCCCGTGGCGGCGTACAGTTTACGCGCTGCTACGTGTCGTCGCCGCAGTGCATGCCCAACCGCTCCACCATGATGACCGGACGATCTCCGTCGGTACATGGCGTGCGCACCAACGGCATTCCGCTGCCACTGCGCTCGAACACCTTCGTCGACCTGCTGCGCGCCAAGGGCTATCGCACCGCCCTGGTCGGCAAGAGCCACCTGCAGAACATGCTCGATGCGCCGCCGGACGTTCTCCCCGACCTGCTGCGCAGGCGACGCGCCGAGTGCGGAGAGTATGCCGAGGCGATGAAGCCCGGTGAGCGGGAAGACTACGGCCGCGAGAACATGCGTGCCTGGCAGGGCCTGGGGCGCCTGTCGCCGAGCCAGGCCTACTACGGCTTCGAACATGTCGACCTGTGCACCCTGCATGGCGACATGGTGGGCGGAGACTATGACCGCTGGCTGCGCATGCGCATGTACGATGCCGACCGCGTACGCGGTCGGCACAACCAGTTGCCCCACGACTACACCTGCCCGCAGGCCTGGCGGACGGCGATGCCGGAGGCGCTGTACCCCACCCGCTACATCCAGGACCACGCGGTGGAGTGGCTGTCGAGCTACGAGACCCGGCGCAATGACCGCCCGTTCTTCCTGATGGTGTCGTTCCCCGATCCGCATCACCCATTCACCCCGCCGGGCAGGTACTGGGACCTGTACGATCCCGCCGACATGCCGGTGCCGGCGACCCTGAAGTCTGCCGCCAGCACGCCGTTCCTGCGTCATGCCCGGGCGCATTCGCGCCAGCCGGGAGCCAACGAGTACCACGCCATGTCGGTGTCTGCCCGCGAAGCGCAGGAAGCCGCGGCACTGACCTGCGGCATGGTGTCGATGATCGACGATGCGGTCGGCGCGGTGCTCAAGGCGCTGGATGACAACGGTCTCCGCGAGGAAACGGTGGTGGCCTTTACCAGTGACCACGGCGACCTGATGGGGGATCACGGCCTGCTGCTGAAAGGGCCCTTCCACTACCAGGGATTGATCCGGGTTCCCATGCTGTGGTCGGAACCGGGGCCAGCGCCGGCGGAAGGCGCACGTTGTGACGCGCTGGTCGGCACCATCGACCTCGCTCCGACCATCCTCGACCGTGCCCACGTGCCGCCGTACCACGGCATCCAGGGGCGCAGCATGCGCACCCTGGTGAACCGGCCGGATGCACCGCGTCGCTCGCATTTCCTGGTGGAAGAGGAGCAGCATGACGGCGTGCTCGGCCATCGTGGTGCACTGCGTGCGCATACCCTGGTGACCGAGCGCTTCCGGCTGAGCCTGTACAGCGGTGAAACGTGGGGGGAGATCTACGATCTCGAGGAAGACCCCCACGAGGAGCACAACCTGTGGGATGACCCGGCGGCGGCGCTGTTGCGTTCCGACCTGGTGGCCGCGCTGGCCCATGCACAGATTGACGGGGTCGATCCGAGCCCGTTTCCCGACCGGCTTGGATAGCGTGGCGACGGAGAATTCAAGATGACATCAAGCGTATTGGGTCCGCTGATTGGGTGGTTGCTGTTGGCGATCATC
>CAYGJZ010000125.1:0-7882 GCA_964350265.1 uncultured Gammaproteobacteria bacterium | reverse complement strand
ATCTGCCCGGGTGGCGAAACTGGTAGACGCAAGGGACTTAAAATCCCTCGAGGGAAACCTCGTGCCGGTTCGATTCCGGCCCCGGGCACCAGGCCACCGACAACGAAGACCGCACGATGGTTGAAAAAGTCTACATCAGCGCCCAGCAACTGCTCGATGACGCCTGGCAACTTGCCGCCAACGTGCTGCGCAGCGGCTTTCGCCCGAACTTCATCATCGGCATCTGGCGTGGCGGCACGCCGGTGGGCATCGCGGTGCAGGAACTGATGGACTACCTCGGCGTGCATACCGATCACATTGCCATCCGCACGTCTTCCTACACCGGCATCGGCAAGCAGTCGGACCAGGTCCAGGTACATGGCCTGGCCTACATCGTGCGCAACATCAACCGCGAGGACTCCCTGCTCATCGTCGACGATGTCTTCGACAGCGGGCGCAGCATCGACGCGGTGATCAACAACCTCACCGATCGCACCCGGCGCAACACCCCCGAGGAGATTCGCGTGGCCACGCCCTGGTACAAGCCGGGCAACAACCGCACCCGGCGGGTACCGGACTACTACATCCACGAGACCGACAAGTGGCTGGTGTTCCCGCACGAGTTGAAAGGACTCAGCGACGAGGAGATCACCACCGGCAAGGGCGGCGTGGCCGAGGTCATCCGGGGGTTGCGAGAGACCCTCGACAACGACCGCTAGGCAGCGACTTCCAGCCGGTAGGCGAGGGGCAGCCGCACGCTGACCCGAACGCCGTCGGGGTCGTGCAGGTTTTCTGCCTGGATGCGTCCCTGGTGGTACTCGGTGATCAACCGGGCGATGAACAGGCCAAGGCCGAGATGGGTCTGCGTGGCGTCCTTGGTGCCCACCGACACCATCGGGTCGAACAGGCGATCGCGCATCGCCTCGGGCAGGGTCGAGCCGCGGTTGCTGACACCGATGACAGCCTCGTCTCCCACCCGTGACACCGAGATCGCGATCTCGCCGCCGCTGCTGCCGAAGTCCACCGCGTTGTCCACCAGCTTGTCGAGCAGTTGCGCCAGTCGATCCGGCGCGCCGGAGATAGGCAGGGGCTGGGCCGGCTTCTCCAGCGCGAAGGGATGGCCCGGGAAGCTGGTCTGGTAGCCCTCGGTACAGCCTTCGACCAGTTCCACGAGATCGAAGTACTCGCGCTCCTCGTACTGCAACGCTTCTTCCAGGTTGGCCGCCTCTGTGAGACTGGTGAGAATGGAGCGCAGACGCTGGATGCCCTTCTGTGCCCGTTCCATGTACTTGCTCCCGGCCGCCTCCCGCGAGTCGCGCGCGAGGATCTCCAGCGAGGAACTGACCACGTTCAGGGGGTTGTTCAGTTCGTGGGCGAGGGTGTCGGGCATGGCCTCGAGGTAGCGGGTGTACTGGCTGAGGCGACCGAGCATGCTGGTGATGCTGCGCGACAGGTCGCTGATCTCGTCGCCACCGCCGTGGGGAAAGACCTCGATGTACTCCCTGCGCACCCGGCCCTCGGCGGTGATCGACTGCTCGGTGGCCTGGTGCAGCTTGCGGATGCGCAGGGTCAGCCGGGTGGCGAAGACGAACAGCGACACCGCGATCAGGCCGAAGGCAACCACCGTCACCAGGGCCACCGTCTTCAACGCATCGCGTTGCAGCTTCAGCACCTCGGTGGCGCTTTGCTCCACGATCACCGCGCCGATCACGCCGTTGCCGCTCCAGATCGGTGTCGCGGCGGCCAGGATCTCGGCACGGTTGTCCACCGACAGCCGGCGACGGGACTGGGCATCGCCCTTCAAGGCCGCGTCGATGATCTGGTCGGAACGGTGGGTCACCGAGGTCTCGACATCGACGAAGTCGTGGTCGGGCAACTGCAACAGGCGGTTGAAGAGGGCATCCACCGGCCGGTACAGGCGCGCCAGCAGGCCGGCATCGGCGTCGACGCTGGATGCACCGCCAAGACTGCCGACCACCGCCCGCACCCGTTGCTGGTCGTCGACGATCCAGATCCGGGCGACCTGCCGATCCAGTCCGCCGAGAATCTTGGCCAGCTCCGGGGAGTGGATCATGACCCGGCTCAGTTGCAGGTTGTCGGCGCGCGGGTAGGTGGTGATGGCGTCGCGCACCAGGCGGGTGGATGCATCGTCGACGTCGATGATCTCGAAGCCGACCCGCGACGACGAGCGCACCATGAAGCGGGGCAGACGGATCTCCACCACGTAGCCGCCGTCGACTTCGCGCATCACGGCATTGATCTCCGCCACCGGGTCGCCGGTGATGGGGTAGCGCCACTGCGCGTCCATCAGGTACACGCTCATGCGTTCGCCCGGGCGGTTCAGCAGCAGGTAGCGGTTGATCTGCGACGGCGGGTTCTGGATGGTCAGGCGAACCTGGTCGCTGTGATCGAGGCGACGCAGGTCGTTGGTGCGGTAGAGCACGTTGTCATCGTCGACCAGGAACAGCGCGTAGAGAAACTGGCCGCGATAGCCCAGGGTATGGCGCACCGACAGCGACCAGGGTTCGTAGCGCGCGGTGCATTCCTCGCCCAGGGCGCCGGTGAAGTTGCGCAGGTTGTCGAGCTGCTCGCCCCAGTCCGACTCGTCGCCGTCCAGCTGCAGAAAGTTGGGCAACTGGTGGGCATACAGGTCGTAGCGGCCACCGATCAACTCGGGCACGCCGGTATCGGGCCGGAACAGTTCCTCGCGATCGTTCAGCACGGTTCCCACGGCACGCGCCATCAGCATCAGCGCGTCTTCCTGGCCCTGCAGCAGGAAGCGCTTCATCTCGTTGATGTAGCGGGTACCCATCCAGGGCAGGGTGAGGATGGCCAGCACCAGCAGCAGGAATTTTGCCCGCAGGGTCAGGCGCCTGGGCCTGCGCACCTTCAGTGGCCACTTCATTGCCGGGTTCAGCTACCCTGCCAGCGGTAGCCGATGCCGAACACGGTCTGGATCATGTTGAAGGAAGCATCCACCTGCTTGAACTTGTTGCGGATGCGACGGATGTAGCCGTTGATGGTGTTCTTCTCCACGTAGCTCTGCCGCGTCACCTGCATCATCGCGTCGTAGGTCTTGACGTGGCCGGGTCGGCGGGCGAGGGCCTCCACCAGCCAGAACTCGGTCAGCGTCAGGCTGACCGGCTCGCCGTTCCAGCGCACCGACATGCTGCTCTGGTTCAGTTCCAGCGGGCCGATGATCAGCTTGTCTCCCTCGTCGTCCGGCGCATGCAGGGTATCGGCGATGCGGAACAGCGAGTTGACACGCACCACCAGGAACTCGAGGTTGACCGGCTTGGTCAGGTAGTCCCAGGCATCGAGACGCAGGCCGGACACGCGGTCGATGTCGCTGTTGCGGGCAGTGAGAAAAATGATCGGCAGGTTGGCGCTCATGGCGCGCAGTTCGCGGCACAGGTCAAAGCCGCCGTCCATCTCGTCCTCGAGCATGATGTCGAGCACGGCGAGATCCGGCAACGACTGGTGGAAGGCGCGCAGGGCCTCGCGGCGGTTGGAGAACAGGCGGACTTCGTAACTGTGGGCGACCAGCGCCTCCCGGTAGTTCTCGCGTTGGTCCTGGTCATCCTCGACGATGGCGATGGTGCGACTCATGCAGGGTTCCGGCGGGCAGGTTCGGGGCGAGAGAAATTCTAACCGAGAACCGTCGCCACCGCGTGCCGGAACGGGATTTGCCCGCAACTCGCCATGAATTCGCCATGGATTGCACCACGTGGACCCATCCGTCGGTGCTCTACTGGCAGCATCGAAAACCCAGGGCTCCGCAGCATGCAACGACGAGTGTTCATCCCCCTGTCCGACGAACTCCTGTTCGATCACCCGGAACGCATCGCCGGTCCGCTGGTGCCCTATGCGCCGGGCATGACCATCGACAGCCGACACGCCGCCCGGGCGCAGCCACCGGTCTCACCACGACAGGCCAACGCATCGAGGGACAAGTACCGTGCGCACCGCTGATCCACGCTGGCGCGACTGGGCAGGCCTGGTCGCCTACAGCACCGCGGTCTCGGTGATCGCGGCGGTCGTGCTGGCGGCGGGCATCCTGCTGGTCCTCCTGGCCACCGGCCAGGGCGTCGCCTAGCGCCGAGAGAACCCGCGCCGGGCGCGACGAGACGGCAACCAGGCAAAAGAAAAGGGCCGCCCCGGGGCGGCCCTTTTTCGTGTCCGGCATCGCCGACCGGGTCCGAAGACCCGGTGGCGCCCGCACGGCCGATCAGTTGGTCAGCTTGTCGGTGCTGTCCAGCTTGTCGCGGCCAGGACGAACCGGACGCGGCGCGGTGGGACGCAGGCGCGGCGGATGGCCTCGATCGGATCCCATCATCGCCTTGTCCGACTCCATGTCGATGGAACCCTTGAACTGGCAGCCGTCCTCGAGCACCACGCGCGGGGAGCGAATGTCGCCGTTGACGTTGCCGCTGGGCTTGATCACCACTTTCTCGCTGGCGCGCAGCTCGCCCTTGACCTCGCCGTCGACACGGATGATGCGGGCGGTGATGTTGGCCATGATGTGGCCGTTCTCGTCCACCACGAGGTTGTTTTCCTTGAGGTTGACGGTGCCCTCGATGGTGCCGGCCACGATCAGGTCTTCTTCGCCGGTGACATCGCCGTGAATGGTGATCGACGGGCCAATGGACGCAGATTTCTTGCCGCTGTCGCTACCACCGGTGCGAATGGAAGGGGTGGCGGCGTCCTTGGAATCGGCGGGGGCGTCGGTCAGGTCTTTGTTCTGCGTCATGTGGCGTGTTCCCAGCAAGTCAGGTAGTCGGTTGCAACGTCGATGGTCGGCGAACGGCGTCGCCAACGCAAGGTAATGGTCGAATTGTCTAACAGCCCTCTTTACCCAGTCAATGAGCAATTCGGCTAATCTTGTTGCATTTAAAAGAAAACCTCGCCACATCAATGGCCTGCCGACGCCCGTCGGCGCAGGCGGTCGACCTGCCGCGACCAGTGGTCGCAGCGCATGCCTTCGAGGCTTTTTCGCGGGTGCCGCCAAGGGCGTCTTTTGGGCATAATACGCGCGCCGACAGGGGCTCGGCTCACCGCACTTCCAGGCACGATCATGCACCGTCTTCCGACCATCGACGACCTGCGCGCCGCCGCGCAGCGCATCGCCCCCGTGGCGGTGACCACGCCGCTTTTGGAGTCGCCGCTGCTCAACCAGCGTCTCGGCGGCCGGCTGCTGGTCAAGGCCGAGTGCCTGCAGCGCACCGGCTCGTTCAAGTTCCGCGGCGCCTACAACCGCCTGCAGTGCATTCCCGCGCCGGACCGCGGACGCGGCGTGGTGGCCTATTCCTCCGGCAACCACGCCCAGGGCGTGGCGGCGGCGGCAGCGCTGATGGGCATGCAGGCCACCATCGTCATGCCGGCATCGGCACCGTCGATGAAGCGCGAAAATACCCGCGCCCTCGGCGCCACGGTGGTGGAATACGACATCGCCACCGAGTCCCGCGAGGAAATCGGCGCCGCCCTGGTGGCCCGCGACGGCGCCACCCTGGTCAAGCCCTACGACGACGCCGAGGTCATCGCGGGGCAGGGGACGGCGGGACTGGAAATCGTCGACCAGCTTCGCCAGCGCGACCTCGCTGCCGACCTGTTGATCGCCCCCTGCGGCGGTGGCGGCTTGATGGCCGGCCTGTCCCTCGCCGTGCACGACGCCTTCCCCGGCTGCCGGATCCTGTGTGCGGAGCCCAGCGGCTTCGACGACACCGCGCGGTCGCTGGCCAGCGGTCAACGACAGCGCAATGTCGCCGGCGGTGCCTCGCTGTGCGACGCCATCATCACCCCGGAGCCGGGTGAACTGACCTTCGCCATCAACCGCCAGCACCTGGCCGGCGGCGTGGTGGTCGACGATGACGACGTGCTCAAGGCCATGCGCACCGCCTTCGAGATGTTCAAGCTGGTGGTCGAACCCGGCGGCGTGGCGGCACTGGCCGCGGTGCTCGCCGGCAAGGTCGAGCTTGAGAACCGGTGCGTGGTTGTCGTATGTTCCGGCGGCAACGTCGACGCGTCGATGTTCGCGCGTTGCCTGCACTGAACTCGACGCCGATGGACCCGCCACGCATGCCGACCAGACCGAGACGCCGAACACCGACCGCGCAGCGCGGGGGAATGAGCAGGCCCGCAGTGGGCAGACCCGAAGGGCAGGGCATGGCCGGGCACCTGTGCCGTGTGCTGGCGTGGCTGCTCACCCTGGGTTTCACCACCGCGGCCGGCGCCAGCGAATCGAGTGCGCTGCCCGAGCGCGTCAGCTTCCCGGTGTGCTACGACTTCACCTGTCGCACGCAGGAAACCGTGACCTTGAGCGAGGGCCACTGGAACAGCGTGGCGATCCTGTTCGCCGCGCGCCCGGCCTCGGCCCGGGAAGAGCGACTGGCGATCCAGAAGGCCATCGCTCGCATGGAGCAGCTGGTCGGGTTTCACACGCCGACCTACCGCGACCTGCCGCGCAACTATACCGGGGAAGACGACGCGGTGGCCTCGCTGCCCGGACAGATGGACTGCGTGGACGAGTCGATCAACACCAACACCTACCTGGAAGTGTTCCAGCAGCAGGGCCTGCTGGCGCATCACCGGGTGGTGCCGCGCGCCTACCGCCGGGCGCTGCTCAACCAGCACTGGGCAGGGCAGGTGGAGGAACTCGCCGGCGGCGACCGCTACGTGGTCGACTCGTGGTTCCTGGAGAACGGGCGCCAACCCTACATCGTGCACAGCGACGACTGGCACGACATCTCGCCGTTTCGAAGCGCCCGCTTCCTGCCCGGCGAGTCGCCGCGCCGGACCGTGGCGGCGAAGAACCGCTGAGCATCGAGGACGCGGGACTCAGCCGGGCACCTGTCCGAAGGTTCCGCGGCTGTAGTCGTTGATGGCCTGCATGATCTCCTCGCGGGTGTTCATCACGAAGGGTCCATGACCGATGATCGGCTCGTCGATGGGCTCACCGCTGAGCAACAGCACGGAGGCCTCGGCATTGCTCTCGATGACCACCTCGCGGTGCTCCCGGCCGAGGATCACCAACTGCGCCTCGCGGGCGACCACGCTGTCGTTCACCTGCAAGGTGCCTTTCAGCACCACCAGTGCCACCGGCCAGCCCTCGGGCAGGGAATGCCTGCTGACGCCGCCCGGTGCCAGTCGCATGTCCCACACCTGCATCGGCGTGAAGGTCTTCGCCGGTCCACGTCTGGCGTCGAGTTCGCCGGCAATCACGCGCACCTGTCCGGCATCGTCGGGCAGGCTCACGGTCGGGATCTCGGCGGCGGTGATGGCCTGGTAGCCGGGTGACGTCCACTTGTCCCTGGCCGGCAGGTTGACCCACAGCTGCACCATCTCCAGCGGGCCGCCACGCTCGCGGAAGGCCGGGGCGTGAAACTCCTCGTGCACGATCCCGGCACCCGCCGTCATCCACTGCACGTCGCCGGGTCCGATGACGCCACCCTGACCGGTGGAATCACGATGGGCGACCTCGCCCTGGTAGACGATGGTCACCGTTTCGAAGCCGCGATGCGGGTGTTCACCGACGCCACGCATCTTCTCGGTGGGGGTGAAGTCGGTGGGCCCGGCATAGTCGAGGAGCAGGAACGGACTCAGGGTCCTGCCGTGCTCGTTGTAGGCGAACAGCGAGCGCACCGGGAAGCCGTTGCCGACCCAGTGGCGTCCGGGAGAGCGGTACAGGCCCTGGATATCCTTCCGCGAAATCTCGTTCATGGTGTTCTCCGTGTTGACGGGCGAGACGGCGTGCCAGCCGGTATCGTCGAGTGAGCCACGTCGTCCATGCCATCATGGATCGGCGCCGCGACGGGAAAATTCAATGGCGGGCCGGACATGCCGCGGGACAGGCGCAACACCGGGAGGGCGGGTATCGAGACGCCGTACGGGCATGCCCGGCACGGAC
>CAYGJZ010000124.1:0-7934 GCA_964350265.1 uncultured Gammaproteobacteria bacterium | reverse complement strand
TGGTCGTCACTTCGGCGCCATGCTCTACGAGGCGGAGGTGCGCTACCTGGTCGACCACGAGTGGGCACGGCGCGCCGAGGACATTCTCTGGCGTCGCGGCAAGCTCGGCCTGGTTGCCGCCGAGGTGGATGTCGCCGCCCTCGAACAATGGCTGGCCGGGTACACGGGTTCCGGCCTGTCCACCGATTCCGACACGGGCGAGGCAGTGGCCCATGACCGTTGAACTGAAGAATCTTTGTCTTGCCCGCGGTGGCGTCGACTACCTGCGCGATGTCTCCCTGCGCGTGGAGCCGGGTGGCTTCAACATCCTGCTCGGCCCCACCGGCTCCGGCAAGACCACCTTGCTGCGGGTGATGGCCGGCCTGGAGAAGCCGGACAGCGGCAGTATCCTCGACAACGGCGACGAGGTCACCGGTGTCCCCGTACAGCGACGCAATGTCGCCATGGTCTACCAGCAGTTCATCAACTACCCGTCGATGACGGTGTACGAGAACATTGCCTCGCCGCTGAAGGTGGCACGGGTGCCGCGGGAGGAAATCCGCCGCCGGGTGCACGCGGTGGCCGAACTGCTGCGCCTGTCGCCGATGCTGGAGCGAAGGCCGGCGGAGCTGTCCGGTGGCCAGCAGCAGCGCACCGCGCTGGCGCGGGCGCTGGTCAAGGAGGCCGGGCTGATCCTGCTCGACGAGCCACTGGCCAATCTCGACTACAAGCTGCGCGAGGAGCTGCGCAACGAACTGCCGCAACTCGTCGCCCACGGCGGTTCCACCGTGGTCTATGCCACCGCCGAACCTACCGAGGCATTGATGCTCGGTGGTCACACCGCGGCGCTGCACGAGGGCACCGTGACCCAGTTCGGCGCCACCCACGAGGTGTTTCGATCACCGCGTGACCTGGTCACCGCGGCGACCTTCTCCGATCCGCCGCTGAATGTTGCCGCGGTTACCAAGAAGGACGGCAGGTTCCTGATGGACGGCACCAGTTTCAGCGTCGGCGAAAGCCATGCCGGCATCCCCGACGGCGAGTACCGGCTGGGCTTCCGTGCCCACCACCTGGAGCTCGGCGGCGGCGGCGAGCATGCCATCCGTCTCGACGGCGAGGTCACCATTGCCGAGATCAGCGGCTCGGAGACCTTCGTTCACCTCGCCATGGGCGACCACCAGTGGATCTGCCAGGCCCACGGCGTGCACCGTCTCGACGTCGGCCAGGCGGTGACCGTGTCGGTCGACCCGCGGCGATTCATGCTGTTTGCAAGCAACGGCCAGCGCATCGCGCAGCAGGGCACCCATGGCTGAGATCCGGCTCGACAACATTCGACACAGCTACCTCGAGCGCCCGTCCGGGGACGACGACTATGCCCTGAAGCAGGTCGACCTGACCTGGAGCGACGGTGGCGCCTATGCCCTGCTTGGGCCTTCGGGCTGCGGCAAGTCGACCCTGCTCAACATCATCTCCGGCCTGATCACGCCCACCGAGGGCAGTGTCGCGTTCAACGGCGAGGACGTCACCGGTCGGACCCCCGACCAGCGCAACATTGCCCAGGTATTCCAGTTCCCGGTGGTGTACGACACCATGACCGTGTACCAGAACCTGGCCTTTCCGCTGGCCAACCGCGGCATGGACAGTGCCCGCATCGACGAACTGGTGCGGGAAACCGCCGATCGCCTGGGCCTTGCCGCCGTGCTCGATCGACGTGCCGCCGGCCTTGCCGCGGACAGCAAGCAGAAGATCTCGCTGGCCCGGGGCCTGGTGCGCTCGGACGTCAACGTGATCATGTTCGACGAACCGTTGACGGTGATCGATCCGCACCTGAAGTGGCAACTGCGCTCGGAGTTGAAGAAGCTGCACCAGCGCTACAACTTCACCATGATCTACGTCACCCACGACCAGACCGAGGCACTGACCTTTGCCGACCAGATCGTGGTCATGCACGAAGGCGAGGTGGTGCAGGTGGGCACCTCAGAGGCGCTGTTCGAGCGCCCTGAGCACACCTTCGTCGGGCATTTCATCGGCTCTCCGGGGATGAACCTGTTTCCCTGCACGGTAGCCGAGCACGGCGTGCGCATCGATGAACACCCGGTCGAGCTGGCCGCGCCGCCAGCCGCGGACCAGGCGAACGGCAAGGTGGAACTTGGTGTGCGACCGGAGTTCATCCGCTTCGCCGACGACGGCCTGCCGGTGACCATCGGCCGGGTCGCGGACATCGGTCGCTACCGCATCGTCGATGCCCGTCTCGGCCGCCACGAATTCAAGATCTACTGTGCGGAGGACACCGCCATCCCGGCGGATCATGCGCGGGTACGCTTCGATGCCCGTCATGCCCACGTCTACGTCGACGGCTGGCGAGTGGAGGCGCGAACACGATGATCGAGAGAACCTGGAATCCCAAGGCATGGTGGCTGGTCATGCCGGTGATCGTGCTGGTGGCCTTCAACGCGGTCATTCCGTTGATGACGGTGGTCAACTACTCGGTACAGGAAACCTTCGGCAACAACGAGTTCTTCTGGGAGGGTGTTGGCTGGTACGAGGACGTGCTGCACTCCGCGCGCTTCCACGAGGCCCTGCTGCGCCAGTTGATGTTTACCGGCCAGATCCTGCTCATCGAGATCCCGCTCGGCGTGGTGGTGGCGCTGGCGATGCCGCGACGCGGGGTGTGGGTCTCGGTCTGCCTGGTGCTGATGGCCCTGCCGCTGTTGATCCCGTGGAACGTGGTCGGTGCCATGTGGAACATCTTCGCGCTGCCCGACATCGGCCTCCTCGGTCGCGTCGTCAACGCCCTCGGCGTGGACTACAACTTCACACGGCAGCCCGGCGCGGCCTGGGCCACGGTGGTGTTGATGGACGTCTGGCACTGGACGTCGCTGGTGGTGCTGCTGGCTTATGCCGGGCTGCGCTCCATCCCCGATGCCTTCTACCAGGCCGCGCGTATCGACGGCGCCAGTGCCTGGCAGATCTTCCGCTACATCCAGTTGCCGAAGATGAAGCGCGTGCTGACCATCGCGGTTCTGCTGCGCTTCATGGACAGCTTCATGATCTACACCGAGCCCTTCGTGCTGACCGGTGGCGGACCGGGCAACACCACCACCTTCCTGTCCATCGACCTGGTGAAGATCGCCCTTGGCCAGTTCGATCTCGGGCCGGCCGCGGCAATGTCGCTGATCTACTTCCTCATCATCCTGCTGCTGAGCTGGATCTTCTACACCCTGATGATGCGCAACGAGGGCCAGCAATGAGAAACGCGAAGTGGCTGATCCCGACGATCTACATCATTTTCCTGATGCTGCCGATCTACTGGTTGCTGAACATGTCGTTCAAGACCACCAACGAGATACTCGGTGGATTCTCGTTGTGGCCACGGGAGTTCACCGTGCAGAACTACGTGACCATCTTCACCGATGCCACCTGGTACATGGGCTATGTCAATTCCCTTGCCTACGTGGTCATCAATACCGTCATCTCGGTGCTGGTGGCGTTGCCGGCGGCCTATGCCTTTTCCCGCTACCGCTTCCTCGGCGACAAGCACCTGTTCTTCTGGTTGCTGACCAATCGCATGGCACCGCCGGCGGTGTTCGCACTGCCGTTCTTCCAGCTCTACTCGGCGATGAACCTGTTCGATACCCACATCGCCGTGGCCCTGGCCCACTGCCTGTTCAACATCCCGCTGGCGGTGTGGATCCTGGAAGGCTTCATGTCCGGCGTGCCCAAGGAGCTGGACGAGACCGCCTACATTGACGGCTACTCCTTTCCGCGCTTCTTCGTGCGCATCTTCCTGCCCAGCATTACCTCCGGGGTGGGGGTGGCGGCCTTCTTCTGCTTCATGTTCTCCTGGGTCGAACTGCTGTTGGCGAAGACCCTTACCTCGGTGGCGGCCAAGCCCATTGCCGCCACCATGACACGCACCGCCAGTACCTCCGGCTATGAACTCGGCCTGCTGGCGGCGGCCGGTGCGCTGACCATCATCCCCGGCGCCATCGTGATCTGGTTCGTGCGCAACTACATCGCCCGGGGCTTTGCCCTGGGGCGTGTCTGAAGGGAGGATTGAGCATGTTGTCGTGGATGGCCTGGACCTGGCCCACCGCCGCCTTCTTCGCCTTCATTGCCGCCTGCCTGGTGGGGATGATTGCCTGGGAGCGATGCCGTCCCGGTGGTGCGCCGCGTCGCGGCGTGTTCGGGATCGACACCACTCGCGGTGATCGTCTGTTCATCTCGCTGCTCGGCTCGGCGTTCATCTTCCTCGGCTACCTCGGGCTGTTCGGCACGCCGTTATGGGGTGCGCTCGCCATCGCGCTGGTCTGGGCCGGCTTCGTCTTCCGCTTCGTGTGACGTGCCCGCCAGTGCGGCAAGGGGCGGGATAAACAAAGCTGATTACGACTGGCGCAAGGGTTGGGATAAACAATCCTGATTGGCGGGGAACCAGGGGCTTCGTTACCGTGTAATCCATGTCAAGACCTGCGAATCCCGAGTCGATGGAGCATCCGGAACAAGATGCCGAGGCGTTGGGCGGTGCCCAGACGCGCAACACCACCTGCTACATGTGCGCCTGTCGATGCGGCATTCGCGTGCACTTGCGGGAAGGACAGGTGCGCTATATCGAGGGCAACCCCGATCACCCGTTGAACCAGGGCGTGATCTGCGCCAAGGGTGCCTCGGGGATCATGAAGCAGTATTCGCCGGCGCGCCTGACCCGGCCGCTTCGCCGGCGCCCCGGCGCCGCACGCGGCGACAACGACTTCGAGCCGATCAGCTGGGACGAGGCCTTCGACATGCTCGAACAGCGCCTGTCCCACCTGCGCGCCACCGACCCGAAGAAGTTTGCCCTGTTCACCGGGCGCGACCAGATGCAGGCCCTCACCGGGTTGTTCGCCCGCCAGTACGGTACGCCGAACTACGCGGCCCACGGCGGCTTCTGCTCGGTGAACATGGCCGCCGGCATGATCTACACCATCGGCGGCTCCTTCTGGGAGTTCGGCGGCCCGGATCTCGACCGCGCGCGGCTGTTCGTGATGATCGGTACTGCCGAGGATCATCATTCCAACCCGCTGAAGATCGCCATCTCCAAGTTCAAGCGCGCCGGCGGCCGCTTCGTCTCCATCAACCCGGTGCGTACCGGCTACTCGGCCATTGCCGACGAGTGGGTGCCGATCCGGCCTGGCACCGATGGTGCGTTGTTGATGGCGCTGACCCGGGAGATCATCCAGGCCGGCCTGTTCGACCGCGAGTTCCTGGTGCAGTACACCAACTCCGCACAGCTGGTGAACATCGACCCGGCCAGCGACGAGCACGGCATGTTCGTGCGCATCGACGTGCCCTCCGAGGAGGGATGCTTCGATCCGCAGGACAAGCTGTGGTGGGACCGTCGCCGCCAGTGCGAGGTGCTGACCCACAGCAAGGGTGCCGATCCGCGCCTGCTCGGCGAGTACCGGCTGGCCGACGGCACCCCGGTGAAGACCGCCTTCCAGTTGCTGGTCGAGCGACTGGAGCCGTGCACGCCGGAGTGGGCGGAGGAAATCACCGGCATCGATGCCGGGCGCATCCGGCGCCTGGCCCACGAGATGGGCGTCACTGCCCGTGACCAGAAGATCGAGCTGCCCATTGCCTGGACCGACGTCTGGGGCCGGGACCACGACCACGTGACCGGCAACCCGGTGGCCTTCCACGCCATGCGTGGCCTGGCGGCGCATTCCAACGGCTTCCATTCCATCCGCGCCCTGTCCATCCTGATGACCGTGCTCGGCACCATCGACCGGCCGGGCGGCTTCCGCCACAAGGCACCTTTCCCGCGCCCGATACCGCCCTGCGCGAAGAGTCCCCGGGTGCCCGAGGCGGTGCGGCCGAACCGCGCCCTGGAAGGCCTGGCGCTGGGCTGGCCGGCGGAGCCGGATGACCTGTTCGTCGACGACGACGGCAACCCGGTGCGCATCGACAAGGCCTTCTCCTGGGAATACCCGCTGTCGGTGCACGGCATGATGCACAACGTCATCACCAATGCCGTGCGTGGTGATCCCTACCGTATCGACACGCTGATGCTGTTCATGGCCAACATGGCCTGGAACTCGACCATGAACACCGGCAAGATCCGCGAGCTGCTGAACCAGCGCGACGACGACGGCGAGTTCAAGATTCCCTTCCTGGTGGTGTGCGACGCCTTCCAGTCGGAGACGGTGGCCTTCGCCGACCTGGTGCTGCCCGATACCACCTACCTCGAGCGCCACGATGTCATGTCCATGCTCGACCGGCCGATCTCCGAGTTCGATGGCCCGGTGGACTCGGTACGCATCCCGGTGGTTCCGCCGACCGGCGAATGCAAGCCCTTCCAGGAAGTGCTGATCGAGCTGGCCACGCGGCTGAAGCTGCCATCCTTTGTCGACAGCGACGGCAACCGCAAGTACAGCGACTACCCGGACTTCGTCGTCAACTACGAGACCGAGCCGGGATCCGGCATCGGCTTCCTGGCCGGTTGGCGTGGCACCGACGGCGACAAGTTCATGGCCGGCGAACCCAATCCCGACCAGTGGCGACGCTACGAGGAGAACAACTGCGTCTTCCACTACGAGCTGCCCCGATCCTACCAGTACATGCGCAACTGGAATCGCGGCTACCTCGACTGGGCCAAACGTCACCGGCTGGTACGCTATGCCGAACCGATCCTGGTGCATGTCTACTCCGAGGTGCTGCAGCAGTTCCGGCTTGCCGCCGAGGGCCGCGGCGATACCCGCCAGCCGCCCGACCACCTGCGCGAGCGCGTGGCACAGTACTTCGACCCGCTGCCGTTCTACTATCCGCCGCTGGAATCCGCCTTCACCGATGCCGAGCGCTACCCGCTGGCCGCGGTGACCCAGCGGCCGATGGCCATGTACCATTCGTGGGATTCGCAGAACGCCTGGCTGCGGCAGATTCACAGCCACAACTATCTCTACGTCAGTCCGGTGGTCGGCCGCGAGAACGGCTTTGACGACGGCGACTGGGTGTGGGTGGAGAGTCCCTGGGGCAAGGTGCGCTGCATGTGCCGCTTCTCCGAGGCGGTGGAGCCGGGCACGGTGTGGACCTGGAATGCCATCGGCAAGGCGCCGGGCGCCTGGTCGCTGGCGCCGGATGCCGACGAGGCGCGCAAGGGCTTCTTGCTCAACCACGTCATTTCCGAGGAACTGCCGGCCAGCGGTGGTCACGGCCCGGTGTCCAACTCCGATCCGGTGACCGGGCAGGCCGGCTGGTACGACGTCCGCGTGCGTGTCTACAAGGCCGACGCAGCCGAACAGGCCGAGGAAACCTCGCCACGCTTCGCGGCGCTTTCGCCGGTGCCCGGCCAGAGCGCCAGCCGGCCGCGCTGGCTGGCCTACTTTGCCGGTCGTCGTGGCGACAGGGGGGCGGCATGACCCAGCTTGCCCTGGTCATCGACCTCAATGTCTGCGTCGGCTGCCATGCCTGCGTGACCAGTTGCAAGGAGTGGAACACCTCCGGCCTGGCCGGCACGCTGTCCGACGACAATCCCTACGACGCCGATCCCACCGGCACCTTCTTCAACCGCGTGCAGACCTTCGAGGTCGGCGAGTATCCGCATACCGAGACGGTGCACTTTCCCAAGTCCTGCCTGCACTGCGAGGATCCGCCCTGCGTGCCGGTCTGCCCCACGGGGGCCAGCTACAAGCGGCCGGAAGACGGCATCGTGCTGGTCGACTACGACAAGTGCATTGGCTGCAAGTACTGTTCCTGGGCCTGCCCCTACGGCGCACGCGAGCTCGACGAGCACCAGAAGGTGATGAAGAAGTGCACCCTGTGCGTGGACCGCATCTACGACGAGTCCATCCCCGAGGCCGAGCGGCGGCCCGCCTGCGTCAATGCCTGCCCGACCAGTGCGCGCCTGTTCGGCGACATCCACGACTCAGAGTCCGAGGTGTCCCGGGCCATCCGCGAACAGGGTGGCTATGCGCTGATGCCGG
>CAYGJZ010000123.1:0-8147 GCA_964350265.1 uncultured Gammaproteobacteria bacterium | reverse complement strand
CCTGGCGCCGCTGGCGCGGAAAGCGGCGGATGCTGATGTCCTCGGCGATGCGGCGGCCGAACACGCGGTGGATGGCCTCGACCAGGTCCGGCATGGCGACCGGGTACCCGCCGATGCCGGCCACCACGTTCATCAAGGTGGCAAGACGCAGGGAATAGCCGCTTGGCCAGCGACCCTCGCCGCGGCCGACGCGGCTCATCGCCGAGCTGGAGAACTCGGCCAGCTCGGCGAAGTTGGCACCGATGGCGCCGCCGGGCAGCAGGGTTGCCGACAACGCATCGAGCCAGGGGCGGTCGAAGGGGATGGCGCGTGCCGGCTGGCCGGCATGCTCGACGAACAGGTCATCGATGACCAGATCGTAACGACGGCGCCGGTTGCGCGCGAGCCAGGTGCGGGCATCGGCGGCGACGAGCTCGATGTTCGGCTGGTCGAGCCCGAAGAAGCGGCGGCCGATGTCGATGTGTACCGGGTCCAGCTCGACGCCGGTGATGCGTGGTGCTTCGAACAGCTCGCTGAGCCGTCGCAGTACCGCGCCGCCACCGACGCCGAGGACCAGCACGTTGCGCGGCCTGCCGCCGGGCGCGAGCAGGGCCGGGACCAGCAGCAGGTCCCAGATGCTGGTGGCGGCGCGTGGCGAGGGACTGTACTGGCTGTGGAACACGCCGTTGGTGTAGAGGCGCACCGAGGCGCCGGCGGTGCGTACCTGGTAGGTTCGATCGCCGTGACGCTCTTCGTGCACGATGGCCATCAGCGAGCGCGACCGAGACGGGCCAGCAGCGTTGCCGGGTCGAGGAAGTACTCGCAGACCACTTCGTCGTCGACCTCGACCACCGGAACCCGCCGGTCAAAGCGTGCCCGCCATGTCGGGTTGCTGTCGACGTCGCGCTGTTCAAAGACGAAGCCGTGTTCGACGCCGAGCTCGCGCAGGTCGGTGAGCAGGTCTTCGCACAGGTGACAGCCCTCTCGGCTGTAGACGACGACCCGGCTCACGTGCGGCGAAACCGGAAGACCAGTTGCAGGCGACCTTCGAACAGGGCGCGGAACCGCAGCGTGCCGTGCTGCCTGGTCAGGGTCGCGCCTTCGAGTCCTTCCGGCTCCATGCCGAGGTAGGTCATCGACGCCTCGGGATAGGCGAGGGTCAGGTCGACGTCGAGGGGAAAGAAGCCGTCGAACAGCTTCAGGTAGTACGGCCCCACGGTGACCCGGTACTCGTCGGTGGTCGCGTCGTGTTCGACGATCTCGTTCTCGGAGGTGAAGCAAAGGCGGCTGTCGCCGCGGGTCTGCTCCAGGCGGATGGAGGACGGCCGAACACGGGCATCGCCGAGCTCGCCTTGTTCCACGATCCGAAGCTTGCGCACGGTGCCTGCGCGGAAGCCGATTTCCACCACCGGAAACACCGGGAAGTGGCGGTGACACTGGTGGTTGGACACCCAGCCGTGTTCCAGGCTGCCGGGTTCCAGGCGCAGGACCTTGCGGTGGACGAAGGGTGCCGTCGCCAGCGTGCGGGTCACCGGCCGGTACGCTTCGTCCGCGATCTGCCACAGCGCCAGGGCATCGTCGAACTCGTCGGCCGTGGCCGCCTGGGCGAAGCCCAATGCCATCGTCGCCAGCACCCCGGCCGCGAAACCGCGCAGCCACGATCCGGCGCCGGAAGGCCTGTTGGCGGCGCGTATAATCGAGCGACACGCGACTTGTTCCGGACGACCCATGATAACGATACGATTCCTGGTGGCGCTGTGGCTGGTGACGGCGATGCCGACCTGGGCATTCGAGCCGTTTTTCGATGATAACCCTGCCACCAGGCACGCGCCAGAAGACCCCGTGCTGACCGATCTCGATCTCGACGTGCTGATCCTGTGCGGCGACTGGGGTGCCCCGGTGGAGGCGCGCGACTTCGAACGCATGCTGCTGCAACCCGCCCACCGCGAGACCCTCGGGCGGATTCGCCAGGCCCTCGGCCACCGTGTCTACGGTCGCGCCGACGACGCCGGGGAATTCGTCCGGCAACTTCGCCGGGCCTGGTTCGAGCAACTGGGCTTCGCGCACATCTTCTGCGGCGAGCCGGGTGTCGGTCGCGACCTTGGCGGATTCCACTATGCGCCGCGATACTGGCAGGCCCAGGACGAAGGTTGGGCGGGCTACCGCGAACTGGATCGCGATGTCGGCCACCGCGTGGTGGACAAGTGCCGCAAGGACTACCTGCGTGAACGCGTCGAGCCGCCGATCTACAACATCTCCATTGCCTTCACCAACCCGCGTGATCCACGCAACAACGTCAAGTGTCTCGGCGGCTACCACCACCAGATGAACGCCGAACGATTGCTGGTCGCGGTCACCGCCGCCTTCAAGCAGGCCAACCGGCGGGTCGGCCCGAACGATTCGGAGGCCTGTTTCTTCCCCACCCGTGTGCCCGGCGTCGAGCACCATCTGAGCCAGCTTGTGATCCGTTCCCGCGCCATCCGTACCTTCTACCCGCTGGTGGAAGACCGGCCCTACTGTCGCAAGAACCGGCGAGACTACCGCGCCTGCCTGTGCGAGAACCTCTAGCCGCACCGGTCCGGCCATGACCACTTCGCTGGTGGAGGGCGACGTGCGCGCCCACCTGGTGCGGCTGACCGTGCCCATGGTCTGGGGCATCCTGGCGATGATGTCGCTGAACGTGGTCGACACCTGGTTCGTGTCCCGCCTCGGCACCGATGCGCTGGCGGCCATGAGCTTCACCTTCCCGGTGGTGATGACGCTGGTCAGTCTCGGCATCGGCCTGATGGCCGGCACGTCATCGGTGATCGCCCGCGTGGTCGGCCAGGGCGACTGGCCAAGGGTGCGTCGGCTGACCACGGACTCCCTGGTCCTTGCCGCCGCCTGTGCCGTGATCCTCAGCACGCTCGGCCTGGCCACCATCGACCCGGTGTTCCGTGCCCTCGGTGCCGATGCGACGCTGTTGCCGCTGATCCGCGAGTACATGGTGCCGTGGTACCTCGGCTACGCGGTGTTCGTGGTGCCCATGGCCGGCGTCGGCGCCATCCGCGCCATCGGCGAGTCGCGCCTGCAAAGCCGCATCATGCTGGTGGCCGCGGTGGTCAACCTGCTGCTCGACCCGCTGCTGATCTTCGGTCTCGGCAGCTTCCCGGGGCTGGGCATCGGCGGTGCCGCCTGGGCCTCGGTGATCGCCCGCGCGGTGTCCATGCTGATCGGCTTCTACGTGCTGCACCACCTGAAAAACATGATCAGCCCGCGCTGGCCGAGCGGCGGCGAGCTGGTCGCCTCGTGGCGGGCCATCGGCCACGTGGCGTTGCCGGCGGCGGGGACCAACATGATCATCCCGCTGGCCACCGGCGTGGTGGTGGCGATGATCGCCGGCCACGGTGCCGACGCGGTGGCCGGCTACGGCGCCGCCAGCCGCATCGAGACCCTGGCGCTGGTGGTGTTCCTCGCCATGTCGTCCATCATCGGCCCGCTGGTGGGACAGAACCTCGGCGCCGGGCGCCACGAACGCATCGTCGAGGCGCTCGCCGCCTCCACCCGGCTGTGCCTGGGGCTGGGCGCGGCCATCGCGCTGGCGGTCATGCTGCTGGCGACACCGCTGCTCGGCCTGTTCAGCGAACGTCCGGCGGTGGTCGAGCAGGGTCGCTGGTACCTGCTCATCAGCGCGCCGTGTCTCGGCGCGGCCGGCATCGTCATGGTGGTCAATGCCGCCTTCAACGGCATCGGTCGCCCGGGCCCGGCGGTGGTGGTCTCCGCCACCCGCATGTTCGCGGTGATGCTGCCGGCGGCCTGGCTGGGCAGTGCCTGGATCGGCCTGCCCGGTGTCTACGCCGGGGTTGCCCTGGCCAACGGGCTTGCCGCCATCCTCGCCTGGTCCTGGTTCCGTCGCCTTGCGCGTCGTGCGGCGATGGTCGCGCCGGGCCCCTGACCGTTGCCGCCGGCCCCGCTATACTTGATCCCGCCGGCGATCAGGCCGGGCCAGCAACGCGGGGGGGAGCATGACTGACCAGCACGGCAGACGATCGTGAACACGGCGGCCAACGGCAGCACCGTCTACGGCGACCGCCAGTCCGGCAACTGCTACAAGGTGCAGTTGCTGATGCATCATCTTGGCATCGAGCATCGCTGGGTGGACGTCGACATCCTTGCCGGGGACACCCGCAGCGAGTCCTTCCTCGGCAAGAATCCCAATGGCAAGATCCCGCTGCTGGAACTGGCCAACGGCGAGTGCCTGGCCGAGTCGAACGCCATCTTGAACTTCCTCGCCGACGGCAGCGCCTACCTGCCGAGGGAACCGCTGGCGCGAGCCCGGGTGCTGGCCTGGCAGTTCTTCGAGCAGTACAGCCACGAGCCGTACATCGCGGTGGCCCGCTTCATTGCCCACTACCTGCACCTGCCGGCGGACCGCCAGGTGGAGTACGAACAAAAGCGCGAAGGCGGCTACCAGGCGCTTGCGGTGCTGGAACAGGCGCTTGCGAAAGCCGAATGGCTGGTCGGCGAGGGGATGAGCATTGCCGACATCAGCCTGTATGCCTATACCCATGTCGCCCACCAGGGCGGCTTCGACCTGGCCGGCTTCCCGGCGATCCGGGCCTGGCTTGCGCGGGTCGCCGCCCATCCACGGCACAGCCCGATGCACGCGGCATGAACGGCGACGTCCGCTTCCGTGCCGCCCACCCGGTGCTGCACGTCGCCAGCATGGCGACGGCGGACGCCTTCTACGGCGAGCAGCTCGGCTTCACGCGCATGTTTGCCTACCGCCTCGACGAGACCCGCGCCGACCCCTGCTACACGGGGTGGCGGCGCGGCGATGCCTGGCTGCACACCTCGTCCTTCCCCGGTGATGGCGTGGCCGGCGGCGTGGTCCACCTGGTGGTGGACGACGTCGATGCCCTGCATGCGGAGTTCACCGCCCGCAACGTCGTCATCGCGCTGCCGCCCACCGAGCAGACCTGGGGTAACCGCGAGATGTACGTGAAAGATCCCGATGGCAACGCCCTGCGCTTTTCCAACGGCTGATCGACTCCCGCTGGCGCCGGGTTCGACCGGGTCGTCGTGACCACGCCCGCGCGTACAGGCCTGCTCGGCGCGGTGCTGTGCGTGGTCGGTGCCGCCGGCATCGCGGTGGTGGTGGTGCTCGATGCGCGCTACGGTGCCCGCGGCTTCCTCGCCGAGGGCTGGCCCCGTACCGGTGGTTCGGCGGCCTTCCGCTCGGCGCTGCTGGCGCTGTCGGCAGCGGTGCTGGTGCTGTCGCCGCTGGTCACGCCGCGCCGGCCCGCGGCGAACATGGATGCGCCGTGGTGGCTGCGCGCGGTGGTGCCGCTGGCGGCGCTGGCGGCGCTGCTGGTGGCCTGGCTGCTGGCGGAACGCCCGGCGGCCTTCCACCGCCTGTCGCTGGAGGACGGGCCGGTGGAGAATGCCTCGGCACTGGCCCTGTTCGTGGCCGCCGCGGTGCTGCTGGTTGCCGCGGCCGGTCGCCTGCCGTCCACCGTCCTGCGCCTGGCCGTCGCCGGCCTGGGGCTGCTGCTGGCGCTGATCGCGCTGGAAGAGGTGTCCTACTTCCAGCGCCAGCTTGGCCTGTCGACGCCGTCCTGGCTGGTGCAGAACCGACAGGGCGAGCTCAACTTCCACAACCTCGCCACCAACCCGGTGGAGAATGCCTACTACTTCTCGGTGTTCCTGTACCTGGTGGTGCTGCCCTACCTCTGCCGGATGGGCTTGCCCGGCACGCGCGATCTCGGCCTGCTGGTGCCGACGATGCCGGCGATGCTGATCGGCGTGCTGGCCTGTGCCTTCAACTTCGACATGTGGAACATCGTCCTCACCCAGCTCGCCTTCTTCGGCGCGCTGGCCATCGCCACGGTGTTCGCCGTGCTTGCCCGGCGGACAACGGATCGCCTCGCCTGCCTGGCGGTGGTGCTGGTCGCCGCCGTCGTGCAGGTGACGTTTCTCGGCCACGGCGAACACCTGGTACGGCTGTGGGCGGTCACCGAGTACAAGGAGGCACTGATTCCGCTGGCCCTGCTGGTGCACGCACTGTCCATCGCCGGGCGGGCGCGGCGCGCTGCCTAGCGCAGCGAGTCGGCGACCTCGTCGAGGACCCGGGCGAGGATGTCGAACAGCTCGTCGATCTGCGTCTCGGTGATGATGAACGGTGGCGCCAGCACCACCGCCTGGCCCAGTGGCCGGATCACCAGGCCATGGCGCAGGGCACGGTTCGCCACCTGTTCACTGATCTCGATCTCCCCCGGAAAGGGGGTCTTGGCGGCCTTGTCCGCCACCAGTTCCAGGGCGCCCATCAGGCCGACGCCACGGGCCTCGCCCACCAGCGGGTGGTCGGCCAGGGCCTGCAGGCGCTCGCCGAAGCGTGGTGCCACCGACTGCAGGTGATCGAAGGCACCCGCGGCCAGTTCGTCGAGGGCGGCCATGGCGATGGCGCAGCCAACCGGGTGGGCACCGGTGGTGAAGCCGTGGGGCAGTTCGCCGAGTTCGCGGGCGGCCGCCTCCAGGCGCTCGGCCATCGACGGGGACAACAGTACCGCGCCCATCGGGAAGAAGCCGGCGGTGAGCACCTTGGAGGCGACCACGATGTCCGGGGTGAAGCCGTAGTGGCTGGAACCCCAGAAGCTGCCGGTGCGGCCGAAGCCGCAGATGACCTCGTCGGCGATGAGCGGGATGTCGTGGCGCCTGAGCACGGGCACGATGGCGTCGAAGTAGCCACGCGGCGGCGGGATCACGCCGCCGGCGCCGAGCACCGGCTCGGCGAAGAAGCCGGCGAAGCGGTCGGCGCCGGTGTTGACGATGGTGCGCTCGAGCTCGTCGGCCAGGCGTGCGGAGAATGCCTCCTCGTCCTCGCCGGGTCGTGCCTCGCGCCAGTAGTGCGGGCAGGTGAGGAAGCGCACCTCGTCGATGGGCAGGCCGGACGCCGAGCGCACGTAGTCCTTGCCGGTGAGGCTGGAGCTGGCAATGGTCATGCCGTGGTAGGCATTGCGACGGCTCAGCAGCAGGCGTCGATGCGGCCGCCCTTCCGCCTCGGCGAGGATCCACAACAGCTTGACCACGCTGTCGTTGGCCTCGGATCCGGAGTTGGCGTAGAACACCCGCGCGGTGGGCATCGGCGCCAGCTCCGCCAGCCGTTCCGACAGCGCCATGGCCGGCTCGGTGACGCGGCCGAAGAAGGCGTGGTAGGCGCCCATCCGTGCATAGGCCTGCTGCGCGGCCTCGATCAGCCGCGGATTGTCGAAGCCGAGAACCACGTTCCACAGCCCGGAGTTGCCCTCCAGGTAGCGCCGTCCCCGGTCGTCGAAGATGTAGATGCCCTCGCCGCGCTCGACCACCATCGGGCCATCGCGCTCCAGGGTGGGGATATGCGAGAACGGGTGCAGGAATGCACTGGGATATCGGTGTTCGGTCATCGGTCGGGTCGTCTTGCAGGGTGGTTCGAATCAGCGGCAGCGGCCGTGCCGGCGCATCACCTCGACCAGCTGGTCGTGGTCGATGGCACGGCAGGTCAGGCCCGCTGGCCGCAGCGTGGTCATGTCGCGCGCCGCCACCAGCGCGTTCAGCACGGCCTCTTCCACCGCCTCCACCGCGGCCAGGTAGAGGTCGTCGAAGATCTCGTCGTTGAGGCAGTCCATGGACAGTCGTGGCGCGGCGCGGCCCAGTCGCGGCATCGGGTTGGCCACCGAGAAGGCCAGGAAAATGTCGCCGGAGTTGTTGCCGCCCGGGGTGCCGCCGCGGCCGATGCCGATGGCGGCACGCCGTGCCAGGCGTTGCAGCTGGTGTGGCAGGAGCGGTGCATCGGTGCCCAGCACCACGATGATCGAGCCCTGTTCGCGGTGGGCCATCAGCCGGTCGGCGGTGAGGTATCGCCCCACCGGCACGCCGAGGGCGGTGAACCACGGCCGGATGCCGTGGTTGGCCTGTACCAGCGCGCCGATGGTGAAGCCCTCGCCGTCGACGCGGATGCGTCGCGAGGCGGTGCCGGTGCCACCCTTGAACTCGTAGCAGATCATGCCGGTGCCGCCGCCCACGTTGCCCTCGGCTACCGCGCCGGTGCCGGCGCCGTCGAGGGCGGCGATGGCATCGCCGGCGGTGACGTGCATGCCGTTGATGTCGTTGAGCACGCCGTCATAGGTCTCCGCCACCACCGGCATCGCCCA
>CAYGJZ010000122.1:3903-8456 GCA_964350265.1 uncultured Gammaproteobacteria bacterium | reverse complement strand
TCGATGACGATGCGGTTGGAAACCAGGACAAGCGGTGGATCGGAAGGTTCCTCGGCCGGGGAGTGCGTCAGCACCGCGTTGTTTCTCAGCGTCAGGCTGGTCAGGCCGTGGGTTCCATCCATGGTGAGGGTAGCGCCATCGACGATGACGTTGCGACCGTCCAGCGTGGGGTCGTCGGGGCCGATGGCGTGGGCATCGCCGTCCATGACGAAGTCGTTCGGCGCGTCGTTGTCCTTCCAGTACACGGTGCCTGCCCCACCGGAATCCGGATACTGGGCACTGCCGGTTCCACCGTCCGCGTGGAGATCGGCGTAGTTGAGATCCGTGGCGCTGCCGTAGTGCACCGCGATACGACCGCCACCCGCGGCGGCACCGAACTCGGTGGCGCTTCCGCCTCGCGCGTAGACGCCGCCGGTACCGGCGAGGACGTCCACCGCCAGCCATACCGAGCCACCGCTGCTGGCGCCTTCGTTGTCGGTGTCGTCGCCGTTGGCGAGGATGTTGCCGTCGAGCACCAGCTCGACAGCCGTCAGCTTGACCACGCCACCGCCGCGTCCGGCATGATCTCCGCCGCCGCCGGTACCGTAGTCGAAGGGTTCGAAAGGGTCGCCGTAGGGCTCGTTGGTGGAGCCGCCAATGCTGTCCACGCCCGCACCACCATGACTGGCGCCAGAGGCACCTTCAGGTACACCTGCCTCCAGCCCCTTGCCGCTGACATCGATGGAGGACTGGGCATCGATCACCACGCGGTCGGCGGTGATCTCCAGTCTCGGTTCCGATGCCGATTCAGCCGGGCTGTGCGTGATCACGCCGCCGTTCAGCAGGTAGACCTGGGCGAACTGATGTGCGCCGTCGATGGTGAGCGTGGTGCCGTCCACCGTGATGATCTCGCCATCGTAGGTGGTGTCCGATGCGTCGATACGGGCCGGCTCGGTGAACGTCGTGTTGGCCGAAAGCAGGGTCGGCTTCGCCAGCAGGCAGGGAAGGATCATGAGTCCGAGCCATGTCGTTACCCGGCGCAATACCGCGCGCGTTCGAATCTTCGTATCTGTTCCTGGCATCTTCCCTGTTTCCCTTGCCGTGTTCCCGGTAGCCTGTCGTGTCTATTCCACCTTCACCACGAGCCCGGGCGAAGCCGAGGCGATGGAAAGGTCTTGCGTGGACCCGGGTCGTGTACCGCCGTCGAGAATGCGCAGCGCGACATATCGGCGGTCGGCGGTGGCGAACACCCGGTTCTGCGGGTCCGCGATCCACCAGGTGTCGGCATGGTGGAACTCGGCCCAGTTGTGATAGTCGTGGTTGCGAGCCCGGTCCTCGCCGACGAGGAATCCGGCCATGCGGCGCGCCGGAATGCCGTTGGCGCGGGCGAGCGCGGCAAACAGCGCCGCCCCCTCGGTACAGTCTCCCCGCCGGGTTCTCAGGGCGTGCAGGGCGCCGTGGTCTTCGCGCATATAGGCGGTGTAGTCGACATGTTCCGCGGCGAAACGATAGGAGCGGCTTGCCGTTCGTTCAACGAGGTCGCTGCCCAGTACCCCGGCAAGCCGCACGATCTCGGGGGCCGCGACCTCGATGCCCGGTGACTCGCCGAGAAACGTTGACTGCGCAGCCAGGGCTTCCGTGTTGGGATGGTTGCCGTGCGCCACCGTGGCCCGGACCTCGAACCGACGGCGGCCATAGGGCGCCAGCCGTGGAAGCTCGAATCGCAGGAAGCGGTTTCCGAGGGGGTCGGACTCCAGCGTGTAGGGGTGCGAGGCGTGCAGGTTCAGGGTGCGTTGCACGGAAGTCTGCGCCAGTGGTGCGGCAAGCCGGATGACAATGTCCCGTCGCGGGGTACCGTGCGGATTGATCGCGGTGACCGCATAGCGAATGGTCCGCACCACGGGATAGGTCCCGTCTCCGGCAACCAGGGCCGGCGGATCGTGGTCTTGGCTGTCCTGGCGCCAGGGAACCAGGACGGCGGCCAGCGTCAGGATGGCTACGCAGAGCCAAGGTACGAGTTCCGGTCGACAGCGTCCTTGCATGTTGCCTGCCCCGCTACGACGGACAGCGGCCGCGTGGCGGATCGGCCAGACGCCTGCGCCCAGCCACCACCACCCGCTGGGTGTCCACGTAGCGATGGTAGGCGTCGGCACCACCATCAAGCCAGGAAACGAGGCCACCGGTCGTCTCGCGGGCGAGTGCACGGAACAAAGACTCGTGCTCGCCGCTGTCGTCGACCAGCAGCACGTGGCGACCCGGCGTGCCGCTTATCGTCCGTGCCGCCCCTGCCACCTTCTTCCGCAACCCATCCGCACGCCCACCGCGCACGAGCACATGCGCCGCCTGGTCGTGCCATGCCGAATCCGCCTCGGCATCATCGGAGAACCGCACCACCAACCATCCATCGTCGCTTCGACTGGCGTGGTAGGCCGACGGCGACACCTCGCCCAGCGTCGATGGCAACGACGGGTTCCCCGTCAGCTCGCCGCCGGACTGGCGCCAGCCGAGCACGCCACCTGTCAGCAGGTACATGGATCCACGGGAAACCTGCAATGCGCGGTGCAGTGTCGACCGAACCACCGGTTCCGGGACGGCATCCGCCACCAGCACGATGGTCGTGCTGGCAGGCAGGGCCACGTGGCGAAGACGCGCGATGGGGACATGAATGGAACCCGGAATGCGCGATGCCTCGTAACTCGGCCTGTCTCTCACGTCCACCAGCAACCAGGACCCACCGTCGCGTCGCATGTCCTGCATTTCGGCGGCGGTCAACCAGTGACGGGAGTCGATGCGCGGGGTATGCAGGCGTTCGACCAGGTCACGCGCCGCCGACATCGATGATGCGTCGAGCAGCTCCATCGCGGTACAGGCATCACCAGGAACCGGAGCCGGCGTCGCCAACAGGCAGCCGGCGAGGGCCAGGACCACGACATGGCCACGTCGTCGGACCCGGAAGGTCCCCGGCGCCGACGTCATGGCGCTTCCCCGATCACGACCTGGCCCGCGGCATAGACCCGGTCTTCCGACGCGCCGTCGGTGATCACCGCGTACACGTGGTAGGTACCCGGCGCGAGGCCCCTGGGCTCCCAGGCATAGCGATCCGCGGCATCGTCTTCGGGGATGGCCGCCGCGATCGGCACGCCGTCAAACCCGGTCGCGTCGTCGTCGTAGTACAACCTGATTTCGGCATTGCTGTCTTCGTCGCCGTCCTGCCATGTCACCAGGACCACGGGGTGGTCGGCGTCGACGACGACGGTGGAACCCGGTTCGATCAAGCCGATGCGTGGCGGATCCTGCTCGTCGTCGTCATTGACGAAGAGGTCGTGGACCGGGCCCCACTCGCTGGTGTTGCCGGCCGGGTCGCTCGCTCGGGCGCGCCAGTAGTAGCGCGTATCGTCCAGCAGGCTGCCATCGGGCAACGGCCACTCCGCCTCGCCATCGTAGCTGCCCGCCACCCACTCGGTAAGGTCGGCATCGGCATAGATTTCCACGTCGAAGGCCAGGCCCTGCCGGTCCGCGTCGAGTCCCGGTTGCAGGGCCAACCGTGGACCGGTGCCATCGAACCAGGCGCCGTTGCCCGGATTGACGACCCCGGGTGGTCCCGGGACCTCGTCCACCGCGTCGACGAAGAACGACCCCGAGACCCAGCCACTCCCCGCGGCGCCGTCACTGGCGCGCACGCGCCAGAAGTAATGCTCGTTCTCTTCCAGCCCGGACACGCTCCACTGCGTAGACTCCACGCCCTCCGAGACCGGACCGGAAACGGCCAGCCCGGGTCCATCGAAGCTTCCCCGCGTATCGAGTTCGAAGAAGTACTCGACAGTATCCCCGTCCGCATCGTCGGCATTGGCAACGGTCAGCAGGACCGTGCTGGTCGCAACTGTCTCGCCATCGCCAGGCGCGGTCATCGATGGCAGCGAGGGCGCCCGGTTGGTCGTGTCGATGGTGAATGCCTGCAGTGGTCCGGTCGTCTCCGCGCCATGACCGTCGACCACCACGCTACGCCAGGCATAGGACTCGCCATCGACCAGCACGTCGGCGGGCACCGTCCATTGCACCGTGTTCATCGACAACTCCAAACCTGTTGCTTGCTGCGTGACCGGTGGTGACGTCACCACGGCAGCGGACATGGCCGCTGCGTCGAAGACCTCGAAACGATGCTGCAGCACGTCCTCGTCGATGTCGCGGGCGGCAAGGTTGACCAGGGTGACATCGGCCCGATCCACGCTGTCGCCGTCCCCGGGATAGGCCGGCCGGACGGTACCGGGAGGATCGTTGGCGGTGTTGACGAAAAAGTCGCCGTACCGCCAGGCGCCGGCAAGACCGCCGTCCTCGCCCCGCACTCGCCAGGTATAGCGCCTGTTGTCTGTAAGTTCGACAGGTGGTGTCCAGCCGGTGACGGAGGCCTCCATGGCCACTCCGGCGGCTTCGTGCAGCACCCCCGATGGCACGCCGTCATCCAGCACCTGGAAGCGCAGCATCGTGCCCGATTCCATGGCCGGTGCCGAACCCTCGACCGCCAACAGCGGCGTGAGGGTGTCCACCTCCGTACCAGGCAACGGTTGCACGATCCA
>CAYGJZ010000122.1:0-3803 GCA_964350265.1 uncultured Gammaproteobacteria bacterium | reverse complement strand
CGAATCCCGTCCCTGCCCGGCAGGTCGGCGAGCACGTCGTGTACCAGCGTGTGCGCGGTGGTCGCGTCGATCAGGGACGTCAGTTCCCCGCCAAGGCTGTCCGCATGGGAATAGGTGGCGCCGAAATCCACGAACTCGCCGGACAATGTCGTGGCCATGGACCATCGTGCGGTCGCCGCACCCTGCGCCGGGACATTGCCGAAGTCCACCAGCAGGCTGTTGTCGACCCCCTGGTCGTTGACCCGCGTGCCAAGCAGGGTGAAGTTCACCAGCAGCCCCTGCTCGTTGTCGACGATCCGGGGCTGGGCGGAATCGATCTTCAATCGTGCCGCCGTGCCATGGCCGTTGTTGCGAACGCGCAGCCCCAGGTGGAAGGGGATGGCCGGTTCGATCTCGGCAGTCAGCGGATCGTCGGCGTACACGTCGCGGGGCAGGAAGTAGTCCAGCGCCAGACGCGGCATCGGGCGCACGGTGATCACGTCCGGAGTGACCGACACCGTGGTGACATCCCCTCCCGCGTTGTAGGTCAGGTCCGCACCCACGCTGTACAGGGTACCCGAAGGGACTTCGCCCGCGGCCCCGGGCGCCGGGATGATCAGCCAGCGTACGTCGGCCGTGGACCCGGCGGCCACGCGGCCGCTGCCGTCCACCGCGTCGATGCCCTGCAGGTCATCCAGCCGAAGAAAGAACGCCGCGTCGGTGTCCTGCGGATCCGAGGATGCCTCTACGGGTACGCCATCGCCGTCCTCGAAACGTACCGTGATCCGGATATCGGTGAGGTCGACATGGGTCAGCCCGTTGTGAATCCGCATGTGCGCGTCGAAGGCCTGTCGCTCCAGGGCGAGGTCCTGCTGGATCTCGATGCGCACGGCGGCGCACAGCGAAGCCGTCTGCGCGAGCACCGCCGGCGGGGCCAGCATCCACGCCAGGACGATGGCGACGGCGAACAGGAATCCACCGGGCGCACCGCTTCTGCAGCGACGAACGCAGGTGGCGTGGGCAAGGTGGGCGGACGAACGGAAATCCATGTGGTTTCGTACTTTCTTCCTTGACGTAGCAGACGATCATCCAATCGAGCAGAGCGCGGCAAACGCTATCATCGGGTTCTTCGGCTTGCAAGCCCGAAGGGTCGGGTCGATGGCTTCGAACCGGCCACATCGGGATTGCACCACACTGCGCGGAATCAAGATGTGATCTACATCACATTCTTTCGTGATCCACCTCGCGACGTGCCCTGTGCACGGTGACCCGAACCCCTGGCATGACGCATCCGTGGATCGGCAGATGGAATCGCTACGCGATGCGAAGGTCGTTGCGCGGCAACGGCTACAGCAACGTGATGGTACCGGCCAGCAGTGGCAGGCGCTGGATCATGTCCAGGGCCAGGCGCAGTGTTTCCAGGGGCAGGTCGCCGTGGGCGGGATCGTAGAGGATGTTCACGCGAATCGTCCTGTCCCGTTGCAGCAGCTCGACCAGGTTGTCGTCGGTTTCGTAGCGGCGGATCAGGGCGACTTCGCGGACGGTGATGCCCTGCGACTGGAAGGGTGTGATCCGGCACTTGATCCATTCGTAGGTGTCCAGGCCGCCGGACAGCAGGTGGATCTCGCCGTGCAGCACGTGGTCGCCGGCCTCGGAGCAAAAGCCGCCCGGTTCTTCGATGGTGGCGCGGAAGGCGCGGCCGACGAGGGCATGGTCCGTGTCGCTCACCGGTCGTGTGCCGGTGCACGGCGGCGGTCGGGTGGATGCACGGACGACGATGCGGGACGACGAATGCGTTTCCTTGTCATGGTCTTTTTCTTCTTCCCTGGACGGAGTGCATGACCAGCCGATCATGCGACGCGCCGGAAACGCTATCACCGTCGTCACCGCAGCGCAAGATGCGCGCTGCCCGTCGGCGCTTGGCTCAGCTGGCGACCTTCACCGGGGTGGTGGCGCGGACGCGGGCGGCACGGGGACTGATGCCGTAGTAGGAACGGTATCGGTAGGAAAAATGACCGGCGGAGTTGAATCCGCAGGCGACGGCAACGTCGATGATGGGCATCGACGACTGTTCCAGCAGTCGCTTGGCCTCGGACAGGCGCAGGGACAGGTAGTAGCGGGCCGGGGTGGTGTTGAGGTAGCGACGGAACAGGCGCTCGAGCTGGCGCTTGGAGATGTTGATCATGTGCGACAGCTCGCCGGGTGTCAGCGGCTGCTCCAGGTTGGCCTCCATCAGCTCGATGCATTCCAGCAGGCCGGCATGACGCACCCCGGTGCGTGCCTCCACGCTCATCCGCTGTGGATGGTCGCCGTGGCGGATGTTGGGATGGATGAGCACGTCGGATACCGAGGCGGCCAGCTCGAAGCCCTGCTGCTGCTCGATCAGGTAGAGGGTCATGTCCATGGCGGCGGTGCCACCGGCACAGGTCAGGCGCTGGTCGTCGTACTCGTAGATCTCGTGGGAGGCCTTCAGGTCCGGGAACTCCTTGACGAAGCCCTGCATGTTCTCCCAGTGAATGGTGCAGCGCTTGCCCTTGAGCAGGCCGGCGCGGGCCAGCAGGTGACTGCCGGTGTCGACACCGGCGAGGATGGCGTCCCGTCGCGCCAGGCGGGTCAGCCACTGGTAGACGTCGCTGTTGTGATACGGCAGGGGATCGAAGGGGCCGGCGACGAACAGCACCTCGAAGTGCGGCGCATCGGCCACCGACCAGGCGGCGGACACCTCGGTAACGCCGTTGGTGGGCATCACCGGTCCACCGTCTTCGCTGATCACGCACCAGTCGTACAACGGTTCGCCGGACAGCCGGTTGGCGATGCGCAATGGTTCCAGCGCGGAGACGAAGGCCATCATCGAAAAGGAATCGACGAGGAAGAAGCCCACCGTGCAACGCGCCTGCCCGTGAACGCGTCCATAGGAAAATTCGTTCATGACCCACCAAGCCTCGATGTCGCTCACCGCGATCTACGCGGTGCCCTTCGCCATCCCGCCCCTGCCGCCGGCAACCCCGGCGCACTGGCAGGGATCATAGTCCCGCCCCCGGTATTTGCCAATACGATGAAAAGCCGTCGTCCTGGTTCAGAACGTACCGTCGTAGGCGGCGCGATCGAGCTGGCAGGCGAACAGGGTGAAGCGTTCGTCCTCGTTCAGCGCCGCGTCGATGGCCTGCGCCAGCGCGGTGCGCGAGGCTACCGCCACGCCGCGTCCGCCCAGCGCCTCGGCCACGGCGACGAAGTCGGTGCCGGGGAAGTCGACGCCGGCGTTGTCGTGGCCGAGTTCCCGCTGCTTCTTCTCGATCAGTGCCAGCGAGGCGTCGACGAAGACGAAGACCAGCACGGCGCGGCGGGCATCGCGCAGGGTGGCCAGTTCGCCGAGCACCATTTCCAGGCCGGCATCGCCGGTGAAGACGGCGACCACCGCATCGGCATCGGCCCGGGCATAGCCGATGGCCAGCGGCAGCGCACAGCCCATGGTGCACAGGCCGGTGGACTGCAGCAGGCGGCGGGGCTGGCGGCACTGCCAGGCCTGGTTGAACAGGATGCGATGGGCACCGGAGTCCACCGTGGCCACGGTGTGCGCAGGCAGCGCCTCGCGGGCCACCTCGATCACGGCCCCCGGACCCCAGTGGCCGGCGCTGCGGAAGGCCTGGTCCAGTTGCCGCCGCGCCTGCCCGATCTCGCCACCGGGCCAGCGCGCGGCGACCGCGACGCCGTCGCCGATGGCGGCGAGGCCGGCGACGATGTCGCCGACGAAGCGCAGGCGGGCGTCGTGCATGCCGCTGTCGTCGTGCCAGGAACGAAACTCGATCACCCGCGCATCCGCCGGC
>CAYGJZ010000121.1:0-8631 GCA_964350265.1 uncultured Gammaproteobacteria bacterium | reverse complement strand
TTCGTCCGCGAGGATTTCCTGGTGGATGGCCGACTGCCCGACCCGGCGCGCTAGGTGCCGGGCTGCCGGGCCGTGGCATGGGGGATTTCACCCCGTTCACGCCGGCCTCGTGCAACCGGTAGAATAGCCGGCCCGATGCCGACGGCCGAAGAACGCCCGCTGCATGACAGAAGTATCCGGACCTACCCGGGAGGCTGCCGCGACGCCGTTGCAGGCGGATTTTCTCGAGCGGCTGCACGAGGATGACCGGCAGGTCTTCCTCGACCACTGCGTGGATGTCGACGCCGCGCGTGGCACCGTGTTGTTCGAGCAGGGCCAGCCCCACCGCGATACCTTCCTGATCGACAAGGGCCTGATACGCACCTACTACCTGTCCCCGCAGGGCAAGGAAATCACCCTCGCCTTCTGGGCCGACGGCAACCTCATCGGCGCCCCGGACATGTTCGGCGACACGCCCCACGTGTGGTCGGCGCAGGCTACCCGGGATACCCGCGTCAAGGTCATCGACGGCGCCTCGTTCCACCGGCTCGCCTGTACCCGCCCGGGCATCACCGCCGCGGTTCTCGACACGCTGGCCTTCAAGGTGCACTGGCTGTCGGTGCTGTTCCAGACCTTCGCCACCGAGTCGGTGACCGACCGCCTCGCCCACCAGCTCATTCGCCTGAGCGAAATGCACGGCGAGCCGCACTCCGAGGGTACGGTCATCATCCACGAGTTCACCCAGGAAGACCTCGCCAACATGGTCGGCGCCACCCGCCAATGGATCAGCATCACCCTGACCGAACTGACCCGTGCCGGCCTGGTGCGGGTGGAGAACCGCAAGCTGATCGTGCGTGACCTGGACGGTCTTCGCCAGTCCGTCCAGGGGGAGCACGACCAGGCCCCCGATGCCCGGCCGGTGGCCGGCTGATCCTCCGCCAGGGCGCCACGCCCGATGTCAATTACTTGACAGACAGGTTCGCGTAGAACGTTCTACCGTTCCCGTCGTTGTCGCACATCCGGCCACGTGCTCCGCCGAACGTGACGACGGAGAGGAACCGAAAGTCCGGATAACGCGCCGCCGGGCGGCGTAGTGCTACGGGGGTAGCCCTTGCATGCTGACGTTCTGGATGCTCACGGCGCTGGTGGCGTTCATCCTGCTGGGTGCTCCCATCGGCTTCGTGATGGCGATACTGCCCGCGGCCTACATCGCGGTGACCGACGTCGTGCCGCTGACCGCGGTGCCGTACCAGATGTACACCTCGCTGAACAAGTTCCCGCTGGTGGCGGTGCCGATGTTCCTGCTGGCCGGAGAGCTGATGAACCTCGGCGCGGTGACCGATCGCCTGCTGGAACTCAGCCGCCAGGTTGTCGGACGCATTCGTGGCGGTCTTTCCCACATCACCATCCTGATGTCGATGCTGTTCGCCAGCCTGAACGGGTCGGCGGTGGCGTCCACGGCAACCATCGGCGGAATGATGATCCCGGCGATGACCCGCGCCGGCTACAGTCCTTCGTTCTCCGCCGCCACTACCGCGGTTTCCTCCACCATCGGTGGAATCATCCCGCCGAGCATCGCCATCGTGATCTTTGCCAGTGCCAACAACCTGTCGGTGGGCAAGTTGTTCTCGGCCGGGATTCTGCCTGGCGTGGTGGTCGGGCTGCTGTTCATGGCGGTGGCCTACGTGATCAGCGTGCGCAATCGTTACGAGCGCCTGGAAGAGCCATTTCAATGGAAGGTCCTGCTGCGTGCATTCACGCGCGCGCTGCTGGCGCTGTCGCTGCCATTCATTCTCTACTTCGGCATCGTCGGCGGCATCTTCACGGCCACCGAGGCCGGCGCGGTGGTCTGCTTCCTGGCCTTCGTCATCGGCAAGTTCATCTACCGTACGCTGACCTGGCACGACCTGTTCGCAGCACTGCGTCGCACGGTGCGCATGTCCGCGGCCATCTTCCTGATCATCGCTGCCGCCGGGCCCTTCTCCTGGTTGTTGACCCGTCTTGGCGCGTTGCAGGGACTGGAACACTGGCTGCTTTCCTTCCAGCAAGAGCCGGTGCTGTTCCTCGTCGCATTGCTGGCCATCATCATCGTTGCCGGCATGCTGGCCGACATCGTCGCCAACCTGATCATCCTTGGACCGACCCTGCTGTCGGTGGCCACCGTTGCCGGGCTGTCCGAAACCCAGGCATCGATGGTCATCTGCGTCGGCTTCCTGATGGGCACGGTGACGCCACCCGTCGGCATCTGCTACTTCGCCGCGGCGCGTATCGCCTCGGAGAAGCTGGAACGGGTCGCCGTTGCCATGCTGCCCTTCATCGCGGTCGAGCTGCTGTTGCTGGCACTGATCATCGTGGCACCACCGCTGACCCACTGGATACCCCGCCTGGCGGGTTTCGAGGTGTGAGCCGGTGAGCAGGCTTGCCATGCTGGAAGAATGGATCGACCGCGCCACCGATGCGATCTGCAACCTGTTGCTGCTTGCGACCACCCTGGTGGTGCTGTACTCGGTGGTCATGCGCTACGTGTTCTCCAACCCGCCGTTCTGGACCGACGTGCTGTCCACCTTCGGAAACGTCGGCTTCATCCTGCTCGGGCTGGGCATCTCGGTTCGTCACCGGGAGCTGATCGCCATGCAGGCCCTGTACGAGAAGATACCGCGTCGCTGGTCGCAGGTACTGGACACCCTGTGGAACACCATCATCCTGGTGTTCGCGGTGCACTTCACCTACCACGGATTCCTCGCCGCACAGAAGATCCCCGGCTTCTACTGGGAACTCGGGATGATGCCGCAGCGCTACCCGATGATGATCGTGCCGATCTCCGGCGCGTTGCTGGTGATCGCCTGTGCCGGCGTGGTGGTGCGCGACCTGCTGCGCCTGGCAAGGCCGGTACCGCCCAACGAATAGAACAATCCACGCGTCGACGCAACGTACGTCGTGACGCATTCCATCACCCGAAGGAGGAACCACCATGCATCCGATGCATACCCTACGCCGCCTGCTGGCACCGGCCCTGTTCGCCTCGACGTTGTGCTCTTTCGGCGCACATGCCGCCGAGATCTCGCTCAAGGTCGGTACCAGCTGGAACGACAACTTCCCCATGGCCTACATGCTCAACGAGCACCTGAAGCCGCGACTGGAGGAATACACCGACGGCCGGCTGACCCTGGATGTTCACCTGGCCGGGACCCTGTGCAATCAGAAAACCTGTGTCGAGCAGGTCCGTCTCGGACAGACCGACATGGGCGAAGTGTCGATCGCCAACTACGGTGGGTTCAGCACCACCTTCGAGATCCTGACCCTGCCCTACCTGTTCCGCGATGATGCCAGCGCGCGCAAGGTCATGGTCGACTTTCTCGGCGACGAGCTGGATGCACGGGCGGCCGAAGTGGATCAGCTCAAGGTGATCGCGGTAGTACCGTTCCTCGGCTTTCGCCACCTGGAGACCAACGTGGGCGAGGTGAGATCGCCGGACGACATCCGGGGCACCAAGATCCGCGTGACCAAGTCTCCGCTGGACGGTGCGTTGCTGCGTGCCTGGGGCGCGGTGGCGACGCCGGTGGACTGGTCGGAGACCTACGACGCGGTACAGCAGAAGGTGGTGCGGGGCCTGTACATCCAGCGCCCGGTGCACGCGATGATGAAGTTCAACGAAGTTGCGCCCAACGTCACGCTGACCGGAGGTGCCTGGACACCGATGATGGTGTTCATGGACCTGGAGCGGTTCCGTTCGTTGCCCGACTGGGCACGCGATGCCATCGATCGCGCGGGTCGGGAACTGCAGTCGGCATCGTTCGACATCGACCAGGACTACGCGGAAAAGCTGGCGGCCAGGACGCAGGGTGAAATTCACTACTACACGCCTACCGCGGAAGAACTCGAGCAATGGCGACTCGCCTCGGCCGGCGCGTGGGCATTCGGAAAGAAGCTGAACCTGTATGACCCTGCGCTCGCGCTACGCATCCTGGAAGCCCAGGAAGGCACGGAGTCCTTCGTCGAAACCCTCAAGTCGGCCGATGCCCTGTAGCGGCTGCATGCCCCCGGCGCGGTCTGGACCTACCCGAGAACAGGAGGAGACAACCCCATGAGCATGCCCGAGGGCGAGCGCGACGACGCGCAGAGAATACCGGGCTACCAGCCCGGCGGCGGCGATCCCGACAAGGACCAGGCGCTGGCGGACATCAGCCGCATGTTCGGCGGCATGGTGCCGAACTTCCACAAGGTGCTGGCCAACAGCACCGCGGTGGTTACCGCGTTCGAAGCCATGCGCCGCATTCTGCAGGACACCGAGCTGGCGGCGGTGGAGCGAGAGATCGTCGCGGTGGAAGTGTCGCGACGAACCCGGTGTCACTACTGTATCTCCGCGCACTCGAACTTTGCCCGTCGGATGCGAATGAACGCCGAGGACATCGAGGCGCTCAGGCAGGGCCAGCCACTGTCGGATCCACGCCAGGCATTGGTGCAACGGGCCACCATGCGGCTGTGGGAGACCCAGGGCAGACTGCCCGACGACGAGCTGCAGGGCTTTCACGATGCCGGCTTAAAGACCTCCGAGCTGCTCGAGATCATCGCCGTGATCGGCTGGTACGTGCTGTCGACGCTGAGCAACAACCTCGCCAACACCGAAGTCGACGAGTCCTTCCGCTACCCGTAGGTTGGCGGCAAGGTGGGCACAGGCAGCTGGACGACGTGGCCTGTCGATGGCCCCGGCCTTGCATGGCCGGGGCCGCTGGCGCGTGGTGCTACTGGATCACGCCGAGGTCGCGGAAGGCGCGCAATGCACCGGGATGGAAGAAGTCGGGATCTTCGGCGGCCATGAACGACATGGTGTCGTTGGTCAGCGGCTTCAAGAAGCCATGGTACTGCTTGATCTGCTCGCCATGTTCGATGAACACCCGGACCAGCTCGTAGGCCAGTTCCTCGGGCATCGACTCGTGGGCGGAGATCATCAGCAGGTCGCCGAACAAGGTCACCGGCTCGGGCTGGTTGGGCAGCGTGCCCGCGGGGTACTGGACCACCCGGAACGGCGCCTTCGATGACTCGGTCATCTCGGCGGGAACCTGTACGTAGTGCCAGTCCCGGTTGGACGCCTCGAGCTGCCGATGTGGTCCGGTCACCACGGTAATGCTGCCGTCGGCGCTGGTCAGGCCGAACAGCGTGCCGACGTCGGTGCGGCCGTCCAGCAGTGCCTCGATGTTCTGACCGGGACCCAGCGTGTCGAGGCTGGCCAGTCCGTCGGTCAGGCCCCACTCGTCAAGCAGCATGCGCTGATGCATGCCCCATTCGTTCTGCGTCAACAGGCCGATGCCGACGCGCTTGCCGGCAAAGTCGTTGGGCGTGGTGATGTCCTTGTCCATGGCCACCCAGGTGTTGAAGGTCAGGCCCAGCACCAGGATGGCCTTGAAGTCGTTCATGACTTCAAGGGCCTTGGGATAGAACGGCTTCTGCCCCGTGGATGCCGCCCAGTTGAGTACCGAGCCGGTGCCGAACACGGTATCGGCAAAGCGGTCCGGGTGGGTCGCCATGTACTTGACGTTGAAGTTGAAGCCGGGGGTTTCCTCCACGCTGAGGCGAATCTTGTCGGAGAACTCCGCCATGTGCGTCTGCACGGTAGCGAAGGCATTGTACGGACCCGAGCCGCTGGGCGAGGCCATCAGTCGAACGGTGGTCTGGGCATGGACGGCCTGGCCGCCGGCAGCGAATGCTGCCGTGGCCAGGATCGCCAACAGCGTGCTCTTGCGCGAGCGATCGGTTTTCATCGCGTATTCCTCCTAAGGTGTCCGGGTCGTTGCCCGTTGGATTCCGCCTATCCCCTGGCCAGGGTGTCTGCCAGTTCCTGCAGGTTGGCGGTGTTGTAGGTCGGCTCGACGCCGATTTTCAGCATCGGGTGGCGGGAGCGGTTGGTCCAGGCCACGTTCAGGCCCTGGCGCACGGCACCGACCACTTCCCAGAAGTGACCCGTTACCCAGAGGATGTCTTCCTTGGCGCAGCCCGCGCGTTTCATGCCGAGCTCGTAGACCTTCGGCGAAGGCTTGAAGGCCTGTGCCTCCTCGCCGGAGCTGATGATCTCGTCAATGTACTCCAGGGTGCCGGCATAGCGGCTGTGGGCCTCGATCATCTTGTAGGTCGGGTTGGCGATGATCTTCAGCGTCAGGCCCTGCTCCTTGAGGGACTTCAGGGCGTTGAGCACGTCCGGGTAGGCCCGCAGCTTGTGGTACTGCTCGTTGATGTCGCGAATCGCATCTTCCGGCAGGTCGATGTGGTGGCGTTCCAGCGCCCAGCGCAGGCAGGCCTCGTTAAGGGTCGGGTGGGGAACGAAGTTGTCGGCGAGCGTGGTGTAGAACATGGCCCACTTCTGCTGGAAGCGCCAGTCCTGGGCGACGTCCTGGGCAATGTGGGACTCGAAGACGTAGGGCTCGATGACATCGGCGATGGAGTAGTTGTCCACCAGCGTCCCCCAGGTATCGAACAGCAGTGTCTTGGGCATGATTTGTCTCCTCTAGGTTCGTGGGCTTGATCCCGGTGGCGGGCGATCCTGCCACCGGCGTGGATAGAGCTGTTGCGCTTCTCCTACGATCCGGATACCAGCCGTTGCCGGCGCAGCGTGGCGATGTTCCAGGCGGCGATGACAATGCCGGCGATGATGGTCGCCATGGCGACGACCAGGCTGCCGGTGGCGAGCATGGCAATGCACAGCAGCGGTACCGCGAGCAGTACGATTCGCTCGCCGCGGGACAGCGTTCGACCGAGTACCCCGTAGACCGATGCACCCCAGAACAGCGCGGTCACCAGCAGTGCCGCCGATACCACCAGGCCCTCGATGCCGATGTTCGGAAAGGCCAGCAACGAGGGGAAGACCACGAAGGCGAAGGGCAGTGCAATGGACACCACCGACATGCGGCCGGCCTCGAGCGCAGTGCGGTAGAACGAGCCGCCGGAGATTCGTGTCGCCGCCATCACGCCCACCGCCACCGGCGGCGTGATGGCCGAGAAGATGGCGAAGTAGAAGCCAAAGAAATGCGCCACCATGGGTGCCAGGCCAATGTCGATCAGCGACGGCACCATGATGATGGCGATCAGCGCATAGGCCGCCGGTGTCGGCAGGCCAAGTCCCACCAGCGCGGAGATCAGCATGCCGAGGAGCAGCGCGATCCAGACCTGGTCGCCGGCAATGAGCATCACGCTGCGGCCAAGGTCGAAGCCGGCACCGGTGGTGACCAGCACCTGCACCACCAGGCCGATGCCGGCAAGGATCAGGCCGAGGTTGACCGCGGCCACCACGCCGTATTCCAGGCCGTCCCAGAGTTGCCGCAGGTTCGGTCGGTAGCGCGCCGGGCGCAGCCAGGCTAGGCCGACCAGCAGACCGATGGCCCACATCGCCGAGTAACCCGGCGAGTAGCGCAGGTACAGCATGGTCAACAGTGTGAGGAAGGAAACCAGGAACGACGGCAGCATCCAGACAATCAGCGAGTAGTCGACCTGCTGCCGCTTGACCTTCAGCGATGGCGTGGACGAGGCAATGAAGTAGCCGGCGATGAACAGCACGCTGACGAACAGGAAGGCGGGCATGATGGCGGCGGTGGCCACCTCGGCATAGGGCACGCCAAGGTTCACCGCCATCAGGAATCCGCCCAGACCCATGATCGGCGGGATCAACTGGCTGCCGAGAGAAGCCACCACCTCGATGGCGCCGGCGCGCTCGCGGGTGATTCCCTGCTGGGTCATGGAAGGAATGGTGACCGAACCGGACAGGGCAACGTTGGCCACCGCCTGGCCGGTCACCATGCCGATCAGCGAACTGGCCAGTACCGCGGAGTAGCAGATGCCGCTGCGCGAGATGTTCAGCAATGCGCGGCCGAACTCGTTGAACAGCTCAAGGATGCGGGTGCCCTTGAGCAGTCCGCCGAATGCGATGATCAGGAACAGGGTGTTGGCCGACAGCGGGATGCCCCACAGTACGCCGCGGGCGCCGCCCATGCCGGCGAGGTAGCTGATGATGATCTCGGTTTCCGGCGGGTCGAAGCGGAAGTTGCCCGGGAACAGGTTGCCGAAGAAGAAGTAGCCCACCGCGAAGGCGATGACCATGGCCAGGATGGCACCCCAAACACACCAGGTCAGGACCACGACGCAGGCCACGATGACCGACCCGGTGATGACATCGGCACGTTCCAGGAACGGTTGCCGAAGCTCGATGTCGCCGACGTTGAGGTACAGGTAGGTTGCCGATATCCCGGTGGCGACGATGACCAGGCAGGGCAGTGCGATCTTCAGCGCACGATGACGCTGCTCGCCGCCGATCAAGGCGTCGATGGTTGCCAGCGAGGCCACCACCAGCACGGCGCCAAGGTGGAAGTAGTACGACTCGAGCGCGCCCTGGAACGAGTAGAGCAGGATCAGCACCTGGTAGGCGAACAGCACGACGATGCTGGCGCGCAACGACCAGGAGACGAAGGCTTGCGGCGTCAAGGCAACCTCGGGACGTGGTAGACGGTCCGGGGAAATCTAGAGCCACCGCGACCAGGTCGTCTGTCAACCAGTTGACAGCCCAAGCCGGGCTGTCGGCATGGCCGTCGCCTGTCAGCGTCGTCCTGGGGTGCCCTGGCGCCGCTGGCGCGGAAAGCGGCGGATGCTGATGTCCTCGGCGATGCGGCG
>CAYGJZ010000120.1:0-8639 GCA_964350265.1 uncultured Gammaproteobacteria bacterium | reverse complement strand
CGCGAAGACGGTGCCTTCGAACAGTTTGCGGGCGGTGCGCAGGATGGCGGCCTGGTGGATGGTGAGGCCGCCTTCGAGGTCGACGGACATGACCACGGTGGTTTCGCCGATGGGGTGTTCGACGCTGACGTGTTGTTCGGTGCCGCCGGGGAGTACGGCGAGGCGGCCGGCGGGGGTGTCCGGGAGCATGCAGGCGGTGGCGACGCTGACGGCGCCGAGGACGCCGATGGAGGCATGGCAGCGGTGGGGAATGAAGGTGCGGGTGTTGATGGCGCCGCCGTGGCGGGGGGCGGAGACGAGGGTCATTTTCGGCACGGATTTCTCGGCGACGTCGCCGAGGTTCATCATCGGTCCGGCCTTCAGGCGGATGGACTCGAGTTTCTGCCTGACGGCTTCGTTGGCGTCGAGTTCTTCGCGGGTTTCCTCGCCGCTGGCGCCGACGTCCCCGGCGCGCAGCACGACCACCGGCATGCCGTTGTCGATGCAGGTGACCTCGATGCCGTCGATAACGTCCACGCTGTTGCCCGTGGGCAGCAGGGCGCCGCAGTTGGCGCCGGCGGCCTCGGTGAAGTTCTGCAGCACCGGCGCGGCGCTGCCGGGGACGCCGTCGATGGTGGCGTCGCCTTCGTAGGTGACTTCGCCGCCGGGCGTCTGCAGGGTGACGGTGACCCGCTGGTCGCTGTTGACCATGTAGACCACCACCTCGGTGTGCCCGTCACGGGCGGGGATGAGGCCGCGCTCGATGGCGAACTGGGCCACGCCGGAGAGGATGTTGCCGCAGTTCTGCGCGTCGGTGACGATGGGGCGGTCGACGAAGACCTGCAGGAACAGGTAGTCGATGTCGACGCCGTCGCGCCGGGACTTCGAGACCACCGCCACCTTGCTGGCGAGGGGGTCTGCGCCGCCGATGCCGTCCACCTGGCGCGGGTCGGGGGAGCCCATCACGGACAGCAGCAGGGCGTCGCGGCGGGCGGTGTCGGCGGGCAGGTCGTCGGCGAGGAAGTAGGCACCCTTGGAGGTGCCACCGCGCATCCAGGTGCAGGGAATGCCCACCATGCCCATGGTCAGGCCCCGCGAACCGCGGCCATGCGCGCCGCCAGGCGGGGATACACGCGCTGCACGTTGTCCTCGTAGATGAGCCGGCGATCGGCATCGCCGAGGTCGGCATGGTCGATGTAGCGGCGGGTGTCGTCGAAGTAGTGGCCGGTCTCGGGATCGATGCCGCGCACCGCGCCCACCATCTCCGAGGCGAACAGGATGTTCTTCGCCGGGATGACCTTGAGCAGCAGGTCGATGCCGGGCTGGTGGTAGACGCAGGTGTCGAAGAACACGTTGTCGAGGATCAGTTCATCCAGGGGTGGTCGGCCCATCATGTCGGCGAGTCCGCGGAAGCGCCCCCAGTGGTAGGGCACGGCGCCGCCGCCATGGGGCACGACGAAGCGCAGGCTCGGGAAGTCGCGGAAGATGTCCGAGGTGATGCACTGCATGACCGCGGTGGTGTCGGCGCCGAGGTAGTGGGAGCCGGTGGTATGGAAGGCGGGGTTGCAGGCGGCGCTGACGTGGATCATGGCCGGCACGTCGAGTTCCACCATCTTCTCGTACAGCGGGTACCAGTAGCGATCGCCCAGCGGCGGCGCGGTCCAGTAGCCGCCGGAGGGGTCGGGGTTGAGGTTGCAGCCGACGAAGCCGAACTCGTTGACGCAGCGTTCCAGCTCGGCGACGCAGTTGTCGAGGTCGGCGCCGGGTGTCTGCGGCAGTTGCGCGACGCCGACGAAGTTGTTCGGGTACAGGGCGGTGATGCGATGAATGAGCTCGTTGCAGTGCTCGGTCCAGTAGCGGCTGGTGGACTCGTTGCCGAGGTGATGCCCCATCCAGCTCGCCCGTGGCGAGAACAGGGTGAGATCGGTGCCGCGCTCGTTCTGCAGTTTCAGTTGCGCGCCTTCCAGGCTGTCGCGGATCTGGTCGTCGGTGATGTCGATCTCGCCCTTCACGTGCCGATGCATGGGATCGTTGGCGAGATCGGCCTTCTGCTGGTCGCGGTAGGCGCCGAGGGCATCCGGGGCGGTGGTGTAGTGGCCGTGGCAGTCGATGATCATGGGGCTTCCCGCGGTTACAGTTCGTCGATGCTGTCGACATAGCGCAGGCCGGCCTGCTCCAGGCGGCCGCGCATGTTGTACATGTCCAGTCCCTTCTCGCCGGCGGCGAGGCGCTCGCGTTTCTGCTCCTCGTTGGCGGTGCGCGCGCGGGCCTTGTCCAGCACCGCCTGGGCATGACGTCGTTCCACCACCACCACGCCGTCGTCGTCGGCCACCACCACGTCGCCGGGATGGACCTGTTGTCCCGCGCAGACCACCGGCACGTTCACCGCGCCGAGGGTTTCCTTCACCGTGCCCTTGGCGGAAATGGCCCGGGACCAGACCGGGAAGCCCATCTCGGCCAGGTCGGCGACATCGCGCACCCCCGCGTCGATGACCAGGGCGCGGATGCCGTGGGCCTGGCAGGAGGTGCCGAGCAGGTCGCCGAACATGCCGTCGGTGTTGTCGGCGGTACAGGCCACCACCAGCACGTCGCCGGGCTGGCACAACTCGATGGCGACGTGCACCATCCAGTTGTCGCCGGGCTGGGCGAGGATGGTGACCGCGCTGCCGGCCACCCGGGCGCGTGGATAGATCGGGCGCATGTAGGGCTTGAGCAGGCCGACCCGGCCCTGGGCCTCGTGTACCGTGGCCACCCCCATCTCGCCGAGGCCGTCGACCAGCGCCGCCTCGGCGCGTTCGATGCGGCGTACCGCGACCGGTTGGAACATGTGCTTTCTCCTCGTGGTTGTGTGCGCCCGTCGGCGCGGGTCAGAAGCCGTAGAGACGGGCGGGATTGGTCACCAGCACCTGCTGGCGCAGTTCGTCGCTGTCGCAGATGGCGAGGATGCGGTCCACCAGCGCACCGTCGTCGGGCATGTGCGACTTCATGTTCGGATGCGGCCAGTCGGTGCCCCACAGCACCCGCCGCGGCACCGCCGCCAGCAGGGCGCGGGCCACCGGGTCGACGTCGGCATAGGGCGGACCCTGCTTCGACAGCCGCTCCGGGCAGGAAATCTTCACCCAGAAGCGGTCGTCGCCCACCAGCAGTTCGTGCAGCAGGGCGAAGGCGCGGCTGTCGGTACCCTCTTCCACCGGCACCCGACCCATGTGGTCGATGACCACCTCCACCGGGATCTCGCGCAGGAACGGCGCCAGCGACGCCAGGTCCTCGGCATCGAAGTACACCACCACGTGCCAGCCCAGCGGCTGGATCTTCTCGATGATGCTGCGGTAGACGGACAACGGCTTGCCGCCGCCGAGCCGCTTGACGAAGTTGAAGCGCACGCCGCGCACGCCGGCCTCGTGCATCTCGGCCAGGGCATGGGCGGACACATCCTCGGCCACCACCGCGACGCCCTTGTAGCTGTCGCCGCCGGCCTTCAGGGCATCCACCATGGCGGCATTGTCGGTGCCGTGGCAACTGGCCTGCACGATCACCGAGCGGGATACGCCGAGGTGACGATGGAGGGCGAACAGCGTCTCCTTGGGCGCGTCCACCGGTTCGTAGGTGCTGCTGGCGGCGAAGGGAAAGTCCGCGGCCGGGCCGAATACGTGGCAGTGGGCGTCGCAGGCACCGTCGGGCAGCGCCTGGTCGGGTTTCTTCGGTTCGGGATGAAACGGCAGGTAGCCGGGGGTGACCACGGGATCAGCCCTGCAGGCACTGCTCGATGCGATCGAGCGTGCGCATGGCGTCGAGACACTGGCCGACGCTGGCATTGGGTTCGCGTCCCTCGCGAATGGCCTGGATGAACTCGCGGTCGCAGAGCTCGATGCCGTTCATGGAGACATCCACCTTCGACACGTCCACCGGGTTCTCGCGGCCGTCGACCAGGTCGTCGTAGCGGGCGATGTAGGTGCCGTTGTCGCAGATGTAGCGGAAGAAGGTGCCCAGTGGCCCGTCGTTGTTGAACGACAGCGACAGCGTGCAGATGGCGCCGGAAGGCGTCATCATGCCGATGCTCATGTCCATGGCGATGCCCAGCTCCGGATGCATGGGTCCCTGCAGGGCATAGACCTCGGAGGCGATCTCGCCGGTCTGGTACTGGAACAGGTCGACGGTGTGACAGGCATGGTGCCAGAGCAGGTGGTCGGTCCAGCTACGCGGCTGGCCGAGGGCGTTGAGGTTCTCGCGCCGGAAGAAGAAGGTCTGCACGTCCATCTGCTGGATGTTGAGCTCGCCGGCGGCGATGCGCTGGCGCACCCACTGGTGGGAGGGATTGAAGCGCCGCGTATGACCGACCATGGCCACCTTGCCGGTGCGTCGCTGGGTCTCCACCAGGGCCTCGGCGTCGGCCAGGTTGTCGGCCATGGGGATTTCCACCAGCACGTGCTTGCCGTGGTTCATCACCTCCTGTGCCTGGCGCGCATGCATGGGCGTGGGGGTGGTGAGGATGGCCGCCTCCACGCCGTCCCGGGAAAGACCCTCGGCGAGATCCAGGGTGTGGTGCGGTATGCCGCGTTCGCGGGCGACCTTCTCGGTGGCCTCGGCCACGCCGCCGACGATGGAAACGACTTCCACCTCCTCGATGTTGGCCAGGGCGTCGAGGTGCTTGTTGGCGAAGGCACCCTCGCCCACCATGCAGATCTTCATCACTTTGCTCCGGGAAAGAAAAAAGGTTTGCGCTAGCGGTTCTCGAGCACCACCAGGCCGTAGCCGGTATTGGACGCGGGCACGTGGTAGAAGCGGTACACCGGCTCCACCTTCGCATTCAGCGCGCCGCGCATGATCAGCCACATGATCAGCTCGATGCCCTCCGAGCCGGCCTCGCGCATGTACTCGGTATGGCTGATCCGGGTCAGCCCTTCGGGATCGGCCACCAGGCGGTCGAGGAAGTCGTTGTCGAACTGCGCGTTGACCAGCCCGGCGCGCTCGCCCTGCAACTGGTGGGACATGCCGCCGGTGCCGAAGATGGCCACCTTCAGGTCCTTCGGGTAGCTGTCCACCGCGCGGCGGATGGCCTGGCCGAGGTGGTAGCAGCGCCGGCCGCTGGGCTGCGGGTACTGGATCACGTTCACCGCCAGCGGAATGACCCGGGTGGGCCAGGCCTCGGGCTGGTCGAAGACGATGGACAGCGGCACCGTCAGGCCGTGATCCACGGGCATGCGGTTGACGATGGTCATGTCGAAGTCGTCGAGGATCAGCGACTCGGCCAGGTGCCAGGCCAGCGCCGGATCGCCTTCCACCACCGGCACCTGGCGTGGCCCGTAGCCCTCGTCGGCGGGCTCGAAGCGGTCGCCCACGCCGATGGCGAAGGTGGCGATGTTCTCCAGCGAGAAGGCCGAGGCATGATCGTTGTAGATGACGATGCACACGTCCGGCTTCTCCCGCGCAATCCATTCCCGCGCTGGGCCGAAGCCGTCGAACAGCGGCTTCCAGTAGTCGTTGCCGGACTTGCCGTTGTCCAGCGCCGCACCGATGGAGGGGACATGGGAGGTACCGACCCCCGCGAACAGCCTAGCCATCGGCGTTCTCCCGTCGGCTGCGGTTGCCCTCGATGCGGCGGCCACCGTCGATCATCATCTGCATGAATTCCTCGTCGCTCATGCCGTTGCCGGACATCCGCGCACCGATCTGCTGCATGGAGATGCCGTCGAAGGCGGCGATCTTGAAGGTGTAGTAGATGTTCCCGCCCAGACGCAGCATGGCCAGCCAGTCGCGTTCCAGCACCGCCTGCTTCTGCGCCTCGGTCATCGCGAAGCGCTCCAGGTAGGCGGCCTCGTCGGCGCGGAAGGCATCGCGGTTGGCGGCCTGGTTGAGCGACATGCAGAACATGTTCAGGTGGTAGCCGCGTCGATGGTGCTCGCCGTCGAAGACGTAGGTGCCCGGGATGTCGTCGTAGTCTCGCTCTTCTCTCATCGGTTTCCCCTGCACCCGCGGTGCAAGTTGTCGGTTCCTGGTCGTCGTTCAGGCCGGCGCCGCCGCGCCCAGCGAGGCGGTGGCCGCGCCGACCAGCTGGTCGATGGCCACCGCGGCATCGGCGCCGTCCAGGCGGCCGTCGCTGAGCCGGTTGATGCGCTCGCCGTTGACCAGCGTGTAGTACAGCGCGCCGAGCAGGAAATGGCTGCGCCAGACCACGTGTGCCTCGCCGGCTTCGGGCAGGCAGCGGCCGATGGCCTCGATGAAGGCCCGGCTGGTGTCGTCGAATGCCCCGGCAATGATACGCCCGGCCACCTCGTTGCCCTCCATGGAGACGAGAGCGCGCAGCCGGGTGAAGCGGGCGCCGCCGCCGGCGCTGTCGGCGCTGGAGGAAAAGGCCGGCACGACGAAGGCGCGGATGATCGCCGACAGCCGTTCGTCGCGGTCGGAGATGCGCTCGGCCTCGGCCAGCAGTTCCACCCGGCGCTGGTTCATCGGCCGGGTATGACGCTCGTAGATGGCCGCCAGCAGGTTTTCCTTGGTGCCGAAGTGATAGGTGACGCTGCCCAGGTTGACGTCGGCGGCGCGGGCGATCTCGCGCATGCTCACGGCATGGAAGCCGCGCCTGGACATCAGGTCCAGCGCGGCCTCGAGGATCGCTTCGCGGCTGCTGGTGTGCTTCGGGGGCATCGACGCGGATCGGTTCGGGTGCTCGGCATGACTTCGATTTGTACGATAGTACAAATTTTTTTGATGGTCAACGCACTCACTGTCCGCGCGCCGACCATTCCCGGCGCCGCCCGCCTGGTCCTATACTCGCCCCTGGCCAGCCACAGGGAACACTCGGCATGTCTGCACGGCACACGGATCTCGCACGCATCGCGTCGCTGGACGCGCAACTGGTGGAACTCGCCCGCGGCATCCGCGTGCTGTCGGCATTGAGCTGGCCGGGGGAGGTGCAGGCGCGCTTTCTCGACGACTGGCATCGCGGCCAGCCGCGCCTGCCCGAGGTCCACTACCCGAAGCGCTCCATGAGCGAGCGCACCCGGCCGCTGGAAGCGCTGGCCGCCGGCCTCGACCGCCAGCACCCGGTGGAGCGCTTCCTGCACGACACCGCCCGCTCCTACGTCACCGTCTGCCGCCTGCTGGAATGCGCCGGCAGCGCGTCGATCACCGCGCCTTCGCTGGAGCTGTACGGTCGCCCGGGCGACTCGCTGGCCGGCGGCGCGGTGAACAACATCGATGCCGCCAGGCACTTCCTCGACATCGCCCGCCAGTACGACGAGGGCTTCGCCCTGGTGGAAGACGACTTCTGCCTGCCGGCGGCGCAGATCCAGGCAGAGATGGCGGCGCGGCTGGACGAGGTCTTCACCGACCACCCGGTGGCGGTGGTGGTGGACCCGTCGATGGCCTCCAAGGCGGCCGCCGGGGCCAGCCGCATCCGCCTGCGCGACGCCACCTGCTTTTCCGCCTTCGACCTGGAACAACTGCTGCAGCACGAGGCCTTCGTGCACAGCCTCACCGCCATCAACGGCCGCGAGCAGCCCCACCTGAAGAGCACCGGCCTCGGCGCGCCGCGCACCACGGGCACCCAGGAGGGGCTGGCCACCTTCGCCGAGCTGGTCACCGGCTCCATCGACATCCGCCGGCTGGAACGCATCGCCCTGCGCATCGTCGCCATCGACATGGCGCTGGCCGGCGGCGACTTCATCGACGTCTTCCGCTTCCTGCTCGACGCCGGCCAGACCGAGGCCGAGAGTTTCCACACCGCCATGCGCGTGTTTCGCGGCGCACCGCTCACCGGCGGCAGCGCTTTCACCAAGGACACCGTCTACCTGCACGGGCTGATGGAGGTGCACACCTTCTTCCGCTGGTGCCTGCACCACGGCAAGCTCGACCTGTGCCGCATGCTGTTCGCCGGTCGTTTCACCATCGGCGACGTGGTCCGCCTGGCGGACGGCTACGGCGAGGTGATCCTGCCGCCGCGCTACCTGCCGCCGTGGATGCAGCGCGGCAGCGCGCTGGCCGCCTACCTGGCCTTCTCGGTGTTCGCCAATCACATCCGCATCCGCGAACTCGGCGCCGGCTACTCCTTCGACCAGATCGAGGACATGGGTATCTGATCCCGCCGCGATGGCGCTATGCTTGGCGACCTGCCCAAATAATAAGAATCGCCATGACCCGACGCATGCGCTTCCTCGCCGCCGGCTTCGCCGGCCTGGCCGCCTGTGCCGCCGCACTGGTCTACACCGCCGCTCCGGCGGTCGGCAATCTCGCCCTGCATCGCCCGGTGCACGCCGACTCGGTCTACGACCCGCGCTACCCGCCGCGGCAGGCGGTGGACGGCGATCACCGTTCGGTGACCAGCCGCTGGCTGTCGTCGCGCACCAACAACCTCGACTGGTCGGCCAGCCCGCACTGGCTGGAGATCGACCTCGGGCCGTGCACCGTCACCGGGCTGCGCTTCTGGGCCGGGGCCGAGGACGAGTACAAGTGGCCACCGGTGGACTTCCGCCTGCAGGGCATTCGGCAGGGGCAGTGGCAGGACATCGTGGTGGAAACCGGCAACACGAAGGCGGTCTATGCGCGGGACTTCGCACCCTTCGTCACCGACCGCGTCCGCCTGGTCGCCACCCGCGGCAGCGACATCGGCGCACTGCGGCTGTACGAGGTGGAAATCCTCGGCTACCGCGACGGCGGCTAGG
>CAYGJZ010000119.1:0-8725 GCA_964350265.1 uncultured Gammaproteobacteria bacterium | reverse complement strand
CGCGCTTGCCGAGCAGGTTCTGGCGGAAACGCCCCTGCTTGCCCTTGATCATGTCGGCCAGCGACTTCAGCTGGCGCTTGTTCGGACCGGTCACCGCCTTGCCGCGACGACCGTTGTCGAGCAGCGCGTCACAGGCCTCCTGCAGCATGCGCTTCTCGTTGCGCACGATGATGTCCGGCGCATTCAGGTCGAGCAGCCGACGCAGGCGGTTGTTGCGGTTGATGACCCGGCGATAGAGGTCGTTCAGGTCGGAGGTGGCGAATCGCCCGCCGTCCAGCGGCACCAGCGGACGCAGGTCCGGCGGCAGCACCGGCAGCACGTCGAGAATCATCCACTCCGGACGGTTGCCGGAATGAATGAAGGCCTCGATCACCCGCAGCCGCTTGGTCAGCTTCTTGCGCTTGGTGTCGGAATTCGTGTCCGCCAGCTCGGTGCGCAGTTCGCCGGCAATCTCGTCGAGATCCAGGCCGATGAGCAGGTCCTTGATGGCCTCGGCGCCCATGCGCGCGTCGAACTCCGCACCGAACTGCTCGATGGCCTCGAAGTAGCCATCCTCGGTCAGCAGCGAGCCGGTGGTGAGGTTGGTCATGCCCGGGTCGATGACCACGTAGGCCTCGAAGTAGAGCACGCGCTCGATCTCGCGCACGGTCATGTCCAGCAGCAGGCCGAGACGGGACGGCAGCGACTTCAGGAACCAGATGTGGGCCACCGGGCTGGCCAGCTCGATGTGTCCCATGCGCTCGCGACGAACCTTGGACAGGGTCACCTCGACGCCGCACTTCTCGCAGATCACGCCGCGATGCTTCAGGCGCTTGTACTTGCCGCACAGGCACTCGTAGTCGGAGACCGGGCCGAACAGCTTGGCGCAGAACAGGCCGTCACGCTCGGGCTTGAAGGTCCGGTAGTTGATGGTCTCCGGCTTCTTCACCTCGCCGTAGGACCACGAACGGATCTTCTCCGGCGAAGCGATGCCGATGCTAATGGAGTCGAAGTCCTGCTCGGCGTCGGCCTTCTTGTTGTACAGGCTGAATAAATCTCTCATCTTGTAACCTCTGTCAGGCTAAGTGGGCGGGGCGACGGAAGAACCAGGCTTCAGTCGTCCTGCCGCATTTCGATATTGAGCCCGAGGGAACGGATCTCCTTGACCAGCACGTTGAACGATTCAGGAATGCTGGCCTCCATTCGCTGGTCACCCTTGACGATGTTCTCGTAGATCTTGGTACGGCCGGGAACGTCGTCCGATTTCACGGTAAGCATCTCCTGCAGGGTATACGAGGCGCCGTAGGCCTCCAGCGCCCAGACCTCCATCTCGCCGAACCGCTGGCCACCGAACTGCGCCTTGCCCCCCAGCGGCTGCTGGGTGATCAGGCTGTAGGGGCCGGTGGAGCGGGCATGCATCTTGTCGTCGACCAGGTGGTTGAGCTTGAGCATGTACATGTAGCCCACCGTCACCGGGCGATCGAATGCCTCGCCGGTGCGGCCGTCGAACAGCCGCGTCTGGCCGCTGTCCGGCAGGTCGGCGAGCTTCAGCATCTCCTTGATTTCCTTCTCCGAGGCGCCGTCGAACACCGGCGTCGCCATGGGCACGCCCTCGCGCAGGTTGCCGGCCAGCTCGATCACCTCGGCGTCGCCAAGGGTTTCCAGCGGCTCGTGGCGGCCGGCCTTGTTGTAGACCTTCTCGAGGAACTTGCGCAGCTCCGCCACCTTCGCCTGCTGCTCCATCATGCGACCGATCTTGTGGCCGAGACCACGCGCCGCCCAGCCAAGATGCGTTTCCAGCACCTGGCCGACGTTCATGCGCGACGGTACGCCGAGCGGGTTGAGCACGATGTCGACGGTGGTGCCGTCGGCCATGAAGGGCATGTCCTCCACCGGGACGATCTTCGAGATGACGCCCTTGTTGCCGTGACGCCCGGCCATCTTGTCGCCAGGCTGCAGGCGGCGCTTCACGGCGACGAAGACCTTGACCATCTTCAATACGCCGGGGGCGAGGTCGTCGCCGGCCTCGAGCTTGCCCTTCTTCTCCTTGTACAGGTCGTCGAACTGACGACGCTGGGTGTCCAGGCTGTTGCGCACCGCTTCCAGCGACTGGTTGGCATCTTCATCGCGCAGGCGAATCTCGAACCACTCCTTGCGGTCCAGCGTACCGAGGTAGTCCACCGTCACCTTGGCACCGGACTTCAGGCCGGACGGGCCACCCTCGGCCACCTGGCCGACCAGCAGACGCTCGATACGATCGAAGGCATCGCCTTCGACGATGCGGAACTGGTCGTCGAGATCCTTGCGGATACGACCGAGTTCCTCGGCCTCGTTGGACAGTGCACGGGCGTCCTTCTCCACGCCGTCGCGGGTGAACACCTGCACGTTGATGACCGTGCCGCTCATGCCCGACGGCATGCGCAGCGAGGTGTCCTTCACGTCCGACGCCTTCTCGCCGAAGATGGCGCGCAGGAGTTTCTCCTCGGGGGTCAGCTGGGTCTCGCCCTTGGGCGTGACCTTGCCGATGAGGATGTCGTTGGGCTCCACCTCGGCACCGACGTAGACGATGCCGGACTCGTCCAGCTTGGCCAGCGCCGATTCGCCGACGTTGGGAATGTCGCGGGTGATCTCCTCGGAACCGAGCTTGGTGTCGCGGGCGACGCAGGTCAATTCCTCGATGTGGATCGAGGTATAGATGTCGTCCTGCACCAGGCGTTCGGAAATGAGGATGGAGTCCTCGAAGTTGTAGCCGTTCCACGGCATGAAGGCGACCAGCACGTTGCGGCCCAGGGCCAGCTCACCGGTATCCGTGGACGGACCGTCGGCGAGCACGTCGCGGGCGCGGATCACGTCACCCACCTTCACCAGCGGCCGCTGGTTGATGGTGGTGTTCTGGTTGGAACGGGTGTACTTGATCAGGTTGTAGATGTCGACACCGGAATCGCCGGCACTGGCTTCCTCGTCGTTGACCTTGACCACGATGCGCCCGGAATCCACCGACAGCACGCTGCCACCACGACGCGCCAGCACGCAGACGCCGGAGTCCATCGCCACCTTGCGCTCGATGCCGGTACCCACCAGCGGCTTCTCGCTGACCAGCGTCGGCACCGCCTGGCGCTGCATGTTGGACCCCATCAACGCGCGGTTGGCGTCATCGTGCTCGAGGAAGGGAATCAGCGACGCGGCCACCGAGACGATCTGCGACGGTGCGATGTCGATGTAGTCGATCTGCTCCGGCGTGGACAGGGTGAACTCGTTCTTGTAGCGGCAGGACACCAGGTCGTCGACCAGCTTGCCGTTGCCGTCGACCTTGGCATTGGCCTGGGCGATGACGAACTTGTGTTCCTCGATGGCCGACAGGTAGGAAATCTCGTCGGAAACCCGGGCGTCGATCACCTTGCGGTAGGGCGTCTCCAGGAAGCCGTACTCGTTGGTTCGCGCGAACACGGCCAGCGAGTTGATCAGGCCGATGTTCGGGCCTTCAGGGGTCTCGATCGGGCAGACCCGGCCGTAGTGGGTCGGGTGCACGTCGCGCACCTCGAAGCCGGCCCGCTCGCGGGTCAGGCCACCCGGGCCAAGGGCCGAGACGCGGCGCTTGTGGGTGACTTCCGACAACGGGTTGGTCTGGTCCATGAACTGCGACAGCTGGCTGGAACCGAAGAACTCCTTGATCACCGCCGAGACCGGCTTGGCGTTGATCAGGTCCTGCGGCGTGAGCTGCTCGGACTCGGCCAGAGACAGGCGCTCGCGGACCGCGCGCTCGACGCGCACCAGGCCGATGCGGAACTGGTTCTCCACCAGCTCGCCCACCGAACGTACGCGGCGGTTGCCGAGGTTGTCGATGTCGTCGACCTCACCCTTGCCGTTCTTCAGGTCCACCAGCACCTGCATCACCTCGATGATGTCCTGCTGGCTCAGGGTGCCCGGGCCCTCGTCGGTATCACGGCCCAGGCGACGGTTGAACTTCATGCGACCGACCGCGGAAAGGTCGTAGCGATCGATGTTGAAGAACAGGTTGGTGAACAGCGCCTGCGCGGCCTCCTTCGTCGGCGGCTCGCCGGGGCGCATCATGCGGTAGATCTCCACCTGCGCTTCCAGCGCCGAACGGGTGTTGTCCAGGCGCAGCGTCTCGGAGATGAACGGGCCGCAGTCGATGTCGTTGGTGTAGATGGTCTCGATGCGATCGTAGCCCGCCTCGACCAGCGTGTTGACCATGTCCTCGGTGAGGATGTCGTTGGCCGAGAACATCAGCTCGCCGGTTTCCTCGTTGATCACGTCCTTGGCCAGGGTGCGCCCGGCGACGTAGTCAATGGGCACCTCGATGCGGGTGATGCCGGCCTTCTGCAGTTCCTTGATGTGACGCGCGGTGACCCGCTTGCCGGACTCCACCAGCACCTTGCCACGCGGCCCCATCAGGTCGAAGTGCAGCTGCTGGCCACGCATGCGCTCGGGCACGATATCGAGCTCGAACTTGTCCTTGGAGACGTTGATCACGTCGTTGTCGAAGAACAGCGCCAGGATTTCCTCGGTGGAATAGCCCAGCGCGCGCAGCACGATGGTGCCGGGCAGCTTGCGGCGCCGGTCGATACGAATGTACAGGTGGTCCTTCGGATCGAACTCGAAGTCGAGCCAGGAACCCCGGTAGGGAATGATGCGGGCGGAGAACAGCAGCTTGCCCGAGGCGTGGGTCTTGCCCTTGTCGTGGTCGAAGAACACGCCCGGCGAGCGGTGCAACTGCGACACCACCACGCGCTCGGTACCGTTGATGATGAAGGTACCGTTGTCCGTCATCAGCGGAATCTCGCCCATGTAGACGTCCTGCTCGGTGACGTCCTTGACGGTCTTGGTGTTGCTGTTGTCGTTCTTGTCGAAAATGATCAGGCGCAGCACCACGCGCAGCGGCGCGGAGAAGATCAGGCCGCGCTGCTGGCATTCGCGCACGTCGAAGGGCGGATCGCCGAGCCGGTAGCTGACGAAGTCCAGCGAGGCCTTGCCATTGTAGCTCTCGATGGGAAACACGCTCTTGAACGCAGCCTGCAACCCCTGGTCGATACGCAACTCGGGCTTGTTCTCCAGTTGCAGGCAGCGGTCATAGGACTGCTTCTGGGTTTCGAGCAGGTACGGAATCAGGGCCGTATCGTTGCGGGTACTGAAATTCTTGCGAATTCGCTTCTTTTCGGTGAACGAGTATTCCATGCAGACCTCTTGAGCGGCGTTAAGCCCGGGCACAAGGCAATTTTTCACAAACACGACAAGGCCGACCGCGTCCGCGGTCAGCCCTGCCAATCGAGATGGCGTCGCCGCGCCGGCTGTCCGGCGCGGCTAGTTCACCTGGCTTACTTGAGTTCAACAGTGGCGCCGGCTTCCTCAAGCTGCTTCTTCAGCTCCTCGGCTTCTTCCTTGCTCACGCCTTCCTTCACCGGGCTCGGCGCAGCCTCCACCATGTCCTTGGCCTCCTTCAGGCCCAGACCGGTGATGGCGCGAACGGCCTTGATGACGCCGACCTTCTTGTCGCCGAAGCCGGCGAGGATGACGTCGAACTCCGACTGCTCTTCGGCAGCCGCACCACCGGCGTCACCACCGGCAGCGGGGGCGGCAACGGCCACCGCGGCAGCGGCGGACACGCCGAACTTCTCTTCCATGTCCTTGATCAGCGCGGACAGGTCGAGGACGGACATTTCCGAGATCGCGTCGAGGATCTCTTCTCGGGACAGTGCCATGATGTAGCTCCTGGATTCTTTAACGGACAATTAGGTAAAAATGAGGACTCGTTTCCGCTTGGCTAGGCAGCCTGCTTGCTCTCTTCGATGGCAGCCAGGGTTCGGACGAACCGCGACGGCACCTCGTTGAGGGTCTGCACGAACTTCGCGATCGGCGCCTGCATGGTGCCAACCAGCGTGGCCAACAGTTCCTCGCGACCGGGCAGCTTGGCCAGGTCCTGGATCTGCGCCTCGTTCATCAGCTCGCCGTTCATGCCGCCCACGGTGATCTTCAGCTCCTCGAGGTCCTTGGCGAACTTCGACAGAAGCTTCGCCGCGGCCACCGGGTCTTCCGACGCGGCCATGATGACCGGGCCGGTGAAGTGATCACTCAGGCATTCGAATGGCGAACCGGCTACCGCGCGTCGCGCCAGGGTGTTTTTCACCACCTTGACGAACACGCCGGCCTCCCTGGCCTGGGCACGCATGCCCGTCAGCTCGGAAACGGTGAGTCCCCGGTACTCGGCAAGGATCATCGATTGCGCGGAGGCGATGGATTCGGTCACCTCGGCAACGACGGCCTGCTTTTGTGCCAGACTCAAGCTCATAAGAGCGTTCTCCTTTACGAAGGTTCTGGTGTCCTCTACCAGGCAAAACCTGATCGGGGCACACCGCCTGCGCAGGCCGGCCGGGTGGCCATTAAGACGTTCACCGGTTGCCCGGCGACCGCCACCTGCGGTCTTTGACGTTTCCGCGTTCCCCATCGCCTTGCCGGCCGACGGAGCACGCGGACCCCAAAGTCTGTCGCGCACGCCGGGCGGACCGACGTGCGCATCGTTCGGATCGCTAGACGTCCAGCGACGCGCGATCCACGCGCACGCCCGGACCCATGGTGGTCGACAGCGTGACGCGGCGAATGTACTGGCCCTTGGCGGTGGACGGCTTGGCCTTGACCAGGCTGGCGAGCAGCGCCTCGAGATTCTCCTTCAGCGCATCGGGCTCGAAGGAGGCCTTGCCGATGGTGCAGTGGATGATGCCGGCCTTGTCGATGCGAAACTGCACCTGGCCCGCCTTCGCGTTCTGCACCGCGGTAACCACGTCCGGGGTCACGGTACCCACCTTCGGGTTCGGCATCAGCCCGCGCGGACCGAGAATCTGGCCGAGCTTGCCGACCACGCGCATGGTCGCCGGGGTGGCAATGCACATGTCGAAGTCGATCTCGCCCTTCTGCACGCGTTCGGCGAGGTCGTCCAGGCCGACCAGGTCGGCACCGGCGGCCTTGGCCTTCTCGGCATCGTCGCCCTCGGCGAACACGGCCACGCGAACGGTCTTGCCGGTGCCGCGGGGCAGCACGGTGGAACCGCGCACGTTCTGGTCGGACTTACGCGCATTCACGCCGAGATTGACGGCCACGTCGACGGACTCGTCGAACTTTGCCGAAGCGGTTTCCTTGACCAGCGACAGTGCGTCGCCAAGCTGGTAGAACGCCGCCCGGTCGACCTTGGAAAACACCTGGTCGTAACGTTTGCCCTTGCCTGCCATTTACACGCCCTCCACGTCGACGCCCATGCTGCGGGCGCTGCCGGCAATGATGCGAACCGCGTTGTCCATGTCGTAGGCGGACAGGTCCGGCATCTTGATTTTCGCGATCTCCTCGAGCTGCTCACGGCTGATCTTGCCAACCTTGTCCTTGTTCGGCGTCGAGCTGCCCTTGGCAATGCCGAGCGCCTTGCGCAGCAGGATGGCTGCCGGCGGGGTCTTCTTGATGAAGGTGAAGCTCTTGTCGCTGTACACCGTGATCACGACCGGGATCGGCAGACCTTTCTCGATGTCCTGGGTATCGGCGTTGAACGCCTTGCAGAACTCCATGATGTTGACGCCGCGCTGGCCCAGCGCGGGCCCCACCGGCGGGCTCGGCTTGGCGTCGCCGGCCGGTACCTGAAGCTTGATGTACGCTTCGATCTTCTTTGCCATGATGGTTGACTCCGTCGGGTGCGAACGGGCCGCCGTCGGGCGCGCCCTCCCCGAAATTACAAGTTACACAGGCCGGCGCCGCGAATCGGCCGCCGACAGGGGTTCAGCCTTTCTCGACCTGGCTGAAATTGAGCTCGACCGGCGTGGAACGGCCGAAAATGGATACCGAGACCTTCAACTTGTTCTTCTCGAAGTTGACGTCCTCGACGGTACCGTTGAAATCCTGGAAAGGACCGTCGATGACCCGCACGATCTCGCCCGGCGCGAAGGTGTACTTCGGCTTCGGGTTGTCGGAACTGTCCTGCACCTGCTGCAGGATGGCATTGGCTTCGGCGTCGGTGATCGGCGCCGGCTTCGAGGCAGTGCCGCCGATGAACCCGGCCACCCGGGGCACCGACTTGACCAGGTGCCAGGTGTCGTCGTTCATTTCCATCTGCACCAGCACGTAGCCGGGAAAGAACTTGCGCTCGCTGGTGCGCTTCTGGCCGTTGCGCATCTCCACCACGTCTTCGGTGGGCACCAGCACGTCGCCGAACTGGTCCTCCATGCTGGCGCGGCGGATGTGCTCCAGGATGGATTTCTGCACGGTCTTCTCGTACCCGGAGAAGGCCTGCACCACGTACCATTTCATATCCGTCATGCGACCACCCTAGCCGCGAACGTTCAGGATCAGGTCGTAGACCACCCAGAACGCCGCCGTATCGAGAATCCAGATGTACAGGCCGATGACCAGCACCATCACGATCACCACCATGGTGGCCTGGATGGTCTCCCGCCGGGTCGGCCAGATGACCTTGCGCACTTCCGTGCTGGCGCCGCGGGCAAAGGCTACGAAGCCCCGCCCCGGCTCGGTGGTCAGGGCAATGCCACCGGCCACGCCGAGCGCGACCAGGATGCCGAGGGTGCGCAGCAGTACCGACGTATCCGGGAACTGGTAGTACCCCACCAGCGCGCCGACGACAATCAGCGCCGCGACCACGAGCTTGACTTTGTCCACTGAAAACCTGTCCTGAAAGTCCTGGCAGGCCAGGAGGGAATCGAACCCCCAACCTGCGGTTTTGGAGACCGCTGCT
>CAYGJZ010000118.1:0-9058 GCA_964350265.1 uncultured Gammaproteobacteria bacterium | reverse complement strand
CGTAGGCAAGGTCGGCGTGGACCACCGCGTCGTCGTTGCCGGAGACGCCGTTGACCAGGTCCAGCGGCGAACAGGCGGCAAGCAGGCTGGCACCGACACAGATGGCTGTTCGGCAGGTGGCCAACGGTTTGGTGAACATGTCGGAATCCTGCGTTGTAGACCAGCGCCGCTGCTTCGGCAATCCAGGCGGGCGTCGCGCATCGGTGCGTGGGCGGCTCTACGGCATCCCGAACAGCGCCACGGGGTTGTCCACGAGAATCATGCGCTGTTCCGCCGCTCGGAGCCCCCAGCCGGTCAACGCGGACATCAGCGACTCGTCGTTCGGCAGTATGCCCGGGAAGTCCGGGTGTGGCCAGTCACTGCCCCAGAGCAGCCGGTCGCAGCGAACGTCGCGAAGACGTTGAACCATGGGCCCAAGGTCGCTGAAGCCCGGTGGGCCGCTGCGCGATACCCGGTAGCAGGCGGTGAGCTTGATCCACGTGTGCCCGCCGTCCAGCAGGCGTACCAGGGGATCCAGCGACGCCGGCGGCAGCCCGGGATCAATCATGCCGAAGTGGTCCAACACCACGTTCAGGCCAGCTTCGAGAAACGGCTGCGCGATCGCCACCGCGTTCCCGTCGCGGGCCGCAATCGACACCGACAGGTTGGCCTCGCGAAGTCCCTGCGCGGACCGGATCACCGCGTCGACATGGGCGTCGCGGCCGGCCGTGGCGTTGATTCGAACACCACGGATACCGCACGCGTACAGCTTCCTGGCCGCGTCGGTGTCGAGCGGCGTGTCGATGCAGGCAATGCCTGCAAACCGGTCGGGTCTCAGCCGGATGGTGTCCAGCAGCAGGCGCAGGTCGGCGCCGTAGACGCTTGGCTGCACGAACACGCTGCGGCCAATGCCAAGTGCCCGCCGTACCTTGTCGTAGTCGGCGAGTTCTGCTGGTGGTGGCTGGTACGTTGCGTTGGTGGAAGGGGGGTATCGCTCGGGATCGCCGAACAGGTGCATGTGGCAGTCCCAGTAGCGATCCTTGCCCTGGGCTGTAGGTGTTTGCCCGGGGGTGTTCAAGCCGGACACCGGGGATGACGACGCCGTTAGCACCATCGCCGCGCAGGGTTCACGCCCGTGCCGCGGCGTCGTACACCGCTTCCACCAGTTCGAGGACGGCGAGATTGTCCCGTGCCTCGGTAGGAAAGGGTTCGCCGGTGCGCAACCCGGCGACGAACGCGGCAATGGCCCCGGCATAGGCGTCGACGGCCATTGACTCGTCGAAGCGCAGACGTTCACTGCGCTCGGCCGACAGGGTCAGCATGTTGCCATGCAGGGAAATGCTGCCCCGTGCACCAACGATGTCCAGATGGTCACTGGGCAGGGTGGGGGCACCTGGTTCGGCGAAGCTGCCCTCGAGCAGCACCGGCAAGCCGCTGGCCCCTTCGAGCAGCACGAAGGCGCTGTCCTCGCCCCGTGTCGCTCCGGTTGCGCGGGCGATCCGCGCGGCGTGTACGCGCACCGGGCCGATCAGCCAGCGCAGAACGTCGAGATGATGTACCAGGACTTCGAACACCAGGAATCGTTCCATGTCGGCGAAGAACGGTTGCCGGACCAGGGCCGGCCGCGTACCGAGACGGTCCGGCAGCAGGCCGGACGACGCCATGCGCAGGCGGACCCATGCCGGTTGCCCCACACGGTCCTGGTCCAGCCAATCGCGTACCTGTCGATAGGGCGGACGGTGGCGCCAGTTTTCGTGCACCATGAAACGTACCCTCGAACCCACCGAGGCAACGATGTCACGGGCCTCGACCAGGCTTTCGCCCAGCGGTTTCTGGCAGCATACGTGGATGCCGAGGGAGGCCGCGAAGCGACAGGTGGTGCCGTGGCTGGCGACCGGGGAGACGATGTCGACGGCGTCCGGACGGACCCTTTCCAGCATGGTCACGGCGTCATCGAATACCTGTTCGATGCCGAACTCGAGGGCACGGGAGCGGGCGCGGCTCCTGTCGGGGTCCGCGATGGCAACCACGCGGGTGCCCGGGATGCGCTGCCAGGCCTGCAGATGGAAGGCGCTGACCATCCCGGCACCTGCCATGGCCACCGTCAGCGTCGGCATGTCCCCGTCGGCACGGACACCACCGCCTTCGCCGGCGCCTGGGTTCTCGTTCCCGGAGGGCGTCATCAATCGTCTCGATCGACGGCCAGTGGACGGGTGGTCAGGTAGGCCTGTTTCGAGGGCTGAATATGCTCCACGCACAGCCGCTCCAGCTGGTCACGATCCCCCTTGCGCATGGCATCGATCATCTGCTCGTGTTCCTCGAGGGCGCGGGCGAACATCGATGGATTGGCGATCCTGAACGAACGGATCGGGTGGGCCTGCCAGGCGAAATACCGAATGGCCTCCGCCAGGTATCGGTTCTGGCAATGACCGAACAACGTATCGTGAAACTCGTTGTTCAGGTGATACATGGCGCGCAGGTCGGCAGACTGCAGGGCCTCGGAAAGACGCTGGTTGATGCCGTGGAGATTCTCGACCACGTGCGCAGGGGCCGGCAGCGGCATGCGCCGGGCAGCACGCGCCTGCAGCAGCTCCCTCATCTCGTAGATTTCCTCGACTTCGCCGCGCGAGTAGTCGCGGATGAAGGCCCCCCTGTTCTGCTTCTTGACGATGATGCCCATGCGCTCGAGTTCTCCGAGCGCCTGGCGTACCAGGTGGCGCTTGGCATCGAAGCGCTCCATCAATGCATCTTCCACCAGCCGTTCGCGCGGGAACAGCCGGCCGAAGATGATGTCCTCCTCGAGGGCGGTGACAATCTCGGCCAGGGTCAGCGGATGCGGGGAGGTTGAGGGCATGGGCGAAGGGCTCTCGGACAGGCTGCCAGGGCGTGGATTCGAGGTCATGATGCTACCTGATTCTCGGCAATCTAATTAGTGAAAGTATTATTGATAATTTTATCATCCTCATGGTAGCCTAGTCTCTCACCCGTATCCAACGGGTAGACCACGATACCAAGACCATGCCGATACAGGAGGAAACCCAGGATGAAACCGCCACGTGCAGTACTGCTCGCCGGCCTTGCCGTCGCGCTGCTTTCGCCGCTGTCGTCTTCGCAGGCCGAAACCACGTTGTCCTTGTGGAGCCACTGGGCAGACCAGGACACAAAGCGCGCATACATCGAGGGAGCCGCTCGGGCCTTCGAACAGGCCAACGAGGGAGTCAAGGTCGAAGTGACCTGGTACGACAAGCAACCCCTGTACGCCGCGCTGAAGACGGCGTTGCGGGCGGGCCAGGCGCCGGACATTTTCTACGCTGAACCAGACCAGAAGGAATACATGGAGAACGGGCTGATCCTCGATCTCACCGACAAGCTGAACTGGGACAACCTGGAGGGCTGGGCACGCGATGTTTGGAGTCACGAGGGCCGCGCCTACGGTCTGCCGCTGGAAGCGTGGACGGTGGAGATGTACTACGACGCCGCCCGCCTGTCTTCGCTGGGCGCGGTACTGCCGGAAACCATGCAGTTCGGGCAGGAGGCCTTCGTAGACCTGGTGGAGAAGTCGGCCCAGTCCGGCGTGACGCCGATATCCCTGGGCGTCGGCGACCGGCCGTATCCCGGCGCCTTCCTCTCCCACGAAGCGTTGTTGAAGATGCTTGGCGTGGAGGACTACGCTCGCCTGCTGTCCGGCGAGATGGACTGGAATGATCCACGGGTGAAGACAGCGCTTGGTTTCGTCAAGTCCATGATCGATGCCGGTGCGCTGCCCAACACGTTCAGCACGCTGAAGCTGGGCGAGTCCCACTACTACTTCCACACCAAGCCAGGCGCGCTGACGTTTCTCATGGGGAGCTTCTATCCTTCGCGAGCCTTCCAGTCTCCGGACAAGGGAGGACAGCCTGAGGGTTTCGAGCTCGGAATTATGAAGTATCCGGCCCTGGAAGGTGCTGCCTGCAACGAGTGCAAGACCATCGCCGTGGGTGGTAGCTACGTGGTCAATGCCACCAGCAAGTCCCCGGATCTGGCCGTCGCCTTCCTGAACTCGTTGGCAACCCCGGAGATGGGCAACAAGTGGCTGGAAGAGAACCTCGTGCAAACCGGAATCAAGTCTGATGTCTCGAGCATCACCGGTGACAATGCCACCTACTTCAGGGCGCTTGCCGCGGTTAACGAAGGAGCGCAATACTTCTTCGGCCTGCCCCGCCAGGTCATGCAGCCTGCGCCCCGCGAGGTCTTCGACCAGGTGATCAACCAGGCATTCCCGGCCGGGTTGGTGGATGTCGACGAGGTGGTCGAGCAGATGTCCGGCGCCTACTAGGTCGCACGTCCACTGCGTCTTGAGGAGCGATCACCCTGCAACGGGTGATCGCGACACGCACCGGAGACACCCATGCAAACTGCTGCTGGTCGAGGTTGGGCCCGGGAACCGGGCCTCGGGCTGCGACCGGTCGGTGCCATCGTCAGCTTCCTCGCGCCGGCCTTGATCATCTACTTCGCCTTCACCGCCTACCCGGTGGTGCGAACTGTCTGGAACAGCTTTTTCCAGGTGTTTCCGAACCGCCCGGACGTGTTCGTTGGCTGGGCGAACTATGCCACGCTGCTGTTCGAGGACCGATTCTTTCACAAGGCCGTGGGCAACACGCTGGTCTGGGCATTGATAGCCCCGGTGATCGAGATCGCCATCGCGCTGTTGCTGGCCTTGGCGCTGTACGCGCGGGTACCCGGTTCACGCTTCTTTCGTCTCGCCTGGTTCACGCCGGTGCTGATGTCCTACGTTGTCGTCGGAATCATCTGGACCTGGATATTCAACTATGACTGGGGCATCGCCAACGCGATGCTGCGGGCGGTGGGCCTGGAGTCATGGGCGCAGGCCTGGCTTGGCCATCCCGATACCGCCCTGCCGTCGCTGATCTTCGTTACGACGTGGATGTGGGCTGGATTCAACATGGTTGTTCTCCTGGCGGCGATGCATTCCTTGCCATCAGAGGTTCTGGAGGCCGCTGAACTGGACAACTGTGGTTGGATGGCGAAGCTTCGTTACGTTGTCATCCCCCTGATCCGGCCAACCATTCTCAACCTGATGGTGTTGTCCTTCGTCGGAAAGATGCGCGTATTCGACCTGGTATGGATTACTACCCGCGGAGGTCCTTTGTGGAGCACGGAAACGGTTTCTACCTACGTGTACAAGCGCGCGTTCAACTGGAACACCTTCGATCTCGGCTATCCCTGCGCCATCGCGACCATCTGGTTCGTGGTGGTGCTCGGTGGGGTGCTGATCCTGACCGGCCTGCTGCGCAGCCGTGACAAGCTGGAGTACTGAATCGCCGTGAGTACGCAGTTTCGCTTCGATCTGAAACACGCTGCGTTGGTGGTGGCCCTGGCCCTGTACACGGCCTTTGCTGCCGGACCGTTCTTGTGGGTCGCCACCATGTCCCTGCGAACCACGTCCGAGATCAGTGCCGACCCCTACGCACTTCCGGAAACCCTGCATTTCTCCAAGTTCGCCGTTGCCTGGACGGATGGCAACTACGGCACCTACTTCGGCAACAGTGTCATCGTGGTGCTGTGCTCGGTGCTGGTGTTGACAGTCGTCGGCGCGATGGCGGCGCACTGCTTCGCACGCTACCGGTTCCCGTTACGACGGTTCGTCTACTTCCTCGTTTTCAGCACCATCATCTTCCCGCCACAGATCACCATCATCGCGTTGTTCCAGATACTGGTCGAGTACGGCCTGTTCAATACACGAACGGGACTGGTGCTGTCCTACGTCGCCTTCCAGTTGCCGATCACGGTGTACATCCTGGAGAGTTTCTTTGCCCGGATTCCGTCGGACCTGTACGACGCCGCGCGCATGGACGGGTACTCGGAATGGGAGATTTTCTGGCGGATCAGCCTGCCTGTCGCGATGCCCGCGTTGTCCACCACCGTAATACTCAACACCATTTTGCTGTGGAACGAGTTCCTGTATGCCGTGGTGCTGATCACCGACGACGACAAGCGAACGTTGCCATTGGGAATCCAGAAGTACATGGGCGACCAGTTGATCGACATCGGCATGCTGGCGACGGGCCTGATGATCGCCATCGTGCCCGTGGTCATCGTCTACGTCTTCTTTTCCGAGAAGCTCATACAAGGTATGACCGCGGGCGCGATCAAGTGATGCGCACCGTACGAGAGGAGCTACAGAATCATGGCTAGTGTCAGGCTGGAGGGTCTTTGCAAACAGTACCGCGATGCCGAGTCGGCCGCGGTAGACGATGTATCCCTGGAGATTGCCCCCGGCGAGTTCATGGTGCTGCTGGGGCCTTCCGGCTGCGGCAAATCGACCACGTTGCGCATGATCGCGGGCCTTGAGCCGATCTCCTCGGGTACGCTAACCATCGATGACGAGGTCATGAACCGGGTGCCCGCGAGAGACCGGGACATCGCCATGGTGTTTCAGTCCTATGCGCTGTATCCGCACATGTCGGTGTTCGACAACCTGGCATTCGGTTTGAAGAGGCGCAGTTTCGAACGCGCAGAAATCGATCGACGGGTCCACGAAGCCGCCGAGATCCTCGGCCTGACGCCATACCTGGCGCGTAAGCCGCATGCGCTTTCCGGCGGTCAACGGCAGCGCGTGGCGCTGGGGCGTGCCATCGTTCGCGACCCGAAGGTGTTCTTGTTCGACGAGCCCTTGTCGAACCTCGATGCGTCTTTACGCGTGAACATGCGCAACGAACTGGTCAAGCTGCACCAGCGCTTGGGAACGACGATGATCTACGTAACCCACGACCAGGTCGAGGCCATGTCCATGGGCTCGCGCATCTGCATCATGCGTGACGGTCGCATCGCTCAGGTGGGTCGACCGCTTGATGTCTACCGCCACCCGGCGAACACCTTCGTGGCGAGCTTCCTGGGCAGCCCGCAGATCAACCTGATCGAGGCCAGCGTGTCGTCCGTGGACGGGCGAAGCAGCATCGAGCTTGGCGGAGCACGCATCGCCTGCCGCTGCCCACGTGGTCATGACCGGGTGGTGGTGGGGATTCGCCCCGAGGACCTGTACCTGCCCGGCGAAGCGCCCGAAGGTGCCGAGGAAGCCAGGCTGTCGGCACGGGTCCTTGCGGTGGAAGCGCTGGGCGCCGAGACCGTGTTGTTGCTCGATGTCGAAGGTGTCGACAAGGATGTCACGGCGAGAGTGGGGCGGTCGGCGAGGGCGGTCGTGGGCGATCTCGTCCAACTGGTCGTCGATGCTCGCGCCGTTCGCCTGTTCAGTACCACCGATGGGGCGGCCATTGCCCTGGAGCCTTCCACGAAATGACCTTTGCCTGTTTTTCCGAGAGGAGATTGCCATGCCCGACCTGCCCGTGTTGACACTTCGATCAGGCTTCCCACGACCTGACGACAGCCTGCTTTCCGCCTTCGCCGAGGTTCCGTCAGGGGTCGTATGCGATGCACAGGGGAGGAGGGGTGCGCTGTCCTTCGACATACGCCCTGTCACTCGGTGCAGCAGGTTCCATGGCGTTGCAGTGGTTGTCGAGGCCGGTGCCGCGGACAACCTTGCCGCGTGGGCATCGCTGAAGGTCGTCCGGCCAGGTGACGTGGTCGTCATTGCCACGGGTAGGCACTCCGGCTGCTCGGTGATCGGAGACAACTTCGCGGCGATGGCACGGAATGCCGGCGCTGTTGCCGTCGTTACCGACGGCGTTGTACGCGACGTTGCGGGATTGGATGATGTAGGCATACCGGTCTTCGCACGCGGGCTGTCCCCGAACTCTCCTTGGAAGAACGGGCCAGGCAGTGCGGGACTGGCAACGGCCGTGGGCGGCGTCATGGTGCATTCTGGGGACATCATCGTCGGGGACATCGACGGCGTTGTTCACGTTGCCCGGGAACGGGCGCACGAGACCGCACGAGGTATAGCCGCGGTTCGAGACAAGGAGCAGAAAATGGAAGCGGACTGGCGGAATGGCGCGACCGCGCCTGGTTGGCTCGAAGAGCGATTGCAGCAAGCCGACGTCCTGTGGGTGAAAGACTGATGCGCAAGATCTTCTACAACAGCGTAGCGACAGAAGAAACCTATGCACTGATCCGTGAGCAACTGCCACCCGGCTTCGAGCTGGTTACCCTCACTGCCGAGGACGATGAACAACGTCGGGAAAAAATCGCTTCCTGTGAAGTTGCCATCGTTGCCGCCACCCCCCTGCGCGGGGACGTGATCGCAGCGGGAAAGAACCTGCGCCTGGTTCATCACCAGGGTGTCGGCTATCACGACACCGTCGACGTGAAAGCGCTTGTCGAACGTGGCATCGTCTTGGCTCTCACCCCGGCAGGCACTACCTTGAGCGTGGCAGAGCATACCGTCATGCTGATCCTGGCCGCCTGCCGACGAGTGGCCTTCGCTGACGCGGAGCTGCGCCAGGGACGCTGGCACATCAACTCGCTGCGTCCTTTCTCCTATGAACTCAACGGCAAGACCGTCGGCTACCTGGGGATGGGACGAATCGGCCAGGCCACGGCGGCGCGGTTGAAGGCCTTCGATACCACGGGGATATACCACGACACGAACGACTTGCTCGACGAGGAGCAGCGCGCCGTGCTCGGCCTGCGGTCCGTGTCCTTCGACGAGTTGCTTGCTGCGTCGGACGTGCTCACCATCCATGTGCCGGGGACCCCGGCCACCCGTGGCCTGGTGGACGCCGCGGCCATTGGCCGAATGAAACGTACCGCGGTACTGGTGAACACCGCCCGCGGCCACATCGTTGACAACGCGGCATTGGCCGATGCGCTGACCAGCGGGCGCATCGCCGCCGCCGGGCTCGACGTGTTCGAGCGTGAACCGGTAAGCGCGGACAACCCACTGGTGGCACTGCCCAACGTGGTGCTGACCCCGCATATCTCGGCAGGAACCCGCGAAGCGCTGGAACGCAAGATGGTCGCGCTTTTCTCCAACGTCCGCCGGTTCTTCGAAAGCGGGGAGCTCGAGCACCGGGTAGACCTCGGCACGGGTGCCTGAGGCACGCTGCCGAGACAGCGTCGCGCTACAGCCCCATCTCGCTCCAGAACAGGGTGGAGACCAGTCGCTCCACCGGGGCATGGTCGT
>CAYGJZ010000117.1:0-9208 GCA_964350265.1 uncultured Gammaproteobacteria bacterium | reverse complement strand
GATGATCGCCAACAGCAACCACCCAATCAGCGGACCCAATACGCTTGATGTCATCGTTACTACTCCAGGTCAGTCCAGACGCAGCGCCTTGAAGGCGCGGGTCTGCTCGGTGAGCGCGATTTCCGTCGGCAGGCGCTCCATCGAGGAAGCGCCGTAGAAGCCATGGCAGTTGTCGGTGTTCTCGAGCACGTAGCGTGCATCGTCGGGCATCGACACCGGTCCGCCGTGGACCAGCACGAGCACGTCGGGATTCACCTTCAGGGCGGCTTCCGACCAGGCATTGACCAGCGCCGGACACTCCTCCAGGGTCAGCGCGGTGGAGGCGCCGATGGCGCCGCCGGTGGTCAGCCCCATGTGGCAGACGATGATGTCGGCGCCGGCCTCGGCCATGGCCCTGGCCTCGTCCTCGTTGAACACGTAGGGGGTGGTGAACAGGTCCTTCTCGTGGGCCAGGCGAATCATGTCGATTTCCTGGCCATAGGACATGCCCGTCTCTTCGAGATTGGCGCGGAAGGTGCCGTCGATCAGCCCGACGGTGGGAAAGTTCTGCACCCCGGAGAAGCCGATTGCCTTGACCTGGTCGAGGTAGTGATCGAAGACGCAGAAAGGATCGGTGCCGTTGACCCCGGCCAGGACCGGCGTCTTCGACACCACCGGCAGCACCTCGTGGGCCATCTCCATGACCACCTCGTTGGCATTGCCATAGGCCATCAGGCCGGACAGCGAGCCACGGCCGGCCATGCGGTAGCGGCCGGAGTTGTAGATCACGATCAGGTCGATGCCGCCGGCTTCCTCGCACTTGGCGGACAGGCCGGTGCCCGCGCCACCGCCAATGATCGGCTCGCCGCGACGACGCATTTCCTGAAATCGTTCGATCAACGCGGATCGCTTAAAGCCTGGCATTACGCTTGCTCCTCTCGGTCGGATGAATGGCCTCCAGCGCGTCGACCACCGCCTCGGCGAATTCCGGGTCGTTGACGTGATGGGGGGTACGGATCAGCCGCCGGTTGGCGGCCTCCTGGAAATTTCGGGTAATGGCGTCGAACAATGCCTGGTTGGCGGCCGGGTCGTGGAAGGGCTGGCCCGGCGCATCGAGCGCGGACACCCCGCCTTCGGGCAGCAGGAAGCGAACCGGGCCGGGCATCAGGTTGATGCGCCCGGCAATCCACTCGCCCATGCGGGCATTCTCCTCGGCGGTGGTGCGCATCAGCGTCACCTGCGGGTTGTGCTCGACGAAGGTGCGGTTGCGATAGCGTTCCGGGACCGTGTCGCGGGCGCCGAAATTGACCATGTCCAGCGCGCCCACCGACCCGACCCAGGGGATGCGCGAACGGATGAAGGCGCCGAAGCGATCTTCGTCGGCGGGAAAGACGCCGCCCATCATCATGTCGCAGACCTCGGTGGTGGTCAGGTCCACCGCCGCTGCCAGCAGTCCGCTGTCGGCCAGGTTCTCCATCGAGCGACCGCCGGTGCCGGTGGCGTGGAAGACCAGGCAGTCGTAGCGATCGTCCACCCGTTTCGTGACCTGCTGCACCGCCGTGGTGGTGACGCCGAACATGGTCAGTGCCAGGCCAGGCCGGTCGACGGCCCCGCCGTCGTCCTGGTGTGCCTGGCGGATCATGCCGACAAGGGCATGGGCGCCGTTGGCCAGCACCTGTCGCGAGATCCGGTTCAGGCCCTGCACGTCGGTGACCGAGTACATCATCATGATGTCGGAGGAGCCGACGTAGCGGCCCACGTCCCCCGAGGCGACGGTGGAGATCATCACCTTGGGTATGCCCACCGGCAGCCTGCGCATGGCCGGAGTCACCAGCGAGGTGCCGCCGGACCCCGCCGCGGAGATCATCCCGCCGACGTCCTGCTGCTGCACGATCCATCGCTCGAAGGCGGCGGCCATGGCCCGAACCGAGGCGCCGCGATCACCACTGAACACGGTGCCGCCGCCGCGATGGTAGGCGGCGATGACGTGGGGCGGGATGTCGGCCGCGGAGGGCTTGCCGGAAGTGGACAGGTCCACGGTGCGCACGGCGATGCCCTGGGCGGCGATGCAGTCGCGGATGTAGGCGAGTTCCGCCGACTTCGTATCGAAGGTGCCGGCCACGTAGACCACCGCCGGACGACCGGCCAACGGGCGTCGCGCAGGCTCGCGGAACAGCGGCTCGGGTTTCTCGTCGAAGGGCCGGCGGCGGGCCTCGACGGGCTTCGTTTCGGTGCCGTCGCCGCCTCGCCAGGCGGCACTGGACCAGCGGGTCGGCGGCACGTAGACCAGTGTCTTCTCTTCTCCCGGGCCGTCGTCGGCAGCGGGCCCGGGCTCGGCGGCGGTCGGCGACTCGGCCTTCGTCGCCGGTTTCACCTTTGACCGCGGGGTCGCCGGGGCCTTGGCGGCAACGTCGTCGTGGGAGTGGCGGCCGACGCCGAGCAGGCGTTCCTGCATGGCGCGGTCGGCGGCCAGTTCACGGGCCGGCAGCACCTGGCTGATGCGGCCGTTGACCATGATGGCAACGTCCTCGGCAATGGACGTCGCCACCGAGATGTTCTGCTCGATGAGCAAGATGGCGGTTTCCCGGTCCGCCGCCAGTTCCGCCAGCAGCTTCTCCACCTGGCCGACGATGACCGGCGCCAGGCCCTCGGTGGGCTCGTCGAGCACCAGCAGTTGCGGGTCCTGCAACAGGGCGCGGGAGATGGCCAGCATCTGCTGCTCGCCGCCGGACAACTGGCCGGCACCGTTGCGGCGGCGCTCGGCCAGGCGCGGGAAGGTGGTGTAGATACGGTCGATGGACCAGGCGCCGTCGCCTTCGGACAGGCGCAGGTGCTCGTCCACGGTCAGCGACGGCCACAGCCGGCGACCCTGGGGCGTGTAGCCCACCCCCATGCCGGCGATGCGGTACGGCGGCAGGCCGGACAGTTCCTGGCCACGGAAGCGGATCGACCCGCGCCTGGCCGGCACCAGCCCCATGATGGCATTGCACAACGTGGTCTTGCCCATGCCGTTGCGTCCGACCACCGCGTGCACGCCGTGCTCCAGGGTCAGGTCGACGCCCTGCAGGGCATGGGACTGGCCGTAGTAGACATGCAGGCCGCGCACCTGCAGTACCGGGGCATCGCTGCGCGGTCCTCGCTTTCGCTCAGCCATCGCGCTGTCCCAGGTAGAGTTCCTGCACTTCCGGGTCGTTCTCGATCTCTTCCGGCGTGCCTTCCTTGAAGATGCGGCCGTTGTGCATCATGGTGACACGCTCGGACACGCGCAGCGCCACGTCCATGTCGTGCTCGATGATGACGAAGCTGATGTGCTCGGGCAGGGCATTGAGTATCTCCACCAGTTCGCCGCGCTCGGTGGGCGACAAGCCGGCGGCGGGCTCGTCGAACAGGATCAGCCGCGGCGCCCCGGCCAGGGCCAGCGCGATCTCGAGCTGGCGTTGCTGGCCGTAGCTCAGCGTCGCCACCTGTGTGTCGCGGACGGCATCCAGGTGGACCGCGCCCAGCAACGTTTCCGCCGAGGCCATGGCGCCGTCGTCCCGGCGCGGCCGGCGCAGGGAGAAGCGGCCGCGGCTGACGCCGCGGCAGGCCAGGTAGATGTTGTCGATCACCGACAGGCCATCGAACAACAGGGAAATCTGGTAGGTGCGACGAAGGCCGCGACGGACCCGCTCATGGCTGGGCAGGTCCGTCACGTCCTCGCCGAACATGCGCACCCGCCCGGTGGTGGGCGGGAAGTCTCCGGTGATGGCATTGAACAGCGTGGTCTTGCCCGCGCCGTTGGAACCCAGCACCGCGCGCCGCTCGCCTGCCTCGACGGTCAGGTTGATGTCCGCCAAGGCCACCAGCGCGCCGAAATGGCGGCTGACGGCCTCCAGCTCCAGGGCGTATCGCCCGGCGCCTTGCAGGTGGGACAGCGCGTCGGTTCTGGACAATGCCATGATCTGCCTACTCGCAGCTCGGGTTCTCGCGACTCACCTGTCCATAGGCGAGGAAGTCGTCGTAGGACAGGCCCAGGGTCTGGCTGACCTGCGGCGTAACGCTGATGGTCTTGTTCACCAGGTTGCCCTCGGGACCCTCGATGACCTCGGTCAGGAAGATGTCGGCGATGGCATTGCGCCGCTCATCCAGCTTGACCATGCCGGTGGGGGTCTCGAACTCGAGATTGGCCAGCGCCTCGCGGTACTTGGCACCGCCGTCGGACAGGTCGCCACCCACCTCTTCCAGTGCCAGCAACGCGGCCTTGGTATTGATGTAGTAGGCGTGTGCGAACAGCGACGGGGACGGGAAGCCGTCCGGGAACTGCTCCTGGTAGGCGCTGACGAAGGCATTCCAGCGCGGATCGTCCCAGGTATCGGAGATCGGACCGGCCGAGGGCGTGCCGATGACGAAGTCACGGGTGCGTCCCTTGGAGCCGAGCACCGACTGGTCCACGGTGATGGAACCGCCGATCAGCGGCAACTGCCCGCCGGCCTGCTCGTACTGGGTCAGGAAGTTCACCGCGTCGGCGCCGCCAAGGGCCACGAAGATGGCATCCACGTCGTCCGGCAGCGCGGCGATCACCGAGGAGTAGTCCTTGTTGCCGATGGGCACCCAGAAACGCGCATCCACCGGCGCCTTGCCGCCGAGACGGCAGAACGGCTCGAGGAAGCCGAACACCTGGGTGTAGGGGAAGGAATAGTCTTCCGCCAGCACGGCCACGTTGCGATAGCCCTTCTCGTTGTACACGTACTCGCCGAGACCGGCCATCCACTGGGCACCCTCGGTGCCGAAGCGGAAGAAGTTCTCCGCCGGCTCACGCAAGGTGGTGTCCTGGGCCGCGGAGGAGCCGTTGAGGAAGGTCACGTCCGGCTGGGTCTTGGCGTAGTCCTTCACCGCCAGGCCCTCGGAGCCGGACAGCGGACCGACCAGTACCTGCACGCCGTCCTGCTCGACCAGCTTGCGTGCCGCGCGCACGGCGCTGTCCGGGGAGGCGTCCGACGAGCCGGTGATCAGCTCGATCTTCTTGCCGCCGGCCATGTTGTCGAACTCCGACAGGGCCAGCTTCACACCGCGCATGCCATCCTCGCCAAGCACGGTGAACGCGCCTTCGAGGGTGGCCAGCGCACCCATCTTGATGCTGTCCTGGGCAACGGCGGTGCCGCCCAGGGATACCAGCGCCGCGGCCAGTATGGTTTTCTTGCCAATTCCCAACATGTCGCAACCTCCTACAGTGGCGTTTTACGAGTTGTCGAACGACTCCGACGGAGCCGATTCGATTCGGTCCGCGCGACGCGATGCGCGTCGCGCGTCTGCCTGCAACCGGAAACGATCACGCATCCGGTTCCAAAGACCCAGTAGCCCGTCCGGCGAGAACAGCACGACCAGCAGGAAGGCCAGGCCGATGACGGTGTTGAAACGCTCGCGATCGATCAGGTCGATGGCGAAGTTTTCCAGGATGACGAAGGCAATTGCGCCGAGGAACGGGCCGAGGGGGTGACGCATGCCGCCGACCACCGCGATGACCAGGATGTCGATGACCACGTCCACGCCCACCGAACCGGGGGAGATACGCCCGTTGAACCAGACCATCAGCACGCCGGCGGTGCCGGCCACGATGCCGGAGAAGAAGTAGGCGGCGATGCGGTGCAGGGTGACGTTGTAGCCCAGCGCACGCATGCGACGGGGGTTGTCGCGGATGGCCTGCAGGCCGAGACCGAAGGTGGACCGCGAGGCATAGTGGACGCCGAAGCCGAAGCCGCAGGCGATGAACAGGGCCAGGTAGTAGAACGGCACCGGGTCACGCCAGTAGATGCCGAACAGCGTCGGCGGCTCGATCCCGGCGAAGCCGGTGAAGCCGTTGAACAGCGTGTAGTTCTGGCGCACGAAGTAGAAGAAGGCCACCGCGATCGCCAGCGTGATCATGATGGTATAGATGCCTTCGGTGCGCACCGAGATGGCGCCGATGAAGGCGCTGAACAGCGCCGCGATGGTGATGGCGGTGATCGCCGTCAGCCACCAGGGCCAGCCCAGGCCCATGACGCCGACGCTGTTGTCGCCGAGAATCGCCACCAGGTAGCCGGCCAGGCCGGCCACCGTCATCTGCGACAGGCTGACCATGCCGCCGTAGCCGGCCAGCATCATCAGCGACAGGGCGATGGTGCCGAGGATCAGCGAGTAGGCGCCGACCTGGTAGATGAAGAAGTTCGAGGCAAAGACCGGGTAGGCGAGCAGGAACACCGCCGCCAGCAGCACCGCCGGATGCAGGTCGCGCAGCGACAGGCCGCCGGAGAACAAGCGCCGGGAGTCCATCAGCGGGCACCTCCCATCAGGCCCTGTGGCCGCACCGCCAGCACCACCACCATGATGAGGAAGGTCAGGACCACGCCGTAGGTGGGAAAGTAGGCCAGGCCGAACTGCTCGGCCAGGCCGATCAGCACCGCGCCGATGGCGGCGCCGGTGACCGATCCCAGTCCGCCGACGATGACCACGATCAACGAGGCCAGCAGGTAGCGCACGTCCTCGCCCGGGGCGATGGACAGCGCGGTGCCGCCGATCACCCCGGCGAAGCCGGCCAGTCCGGCGCCGATGCCGAACACCAGCGCGAACACCAGCTGCACGTTGACGCCCGATGCCGCCAGCATGTCGCGGTCGTTGACCCCGGCGCGGATCATCATGCCGATCCGGGTGCGGTTGAGGAACAGCCACAGGCCCACCCCCACCGCCACCGCCACCGCGAGCACCGCGAGACGGTAGATCGGGTAGGTAATGTAGACCGCGTCGCCGGACGAGCGGATCACCGAGATCACCGGAAGCTGGGCGGCGCCGAACAGCCACTCCGGCGGCGAGAACTGGTAGGTGGTGCCGGTCCACACCGCCAGCATCAGGTCGGCGGCAATGATCGAGATGGCGATGGTCACCAGGGTCTGGCGCAGATCGTCCCCTTCCATGCGCCGGAACACCAGCACCTGCATCGCGACGCCGCTGACGGCAATGGCGATGAAGGCCACCGCCAGGCCGAGGAACCAGCTGCCGCTGGCCTCGGCCACCTCGTAGCCGACGTAGGCGCCGAGCAGGTACATGGAGCCATGGGCCAGGTTGACGTTGCGCATCAGGCCGAAGATCAGCGTGAAGCCGCTGGCCACGAGAAAGTACAGCCCGCCCAGGGTGAGGCCGTTGAGCAGCGTGTTGACGAAGGTCTTCTTGCGCCCGAGCACATTGATGAGCCATTCGGGCCACACCGCGAAGATCATCCACGTGAAGACCACCACGGCGAGCAGGATCACGATGGCCCAGAAGGTATGCCGCTCGATGAACTGCTTCACGCCGATGTACCCGTCGAACACCGGCCCGGGAAGCCATCCCGCCCGTGGATCGCGATTCCGCGCACTCGCTCCTCCTGCGTGGTGCCTGCCGGTTTCGTGCCGGGGCACCGGTTTGTCTGTTTTCCGGCCCGGCACGACCCGCCGCGAAGGCAGGACTGCCGGTCAGCCGCAATGGAAAAAAGCGTACTCCCGCGTCCATCCGGTCGCAAGCGTCCGGAGCCGCGAAAATGGGTAAATCTGGGTAATCATCATGCCGAAACGCGGCATGGTCGACCGCGCCTCGAATGCCGGACCGGCGGCTCGACCCGGAACATCGATGCCGTGGGCGGCACCTGGCCCCCTGGACCTGCTCGATGCTGCACGACCAACCCGCGGAAACCGGATCAGAAGTGATCCATTACTAACCCATTCGTGTATAATCTAGCATAGTTGTTTCGAATGGACTACTGAAGAATTCCCGGTGCCGGGCACAGGCGCCGGCGCCACCGGACAGACACCATGCCCGAGCCATCGACATCGCCCCGCCCCGGAAACGTTCGCCAGCATGCCCGCGAGCAGGCTGCGCGCATCCAGGCCCACGTCCGCGAGCAGGTCTCCTCCGGCGCCTGGGCGCCGGGCCACAAGCTGCCCACCGACCGCGAACTGGCCAGCGACTTCGGCATTGCCCGCAATACCGTCCGGCGCATTCTCGCCGAGCTCGAGCGCGAGGGACTGATTACCCGCCAGGTCGGCCGGGGCAGCTTCGTCGCCGGCGACGCGGTCGCGACCCGTGGCGGTTCGTCGGACGCCGATTCCTCCCCCGCCGACGTCATGGAACTGCGCCTGCTGCTGGAACCGCAGATGGCCGAGCTGATCGTGCTGCGCGCCACCGCGCGGGACATCGAGCAGCTCGACGAGTGCATCCACCGAAGTGAACTGGCGCGTTCCTACCACGAGTACGAGAAGTGGGACGAGGCGCTGCACCGCACGCTGGCCCAGTGCACCAAGAACAACGGGTTGATCGCGCTGATGGACTCCATCAACACGCAGCGCAACCAGGCCGCCTGGATCAACCTGAAGAAGCGCACCCTGACGCAGACCGTGCGGCGAACCTACCAGGAACAGCATCGCGCCATCGTCGCCGCGGTGCGCAAGCGCGACATGACGAGATTGCGCGACGCCATTCGTCGCCACCTGCAGGAGGTGCGCGACAACCTGCTCGGCGGTCACTGACCAGCGCCCCGTGCGAAGGCCCGCCAACCCGCTCGACCGTGCCCTGTCCTGGCCGCTGGTCACGCGGCGCGACGCCGGTGCCTCGCCACCGTCGCGGGTGCTGACCCGCGGCATCCCCTTCCACGAGCCGGGCATGCCGGCCGAGATCGCCATGCTGCTGCCGGCCGGCGACGGCCCGGGCGATCTCATCGACGCCCTGGTCGACACCCCCGCCGAGAACACCGACTTCGTGCTCGGCCTGTTCCTGGCCAGTCCCCTGCTGCATGCCGCGGTGGATGCGCGGCGCCTGCGCGAGCGTGGCGTCCGCTGGGTCGCCAACCTGCCCAGCGTCGGACAGCAGGACGAGGAATTCGCCCAGCAACTCGATGACGTCGGCCTCGGCCTGACCCTGGAACTGCGCCAGCTCGCGGTGTTCCGCGATGCCGGCTTTTCCCTGGCCGTGGTGGTGACCGATGCCGACGCCGCCCGCGCCGCCGCCAGCCTGTCGCCGGCGGCGATGATCGTGCTGCCCAGGGTGGCCGACTTCGCCGCCGGCTTCCCCTCCCTGCGGCAACGGGCCAGCGCGGTGCGCCGGGTGGGCGAGGCGGCCCGGGCGGCTGGCCACGAAGGCCTGGTGCTGGGCCTTGGCGAGGCCCGCGATGCGGGTGACGAGCGCCTCTGGCCGGCCCGCGTCGACGGCCTCCTGTGCCGGCCGGCCACGCCGGCCACCGGCTAGC
>CAYGJZ010000116.1:0-9247 GCA_964350265.1 uncultured Gammaproteobacteria bacterium | reverse complement strand
CGCCACCGAGCCGGTGCGGCTGTAGTACAGGACCAGGATTTCCACGTCGGCTAGCCGAGCAGGTCGAGCACGGCCTCCGGCGGCCGGCCGATGGCGGCGCGATCGCCGACCACCGCGATGGGGCGCTGCAACAGGATCGGGTGTTCGGTGATGGCATGGAACAGGGCGTCGTCGTCCACCGAGTCGTCGCCGAGGCCGAGTTCGCGGTAGGGTGCCTCGCCACTGCGCATCATCTCCCTCGGCGCCACCCCCAGCTGGCGTGCCAGGGTGCGCAGGGTGTCTGCGGTGGGCGGTGTCGCCAGGTACTCGACGACGTGCACCGTGGCGCCATGCTGGTTGAGCAGTGCGAGGGTTTCGCGCGACTTCGAGCAGCGCGGGTTGTGATAGAGCGTGACGTTCACCGAAAATGCCCTGATTGTGGCCGGTTTCGCGGGAAAAACCGGCGCGGATGTTTCAATGGGAAGCTGACGATGCTAGCATAACGGCCAAGCGCAAATCGATGGTGACGCGCCTTCGGAAAGCCGTGGATATTCATGCGGGAAACCGCTTTATTCTTCACTCGGCTTTAACTATACTAGGTTCAAAACCAACCAATTACGGAACCTTGAGTGGAGGTTTGCTGAAATGAAGGAATACACCGGAATGACCAAGGCCCTCGGCGCAGGCGTACTCGCCGCGGTACTGCTGGCCGGTTGTGCCAGTGCCAAGCAGGCTCCGGCGACTGCCGAAGCCGCACCCGCCCCGGCCCCGGCCCCGGCTGCCGCCCCGGCACCGATGGCCGAGAAGCCTGCGGATGACGTTCACGTGGTGGTCGCCGGCGAGCACCTGTGGGGCATCTCCGGCTACAGCCAGGTGTACAACGACCCCTACCAGTGGCCGCTGATCTTCAAGCACAACCGCGAGCAGATCAAGGACGCCGACCTCATCTACCCCGGCCAGGAGCTGAAGATCTCCCGCGACCTCACCGAGGCGCAGGTGCAGCAGGCCATCGAGCACGCCAAGACGCGCGGTGCGTGGTCCGTGGGCCCCACCGAACAGTCCGACCTGGACTACCTGTCCAAGGCGCTCTGAAACAAGATCATTTCAGCCTTTCAGGCCCCGGGTTTTCCCGGGGCCTTTTTTGTTGCGCCGGGTCTGCCGCGCCCTCGTGCTGGCCTATAATCCGGCGATGAACCATTCTCTGCCCGCCTGCCGCCCGGCCCAGGCCGTCGGCTGATCCCCGTGCATCCACGCGTCCGGGCCCTGCTCGGCTTCCTGCGTCATGGCCTCGACGGCCAGCTGCTGCAGTTGGCCGCCTCGCTGGCCTATACCACGCTGCTCGCCATCGTGCCGCTGGTGACGGTGGTGTTCTCGATTCTCTCCCTGTTCCCGGTCTTCGAGGAATGGGCCTCCGTGGTCGAGGCCTTCATCTTCGAGAACTTCGTGCCCACCTCCGGCGCCGTGGTCAACGACTACCTGCAGAACTTCCGTTCCCAGGTGGGCAAGCTGACCGCCATCGGCCTGGTCAGCCTGCTGGCCAGCGCCCTGTTGCTGCTGTCTACCATCGAGAATGCGCTCAACCGGATCTGGCAGGTGCGCGCAGGCCGTTCCACCGGCCACCGCATCATGGTCTACTGGACGCTGCTGACCCTCGGGCCGATCATGATCATCGGCAGCCTGAGCATTTCCTCCTACCTGCTGTCCCGGGCCCTGCGCGATACGCTCGGTCTGAGCTGGGGCCTGCTCGAGCCGGTCATCCCGGTGCTGCCCTTCCTGTTGGAAACGGCGGCCTTCGTGGTGATGTACTATCTGGGGCCGAACTACCGCACGCGCTTCTCGCACTCCCTGGTCGGCGCGCTGATCGCGGCGCTCTTGTTCGAGGTGGCCAAGATCGGCTTTACCTGGTACGTCTCGGCCTATGACAGTTTCGAAGTGATCTACGGCGCCCTCGCGGTGATTCCCATTTTCCTGATCTGGATCTACATTTCGTGGTTGGTGATCCTGGTCGGAGCCCGCTACGCGGCAAGCCTGGATCATGCCCAGACCTCGCTGATGACCAGCTAGGCCCGGGCGGTCCAACGATCAACCCGGGCAACCGTCCCGGGACATGAACAGGAGGTCTGCAAATGAGTGCTACCCGTTGTGCGCCACGCCTGCTGGCGTTGCTGTTGTGGTGTGTTTCCGTCACCGTGGCGGCGGAAGAACTGCGTGATCCGTCGGCCTTCTTCGACGAGACCTTCGGCGATCTTGCCGAGGAGGCCGAGGCTGTCCGCGACGAGGGCAAGGTCGGGTTGCTGGTGATGTTCGAAACCGACGACTGCCCCTGGTGCATGCGCATGAAGGAAACGGTGCTCAACCGGGCCCGGGTCCAGGATCGCTACCGCGAGCATTTTCGCATCGTCAGCCTGAATACCGAGGGTGGTACGCCGGTGATCGCCTTTGACGGCGAGGAGATGCTCGAGAAGGACTTCGCGCTGAAGTACAACCGCGTGCGCGCGACCCCGGTGTTCGTGTTCTTCGATGCCGACGGAGAGGTCATGGCGCGCTACACCGGCGCGGTGAAGAACGTCGACGAGTTCCTGTTGCTGGCCGAGTACGTCATCGACGGTCACTACCGCACCGAGCGTTTCAACAACTTCAAGCGCGCGCGCCTGTCCTCGTAGCCGCAAGGTCATGTTTCTGCGTCACTGCTGCGGCCTGTTCGTCCTGCTCGTCGTCTCGCTGCCGGCGCCGGCCGAGGTCGCGCCGTTGCCCGACCCGATGACCCTGGCCGATGCCCTGGTCCTGGCCCGCGACGATCATCCCGCCCTGGAAGAGTCCCGTGTCGCCGGCATGACGGCGCGCGACGAGCTGGGCCGTATCGAGGACACCATGCGCTGGCAGGCCTGGCTCGATCTCGACGCGCGCACCGCCGACAAGGTGCGCACGCAGGAAACCAGGTTCGACGATGACAGCCGTGCCAGTCTCTACCTGACCCGCCTGCTGACCGACTTCGGTGCCAGCAGCGCGGACCGCGAGGCCGCCGGCTATCGCATCGCCGGTGCCGACGCCGTGCAGGACTACCGCGCCAGTCGTCACCGAATCGAGATCCTGCGTCGCTTCTTCGATGTGCACCTGGCGGACCTGCGCTACTTCGTCGACGACGAGGACATGACGCTGGCCTACCTGCGCTATGACCGGGTGCGGGACCGGCGGGAAAAGTTCGGCGAGTTCTCGGAGATCGACGAACTGGCCCTGGAGAGCGAATACCGTCGGCTGCTGGTCGAACGCGAGCGCGCCGCCAACCAGAGGCGCCGGGCACGCAGCGCGCTGGCGCTGGCCATGGGGCGGCCCGGTGAACTGGTCAACAACGTGGCCGCACCTGCGCTCGACGACTTCGAGCGCCCGGCGCCGGACTACGACGCGATCCTCGCCGAGACCCTCGAGGCGCATCCGCTGCTGGCCGCCTACGACCTCAAGATCCAGGCCGCGTCGCGAACCGTGGAACGGCATCGCCAGTCGCATCGGCCGCTTCTTTCGGCCCGCCTGGAGGCCACCGAGTGGAGCCAGGAAACCGGCAACCGCGACGAGTACCTGGCCTCGTTGCAACTGCTGGTGCCGCTGGGCGCAACGCCGATCCGTGATGCCCTTGCCGCCGAGGCCGCCACCGCCCGCTACCGCCTGCAGGCGGAACGGCGTGCGCTGGAGTTCGCGTTGCGCGACGAAGTGCTCGACCTGGTCCTCGGTCTCGAGGAACTGGCGCTGGAGGTTGCCGCTGCGCGGGTCGAGGAAGACTACCGCGACCGCTACCTGGATCGCAGTCGCACCCTGTACCAACTGGAAACCCGCACCGATCTCGGCGATTCGCAGGCGCGCCAGGCGGAGGCGCACTGGCGAACCCGCGAGGTGGCCTACCGACGCGCCATCCACTGGGCCAACCTGGACGCCCTGCGCGGCCTTCCGATCACCGTACCGTTGATGGAGTCCTCCCAATGAATGCGTGCTGTCGTTTCCTGGCCGGCTTGGCCATCGTGCTCCTGGCGCCGCCCCAGGCGATGGCGCAGGAGTCCAGCGTCGGTGGCCGGGTGGACTTTGCCCACGTGGTGGAACTGCGTGCCGGGGTCAGCGGCGTGCTGGCGCTGGGGATGAAGGCCCCGGGCAGCCACTTCCAGGCCGGGGACAACCTGTTCTCGCTCTCCCTGGCGCTGTATGAACAACGCGCCCGGCATGCACAGCGGCAGCTGGCATTGACCGCCCGCGAACGGGACGAGGCATTGGCCAGCCTGGAACGCCACGAGGTGCTCTACGACGAGGGATCACTGTCGCAACTGGAGCTGGACACGGCGATGCTGGTCCGGGAACGGGCACTGGCAGCGCATTCCGAGGCGGAGACCGCGCAGTCCACGGCGCAGGCGCAACTCTCGCTGGCCCGCGTCGACGCCGCCTTCGACGGTGTCGTGCTGGATCTCGCCGCCGCGCCCGGCGCCTACCTGAACGCGGCGGTGGAATCGCCGTTGGTGGCCACCGTCGCCGAGCGTGGTGCGCTGGTGGTGCGGGCGGAGCTGGCTGCCGGACAACGGCAGGGACTGTCTCTCGGCGACGCGGTGGACGTCAGCGTCGGTGGCGAGCGTTGGCCGGGCAGCATCGTGGCGCTGCGCTACCTGGCCGGTGATGCCACGTCCTGGCAGATCGACGTGGCGCCCGGCGGCAGCGGGCCGGAGCTGGTGGCCGGGCTGCGCGCACAGGTGCACCTGCCTTGATCTGTCGACGGTTCTCGGTATCCGGGCGGGTACAGGGGGTGTTCTTCCGCCAGTCCACGGTGGACGTGGCTAGCCAGCTCGGGCTCAGCGGATGGTGCCGCAACCTGGCCGACGGCCGGGTCGAGGTGGTCGCCTGCGGCGACGAGCGGCTGCTCGACCAGTTGAAGGCCTGGCTGCAGAAAGGTCCGGCGGCGGCGCGGGTGGACGCGGTGGACAGCGCCCCGGTGGAAACGGAGGTGCCGGAGGGGTTCTCGATCCGGCGCTAGGACGCCCCACGCGGGGCCGGGCGCCTAGCCCACCATGAACGACCGCATGGCGTGGCGCACCCGGCTGGCGTACTGGTGCTGGGTGGCCGAACCGTGGTACATGCCCAGCGCCAGGTCGATGTTGCCGCTGGACTGGTCGAGGTAGTCGGCGAGCACGCGGCATCCGTAGCGCAGGTTGGTGGCGGGATTGAACAGGTCGTCGTCCGGATGACCGATTTCCTTGATCCAGAACGGCATCAACTGCATCAGGCCACGCGCGCCGCGATCGGACACCGCGTAGCGGTTGAACGAGCTTTCGATCTGGATCACCCCCATCACCAGTTCCGGCGCGATGCCGGCGCGGGTGGACTCGCGGTGGATCAGCCGCAGCAGTTCGCAGCGGTAGAAGGGATTGCGCACCTGGAAGCGCAGTCGCTTCGACATGCGTTCCAGCCAGCGGTAGGCTTCGTCGCGGGAGTCGAAGCTGTCGGCGTCGCGGGCCGACTGGTAGAGGGCGATGGACAACGCATCGACGGCCATCACCGGCCGTGCCGCCAGCGCAAGGGCGCCGGCGGATACGGTCCACAGCCATTTTCGACGTGCGTCGTTCAAGCGTCCCTCCCCAGGGTCGTCAACGTATCTTCCCGAGGACTTGGTGGCCGGTCCCGGGCGCGCCGGGTCAGCCCGGTCGCGTCACCATGGCCGCGGCCTCGGCCACGGCAACATCGTGGTTCTCGCCCTGGCGGCGATGGCGGTACTCGATGGTGCCGCCCTTCAGGCCGCGATCGCCGACCACGAAGCGGTGCGGTATGCCGACCAGGTCCATCTCCGCGAACATCACGCCCGGCCGTTCATTGCGGTCGTCGAGCAGCACGTCGAAGCCGGCCTCGGCCAGTTTCGCCGCCAGTTCGTCGCTCACCCGCCTGACGTCGTCGGACTTCTGGTAGCCGATGGGCACGATGACGACGTCGAAGGGCGCGATGGACTCCGGCCAGATGATACCGTTTTCATCGTTGTGCTGCTCGATGGCCGCCGCCACCACCCGGGTGACGCCGATGCCGTAGCAGCCCATGCGCAGCACCTGCGCGCGACCGGCCTCGTCCAGGCAGGTTGCCTCCAGCGGTTCGCTGTACTTGGTGCCGAGCTGGAAGATATGGCCGACCTCGATGCCGCGGCGCACGCTGATCGGCTTGTCCGGCGCCTGCGGGCACGGATCGCCGGCCACCGCCTTGCGCAGGTCGACGAAGCTGGGCTCGGGCAGGTCGCGTCCGAAGTTCACGCCGACCAGGTGCTTGCCATCGCGGTTGGCGCCGCAGACGAAGTCCGCCATCAGCGCCACCTCGGCATCGGCAATCACCGGCACCGGGGCGTTCACCGGGCCAATGGAGCCCGGTGAGGCACCGAACAGCGAGGCCACGGTGGCGGCGTCGGCCATGCGAATCGGCTTGACCACCCCGGGCAGTGCCTCGGCCTTGACCGCGTTGAGCTCGCGGTCGCCGCGCAGCAACAGCACCAGTGGCTGTTCCTCGCCTTCCAGCACCAGGGTCTTCACGGTCTTCTCCGCGGGCACGTCGAGGAAGGCGCACAATGCCTCGATGGTGTGCTGGTCCGGCGTGTCGACCTCGCTCATCGTCTCGCCGGGCGCCGGCCTTTCGCCGGCGGGCGGATCGAGGGCGATGGTCTCCACGTTGGCCGCGAAGTTCGCCTCGTCGCACAGCGCGATGCCGTCTTCGCCGGAATCCGCCAGCACGTGGAACTCGTGGGAGACACTGCCGCCGATGGAGCCGGAGTCGGCCGCCACCGCGCGGGCATCGAGGCCAAGGCGCTCGAAGATGCGCACGTAGGCCTGGCGCATCACCTCGTAGGCGCGATCCAGCCCGGCCTGGTCGATGTCGAAGGAATAGGCATCCTTCATGATGAACTCCCGCGCGCGCATGACACCGAAGCGGGGCCGGATCTCGTCGCGGAACTTGGTCTGCACCTGGTACAGGGTCTGCGGCAACTGGCGGTAGCTGCGCAGCTCGTTGCGGGCAATCATGGTCACCACTTCCTCGTGGGTGGGACCAAAGCAGAATTCGCGCTGGTGGCGATCCGACAGGCGCAGCAACTCCGGCCCGTAGTCCTTCCAACGGCCCGACTTCTGCCACAGTTCGGCCGGCTGCACCGCGGGCATCAGGACTTCCTGGGCGCCGGCGGCATTCATTTCCTCGCGGATGATGGCCTGCACCCGGGACAGCACCCGGTGCCCCACGGGCAACCAGTTGTAGACACCGGCGGCCACCCGGCGGATCAACCCGGCACGCAACATCAGCTGGTGGCTGACGATTTCCGCGTCCGACGGGGTTTCCTTGAGGGTGGCGAGCAGGTACTGCGAGGCGAGAAAAGGTTTATTCGCCATGTGTGACAGTACGTTCCTTATGTATGTTCAAGTAAAAGTTTAACACGGGGGCGGGGCCAGCGGGCCACCGGCGACCGGCAGCGGTATGATACCCGAGCCCATGCTGAACGGAATGGAGGTTCTACGATGACCGAAGTCAGTGTATCCGGTCGCTACCCGGTGACCGCGGAAAAGTTGTGGGAGTTGATCGGCGGCTTCAACGCCCTGCCGCAGTGGCATCCGGCGGTGCAGCGCAGCGAGCTGGAGCAGGGCGGCAGCGTGCGTCGCCTGCACCTGGCCGGCGGCGGTGAAATCGTCGAGCGGCTGGAGAAGATGAGCGACGACCAGTACAGCTACAGCTATGCCATCGTCGACTCGCCGTTGCCGGTGAAGGACTACTCGGCGACGCTGCGCCTGGAGGACGACGGCGAGGGTGGCTGCAAGGTCACCTGGTCGGGTCACTTCGACGCCGACGGCATCCCCGAAGGCGATGCCATGAAGGTCGTCGAAGGCATCTACGAAGCCGGCTTCGCCAACCTGCGCAAGATGTTCGGCGGCTGACCTCGCGGCGCTGGGTCAACCCGGCCGCGATCAGGTCGATGCCGGGCGCACCAGCAGGCGCAGCAGCAGCCAGGCGCAGGCGCCGCAGCCGGAGATGGCCAGGGCCAGCGGCAGCGCGGTGCCGTCGTGCACGTGCCCGACCAGGTAGCTGACCACGCCGGCAATGCCGAATTGCAGCGTCCCCAGCATGGCCGAGGCCATGCCCGCGCGGTCGCCGAAGGGCGCCATGGCGGCGGCGGTGGAGTTGGGGAAGCTGAAGCCGAGGGAGGAGATGGCCAGGAACAGGGGCACGGCAACGCCCCACAGGCCGCCGGTGTCGCTCAGCACCATGACCAGCAGTACCCCGCCGAAGAACAGGTTGCTGGCAATGGCGCGTCGCAGCACCACCTCCGAACGGTAGCGCTTGAGCAGCCTGGCATTGACCTGCGAGGCGCTGATCAGGCCGAAGGCGACCACGCCGAAAATCATGCCGAAGCCCTGCGGCGATACCCCGTAGACGTCGATGAAGACGAAGGACGAGGTGGCGATGTAGCCGAACATGCCGGCCTGGGCCATGCTGCCGGCCAGGGCATAGCCCATGAAGCGGCGGTGGCGCAGCAGGCGGGCGTAGCTGGCCAGCACGTCGGCCAGGCCCGGCGGGTTCGCCGGCGGCGTCCAGCTTTCGGCCAGGCCGAGGCGAATGGCCGCCAGGCAGGCGAGGGCATAGACAGCGAGGAAGGCGAAGATGGCCTGCCAGCCGAAATGCACCAGCAGCCAGGCGCCGAGCATGGGCGCGAGGATCGGCGCCACGCCGATGATCATGATCAAGGTCGACAGCACCCGGGCCATTTCCTGCGGCTCGAACAGGTCGCGGGCGATGGCCCGGGTGATGACCACGCCGGCGCAGCCGCCCAGCGCCTGCAGCATGCGGGTGGCCGTGAGCGTCTCGATGCTCGGCGCGAAGATGCAGGCAACCGAGGCGAGAAAGTACAGGGACATGCCGAAGACCAACGGTTTCAACCGCCCGATTCGATCGGATACCGGCCCGTAGATGACCTGGCCGACGGTCATGCCGAGGAAGTAGAACGACAGCGTCAGTTGTACCGCCGCCTCGTCGCTGCCGAAGGCCGCCTGCAGGGCCGGAAAGGCAGGCAGGTACATGTCGATGGTCAGCGGCGCCACAGCGACGACGACGCCGAGGGTCAGCAGCAGGCGACCGCGGGACATGGAAACTCCAGGACAGCCGGCAACCGGGCCGGTGCGAGGGTATGGCCGCCGGGTCGGTCGCGCGGAACGTGAATGCGAGGGGAAGTGGCGCTCCCTAGGGGACTCGAACCCCTGTTACCGACGTGAGAGGCCGGCGTCCT
>CAYGJZ010000115.1:6656-9645 GCA_964350265.1 uncultured Gammaproteobacteria bacterium | reverse complement strand
ATGGTGCCGGTGAGAGGACTTGAACCTCCGACCTACTGATTACGAATCAGTTGCTCTGCCAGCTGAGCTACACCGGCATGGTGTGGGGACCCGCGGGCGCGGGGTCAGGATCGGGCGGGCTTGACGCGGATGACCAGTTCCACCGAGTCCATGTCGCTGCCGCTTGGCAGTTCGGGCAGGCCGACGATGTGCACGCCCTGGCTGTCGATATCGGTCAGCTCGCCGCTGGCGGGGTCGTAGAAGTGGTGATGCGGCACGGTGTTGGAGTCGTAGAAGACCCGGTCGGTGCCGACGTTGACCAATCGCACGAGCCCGTGATCGACGAAACAGCGCAGCGTATTGTACACCGTGGCGCGGGAAACGTTGCCGTCCATGCGCGACACCCGCCCGGCCACGTCCTCGGCGCTCAGGTGCACGGGTTCCAGCAGCATCTGCAGGCCGATGGCGACGCGCTGGCTGGTGGGCGAGACACCGCGGGCACGCAGCATGTCGCTGACGCGGCGACGCCTGGCGGCGTCTTCGTCAGTGTCAACCAATTGATTTTGCTGCGGGTCGTTGGCCATGTTCGGTTTCCGTCGGATGTTGGTCGTTGCCAAGGTAGCTTGGCAGCGGTAAGAACTTTGGACGGTAAGTACCTGTTAAACAATGGAAAACGACGAGGATTATAGACCTTCCCGAAAACCGCGTCCAGCAGGCACCCGCCCGGTTTTCGAAAAAGAATAATTCTTATTCACATATTTGTCGACACCCGTGGACGTCCTTCCCTGCTCAGGCCCGCAGTTCCAGCGGCAGGGCAAAGGAGACGTTCTCGGTGCGGGTGCGGCTGTCCTCCACCGAGGTGGCGCCCCAGTCCACCAGTTGCTGCACCACTTCCTGGACGAGGTTTTCCGGCGCCGAGGCGCCGGCGGTGACGCCGACCACGTCCCTGCCCTCGATCCAGGCGCGGTCGATCTCGGTGGCGCCGTCGATGAGGAAGCCGGGCACGCCGCGCTGCTCGGCGAGCTCGCGCAGCCGGTTGGAGTTGGAACTGTTCGGCGAACCCACCACCAGCACCACGTCGCAGATCTTCGACAGCGCCTTGACCGCGTCCTGGCGGTTCTGCGTGGCATAGCAGATGTCGTTCTTGCGCGGTCCGTGAATGTTGGGGAAGCGCTTCTTCAATGCCTCGATGATGATGCGGGTGTCGTCCACCGACAGCGTGGTCTGGGTAACGTAGGCGAGGTTGTCGGCATCCACCGGGTGGATGCGGTCGACATCCTCCGGTCGCTCGACCAGGTACATGCCGCCATCCGCCTGGCCCATGGTGCCTTCCACCTCGGGATGGCCGGCATGGCCGATGAGAATGACCTCGACCCCGTCCTCGCGGTAGCGGGCCACCTCGCGGTGCACCTTGGTGACCAGCGGGCAGGTGGCGTCGAGCACCTTCAGCTCGGCCATCTCGGCATCGGTGCGCACCACCCGGGAGACGCCGTGGGCACTGAAGATGACCACCGAGTCCGGCGGCACCTCGTCGAGTTCGTCGACGAACACGGCGCCCTTGTCGCGCAACTGGCTGACCACGAAGCGGTTGTGCACCACCTCGTGGCGCACGTAGATGGGCGCGCCGAATTTCTCGATGGCGCGCTCGACGATCTCGATGGCGCGATCAACGCCGGCGCAGAAGCCGCGCGGGTTGGCGAGGATGACTCTCATGTGCTCGTTCCGTGTTGTTCCACGCTGACCAGTTGCAGGCGGCAGTGCACGTTGCGCCCCGCCAGCGGATGGTTGAAGTCCACCAGTACCCCGGATTCGTCCACCGACTCGATGCGCCCGGCCACGGTGTCGCCGCTGGGCAGCTCGAATTCCACCAGTGCACCGGGGCGGCAGTGGTCCGCGTCGAAGGCGGCGCGCTCCAGGTGGTGACGGTTGGACGGGTCGTGGGCGCCGAAGGCATGTTCTTCCGCGGCGATCACGAAGGCCGTCTCCTCGCCCACCGACAAGTCGCCGAGACGCTGCTCCATGGCAGGGGGCATCTCGCCGTCGGCAAAGGTGAACACCCTCGGCGACTCGTCGAAGGTGGACTCGATCTCCTGTCCGTCGTCCAGCGCCAGCGCGTAGTGCACGGCGACGGTATCGCCCGCTTCAATCATCGTGCATGGACCCGTTGCCCGTGCCCGCGGCGCGCCGCCAGGCGCGGTACTCGTGCAAGGCCAGGCCGAGCAGCGCGGTCACCCCGACGGTGAGCGCGCAGTCGGCGAGGTTGAATACCCAAAAGTGCCACTCACCGAGGTAGAAATCAATGTAGTCGACCACGTAGCCCAGGCGCAGGCGATCCACCAGGTTGCCGATGGCGCCGCCGGCAAGAAGGCCGTAGGCCACCACGGTGGCCGGACTGCGCCAGGCCTCGCTGTAGATGTGGTGGGCCACGTAGGCCACCACGAACACGGCGATGGCGGCGAACATGACCAGTTGCCAGCCGGACTGCTGGTTGAGAAAGCCGAAGGCGGCGCCGCGGTTGTAGACCAGCGTCAGGTTCAAAAAGCCGGTCAGCGGCACGGGCTCGTGCAGCGCGAGGTGGCGCAGCACCAGCAGCTTGATGCCCTGGTCGAGCACCACCACCAGCAGGGCCAGCAGCGGGAAGACGGTGAAGGCGGTGCGACGACTAGCCATGTCCACCCCCGGCGGCCGACCCGGCCAGCCAGGCGCGGGCGCTGTCGATGTCGCGGCCGATCTGCACTTTCAGTGCGTCGAAACTGTCGAAGCGCTGCTCGCCGCGCACCCGGTGCAGGAAGGTCACCTCGACCAGGCGGCCGTAAAGATCGCCACCATAGTCGAGCAGGTGGGTTTCCACCCGCAGGCGAAGACCGGCCACGGTGGGACGCCGACCGACATTGGCCACGCCCACGCCGATCTCGCCGTCGCCGTCGCGCATCGAGACCACGAACACCCCGGACAGCGGGAAGGCATCGCGCACCGGCAACAGGTTGGCGGTGGGAAAGCCGATGGTGCG
>CAYGJZ010000115.1:0-6556 GCA_964350265.1 uncultured Gammaproteobacteria bacterium | reverse complement strand
CGATGAGCATGTCGTCGACGAAGTCCTCGGCGGAGGTGGCGGCGAGGCGGCGATCGAAGCGCGGGCAGTAGACCCGCGCCACCCCGGCCTCGCGAAGGAGCGCGAGCTTGTGACGCAGACCGGTCAGGCGTGGCGGCGCATCGTGACCCTGGAAGTACTCGCGGGGATAGGGTTCAAAGGTCATCACCGACGGCACCGCGCCGGCTTCCGCGGCCACCTCCAGCAGTCGCGCGACGACCTGCTGGTGACCGCGGTGCACGCCGTCGAAGTTGCCGATGGCGACCGCTGCCGGCGCGTCGGCGGCGCGGCCATCGAGAAAAAAAGTGCGCATGGGATTCCGCTTCGGCGTCAGTAGATCCAGTCCGGCCGGTACTGCTCGCAGACCTCGCTGATCTTGCGGCGGTCCTCCGGACGGTCGCCGTAGCCGCGGTAGTACTCCAGCCGCAGTTCCGGGTAGCGCCAGCAGACATAGCCTTCGCCGATGTCGAAGCTCACCCACCACAGCCCGCTGGCCTGAAGACCGAGCCGCTCCACCTTGCCGATCCAGCGACGCACCACCTGCTCGTAGGCCTGCTCGATGGGCCCCAGGCGCGGGTCGCAGGCCAGCATGCGGCGCAGCCGGCGCTGTTGCGGCGCCAGCTCCGCCACCGCCGAGGCCGTCATGCGGCTGACCAGCGGCAACAGGGCACGCGCCTCCGGCAGGGTGAACAGCTGGGTGTCACCCGGACGGCCGATGCGTGCCACTTCCAGGATGTCGAGTTGCTCTTCAGGCATCGTCTATGGCCAGGTGTCTGGGACGAACGCCGGCTACCAGCAGCGCGACGCCGTAGGCAATTAAACCAGAGACGACACAAATTACCAATCGACCCACCCGCTCGAGCACGCCTGCGGACAGCCAGTCGGCATGTTCACCGACCAGCACCAGCAATAGCGCCGACATGGTCGCGGTGGCCACCACCACCCGTACCGCCAGCGGCGCCAGCGCGGGATCGATGCGCAGCACGCCCTCGCGATGCAGCCGGGCGCCGAGCAGCAGGGCATTCACCGCTGCCGCCACGCTGGTGGCCAGGGCGAGGCCGACATGGGCCAGCGGCAGCACCAGCGCGGCCGCCACCACCACGTTCACCAGCATGGCCACCACGCCGATCTTCACCGGGGTGGCGGTGTCCTGGCGGGCAAAGAACCCCGGCGCCAGCACCTTGACGAAGACCAGCGCCACCAGGCCCGCGGCATAGGCGCGCAGGGCGGCCGCCGACATCACCACGTCGTTGGCATTGAACTCGCGGTACTGGAACATGGTGGACAGCAGCGGCACCGCCAGCACCGCCAGCGCGGCGGCGGCGGGCAGGCTGATCACCACCACCCACTTCAAGGCCACGTTCAAGGTGCGGTTGAAGCCCTCGCCGTCGGTGGCGGCGAAGGAGCGCGACAGCCCGGGCAGGATGGCGGTGGCCAGGGCAATACCGAACACGCCGAGGGGAAACTCCATCAGGCGGTCGGAGTAGTACAGCCACGACACGCTGCCGGTGACCAGGAAGGAGGCCAGCAGCGTGTTGACGAGAATGTTGATCTGGGCGATGGAGGAGCCGAAGATGGCCGGCAGCATCAGCCGGAAGACCCGCCCCGTGGCCTGCCGCGCGGCGGCATCGTCCGTCCGCAGCCGGGGACGCGGCAGCATGCCCTCCCGGGCCAGGTGCGGCCACTGGAACAGCAACTGGGCGAAGCCGGCGACGATGACGCCGATGCCCAGGGCAACGGCGTCGTTGTCCAGCACCGGGATGAGCAGGAATACCGCCGCGATCAACGCGATGTTGAGGAAGATCGGCGTGATGGCGGCGGCGGCGAAACGCCCGCAGGTGTTCAGGATGCCCGCCGACATGGCCACCAGCGAGATGAAGAACAGGTAGGGAAACACCAGGCGCAGGGTATCGACGGTGGCGGCAAACTTGTCCGGGTCGTCGGCGAAGCCCGGCGCCAGCAGCCAGACGATCTGCGGCGCGCACAGCACGCCAAGGGCGCTCAGCAGCACCAGCACCGCGCCGAGGCGCCCGGCCACCAGGTCGAGAAAGGCGCGCGCGCTGTCCGGGTGCTCCTCGCGCACCGCCGAGAACACCGGCACGAAGGCCACCGTGAAGGCGCCCTCGCCAAAGATCCTGCGCAGGAAGTTGGGCACGCGGAAGGCGACGAAGAAGGCATCGGCCACTACCCCGGCGCCGACGAACTGGGCGAAGGCCATGTCGCGCACCAGCCCGGAAATACGCGAGACCAGCGTCATCGAACCGACCACCGAGGTGGACTTCAGCAACTTGCGGGACATGGGCGGCGGTAGCGGGCCTTCTTTAGGGGGCGTGACGGGAATGCCGCCAACGATTGACTGGGCAGCGGTTTTCTGGCAAATTCGCGCGGTTTTGAACCTGCAACGTTCGATGTCCCCGGGAGTTCGACTTGGCTAATTCACCCCAGGCGCGCAAACGCGCCCGACAGAACCTGATTCACCGCGAGCGCAACATGTCGCAGCGCTCGGCAATGCGTACCCAGATCAAGAAGTTCCTGAAGCTGGTGGAAGCCGGCGACAAGGACAAGGCGGCGGAAGTATATCGCACTGCCACTTCCCTGTTGGACCGCGCCGCGCGCCGCAACCTGGAAAGTCGCAACAAGGCGTCCCGGCTGAAGAGCCGCCTGAATGCCCGCCTGAGGGCACTCAGCGCCGCCTGATCCCTCTCCCGCCGGCCACCGGCCGGCGCCTGGCCTGTCCAGGGGCGCAGCGCGCCGACGAGGGAGAACAAAAACCCCGCCGGGGGAGATCCCGCCGGGGTTTTTTCGTGTCCGGCCCGCGGCCACGAGCCTGGCCGGGCGACGCCCCCCTCACGGAATCCTTGGGCCTACAGGACCACCATGTTGTCGCGGTGAATGAGCTCCGGCTCGTCGATGTAGCCGAGCACCGTCTCGATGCGATCGCTGGAAATCCCGGCAATGCGCGTCGCCTCGGTGGAATCGTAGTTGATCAGCCCGCGCGCCACCTCGGCGCCGCCGCCGTCGCAGCAGGCCACCAGCGCGCCGCGGTCGAAGCTGCCCTCCACCCGGGTCACGCCCACCGGCAGCAGGCTGCGGCCGGCACGACGCAGCACCCGCACCGCGCCGTCGTCCAGGTAGACCCGGCCGCTGACCCGCATCTGCCCCGCCAGCCACTGCTTGCGTGCCGCCAGCCGGCCGCTGGCCGGGCGGAACAACGTGCCCGCCACGGTGCCCTCGTGAAGGGCGCGCAGCACGTCGTCGCGTTCGCCCGAGGCGATCACCGTGCGCGTGCCCGAGCGCGCCGCCTTCTCCGCCGCGCGCACCTTGGTCAGCATGCCGCCGCGTCCCAGCTCCCCGCCCGGCCCGGCAATGGCTTCCAGGCTGCGGTCGCCGGCATCGGCCACCGGGATCAGGCGGGCGTCGGCATGCTGCGCGGGGTTGCGGTCGTAGAGCCCGTCGCGGTCGGTGAACAGCACCATGTACTCGGCCTCCACCAGGTTGGCCACCAGTGCCGCCAGGGTGTCGTTGTCGCCGAACTGGATCTCCTCGGTGACCACCGTGTCGTTCTCGTTGACGATGGGCACCACGCCCAGCGCGAGCAGCGCCGACAGCGTGCTGCGGGCATTCAGGTAGCGGCGCCGGTGGCCGAGGTCATCGCTGGTCAGCAGCACCTGGGCGGTGCGCAGGCCATGGGCCATGAAGGCCGCCTCGTAGGCCTGCACCAGGCCCATCTGCCCCACCGCGGCGGCGGCCTGCAGCTTGTAGATCTCGTGCGGCCGGGTGGTCCAGCCGAGCCGCTGCATGCCCTCGGCAATGGCCCCGGAGGACACCAGCACCACCTCCACGCCCAGCGACCGCACCTCGCTGATCATCTTCGCCAGCCGCTCGATGGTGGCCTGGTTCAGGCCGTCGCGGCGGCTGGTCAGCAGCGCACTGCCAACCTTCACCACCCAGCGCCGGGGGCGCCCGTTGCGCGATGCGTCGTCGCTGCTCACGGGTTCTCGTCCAGCCAGCGCCGCACCTCGTGCACCAGCGGCGGGCAGCCGTCGCCCTTGATCGCCGAGATCGCGTACACCGGGCCGGTCCACCCAAGGGCCTCGACCAGTGCAGCGCGGACCGACGCCACCGCGTCGGCATCGAGGGCATCGATCTTGTTCAGCACCAGCCAGCGGGGCAGCTCGTCGAGGCCGTGGCCGAAGGCGGCCAGCTCTCCCTCGATGGCGCGCACCGCCGCCACCGGCTCGCTTTCCGGGTCGAACCCGGACACGTCCACCACGTGCAGCAGCAACCGGGTGCGTCGCAGGTGCTTGAGAAAACGGATGCCGAGGCCGGCGCCGGCGGCGGCGCCCTCGATCAGGCCCGGGATATCGGCCATGACGAAGCCCGAGCCGGCACCGGTGTCGACCACGCCGAGCTCCGGATGCAACGTGGTGAAAGGATAGTCCGCCACCCGCGGCCGGGCATTGGACACCGCGCGCAGCAGGGTGGACTTGCCCGCATTGGGCGTTCCCAGCAGACCGACGTCGGCCAGCACGCGCAGTTCCAGGCGCAGCCGGCGCTCCTCCCCCGGCCGGCCGGGCTTGGCCAGCCGCGGCGCCTGGTTGGTGCTGCTCTTGAAGCGGGCATTGCCGGCCCCGCCACGCCCGCCACGGGCGATGACGAAGGGTTCTTTCAACGTGGACAGGTCGACGATGCGCTCGCCGGTGTCGGCATCCCACACCACGGTGCCCGCGGGCATCGGGATGACGCGGTCCTCGCCCTGGGCGCCGGCCCGGTTGCGGCCCGCGCCCGGGGTGCCGTTGGCCGCCTTGAACTTGCGCGTGAAGCGGAAGTCCGCCAGCGTGTTCAGCCCCTTGTCCGGCGCCAGCACCACGTCGCCGCCACGGCCGCCGTCACCACCGTCCGGGCCGCCCATGGGGCGGAACTTCTCGCGCAGGAAGCTCAGGCAGCCATGGCCGCCGTTACCCGCGTGGACCGAGATGACCGCTTCGTCGACGAATTTCATGCTGATGCCCGTTTGTTCCGCCCGGCCCCGAAAAAGCCGGCGCCCCAACGAAAAAACCCCGCCTCGTGAGCGGGGTTTCTCGGCGGAATGTCGTGTTCCGTCAGGCGACCACGCTCACGGTCTTGCGCCGTTGCGGGCCCTTCTGCTCGAACTTCACCGCGCCGTCGGTCAGGGCGAACAGGGTGAAATCCCGGCCCATGCCGACGTTCACGCCGGGGTGAAAGGTGCTGCCACGCTGGCGCACGATGATGTTGCCGGCCACCACCTGCTGGCCGCCGTAGCGCTTCACGCCGAGGCGCTTGGATTCTGAATCGCGGCCGTTGCGTGAACTGCCGCCTGCCTTTTTGTGAGCCATGGTTGGGTTCTCCTGGCGTAGGTATCCGTAACGTTGTCCCGGTCGGCCCGCGGCCGCGCCGGGGCTCAGCCGATGCTGGTGATTTCCAGCTCGGTGAAGGCCTGGCGATGGCCCTGGGTGCGACGATAGCCCTTGCGGCGCTTCATCTTGAACACCCGGATCTTGTCGGCGCGCCCCTGGCGAACCACCTTGGCGGCCACCGAGCGGCCGTCGAGGACCGGGTTGCCCACGGACACGTTCTCGCCATCGGCGACCATCAGCACGCGGTCCAGGGAAATCGCCTCGCCCTCTTCGGCGAGCAGTTTCTCGACCTTCAGACGGTCGCCCACCGCCACCTTGTATTGCTTGCCGCCGGTTTCAACTACCGCAAACATTGCGCTACTCCGCTAACGCCCTTTCGGGCCGATTCGTAAAACCGCGCGATTGTAGAGATTCAGGCCCGCCCAGTCAACGTTTTCAGCCTTCGCGCCGACCGGCGGCGCGACAATGCGGACACCGGGTAGCGAATCCGTATAATACGCATTTTCCAGACGTTTCCCCGTAGAACAATCCCTTTCGCTCCAGATGAACCCAGCGGTGCCCACCCCTTCCCGAACCCATGACGCCGCCGGCCAGGCGCCGGACCCGCGCGCCCAGCTCGAGACCGCCACCGGGCTGGTCGAGGCCGAGATGCACGCGGTCAACCGCCGCATCCAGGACAGCCTGGAATCCGACATCGTCCTCATCCGCAGTCTCGCCGCCTACATCATCAACAGCGGCGGCAAGCGGCTGCGCCCGGTGACCCTGCTGCTGGCCACCCGCGCCCTGGACGGCGACACCGACAAGGCCGTCAACCTGGCCGCGGTGATCGAGTTCATCCACACCGCCACCCTGCTCCACGACGACGTCGTCGACGGTTCCGACCTGCGCCGGGGCAATGCCACCGCCAACGCCGTGTGGGGCAACGAGGCCAGCGTGCTGGTGGGCGATTTCCTCTACTCCCGCGCCTTCGAGATGATGGTCGAGTCCGACAGCATGGCGGTGATGCAGGTCATGGCCGAGACCACCAACCGCATTGCCGAGGGCGAGGTCATGCAGCTCCTCAACGCCCACTCCCCGGACGTCGACGAGGCCCGCTACCTGGAAACCATCACCCGCAAGACCGCCAAGCTGTTCGAATCCGCCGGCCGCCTCGCCGCCAT
>CAYGJZ010000114.1:3014-9689 GCA_964350265.1 uncultured Gammaproteobacteria bacterium | reverse complement strand
TCGGACTCGTAGCCGACCTCGTAGGCGACCTGGGCGATGGCGCGCGGGGATTCGCGCAGCCGCACGGCCGCCAGCTGCAGGCGCCAGTGACCCAGGTAGCGCAGCGGCGGCATGCCCACCAGGGCGGTGAAGCGTTCGGCGAATGCCGAGCGGGACAGCCCCACTGCCCGCGCCAGCTCGTCGGCATTCCACGGGTGGGCCGTTCGCGTGTGCATCAGTGCCAGCGCCTTGCCGACACGGGCATCGCGCAGGCCGGCCAGCCAGCCGGACTGCTCCCGCGGCAAGCCGGCGATGTATCGGCGCACGGCCTCGACGAACAGCAGCTCGGCGAGCTTGGCCAGCACCGTGACCGAGCCGATGCCGCCGGCGGCAAACTCGCCGGCGGCGCGCTGGAAGGTGTCGCCGAACCAGTTGCCGCCGCGCTCGCTCCCGGTTTCCTGCCGCAACAATCCGGGCAGCGAGGCGATCAGCGGATTGTTCGGCACGTCGCAGCCGAGGAAGCCGCAGATGATGTGCGTCTGCGCGCCATCGCCGCCGAATCGCAGCACCGCGGGCCGGTCATCGCCGGCCGGCTCCACCAGGTGGTCGATCACCGCGGGGCGAAGACCGGGCGCGCTGCCCAGGACGTGGGCGTCGTTGCGTGGCAGCAGCACGATCTCCCCCGCCTCGACCCGAACCGGCTCGTGGCCGGGCAGTTCCAGGTAGAGCTGGCCGGCAACCACGTAGTGATAGGCGATGACCTGCGCCGGCACGCCGCCGAAGGGGGCGCAGTCCTCGGGGCCGATGCGCGCGGCGATGCACCAGGGCGCGCGTACCCGCGCATCGAGAAACACGCTGCTGGCCAGGCGCACCGTGCTCATCACGTTGGACAAGGCATCCATGGTGATTCTCTTCCAGGTTGTTCGGCACCCGATCCGGCGTTTGCGTCAACACCTCCGGCGTCTCGGGCATGCCCGGGCGACCCGGTTGTGCCTACAGTGCGTGGTCTCGATCCGGCGCAGGCACGAGACCGGTTCCCGGAACCCGCCGTGCCGCCGAATCCAGGACAACCGGGCGTCGACATTCTACCCCGTCTCCACCCGGCCACCGAACCAAACGCACCAGGAGAAACCACCATGACTTTCCGCGACGAGCTCTCGCTGCCCTGCTCCGGCGCGACCCGCGACGGCATCGACCACTATGCCCGCGCCCTCGCCCAACTGCAGTGCTACATCGAGGACCCCGTGGCCAGCGTGGACGAGGCCATTGCCCGTGCACCCGGCTTCACCATGGCCCACGTGCTGCGCGCCTACCTGCACCTGCTGGGTACCGAGCCCGCCGACATCGCCATCGCCAATGCCAGCCTCGAGACGGCCAGCCGGCTGGCCGCCGACCGCCGCGAGCAGGCACACGTCGAGGCGGTGGGACAGCTGGTGCAGGGACACTGGCACCGCGCCGGCCGCGTCCTCGAGGACATCGCCATTGCCTTTCCCCGCGACATCCTCGCCCTGCAGGTCGGCCACCAGGTCGACTTCTTCACCGGCAACTCGCGGATGCTGCGCGACCGCATCGCGCGCGCCCTGCCCGCCTGGGACGACGGCATGCCCGGCTACCACGCGGTGCTGGGCATGTATGCCTTCGGCCTCGAGGAGACCGGCGCACTCGACCTGGCCGAGCGCCATGGCCGCGAGGCGGTGCAACGCAATGAACGGGATGGCTGGGGTCAGCATGCCGTCGCCCACGTGATGGAAATCGGCGGACGGCCGCGGGACGGCATTGCCTGGATGCGGGACAACGCCCCGTCGTGGTCGGCGGACAGCTTCTTCCAGGTGCACAACTGGTGGCACCTGGCGCTGTACCACCTGGAACTGGGAGAGATGGACGAGGTGTTGTCGCTGTTCGACGGGCCGATTCACGGCCAACGGTCGACGGTGGTTCTCGACATGGTCGACGCCGCCAGCCTGCTGTGGAGACTGCACCTGCGCGGCGTCGATGTCGGCGATCGCTGGCAGACGGTGGCCGATGGCTGGGCGCCCCTGGCCACCGCCGGCAACTATGCCTTCAACGACATGCACGTGGCCATGGCCTTCGCCGGCGCCCAGCGGCCCGAGGCCATCGAGCAGGTGATCGAGGCGCAGCAACTGGCCATGACGCGCGAGGACGACAACGCGGCATTCACCCGCGACGTCGGCCACCCGGTGGTGCGGGCGATCCAGGCATTCGCCGAGGGCAACTACCGGCTCGCGATCGACCTGCTGCGCCAGGTGCGCGAGCATGCCCATCGCTTCGGCGGCAGCCATGCCCAGCGCGACGTCCTCAACCTGACCCTGGTGGAAGCGGCGCTGCGCTCCGGGGACGCCGCCCTGGCCACGGCCCTGGCCACGGAACGGTCGGCGCGCCGCCCGCACAGCCCGTTGTGCCGGCTGCTGGAGCGGCGCGCAGGGTCACTGGGGGCGGCGGCCTGAGCAGCGCACGGCAACCTCGGCGGGAGGCGACTCCCGCCGGGTCTCCGGTCCGGGTTCAACCGAGGGCATAGCCCACCGCGTGCACGGTACGAAAGGGGTCGGCATCACCGTCGCGGGTCAATGCGCGACGCAGGCGCACGATGTAGGAATCCACCGTGCGGGGCTTCAGCGCGTTCCCCGGTGGCCAGACCGATTCGATGATCTGCGCGCGGCTGAATACCTGCGATGGGTGGCGCAGGAAGAAGCACAGCAGTTCGTACTCGCGCATGCCCAGGCGGATCTCGCGGTCACCGCGACGGACACGGTAGGCCTGGGTATCGATGACGATGTTGTCGAAGCACAGGCAGCCGGCCTGCGGGACACAGGCCAGCATGCCGCGGCCGTGCCGGCCGGTAGGGCCGCCCCGGTGCATGCCCCTAGGAGCGAGTGGCGGAAGGCGATACACCCTTGGCCAGGAAGCGAACCTCCTCGGCAATGTTGGTCGCGTGATCGCCGATCCGTTCCAGGCTCTTGCCGACGAACAGCGCCTGCACGCCACCAAGCGCCTGGTCCTCCGTACTGCGCAGGTCCGCGATCACCGTGTGAAACAGGTCGTCGTAGATCCGGTCCACCTGGTCGTCGTTCCTGCGCACGTGGTCGGCAAGCGAGGGATCGCGCTCTTCCAGGGCACGCAGCGCGTCGCCCAGCGCATCGACCACCACGCGATGCAGCCGCGCCAGCAACTCGGTGGCATTGTCGCTGACCGGGGCACCGGAACTGGCGATGGTTCGCTTCGCGATGTTCTTTGCATGGTCGCCGGCGCGCTCCAGGTTGGCGGCGACGTGTTCCATGGCGAGCACCCTGCGAAGATCCCCCGCCACCGGCGTGTAGCGCGACAGCAGTTCGAGCACCGCGGCGTTCGCCTCCTCCTGCAGGCGGTCCACGGCGAGGTCTGCGCGCACGACTTCGTCGGCGTGCCTTGCATCGCGCTCGCAGAACCGGCGTCCGGCGACCTCGACCATCTGCAACACCTGGTTGCCCATCTCGCGAACCGTGGTCGACAGGTTGCGCAGCGCGTCATCGAACGAACGCAGAATGTGCTCATCCTTCATGCCGAGGTTTCTTCCATTCGGTAGCAGCCAGGGAGACGTGGGTCGGGGCATGACCGCGACGCCGGTGGGTTCGCCAACCATCGTCGCGCCGCGAATCCACCCGCGATCGGCAACAAGGCCGGCAAGCCGAACTGGCCGGCCGTGCCGCGGACGGATGGAACCGGGTGCGCCATGCACGCCGGAGTTCTACCCAAGCCACGTGACAGGAACATGTCAGCGGGCGGTGGACGCCGCATCGTGATCTTGCCCGTGGAAATGTTATGTTATAACATTTCTTTTTTCTTTCACACGGAACGAGCCGACGCCATGCCCAGATCCCATCACCTGCCCACCGCCCTTTCCTGCCTGGTCGCGGCCACCCTCGCGGCCCCGGCACATGCCGAATCCACCTCGCCGATCGAGATCGGCGCCGTCCTCGACGGCCGCTACCAGGACGGCATGCGCGCCTTCTCCGAGGTCGACGAGGGCTTCGGGCTCGGGCACACCGAGCTGTCCTTGTTCGGCAACATCGACGAGCGCTTCCGCGGCGTGCTCACCGCGGTGATCGAGACCGCCCACGACGACACCGAGGTGGAGCTGGAGGAAGGCTTCATCGAGGCCATCGGCCTCGGCCCGGGGTTCAACGTCCGTGCCGGCCGCATGCTGTCGGGCTTCGGCTACCTGAACGGCCGTCACCTGCACGAGGACGACTTTTCCGATCGACCCGCCGTCTACCGCGCCTACCTCGGCAGCCACTACTTCGACACCGGCATCGCGGGCAACTTCCTGCTGCCCACGGAGAACTTCGTGTCCATATCCGTGGAAGCCTTCGACGGCGAGAAGCTCGCCGCCGAAGGGACCCACGACGAGGACTTCGGCACCGTCAACGCCTGGGGTGGCCAGGTCAAGTTCGGCGGCGACGCCGGCAGCAACGGCAGCTGGCAGGCAGGCTTCAGCCTGCTGGAGAACGACCACGGCATGACCACCGCGCATTCGCTGGAGCACGATCATCATCATGAAGAGGAAGGCCATGGCGGCCACGACGAGGAAGAACACGGCCACGACCACGGCCCGGAGGTCACCGGCGGTCGCCTGACCGGGCTCGACTTCGTCTGGAAGTGGGCCCCCGACGGCAACAACAAGAACCGCAACCTGACCCTGGGCGCGGAGTACCTGCGTCTCGACGACCTGCTCGACGACGAGCTTTCCGCGGTACCAGGAGCACCGAACCACCTGGATGGCTGGTACCTGTCCGCCGCCTACCAGTTCGCGCCAAGCTGGACCGTGGGCCTGCGCTACGGCGAGGTCGAGACCTACCACGGCCACCTGCATGCCGACGACCATGGCATCGAAGGCAACTACGACGTCGACAAGACCACCGAGACCGATGTCTCGCTGGCCTGGCATCCGTCGCACTTCTCCACCGTGCGCGCCACCTATACCCGCCAGGAGCAGACCGTCCACGGCACCAGCCACGACGAGAACGTGTTCGTGCTCCAGTACGTGATGAGCCTCGGCGCCCATCGCGCACACTCGTTCTAGCCGGCGGATCGACGAACATGCGACGAACCCTGTGCATGGCGGCCCTGCTCGCAGGCCTGGCCGCCACACCCGCGGCCCACGCGGACCTCGACGTGTTTGCCTGCGAGCCGGAGTGGAAGGCGCTGGTGGAGGCCATCGGCGGCGACCTCGTCGACGTGTACTCGGCCACCACGGGCATGCAGGACCCGCACCACGTGGAAGCCCGTCCATCGCTGATCGCCAAGGCACGGGGCGCGGACCTGCTGGTCTGCACCGGTGCCGAGCTGGAGGTGGGCTGGCTTCCCGTGGTGCAACGTCGTTCGGGCAATCCGCGCATCCAGGGAGACGACGGCCACGTGTTCTTCGCCGCCGGCTTCGTCGAGCGGCTGGAGATCCCCGACCGCGTCGACCGGTCGCAGGGCGACGTGCATGCCTCCGGCAATCCCCACGTGCACCTGGACCCGCGACGGATGGGGCAGATCGCCAGCGTGCTGGCGGAACGTCTCGCCGAGGTGGACCCGGACCATGCCGATACCTATGCCCGCAATCACGATGCCTTCCAGCAGCAGTGGGACGCCGCCATCGCCCGCTGGGAGGCGCGGCTCGCCCCGGCCCGGGGAACCCGGGTCATCACCCATCACCGGGCCTGGACCTACCTGTTCGACTGGATCGGCTGGTCGTCGGTGGCCGAGCTGGAGCCCCTGCCCGGCATGCCGCCGACCACCCGGCATCTCGCCGAGCTGGTGGAGACGGTGGACAAGGAGCAACCCGCGCTGATCGTCCTGGCCAGCTACCAGGACCCGCGCGGGGCGAACTGGCTGTCCGGCAGGACGGGACTGGCGGTGGTGCCGTTGCCATCGACCATCGGTGGTTCCGCGCAGGCCCAGGACCTGTTCTCGCTGTTCGACGACATCGTCACCCGACTCCTCGACGCGCTCCCCCGGTCCGGCTGAAATGACCACGCTGTGGATCCTGCTGCCGGCCCTGGTGGCCGGCCTGCTGGTCATTCTCACCCATGTACCGCTGGGCATGGAGGTGCTGCGCCGGGGTATCGTCTTCATCGACCTGGCCGTCGCCCAGGCGGCGGCCCTGGGCATGGTGTTCGCCTCCTGGCTCAGTGCGCGCAGCAGTCATCACGACCACGTGCATGGCCATGGCCATGGCCACGACCACGCCGCACACGGCGCCGCCGAACCGACCGACCTCGCCGCCTATGTCACCGCCATCGCCTGTGCCAGCGGGCTGTACTTCCTGCGCCGCGCCCCGGCGCGCATCCAGGAAGCGGTGATCGGCTGCATCTTCGTGCTCGCGGCCAGCGCCAGCGTGCTGCTGCTGGCCAACCACCCCCAGGGCGGCGAGCATCTCAAGGAAGTGCTGGTCGGCCAGATCCTGTGGGTGAGCTGGGGCGAACTCGGGGTGGCCGCGGCGATCACCGCCGCGGTGATCGTCGGCCTGTTCCTGCTGCGAAAGAACCGCGAACGCTTCCTCTTCTACCCGTTGTTCGCCGTCGCCATCACCCTGGCCACGCAACTGGTCGGCGTCTACCTGGTGTTCGCCACGCTGATCATCCCTGCACTGGCCACGTACCGGCTGCCACGCCCGTTGTGGCCGGCCTACGGGGTGGCCATTGCCGGCTACCT
>CAYGJZ010000114.1:0-2914 GCA_964350265.1 uncultured Gammaproteobacteria bacterium | reverse complement strand
CCCATGACCCAGCCTTCCCTCGGTGATGCCCTCCACCGCCTGATGCATGCCTACCGCAAGGAACTCCAGGCGGGCATCGAGCACAGCGGCATACCGCTGCCGATCACCCACCTGCGGGCGCTGAAGGCGGTGTGTCACATCCCCGACTGCACCGCCAGCACCATTTCGGTGAAGATGAACAAGGACAAGGCGCAGATCGCGCGGGTGCTCGGTGGCCTGATCGAAGCCGGCATGATCGAGAAGCGGGAGCACCCGCAGGACCAGCGCAGCCAACTGCTGGTGGCGACCACGGCCGGCCGCCGGATGCTGGGCAAGATCAACGCCGTGGAGACGCAGGCGGTGGCGCGCATGACGCGCGACCTCGGCAACAAGGACATCGACACCTTCCGCCGGATCAGTGAACGCATGGTGGCCAACGTGGTGGATCGCTGTACAGACAACCCGGAGTAAACCACCATGTCCAGGCCCGCTCCCAGGCAGCTGGAAGTCATTCGCTGCACGCAGGTCACCCCGCACATGCGACGCATCACCCTCGGTGGCGAGGGCATGGCATCGTTCCCTGCAGACCAGGAAAGCGCCTACATCAAGTTGATCCTGCCACGCGCCAACAAGTCCAGGCCGTGGCTGCGCACCTATACCGTCCGCCACCAGCGGGACAACGAGATCGATGTCGACTTCGTCATCCACGACCACCCCGGACCGGCCTCCGCCTGGGCGCTGGAATGCCAGCCGGGCGACACCCTGCTGGTGGGTGGACCGGGCCCGAAGAAACTCGCCAACCCGCAGGCCGACTGGTTCTTCCTGGTCGGGGACATGACCGCCCTGCCGGCGATCAGCGTGAACCTCGCGCTGCTGCCCGACGATGCCCGCGGCCACGCGGTGATCGAGGTGACCAGCGACGAAGACAGGCAAGCGCTGTCCCACCCGGACGGGCTCGAACTGCACTGGGTGACCAGTCCACAGCCCGACCCGAAGGGCGCGGTGCTGGACACGAAGGTGCGGTCACTGCCCTGGCTGGAAGGCCAGGCCGCCGCCTGGATCGCCTGCGAGTTCAACGGCATGCGCAGGCTGCGCCGCTACTTCAAGCTCGAGCGGGAAGTGCCGAAATCCCACCTGTACATTTCCAGTTACTGGAAGATCGGCCATGCCGAAGACGCGCACAGGCTGGTGAAGAAGCTGGACAACGCACTGCACGCCGCCTAGTTCGCCTCGACGCCCGCCGGGCGGTGCGCGACCGCGGCACGGAAGCCGCCCCTTTCAGGGCATGGGCAGGTTGGCGTGGTACTCGTGCTTGTCGCCGTCGAAGGCTTCGAACAGGCGACGGTGGGCGGCATGGGAGAATTCGTCCGTGCGTCGATGGTAGTCGCGGATCCAGCCGATCAGCATGTCGAGGTTGGCATCCTGCGCCGCCTTGCTCTCGTACTTGTGCGGTTCGAAGGGCCGGTTGCGGGCATTCTCGATACAGGCTTCGACACCGGGGTTGAGAAACACGCACCCGGTCGCCCGCGCCAGGGCCACCGCCAGCAGGTCGGCATAGCAGCCCTCCACCACCCAGTCGTCTCCCGCCTCGGTGAAACCCTCGATGGCCGCCCGGCTGTGCGCGAAGGCGCGACGGGTCGGCGACTCGGTGCCGGACGCCCAGGCCACCGTGTCCAGGTCCAGGTGGGGACAGCCAAGTTGCGCTGCCCGCTGCCGGGCCAGGGTGGACTTGCCTGAACCGGAATTTCCGAAGATGACGATTCGTTGCACGTGCGTTTCACGACGGGAAGGAATGCCCGCTGCACCGTGCAGCGCGGCGGCGGCAAGACTACACCGCGACGGGTTGTACCGCCAGCATGCCGAAGCGCTTGGCGACGGATTCGTCAGCCGTCGTCGACCGGCGAATCCATGTCCTGGCCGAAGGTCACGTGGTGGTCGTCCAGGTCTCGAATGGAAAACTCCCGGCAGCCGTAGAACTGGTCCCCGGGCGGCTGCTCGATGTATGCGCCACGGCCCACCAGGTCCCGGTACAGCGCCTCGACATCGTCCACCCAGAAGTAGACATCCCACAAACCATCCGCGCTGCGGTGACGGGGCACGATGAGCCGCGCGTCCTCCACCTGGCTCAGCATCAGGTGAAAACCGTCACGCCAAAGAATGCAGAAGCAGGCCGGCTCGCCCCAGAAATGCTCGTAGGAAAAGCCGACCCGGTCGCGGTAGTAGTCGGCGGCGGCCACGACATCCTTGACCAGCAACGTCGGCGCGCTGCCGATGATTCTCGGGCTGCGCACCCGGTCATCGCCACCGGTCATTGGCCGCGCACCGGTTCACCACCATGGGCCAGCGCGGAGGCAGTCCGGCAACCGACGATGGCCGGCGCCTCGTGCACCAGGGCGTCGTTGCCCAGGGCATCCACCATGAACAGCGCGAAGTCGGTGCGCCGGGTACGGTTGCTGGCCAGCACCGCGTCCCCCACGTGTCGGCTCCAGCTCGGCAGACCCTCGCTCTCCCCCTCTTCCAGGTCGCTGCCACGCACCACCGTCCAGCGACGTTCGCTGGCAAAGATCCGGCGACAGGCCTCCACCTGGTCATCCAGGTCCACCGCGCGCAGCAACTTCGCCAGCCATCCCACCACCTTCACCAGCAGCAGGAACCGCTTCGAGTAGACGTCCTGCCCATCCCGGGTGATGTGCCATCCGCAGGAAAACACCAGCCGCGCACCAGGCGCGGCGTGGTCCAGCACCGCCTGCGCCGTACCCGAGGCATAGCCATGCACACCCCAGGGCACCAGCACCGTGAGCACCCCGTCGCAACCGGCCACCGCGCGCGCAACCACGCCGGCGTCGTTGGTGAAGCCAGGCTCGATGCGAATGCGATCCCGGTAGTCATCCAGCTTGCCCACGCTGCGCTCGCGACACACGCCCACCACCTCGTA
>CAYGJZ010000113.1:0-9705 GCA_964350265.1 uncultured Gammaproteobacteria bacterium | reverse complement strand
TCCTGATCCGCGAGGATGGCCCGGCCGAGTGCCTGGCCAACGTGCCGCGCAAGCTGTTCATCAAGGACTGATCCAGGCCGGGCGGCGCTTCCTTACCGATGCCTCATCCGCGTCGCCAGGCAGCGTTGCTACAATGAGGCCTTGCTTCGCCGCGCGTGACCTGCCGGTCGCGTCGCCGGCGGCCCGTCGCGTCTTCCATCGTCATCCGGTCATGCTTGCCAGGTTTCGTCGATCCATCCTCATCCTGACCCTGGTCACGTTCATCGTGCCGGGCTTGGTCGGTACGGTGGTGGGCGAGAGCCTTTCGCACGGTTTTGTCGCTGCCCACGGGGCCGATCACTCCCACCACGGGGGGGGCGACGAAGGCGAAGACGATGTCCGGCAGGTCATGCAGCACGACGCCGGCAACCATTTCCACGAAACCGCGGCCCACTCGAACGATGCTGTTGTCGTTGCCTGCCGTGCAACCCACGCCATGCGTTTGCCGGCGGCCGGGTTGCAGCCGCGGTGGTTGGTCTACCCCGTCGAACGCCCTCCGAGAATGCGAGTCACTGCCTGATCCGGTCGTCCTCGACGACCGTCCCGTGACACGACATTCTGGAGTTCCCATGTTCTCGACATTGTTGGGCGCATCGTCGTTCGCCGGTTCCGACCGGCGACGGACGGCGACTTGCGCCATCGTTTTCTTCCTGCTTGCCCTTGGCGTCGCCAGCGACGTTCCTGCCCATGCCGTTGCGCAGGGCGACAAGGGCTATATCCAGGAAATTTCCGGTATCCACCTGGTTTCCTTCCTCTACCTCGGCGCAAAGCACATGGTCACCGGCTACGACCACGTGCTGTTCCTGTTCGGCGTGATCTTCTTCCTCTACCGGCTGGAGCACGTCGCCGTCTACGTCAGCCTGTTCGCCCTGGGGCATTCGACGACAATGCTGCTGGGGGTGTACTTCGACATCGGCATCAACAGCTACATCATCGACGCCATCATCGGAATTTCCGTGGTCTACAAGGCTCTCGACAACCTGGGTGCCTTTCAACGCTGGTTCGGCGTCCAGCCGAACACCCGGATCGCCACGCTGGTGTTCGGCTTCTTCCACGGCTTCGGACTGTCCACCAAGATCATCGAGTACGACATTTCCCCGGATGGCCTGCTGCCCAACCTGCTGGCCTTCAACGTCGGTGTCGAGATCGGCCAGTTGCTGGCACTGGCCGCGATTCTGATTGCCATGGGCTACTGGCGGCGTGCGTCGAGCTTCGCTCGGCATGCCTTCGGCGCGAACGTCGCACTGATGACCGCCGGATTCGTACTCACCGGCTACCAGTTGGCCGGCCTGCTCGTCGCCTGATCAATTTTCCGGAGAATACACGCATGTACAATCAACCAATCCCGTCCCGCGCGGACTTGCCCGGCACGGCGCAACTGAACCGTGCCACCCTGCTGGCGTTGGTCACCGCGCTGGTCATCCTGTTTACCGTGGTCCTGCCCGCCGAGTACGCCATCGATCCGACCGGTCTTGGTCGCCTCACCGGCCTTGTCGACATGGGCGAGATCAAGCAGCAACTGGCGGAGGAGGCCGCCGCCGACGCGGTAGCCGCAACGACTGCCGCGTCCGCTCCCGGCGGTGCTGTCGCGGCACGGCCCGTGTTCATTGCTCCGGCCGCGCAGCAGGACATGGCGGACGCCGGAACCGTCGATGAGCCCGGCAACCTCGTTGTCGCCGCCACGCCTGCCTGGCGGGACGAGGTCCGCTTCACGTTGACACCCGGACAGGGGTCGGAGTGGAAACTGGTGATGTCGGAGGGATCGGTGGCCCGCTTTGCCTGGGTGTCGAACGGTGGACCGATCAACTACGACACCCACGGCGACGGCAACGGCCGCTCGATCAGCTACGAGAAGGGCCGTGGTGTGCTCGAAGACGAAGGCAGTATCGAGGCGGTCTTCGACGGCAACCACGGCTGGTTCTTCCGCAACCGAAACCGCAGCGACGTCACCGTGATCCTGCGTACCAACGGCGACTACAAGGCGTTGAAGCGCGTGCTGTAGCACACCGGCAACCACCAGGGCTGCCTGTCCCCGGCGACGGGTCGCCGGGGACGGGATGGCCGCAGGCCGGTGGCACCCGGCCTGTCTGGTGTAAGGTTTCGTCCCATGAACCTTTGCGCCGACCGCTTCGCGCGGCCGGCGCACGGAGTCAAGCTCATGTCGTCCCCGCTCGCTCACCGAACCTTCCGTTCCCTGTTCCTGGCCCAGGTCATCGCCCTCATCGGCACCGGCCTGGCCACGATTGCGCTGGCCCTGCTCGCCCACGATCTCGCCGGCGCCGATGCCGGCGCCGTACTCGGCACGGCGCTGGCACTGAAGATGTGCGCCTACGTCGGCCTGTCGCCGCTGTTCGGGGGTCTCGCCCGCCGCCTGCCGCGTCGGCGCCTGTTGGTGACTCTCGACCTGTTGCGCGCGGGGGTGGCAGCCTGCCTGCCCTTGGTTACCGAGACCTGGCAGGTGTACCTGCTGGTTTTCGCCCTCAACGCGTGTTCGGCAGGATTCACGCCGACCTTCCAGGCCACCATTCCCGATGTTCTGCCCGACGAAGCCGACTACACCCGGGCGCTGTCGCTGTCGCGCCTGGCCTATGACCTGGAGAACATGCTTTCCCCGCTGCTGGCGGCTGCCGCCTTGCTGGTGCTGCACTACGACGCGTTGTTCGCGGCCAACGCACTTGCCTTCCTGGTCTCCGCCGGCCTGGTGCTTCGCGTGTCGTTGCCACCGGCGGCTCGGCACGAGCCGGCCGGCGGTGACGGTGTCTGGTGCAACATCCTGGCCGGACTGCGGATCTACCTCGCCACGCCGCGACTGCGCGCACTGCTGGCGCTGTCCTTTGCCGTTGCTGCTGGCGGGGCCATGGTGCTGGTCAACACGGTGGTCTACGTGCAGGCCCATCTCGGCGGTTCGCAGGTCGACACGGCGATGGCCCTGGTCGCTGCCGGCGCCGGTTCGATGCTGGTCGCGGTGAGCTTGCCGCGCCTGCTGGACCGCTTTCCGGACAGGCCCTTCCTCTTGGGCGGTGGTGTGCTGCTGGCAATCGGCCTGCTGGCCGGAGCGTGGCTGCCTTCCTATCCCTTCCTGCTGCTGCTTTGGCTGGTCCTGGGCGCAGCCTCGTCCCTGGTGCAGACGCCCGCCGGCCGGCTGTTGAAGCGATCGACAGACGAAGCCGATCGACCCGCCGTCTACGCGACCCAGTTCGCGCTGTCGCATGCCGCCTGGCTGCTGGCCTACCTGTTGGCGGGGTGGATGGGCGTGCGGTTCGGCCTGGCGGCCGGTTTCCTCGTCCTGTCCGGCCTCGCGCTGGCGGCGACCATCGCGGCCATCGTGCTCTGGCGGGGTGATGACGGGCCGGAACTGGTGCACAGGCATGCACCGATGTTCCACGAACACCTCCATTTCCACGACGACCATCACCAGCACGCGCACGAAGGCTGGGAAGGTCCGGAACCGCATCGTCACCCGCATCGTCACCAGGCATTGCACCATCGGCACCGGTTCGTCATCAACTTCCACCATCCACGCTGGCCCGGTTCCCAGGCACGGGCAGGGATGGGGGTCGAGGGGTCGAAGAGCCAGCGCTGACCCGTGGGCAAGCGGTGCGTTTCCCCCGCGGCTCGGAGCGTGGCGGTGGCGGGTGGTGGCGAGTCCTGGCGGCGCGGCGTCGATCGGGCTGGCATTCGCACCGCCTGCCGGGTTACCGTGGGCGGTCACCGCGCGGCCTGCCGGCGCCGCGTGCCCCGCTTCATCGACACGAGGTGGCCATGAACATCGAGCGCAGTGTTGACCTGCTCACCACCCTGGTCAACTTTCCCACCGTCTCCGCCGACTCCAACCTGGATCTCATCGACTTCGCCGCCGAGACCCTGCAGGGGCTCGGCGCGCACATCGAGCTGACCCACGATGCCAGTGGCGGCAAGGCCAACCTGTTTGCCACCATCGGCCCGCAGGTCGACGGCGGTTTCATCCTTTCCGGGCATACCGACGTGGTGCCGGTGGAGGGGCAGCCGTGGACGTTGAACCCCTTCGACGCCAGCGTTCGCGATGGCCGGCTGTATGGCCGCGGTGCCTGCGACATGAAGGCCTTCATTGCCTGCGCACTGGCGATGGCGCCGAAGTTCGCCCGTGCCGATCTCGAGCGACCGGTGCACTTCGCGCTGACCTTCGACGAGGAGGTCGGCTGCCTCGGCGCACCGCTGATGCTTGCCCGTCTCGCCGAGCGCGGTCTCAAGCCGTCGGTGTGCATCATCGGCGAGCCCACCGACATGGGGGTCATCGAGGGACACAAGGGCTGCTACGAGTACCACACCGTGTTCACCGGCCTGGAGGGGCATTGCTCGATGCCGGCCCGGGGCGTCAACGCGGTGGAGTACGCGGCGCGCTTCATCGGCAAGCTGATGGAGATCGCCGAGGAGCTCAAGGGCCGGGCGCCGGCGACGAGTCCCTTCGATCCCCCCTACAGCACCATCCAGACCGGCTGCATCCACGGCGGCATCGCGCGCAACGTGATCGCCCGCCACTGCGAGGTGGACTGGGAGATGCGTCCGGTCAACCGCGATGACGCGCGTTTCGCGCTGGAGCGCATTCGTCGTTTCACCGAGGAGGAACTGGCCCCGGCCATGCGTGCCGGCCATGTCGATGCCAGCGTGGTCACCGAGGTCATCGGCGAGGTCGGCGGGCTGGAGCTGGTGAGCGGTTCGGAGGCCATACGCATTGCCCGCGAGCTGACCGGCAACGACACCGACGTGGTCAGCTTCGGCACCGAGGCCGGACTGTTCCAGGACATGGGCATTTCCACCGTGGTCTGCGGACCGGGTTCCATCGGCCAGGCGCACAAGCCGGACGAGTACGTCAGCCTCGAGCAGCTCGGGCTGTGCCTGGCCATGCTCGACGGCCTGCTGCCGAAGCTTGCCCACCGCCCGGCCGGCCACTGAGCGCCGCCCCGGTTCGTTGTACGGGTTTCGGCGAGGTGGTATAAACGGAACCGGTCGCGGTCGTTCGCCGTGACCGGGGGCGACGGTGGATGCCGTCGCCGGTTGACAGGATTCACACCAACACAGGGATGTCGTCATGGAATGGCCCCCCGTCCGCCTGCCGCGCCCGCGCAGGTCATCGCGCCCCGACCGGGTCCGCTATCCCGGTTTCCTTGCCCTGGCGGTCTATTTCTGCCTCGTTGCCCTGGCCGTGTTCACCCTGGGTGGCTGGGTGGCCTCCTAGCCGGCGAGCGGTCCGCCGGCGGCCCGCCGAACCACCGGGCACGGCACCGCTCGGCGGATTGGACGGCCCGTGCGCGCGCGTTTATCCTTGCGCGTTTCCCTTCGCGACCCCGAGATCCCGATGTCCAATATCCTCGAATCCCTTCCTGTCGGCGAGAAAGTCGGCATCGCCTTTTCCGGTGGCCTGGATACCAGCGCCGCGCTGTTGTGGATGAAGGAAAAGGGTGCCCGGACCTTTGCCTACACCGCCCACCTTGGCCAGCCGGACGAGGACGACTACGACGCCATTCCGGACAAGGCCCGCGCCTACGGCGCCGAACTGGCGCGGTTGGTGGACTGCCGCGCGCAACTGGTCAACGAGGGCATCGGCGCCATCCAGGCCGGCGCCTTCCACGTCCTCACCGGTGGCATGCCGTACTTCAACACCACGCCGCTGGGCCGCGCGGTCACCGGTACCATGCTGGTGGCGGCGATGCGCGAGGACGACGTGCACATCTGGGGCGATGGCAGCACCTACAAGGGCAATGACATCGAGCGCTTCTACCGCTACGGCCTGCTGGTGAACCCGGCGCTGAAGGTCTACAAGCCCTGGCTGGACGCCAACTTCATCGACGAACTCGGCGGTCGCTCGGAGATGTCCGCGTTCATGAACCGCCACGGCTTCGATTACAAGATGTCCTCGGAGAAGGCCTACAGCACCGACAGCAACATGCTCGGTGCCACCCACGAGGCCAAGGACCTGGAACTGCTGTCGAGCAACGTGCGCATCGTCAACCCGATCATGGGCGTGCCGTTCTGGCGCGACGACGTGGCCATTGCCGCCGAAGAGGTCTCTGTGCGCTTCGAGGAGGGTGTGCCGGTGGCCCTGAACGGCACCGGGTATGCCGACCCGGTGGCGCTGATGATGGAGGCCAATGCCATTGGCGGTCGCCACGGCCTGGGCATGAGCGACCAGATCGAGAACCGCATCATCGAGGCGAAGAGTCGCGGCATCTACGAGGCGCCTGGCATGGCGCTCCTGTTCATCGCCTACGAACGCCTGCTCACCGGCATCCACAACGAGGACACCATCGAGCAGTACCGATTCAACGGCCTGCGACTGGGCCGCCTGCTCTACCAGGGGCGATGGTTCGACTCCCAGGCACTGATGCTGCGCGAGAGCATGCACCGCTGGGTGGCCAGCGCGGTGACCGGGGAGGTGACCCTGGAACTGCGCCGCGGCAACGACTACTCCATTCTCGATACCGACAGTCCCAACCTGACCTACCAGCCGGAACGGCTGACCATGGAGAAGGGCGACTCCATGTTCACCGCCCGCGATCGCATCGGCCAGCTCACCATGCGCAACCTGGACATCGTCGACACCCGCGACAAGCTGGCGCTGTACACCGATCGCGGCCTGCTGCGCGGCGCCGCCGGGGTGCCCTCGCTGCCCGGTCGCAGGCCGGCGAAGGACTAGCCGCCCGTTCAGGCGGGCACGAAGCAGCGCGCCTCGCCGTCGCGGAACTCGCGCATCGGGTGGCCGTAGAGGCGGCCGAGTACGCGGCTGTCGAGCACCTCGTCCACCGGCCCGTGCACGGTGTCGCCGCCGCCGAACAGGAGCAGTGCCGAGCGGCAGAAGCGCAGCGCCAGGTTGACGTCGTGCAGCACCATCACCGCGCTGCCCCGGCAATCCGCCACGTGCTCGCAGACCAGGCTCAGCGCCGAGACCTGGTGGTGCAGGTCGAGATGGGTGTTCGGCTCGTCCAGCAGGCATACCGCCGGACGCTGCGCCAGCAGCGCGGCCAGCGCCACCCGCTTGCGTTCCCCGCCGGAGAGAATGTCCAGCGGCGAGCGCGCCCGGTCCTCTAGGCCGGTGCGCCGAAGCGCCTCCATGGCGATGTCGCGGTCTTCCGCGGACTCGCCGCGAAAGGGCGCCAGGTGGGGGTGGCGGCCGGACAGCACGGTCTGCAGCACGTTGGCGTGCAACGGGTCCTCGTGGTCCTGGAAGACCACGCCAAGCCGCTTCGCCCGGCGGCGCGGCGACAGCAGGCGCAGCGGTTCACCGTCCAGCAGCACCTCGCCCCCGGCCGCTTCGCGCAGTCCGGCCAGGGTATGCAGCAAGGTGGTCTTGCCGATGCCGTTGGCGCCGAGGATGGCGACGATGTCGCCGGGCATCACGGTAAGGTCGAGGCCGCGGCAGACGGTGTTACCGCCAACCTCCACTGTCAGCGATCGGGTGCCGAGCAGGCTCATGGCAGCCCCGGCGACAAGGTCTTGCGCAGCAGCACCAGGAACAGCGGCACCCCGACCAGCGCGGTGACCACCCCCACCGGCAACTGCTGCGGCGCGATCACCGTGCGCGCGACGGTGTCCGCGAAGACCACCAGTGCGCCACCGGCCAGCGCTGCTGTCGGCAGCAGGCCGCGGTGATCGCTGCCGGCCAGCAGCCGGATCATGTGCGGCACCACCAGGCCGACGAAGCCGATGGTGCCGGCCAGCACCACGGCGGCGGCGGTGAAGGCCGATGCGCACAGGAACAGGGTCAGGCGCAGGCCGCGCACGTCGACGCCCAGGGAGCGGGCGCGCAGCTCGCCGCCGGCGAGCAGGTTCATGTCCCGCGCCCGCCAGGCACAGACGACGAGGCCGATCACCAGCACCAACACGCTGATCGCTCCGGGCCGGGTGCCGGAGAGGTCGCCCATCAGCCAGAACAGCATGCTGTAGAGCTGCTGGTCGCGGCTCAGGGAGAGCATGAAGCTGATCAACGCTCCCCAGCCCGAGGCCATCACCACGCCGGTGAGCAGCAGCCGGGTGGATGACCAGACCCCGCGTCCGTAGGCGAGGGCGAAGACCAGCGCGGTGGCCACCGCGGCACCGGTGGCGGCGCCGCCCATCACCGCCGAGGCGCCGGCGCCGAGCATGATCACGGCGAGGGCGGCCACCGCGGCACCGCCGGAGATGCCGAGCACGTAGGGATCGGCCAGGGGGTTGCGCAGCAGCACCTGCAAGATGGCCCCGGTCAACGCCAGCAGGGCGCCGGCCAGGAAGCCGCCCAGGGTGCGCGGCAGGCGCAGCTCGTGCACCACCATGCCCGAGCGACCCTCGGCATCGAACAGCGCGGCGAGAATCTCCGCCGGCGGGATGTCGATGGAGCCGGTGGCCAGCGACCACGTTGCGGCGATGGCGGCGGCCAGGGCCATGACGGGAAGCAGGATCGGGTAACGAACGGTCACGAAACGGGGCTACGGTACGGGAGGTTGTGGTCGCGGCGAACCGCACGGTGCGCCGACCGGCCGGGAACGAGGTCGGCGTCGGCAAATTTTAACGGCAACAAGGGCATCGATGCCGTCAATATTACCGCGCCGGGGTTGATCGATCCCATTGATGGGACTGGATTATTTTGCCTGTTCCCGCTATCTTGCAGAGTTCGCAAAATTCGCAGCGGCATTCAGCCGCTGCGCTGCAGTTTATCTCGCAACGCCCATCACGCACAGCATCCGATGCACTCATCTGGCGGCACCGGGCGGGCGAGTGCGCGGATGTCAAAGAGGTTGTCGATGAAAACAGGAAGCTTTTCAACAGGAGGCGCGATGCAACGGGAAAGGGCAGGTCTGTATGACCCGCGAAACGAACACGACTCGTGCGGCGTCGGTTTCGTTGCCGACATCAAGAACCGCAAGAGCCACAAGATCGTTCGCGACGGGTTGACGATTCTCGCCAACCTGACCCACCGTGGCGCGGTAGGCGCGGACCCGCTGGCCGGCGACGGCGCCGGCATTCTCATCCAGATGCCCGACCGGCTGGTTCGCGAGGAATGTGTCAAGCTCGGCCTGGAACTGCCCGCCGAAGGCGACTACGCGGTGGGCATGGTGTTCATGCCGCGCATCGAGTCCACCCGCAAGGAGTGCGAGTTCGCCCTCGAGCAGATGGCCGCGGAGGAGGGCCAGCGGGTGGTCGGCTGGCGCGACGTGCCCTGTGACAACAGCTGCCTGGGCTTCTCGGTCAAGCCGATGGAGCCGGTGATCCGCCAGTTCATCGTCGCCCGCGGCGAGAACTGCGCCGATGCCGACGCCTTCGAGCGCAAGCTGTTCGTGATTCGAAAGCGCGCCCACTTCCGCATCCACGGGCTTGCCCCGGAGGGCCACGAGCAGTTCTACGTTGCCTCGATGTCCTCGCGCACGCTGCTCTACAAGGGCATGGTGCTGGCTTCCAACGTCTCGAAGTACTACCTCGACCTGAACGACGAGCGCATCGAGTCGGCGCTGGCGCTGGTGCACCAGCGCTTTTCCACCAACACCTTTCCGAGTTGGGAACTGGCGCAGCCGTTCCGCTTCCTGTGCCACAACGGCGAGATCAACACCGTGCGTGGCAACATCAACTGGATGCTGGCGCGACGTCACAACATGCGTTCGGAGCTCATCGGCGAGGACCTGGAGAAACTGTGGCCGCTGATCGGCGACGGCAACTCCG
>CAYGJZ010000112.1:0-9794 GCA_964350265.1 uncultured Gammaproteobacteria bacterium | reverse complement strand
TTACAAATAGCGTAGATCTCTACGCTGTTGTGTGCGGTGGATTACACGTCATGTGACATGCTTGTGGCGTGTGGCATTCAACCACCCAACAGGTATGGCACGACAGACGACCCGCAAGCTGTCGCAGGACGAACGTCGATACCGATGGCATCCACTTCCTGGGTTCCGTCGCCGTGTTCGTCGATGACCGCCGACGGACCAAAGGCGCTCAAGCCGATTCGCGGGTCGTCCGGCAGGAACGGTTGCCTTACCTTGCTGTTGCCGGACAGGAAGGGTGGTTCGTGCGTTCCTTGCAGGCGGGTCCGTGGACGGGCTACGTGGTGATCACCCTGCTAGCGGCCGTCGTCGCGCTCCACGCGGAAGGCGCCGTCGTGCCAGTGGTAGAACGGTGGCGCGGTGGACCCGCCTTCGTCGGCGAGCCAACGGGACAGTTCGTCGAGCATGAAGCGGGTGACCCCCGGGATCGGCAACGTTCCGGGTGCGCCGAGGTCGACCCAGCACGGGTCGGACAACTCCGGGCTGGCTCTCGGCGTCATGGCCTCCACCGTGGCGCGTACCACGAAGAAGCGGGCATGGAAGCGGATGCTCGATACCGTGGGCGTCAGGGCGCGGCCGAGGTAGCGCAGTTGCGACAGGTCCGGCAGACCCTGGCCGGCGGCCACGTCGGCCCAGTCGACGACGTCGTCGCCGCAGGCACACACGAGGCCGGTCTCCTCGAAGGTTTCGCGCAGCGCGGCCACGCCGAGGGCACGGGCATGGTCGGCATCGGCGGCCTGCATGCGGTGCACGTCGGTGTCGTCGAAGGCGTGGCGCACCGTCACCGCGGCATCACCGCTCTCCACCGCGCCGCCGGGGAAGACGTAGACACCGGGCATGAAACGGGCACTGGCCGGGCGGCGACCCATGAGCACCCGGAAAGGCGGGCGATCGCTGACCACCAGCAGGCTGGCGGCGTCGCGGGCCGGTACCGCGGTCACGGCCGTCCGCGGTACCCCGGCACGTCCTGTTCCGGAATCCACACCCCGGCAGGGGGTTCGCCGCTGGCGTAGAAGACGTCGATGGGCATGCCGCCACGGGGATAGAAGTAGCCGCCAATGCGGATCCACCTGGGCGAGATGCGTTTCTTCAAGGTACTGGCTATGCGCACGGTGCAGTCTTCGTGGAAGGCACCATGGTTGCGATAGCTTTGCAGGTAGAGCTTCAGGGACTTCGATTCCACCAGCCACTTGCCGGGCACGTAATCGATCACCAGGTGGGCGAAGTCGGGCTGGCCGGTCACCGGGCACAGGGAGGTGAACTCCGGGCAGGTGAAGCGCACCATGCACGGCTTCGACGGGTGCGGGTTGGGCACCCGCTCCAGCACGGCCTTGTCGGGATGGTCGGCAATGGCGGCGGCGGCGCCGAGCTGGGTCAGCCCTTCGGTGTTCTTGCCGGCCACGGCGTCAGTCCGCGCCGGCCGAACCGGCGGCCCCGCCGGTCTTCCTGCTGGCCGCTTTCTTCTTCGATGCCTTCTTCTTCGTCGTTTTCTTCTTCGACGCCTTTTTCTTCGTCGCCTTCTTCGCGGTCTTCTTGCGCACCGTCTTCTTCTTCGACGTCGTCTTCGCGGCGACTTTCTTCGCCACCTTCTTCTTCGCGCCACGCCGCTTGCGCACCGGGGCCTCGGCGAGCAGTTCGCGGCATCGTTCCAGGGTCAGCGACTTCGGTTCGGTGTCCTTGGGTACCCGGGCATTCTTCTCGCCATCGGTGATGTACGGGCCGTAGCGGCCGTTGAGTACCTGGATGCCTTCCTCGGTGAAGTCGTGGATGATGCGGTTGGCATCGAAGATCTTCTTTTCCTCGATCAGCACCAGCGCCCGTTCCAGGGTCACCTCGTGGGGATCGTCTTCCTTCAGGGAAACGAACTTGCTGCCGTAGCGGACGTAGGGACCGAAGCGCCCGATGTTGGCGGACACGGCCTCTCCGTCGGCGGTTTCGCCGAGGTAGCGCGGCAGGTCGAACAGCTTCATCGCCTCTTCCAGCGTGATCTGGTCCATCTTCTGCCCGGGTCGCAGGCCGGCAAACCGCGGCTTCTCCTCGTCGTCGCGGGTGCCGATCTGCACGAAGGGGCCGTAGCGCCCCATGCGCACGGTGATCGGCTTGCCGCTCTCCTCGTCGATACCCAGTTCCCGCGCCTGCACCGCCTCGTCGCGGCTGACCGTCTCTTCCTTGTTGCGCACCAGCGGATCGAAACGTGACCAGAATTCCTGCATCACCGGGATCCAGTCCTTCTCTCCGCGCGAGACCTCGTCGAGTTCGTCTTCCAGCCGCGCGGTGAAGTCGTAGTCGACGTAGCGGGTGAAATGCTCGGTGAGAAACCGGTTCACCACCTTGCCCACGTCGGTGGGATGGAAACGGCGTTCCAGCAGCTCGACGTACTCGCGCTGCACCAGGGTGGTGATGATGTTGGCATAGGTGGAGGGCCGGCCGATGCCATGGGCCTCCAGGATCTTCACCAGGCTGGCCTCGCTGTAGCGTGGCGGCGGCTCGGTGAAGTGCTGTTCGGCGCGGATCGCCGCCAGCGACACCTTCTGCCCTTCCTCCAGCGGCGGCAGGGCATTGTCGTTGTCGTTGTCGGCGGCCTCGCCGTCGTCCCTGCCCTCCTGGTAGACGCGGATGAAGCCGGCGAAGACGATGGTGGAGCCGGTGGCGCGGAAGCGATCGCTGCCGCCGTCTGTGGACAGGTCCACCGCTACCTGGTGGTACAGGGCCTGGGCCATCTGCGAGGCCAGCGCCCGTTTCCAGACCAGGTCGTAGAGACGGTACTGGTCGCTGTTCAGGTAGCGGCGCATGGCATCGGGCTCGCGTTCCACCGAGGTCGGGCGGATGGCTTCGTGGGCTTCCTGGGCATTCTTCGACTGGTTCTTGAATACCCGCGCCGACGGCGGCAGGAAGTCCTCGCCGTACTTGCCGGACACGAAACGTCGAATCTCGTCCACCGCCTCGCGGGCCAGCATCACCGAATCGGTTCGCATGTAGGTGATCAGGCCGATGCCGGTGCCGTCGATCTCCACGCCCTCGTAGAGCTGCTGGGCCACGCGCATGGTGCGCTGCGCGCTGAAGCCGAGCTTGCGCGAGGCCTCCTGCTGCAGGGTCGAGGTGATGAACGGCGGCGCCGGGTTGCGACGACGCTGCTTGCGCTCCACCGTGCGCACGGTCAGGGTGCCGTTGGCGGCGTCGAGCAACGCGTCGCGCACCTGGTGGGCGCGGGTCTCGTCGGCAATGTCGAACTGCTCGAGCTTGTTGCCCTCGAGGTGGGTCAGCTTGGCCGAGAAGCGCTTGTCGTCGCCGCCGAGATCGGACTCGATGGTCCAGTACTCGCGCACCACGAAGGCCTCGATCTCGTCCTCGCGTTCGCAGATCAGGCGCAGTGCCGGACTCTGCACGCGACCGGCGGACAGGCCACGGCGGACCTTCTTCCACAGCAGCGGCGACAGGTTGAAGCCGACCAGGTAGTCCAGCGCCCGACGTGCCTGCTGGGCATTGATCAGCGAGGTCGACAGCTCGCGCGGATGTTCCACCGCTTCCTGGATGGCGCGCTTGGTGATCTCGTGGAACACCACCCGGTGCACCGGCTTGCCGTCGAGCACGCCACGGTCGCGCAGCAGCTCGTACAGGTGCCAGGAAATCGCCTCGCCCTCGCGGTCCGGGTCCGTGGCGAGGTAGAGGGCGTCGGCCTTGCGCGCGGCGCGGGCAATCTCGTCGACGTGCTTCTTGTTGCGCTCGACGAGGGTGTAGTGCATCGCGAAATCCTTGCCCGGGTCCACCGCGCCGCTCTTCGGCAGGAGGTCGCGGACGTGACCGTAGGAGGCCAGCGCCTTGAAGTCGCGGCCCAGGTACTTGCCCAGGGTGCGCGCCTTGGCGGGGGATTCAACGATGATGAGATTGTTTGCCATCGGCCTTGGGTGAATGGGTTGCAGTCGTGCCGCGGTCGCCTTCGACCGCGCGGGGTCAGTGGAATACCGGCCGCACGCCCTCGAACATGAAGTCCTCGACCCAGGCGTAGTCCTGGGGATTGTCGGTGCGGTTGGACAGCACCATCATGATCACCCACTTGACGTGTTCGGCCTCCAGGTCGTCGGCCTCCAGCGCCAGCAGGCGGTCGATGACCATTTCCCGCTCGTGCGGGCTGAGCACGCCGCCCTGCACCAGCGACTGGATCAGTCCGCGGGCATGGGCGTCGATGCGGTCCATTTCGTAGTCGCTGTAGTGGCGCATGGCGGTGGCGGCGCCTCCGGCCATGCCCCGCTCGCCGTCGTCGCACAGGTCGGTCAGGTGCTCCAGCCAGTCGAAGGCGCGGCTGATGTTCTGGTCGCCGAAGCCGGCCTGGGCCAGCTCACGGGCCAGGGACTCCTGGTCCGGCTGGTAGTCGGCATCTTCGATCATGTAGTTTTCGAACAGGTAGATGAGGACGTCGAGAATGTTTTCTTTCATCGTCACGCGAGACTGTGGCCCCCGGCAGCGAAGGGTCGAGGGGGCTAAACGTACCACGAACCGGGTGACACCAACGGCCCCGGCCGGCGAATTTCCCCCGGACTCGCGGCGCCTGCCCGGGCAACCGCCTAGGGGGACGGACCGCCCCGACGGGTAAAAAACCCGGCACTGTTGCATACCCAGCCGAGCAATTCAAGCTCCACCAGGGCGGCGGAAACCGCCTCCACGGCCAGCCCGGTGCGGCGCACCACGCCGTCGACATCGGTGGGCGCATGGTCCACCGCCGCCAGCACCCGGCCGGCATCGCCGCCGGGCGGCGGCGGCTTCGACTCGGGCGCCGACACGGGTCCCGCCGGGGATTCGTTGGCGGCGAAGGCCAGTTCCTCGAGGATGTCGTCCACCTGTTCGACCAGCTTGGCGCCGTCGCGCAGCAACTGGTGGCAGCCCCGCGCCAGCGGGTTGTGAATGGAACCGGGCATGGCAAAGACCTCGCGGTTCTGCTCCACCGCGTAGCGGGCGGTGATCAGGCTGCCGCTGCGCGGTGCCGCCTCCACGACGAGGGTGCCCAGCGCGAGGCCGGCGATGATGCGGTTGCGTTGCGGAAAGTGGTGGGCACGGGGCGGCTGCCCGGGCGCAAACTCGGTGACCAGCGCGCCGCCCGCCTCGAGCAGCCGGCGTGCCAGCTCGCGGTGGGCGGCGGGGTAGATCCGCTCCGGCCCGGTGGCGGAGACGCCGATGCCCGGGGCGCCGGCGTCGAGGCTGCCGTGGTGCGCCGCGCCGTCGACGCCGAGCGCCAGCCCGCTGGTGATCACCAGGCCGGCGGCAGACAGTCGCGCGGCGAAGTCGCGGGCGGTCTCCAGCGCGGCGACGCCGGCTCTCCGGCTGCCGACCACGGCCAGCTGCGGCGCCGCCAGCAGGGCCGGGTTTCCGCGCACGAACAGCGCCACCGGCGGTCGCGCGATGGTCGCCAGCCGCGCGGGATAGGCGGCACTACCCAGGGTCAGCAGGTGGCCGCCGATGCCGTCGAGGCAGTCGAGATCAGCGTCGGCCCGGTCCGACGCCGCGGGCGCCGGCAGCGCGTCGAGGTCGCCGGCGGCGAGGCGGGCGGCAATGCGCAGCTTGTGGTCATGGGGCATGGCGGCGCGCACCAGGCGCAGCCACGGCAGTCGTGGGTCGTTCGTCACGTCGTCCTCCCTGACGTTGTCCCGGCACCGCCGGGCGGGGTTACTTCAGCGGGCTGACCAGCGAGTCGCCGATGCGAATGGAACGGGTGGCATTGAGCACCAGCGCGTAGCTGACCCGCTCGAAGGCGCGGAAGACCATCAGCAGCCCGGAATCCTCCTCCGGCAGGTCGATGAGCTTGCCGGTGACCGGGTCCTGCACCTTGTCCTTGCGGTGGCGGATACGCAGCACGTGGCCGGGCTCGATGCCGTTGGCCTCGCCGAGGGAAATCACCACCACGCTCAGCGGACCGACCTCGCTGACCCCGCGCGGCGCCTTGAGGATGAAGCCCAGCACGTCGTCTTCCGGGGCATGCGGGTGGTAGTAGGGCTGGACGATGTCGCGCTCCACCGCAATCAGGCGGTCGGCGGGGGAAATCTCCTCCACCGAGCGGGTCACCTTGAGCTTCGCCGTCTCGCCGGCCCGCAGCATGCGCGCGTCGCCGAGGTAGATGGCCTCGGTGCCAAGGTACTCCTGGGTCACCGGGTGGATCAGCTCGTCGCCCGGGTGGAACAGCTGGTAGACCTCTTCCACCGGCTCGGGGATGTTGCGGGCGTAGAATTCGCCGGGCTCGCCGATGACGATGTTTCCCTCCACCCCGAGCACCACGTAGCCGGCGCTGTCCAGGGTGTCCTTGCCCACCACCAGCGGCGTGGTCAGGAACGGCTGGATCACCCCGGGGGGAATGGTGGTGATGGCGTCGTCCACCGCCTCCTCGCGCACCCTGGGCTGGACCTTCTCCACCGCCAGGTTTTCCCGCCGCAGCACCTTCAGGGCCGGCTGGCCGTCGAGTTCGGTCAACAGCAGCACGTCGCCGGGGTAGATGAGGTGGGGGTTGTCGATGAAGGTGTTGGCACGCCAGATGCGCGGCCACATCCACGGGTCGGCGAGGAAGCGGCTGGAGATGCCCCACAGGGTGTCCCCGGGCTGCACCACGTACCGCTCCGGGTGCCCCTCGGCCAGCTCGAGGGTGTCCGAACGCGCGGGCAGGCTCGCCAGCAGCAACACCAGCAGGATGGAGAACAGGCGTAGGAAATTCATCGGGCGCGATCCGTTGGCTGGCGAAATACCGCTTGATTTTAGCAGTTTAGAGCATTATGTAGGGGACGACACTCGTCCGGTCATCGGCAACGCTCGTCGGCGGGCCGGCCCACGTTGCCGGCCCGGCATTCGCTATAATGCCCCAGGGCCGGAACCCGAATGAACCGGTCCGACGCGGACACGCACGCCGGCCGACGGCGTTTTCAACGACGGAATCATGGCACTGCTCGACATACTTGTATACCCCGACCCCCGCCTGCGCCGCCGTGCGCAGCCGGTGACCGAGTTCGACCCGGCGCTGGAGCAATTCACCGCCGACATGGCGGAAACCATGTACAACGCGCCGGGAATCGGCCTCGCCGCGGTGCAGGTGAACGATCTGCGACGGGTCATCGTGGTGGATGTCTCCGAGAACGGCGACGACCTGCGCGTGCTGGTCAACCCGAAGGTGGTGGCGCGCGAGGGCGAGCAGGAGTACGACGAGGGCTGCCTGTCGGTGCCCGGCGTGTATGCCCCGGTGACCCGCGCCGAGCGGATCCAGGTCGAGGCCCGGACGGTGACCGGCGAGGCCGTGTCCTTCCCCGCCGAGGGCCTCTTGGCGGTGTGCATCCAGCACGAGATCGACCACCTCGACGGCAAGGTCTTCGTTGACTACCTCTCGCGCCTGAAGCAGGAACGCATCCGCAAGCGCATGGTCAAGGAGTACAACAGCCAACCCATCGTCGCCGACCCCCCGGCCGCCTCCGGCGCGCCATGACCAGGGCGCGGGTGATCTTCGCCGGCACGCCCGAGTTCTCCGTACCCTGCCTCGACGCCGTCCACCGCGCGGCGGACGTGGTGGCGGTGTACTGCCAGCCCGACCGGCCCGCGGGGCGTGGTCGACAACCCCGGGCCTGCGCGGTGAAGCAGCGGGCAAAGACGCTGTCGCTGCCGGTTCTGCAACCGGCCAGCCTGCGCGACGACCCCGTCGTCGACGAGCTCGTCGGGCTTGCCGCCGACCTCATGGTGGTGGTGGCCTATGGCCAGTTGCTGCCGGCCCGGGTGCTGGCCGCGCCCCGCCACGGCTGCGTCAACGTGCATGCCTCCCTGCTGCCGCGCTGGCGCGGCGCGGCGCCGATCCAGCGCGCCATCGCCGCCGGCGACCCGCTCACCGGGGTCACCCTGATGCAGATGGACCGTGGCCTGGATACCGGCGCCATGCTGGCCCGGGCGAGCACGGCGATCACCGAGGACGACACCGGCGGCACGCTGCACGACCGGCTGGCCAAGATCGGCGCCGCGCTGCTCGACCGCCACCTGCCGGCCCTGCTCGACGGCCGCCTGCACGGCGAGACCCAGGACGAGGCGGCCGCCACCTACGCCGCCAAGCTCAACGTCGCCGAGGCCACCATCGACTGGCGCGACGACGCCGGGGACATCGCGCGGCGCATCCGCGCCTTCGACCCCTGGCCGGCCTGCCGCAGCCAGCTCGACGACACCGTGATCCGCCTGTTCGATGCCGTCGCCCTGGACGCGACCACCACCGCGCCGCCGGGCACCGTGCTGGCCGCCGACGACGGCGGCGTCGACATCGCCTGCGGCGAGGGCGTGGTCCGGGTGCGCCAGTTGCAGCGCAGCGGCGGTCGACGGCTGGCGGCGGCGGAGTTCCTGCGTGGTGCCCGGCTGGCCGCGGGCGCTCGCCTGCAGTGACCGGCGCCCGGTGAACGCGGGGCGGCGAATCTCCTATAATCGGCCGGGTCGGCGCCCTTCACCCGCGAGAAGGCAGATTTCCCAGAGCGATTCGTTGAGACCATTCCCCCACAATGCCCCGCGGCCGCGTGCGCGGTCCGCCCCGGCCGGCGCGCCCTGGCGCCGGCTGCCGCTGCTGCTGTGCCTGGCGCTTGCGCTGGCCGGCCCCGGCCGCGCCTTCGCCGCCTTCGAGGTGGTGTCCGGCTCCACCGCCATCACCCCGGACGCCATCGTCACCCGCGCCGAGCTGGACCTGGAGCTGAACGACACCGTGGTCGAGGCCATCGACAAGGGCATCGAGCTGCGCATCGTCGCCGAGCTGCGCCTGCTGCGGGTCCGCCCGTGGATCTGGGACGACGTCATCGGCGAATGGCGAACCGGCTACCGGCTGAAGTACCACGACCTGTCGTCCACCTACGTGCTCACCGACGAGGCCAGCGGCGAGCTGGAAACCTTCACCACCATCCGCGACGCGATGGATTCGCTGGCCGACCTGACCCTGTCGCTGCCGGTGCTGACCGAAACCCTGCCCGACAACCCGCCGGGCTTCCGCGCGCAACTGCGCGTGGACATCGACCGCGAGAGCCTGCCGCCGCCGTTGAAACTGATCACCGAGATCTCGCCGGCCTGGCAGATCGGCAGCAAGTGGAGCCAATGGACGGTCGCGCGCTAGCCCGTGCCCTGGCCCGTCCGGGCGCCGCCATCTTCCTCTCGGTGGTGCTGCTGGCGACCTCCTTCATGTTCACCTCGGCGGTGCAGCAGGAGGGCCTGTTCGGCCGCTACTACACCGCGTTGCTCGCCTTCAACGTCTGCGGGGTCATCGTTCTCACCGCCCTGATCAGTGCCAACATCTGGCGCCTGATGCGCCAGTTCCGCGCACAGATTCTCGGTTCCAGGCTGACCCTGCGACTGATCGCCACCTTTTCCCTGCTCAGCCTGATCCCCCTCGGGGTGGTCTACTACTTCGCCATCCAGTTTCTCTCCAAGAGCATCGACAGCTGGTTCGACGTGCGCATCGACCGCGCCCTGGAAGACGCCAAGCTGCTCAGCCAGAACTCGCTGGCCACCATCAACCAGGACCTGCTGCGGCAGATCCGCGACCAGGCCAGCCAGGTCGCAGAGGCGCGCAGCGACGTGCAGATCATCCGCATCCTCGACGACTTCCGCGAACAGGGCGAGTACTCGGAGATGAGCCTGTACAGCGCCAACGGCCGCATCATCGCCTCCAGCGTGGAGGAGTCCGGCGCCCTGTTTCCGGACAGCCCGGACAAGTACATCCTCGCCCGGGTCAACCGCGGCCTGGAGTTCAGCCGCCTGGAACCGATGAGCGACGG
>CAYGJZ010000111.1:0-10278 GCA_964350265.1 uncultured Gammaproteobacteria bacterium | reverse complement strand
TTCAACGCGGCGGCGGATCGTCCGCGGCGCGGACGATGGCGAGGTCCTGGCCGAAGGGGTTGTCGTCGCCGGGGACGGTGCCGAGGTAGTGCAATGCGGGGAGGGCGTCGACCGCGACGCGGACGCGGTCTTCGTGCAGGAAGCCGACGCCGTACTCGCCGCTGGTCGAGTAGGGGGAATCGATGCTGGCGAAGGCGTGGCCGGCGTCGGCGAAGTGCGCTGCCCGGGCACGTCGGGTGGCCGGGTCGACGCTGCCGTAGTGGTCCAGTTCGCCGCGCTGCCAGCGCTTCAGCCAGGCGGCGCCGAGGTAGCTGAACACCAGCAGCCCGCCGGGGGCGAGCAGGCCCTGCCACTTGGCGAGCACACGGACGAAGAAGTCGTGGTCGGTGTGGGTCAACAGGGAGATGGCCGCCAGCAGGTCGTGGCGGCTGGCCGCTGACGGCTCCACCCCCTGCCAGCCGGCCAGACGTCCGTGGCAGCGGAAGCGGGTGGCGCAGAAGGCCACCGCCGCGGCATCGATGTCGTAGCCGGTCAGCGACAGTGTCGGAAAGCTTGCGCGCAGGGCGCGCAACAGGCGACCGTAGTGACAGGCATAGTCGGCCACCGAGGCCAGCGCGGCAAGGCCTTCGCCGCGGTGCCGGGTCACCAGCTCATCGAGGTAGTCGACCTGGCGCAAGGCGCCGTCGAAGTATTCCTCGGCGCCGTCGTTGCGGGCGTATTCACGGTACAGGGCATCGGCCGGGGCAATGCTGCGGTCGAGGCGCTGGCGACGGTCCCGGGTGCCGCCGGCCACCCGTGGTGGCGGTGCGGACGGTCGCGCCACCAGGAAGAAGCGCTGGCAGAACAGGGCGTCGACCTGGGCGGCGCTGAGGCCATCGAGGACCACGCCGCCGATGTCCACCCGGTTGCCCTGCGCCGCCGGCCGCGTGCTGGCCGCGGGGCGCGGCCCGTAGACCCGGTAGACCTGGTCCACCCGGTAGCCGGCCCGGGCCACCAGGGCCCGCGCCTCGTCGAGGCTGTAGGCGCGCGGCATGGCTTCCTCGTCGGCGGCCCCGGCGCCGCCCAGCACCTGCCGCAGCCGTTGGTGGTAACCGGCATGCTGAAAGCCGATCCAGGCCCGCGCATCGTCGCCGAGCCAGGTGGCCAGGCGTGCCAGTGCCTGCACCGGGTCCGCGCTGCGCAGGGGCAGGTCGGGACACAGGGCGAGATCGAAGGGCGCTTGGTCGACGAGGCCCGGCAATGCCGCCGGATCGGCCAGCAGCACCTCGTCCAGGTGCCGGCCGGCGGCGTCGACGAGGCCGGCATCGGTCTCGATGCCCACGGCGTGGTCGACCCCGGCGAACAGGCCGATGCGTTCCGCGGTACGACCGTCGCCGCAGCCGGCGGCGACCAGTGCCCGGTGACGATCACCGTGCAGCACGAAGGCGTGCACGAGGTCGACATCGATGCCGCGCGCGCCGACACCGACTACTCCGTCGATGGGTGCGGCGTCGATGGGTGCGGCGTCGTCGGGCGCGGCGACCTGCGCCGCCAGCGACCGCCGCGCGTCCGGCACCTGCAGGCGGCCGTGCAGGGCGTCGTCGACGCGGGCCAGCCAGTCATAGCCGTCGACGTCATCCGGCTCCAGGTGGGCACCTTCGCTCCACTCGTTCCAGGCGTTGAGAAACACGTAGGGCTCGTGGCTGCCCTGCTCGGCGCGACGAAACAGCGCGTCGAGGTGGCGGGCGAAGCGCTCCGGGCGCGATGGCAGCACCACGTAGCCGTCGCGGCCACGGCGCGGCGTGTTGTCCCAGGCGGCGCAGGCACCCCGGTAGCGGGGCAGCTCACCGTCCTCCCGGGCCAGCGACAGCTTCCACAGCTCTTCCACCGGGGCCACGCTGAGACCGCGGTTGCGCAGCGGCTGGGCCCCCGGCAACACGCAGGACGGGTGGTGTTCCACCACCGCGTCGGCGAAGGCCGGCGCGGCGCGGTTGTCGTCGAAGGAGCCCTCCACGGCGACGATGTGCAGCCCGGCCAGGCCGCTGGATCGCGCCAGCTCCCGCCAGCAGTGGATCATGGCCTCGCCGTGCTCGATGTGACCGGGACGGTAGACCAGGAACATCGGCCGGTCGTCGACACGGATGTAGCGCGGATCGTTGAAGAACCGCAGCAGCAGGGCGAAGTGCGCCCGCCAGTCCTCCTCGTCGCCGTAGACCTGTGCCTGCAGCACCTCGCGGTCCTCCCCCGACCAGCGTCGCGACCACGGCTCGTTGGCCCAGCACAGGCAGAACGGCAGGTCGGGTTCGCCGTCGGCGAGCATGTGTTCCAGCGGCTGTTCGAGCAGCCGGGTGCCGCCGAACCAGTAGTGGTAGTAGCAGAAGCCGTAGATGCCGTAGCGGCGGGCCATGCGCGCCTGGCGGGCCCGGACTTCCCGGTGGGTCAGGTCGTAGGCGCCGATGTCGGCATGCGGCGCCACCGGTTGCCGATGCCCCTGGAACAGGGGCCGGGCACCATCCACCAGGGTCCACTCGGTGAAGCCCTCGCCCCACCAGCGGTCGTTCTGCGCCACCCGGTGGAACTGCGGCAGGTGAAAGCAGATGGGCCTGGCGCGACGGGTACTCATGCCTGGCGGTACCTGGTCAGGCTCGCGATGCCGACACGGCCTCGGCGAGGAAGTCGCCGAGGGCCCGCGCCGGGGCGTCGTCGCCGTACAGTGCCGGCCTGGCCCCGGCAATGGCGCACCGCTGCTCCGCGCGCCAGGCGGGATCCCGGGCCAGTGCCACCGCCAGGGACACGTAGTGGTCGGCGTCGCGCGCTACCAGCGTGTCCAGGCCGATCTGTCGATAAAGGGCCTCGGCGTGGCGCGAACGCAGCCAGGGTCCGGGCCAGGTCACCACCGGCAGGTCGCAGGCAAGGGCGTCGATGACGGTGTTGCAGCCCGACCACAGCGGCGTGTCCAGGGCCAGGTCGGCGACCTGGTGCAGGCCGAGGAAGCGGGCGCGGGACTGGCGCGGCAGGAAGTGCAGGACACGCCCGGCCTCGACCCCGGCGTCGTCGAGCACCCGGCCCAGCCGCGCCTGCAAGCCCGCGGCCACCGCGCCGGCGCCGAGGAAGACCAGCTTCAGCCGCGGCACGGCCACGGCGATCGCGGCCAGCAGGGCGTCGTGGGCCGGCAGGTACTTGGACAGGTTCTGCGCGCACAGCACCACCACGTCGTCGTCGGCCAGGCCGAAGTCCGCACGCCGCCAGCGGCGGGCATCGACCGCCTCCGGGGGATCCACCGTGCACGACAGCCCGGGCAGGCGCAGCAGGGACTCGCGGTAGTGGCCGGCGCCGCCTTCGTCGTCCATCCACGCACTGCCGAGGAACACGTCCATGGTGGGCAGGCCGCTGGTGACGGGGTGACCCCAGGAGACGCATTGCAGCGGCGCCAGCCGGCGCGCGGCCAGCATCGTGGTGCGCGGGTTCATGCCGATCTCCGGGTAGATGAGCACGTCCGGGCGATCCTCGTCGATGGCCTCGATCCAGCCTGCCAACGACAGTCCCTCGCGGAAGCGGTGGCAGGTGGAGCGGGCCTCCGCGGTGTGGCGGTCATCGCCGACCCCGGTGTGGTAGCCGATCACCTCGAAGCGCCCGGCGAGGCTGCGCAGCCAGCCGCGCAGCGGGATGCGCCAGTTGGCATGGGACTGGAAGAACGCGGAGACGATGCCGACGCGCATACGGCCACGGCGTGGCAGCAGCGGCCGCCCGGCCCCGCCCAGCGCGTCGACCACCAGGTCGCCGAAGACCGAGAGCAGCGGCAGATCGTCGCCGCCCTGGTAGGGCAGCGCGAAGGGCTGCACCAGGCTGAGGCCGCGCTCGACGACGACGGCGGCATCGCCGTGGTCGGCGAGCCGCGCGGCCAGCGCGTGGAGGTCGTCCCGGAAGCCGGTGCGGGCCGCGACCCGTTCCGCGTCGCTGGCATAGACGGGGCGCAGCCGCAGGTGGCAGCGACACCAGGCCAGCAGGGCATCGTCCGGCGCACGTCGCGTCGCCTCGGCCAGGAGTTCCTCGGCCTGCTGGTAGTGGCCGGCCTGGTGCAGGGCGATGACGGCGTTGACGCGCGCCTCGGCGAGACCGGGTGCCAGGCGGGTGGCACGGCGGAAGCAGTCGGCCGCGGCATCGCGGTCGCCGGCCTCGTTGAGCACCGCGCCGAGGTTGTTGTGCGCCTCGGCATAGCCGGGTCGCAGGGCGATGGCGCGCCGGAAGTGCGCCGCCGCCTCGCGCAGCCGGCGACGTTGCTGGTCGAGCACGCCGAGGTTGTTGTGCGCCTCGGCACAGTCGCCGTCCAGTGACAGCACGTGCTGGTAGCCACGCCGGGCCTCGGCTTCGCGTCCTTCGCGCCGATCCAGGTTGGCGCGGTTCAGGTGGGCCTCGACCTGCACCGGGTCCAGGGCAATGGCGCGCTCGAAACAGGCTCGGGCACCACCGTCGCCCAGTCGCATCAGCGACAGGCCGAGGGCATGGTGCAAGGTGGCGTGGTCGTGGCGAACCTCGAGGGCGCGGCGGAAATGATCCACGGCCGCGGTATCATCGCCGTGGTCCTGCAGCATCTGGCCGAGGCTGGCATGGGCCAGGGCATGGCCGGGCTCGGCGACGAGGGCGCGCCGGGCCAGCGCCATGGCCTGCTCGACGTCGCCGCGCCGGTAGGCGACCAGGCCGGCCAGGTAGAGGGCGTCGGCGTGTCCGGGTCGCCGTGCGAGAATGGCCTGGTAGCAGGCCAGCGCCTGCGCCAGGTCACCGTCCCGGTGAGCCCGTCGTCCCTCGACCAGCAGCGCGGCAACGTCGTGGTCGGCATGGGTAGCGCCTGGCGCCATGGAGTCGGGGAATCACCACTTGACGAAGAAAAACCGGCGGCATTATGTCACAGGCAATCCCCACGGCAACCGACCACGCCCCGCCGGGCGGGATCACGGTGCTGGTGCACCTGGCCTCGCTGGCGACGCTCGACGAGATCGCCGCCGCGCTGGCGCGGTTGCCGCGTCCCCACCAGGTCATCGTCAACCTGTTGCGCGACGGCGACGACCTGCCCGGGCAACGCGAGGCGGTGCGCCGGGTGCTGGCGAAGGCGGTGATCATCGAGTCGGACAACCGCGGCATGGACATCGGCGGCATGCTGCGCCTGTTCCAGCAGGCACTGCAGGTCGGTGGTCGCTACTGGCTGTACCTGCACGGCAAGCGCGACCACGCCTGGCGCGGCGCCATGCTCGACACCCTGGTCGGCAAGGCCACCGGCGCGCTGTCGTTGATGGCGGGTGAAGGCCGCGACGAGCGGCACAACCCGGTGGGCATGGTCGGCGCCTGGAGCTACCCGTTCGACTACTACAACATCGGCCCCTTTCTCGAGCTGGCCGCGCAACTCGGCATCACCCTGCGCACCAGCTGGGCGTCCTACTGCGACCGCTACCCGGAGGCGCGGGGCCTGGATCTTGCCCGGCGCCTGGCGCATGCGCGCGAACCGGGTCGACGCCCGCTGCGGCCGGAGGTGGACGTGGAGTATGCGACCGCCCTGCTCGGCGACCTCGACGGGCGGCGCCAGCCCATGCACGAGGCGGCGAAGGCGCGCATGCGCGCTGACGGGGTGCTCGGCCCGCTGCCCTACTTCCCGGGAAACTTCTTCTGGATTAGGGCCGACGTGGTAGCGGCGCTGGCGGCCTGCGTGGATCTCGGCGCGGAAGCATTGCGCCTGCCCGCGGACCTGTCCTCGGACCGCGAGCACCAGTCCCGGGCCCATGCCTGGGAACGCATGCTGCCCGTGTTCGCCGCCAAGCGCGGCTATGCCCTGGCCGCGCTTGGCGTGGACGAGGCAGGGTCGACGTGAGCGCCCGCCCACGCCGACGCCCTGCCGTCTAGGCCGACTCGGCCACCCCGGGGACGTCCAGCGCGCGGCAGCCGGTGCGGTTGAGACCGCTGACGATGGCCTTCAGCGAGGCGGTGACGATGTTGCCGTGCAGACCCACGCCGTAGAACGGCCGACCGTCGCCGAGGCGGAGTTCAACGTAGGCCGCGGCCATCGCGTCGGCACCGCTGCCGATGGCATGCTCGTGGTAGTCCATCACCGTCAGCGGCAGTTTCAGGGCGTCGACGAAGGCCTCCACCGGGCCGGCGCCATTGCCGCGCAGCACCACGGCCCGACCATCCACCAGCATGTCCACGGACAGGCGCACGGCAAGGGCGCGGTGACTGTCCTCGTCGAGGTGGTGGTGCACCAGTTCGAACGGCTCGCCGCGATCCAGGTACTCGTTGGCGAACAGGCCGTGGATGTCGGCAGCGCTCATCTCGCGGCCGTCATCGTCGGTCTGCCGCTGCACCACGGTGCTGAACTCGATCTGCAACCGCCGCGGCAGGGCCAGGCCGTAGTCGCGTTCGAGCAGGTAGCTGATGCCGCCCTTGCCTGACTGGCTGTTGACGCGGATGACCTCCTCGTAGGTGCGGCCAAGGTCGCGGGGATCCACCGGCAGGTAGGGAATCGCCCAGCGATCCCCTTCGCGACGGGCACTGAAGCCCTTCTTGATGGCGTCCTGGTGGGAGCCGGAAAAGGCGGTGAAGACGAGGTCACCGACATAGGGATGACGCGGGTGTACCGGCAACTGGTTGCAGTGCTCCACCTCGCGACGCACGTGGTCGATGTCGGAGAAGTCCAGTTGCGGATCGATGCCCTGGCTGTACAGGTTCAGGGCGAGGGTTACCAGGTCCACGTTGCCGGTGCGTTCACCGTTGCCGAACAGGCAGCCCTCCACCCGGTCGGCGCCGGCCATCTGCGCCAGTTCCGCCGCCGCGACGCCGGTGCCGCGATCGTTGTGCGGATGCACCGAGAGCACCACCGCGTCGCGCCGGTCGAGGTGGCGGTGCATCCATTCCACCTGGTCGGCGTAGATGTTGGGCGTGGCCATTTCCACCGTGGCCGGCAGGTTGATGATGGCGGTGCGCTCGGCGGTGGGCTGCCACACGTCGATGACGCGGTTGCAGATCTCGCTGGCGAAGGGGAGCTCGGTGGCACTGAAGGTCTCCGGCGAGTACTCGAAGCGCCACTCGGTCCGTGGCTGTTCCTCGGCCAGTTCCCGGATCAGGCGGGCGGAGTTCACTGCCAGGTCGATGACGCCTTCGCGATCCTTGCCGAACACCAGGTCGCGGAACAGCGGCGAGGTGGCGTTGTACAGGTGCACGATGGCGCGCGGTGCGCCGACCACCGACTCCATGGTCCTGCGAATGAGCTCCTCGCGGGCCGGGGTCAGTACCTGGATGGTCACGTGGTCGGGCACGTGACCCCCTTCGATCAGCTCGCGGACGAAGTCGAAGTCGGTCTGCGAGGCGGACGGGAAGGCCACCTCGATCTCGCGGAAGCCGGTGGCCACCAGCAGGTCGAACATGCGCCGCTTGCGGGCGCTGTTCATCGGCTCGATCAGGGCCTGGTTGCCGTCGCGCAGGTCGGAACTGCACCACACCGGCGCGGACTCGATGACGCGGCCGGGCCAGCGACGGTCGTCGAGGCGGACGGGAGGAAAGGGGCTGTACTTGGATTCGGGATTCTTCAACATGGTGTCACCTTTGTCGTCGGGACCGCGGTGGAAATTCGTGTCGCTGCCGCGAAACGGAACGGGTCACCCGGTTGGCCCGCATGGGCCGGTTGCGGCGTCGGTGCCGGGTGACCCCGTCGCAGTCGCGCCGTGGTCGGTCTGCGCGATGACAGGGTGCCTGTGTGCTGGCTGGTCATGGTCGTGTACGGGGTCGATGGCGTGCACGGAAGTCTCGCCCGGCGCCGTGGCGACGGAGAGGAGAAAGCGGTATGTGGGGGGGGTGTTAGTGCGCCTGGCGGCGCAGCAGCAGCGCCGGCAGGAGGCCGGCAAGGGGGGCAAGCGCGTTGTGGGTCGATCCGCTCATGGGGCGCTAGTAGACCGGATCAACCGGACACTGTCAAGGCGGGCACAGCGGGCAGCGACGCGGACGGCCGCCCTGGACGATTGCCTGGTGGCGGGGAGATCCGGGTTGCGCGGTTCAGGCGGCGTCGGGGCCGGCCATGCCGGCCCCCTCGAAAATCATCACGCGGGTGATTCGATCAAGCACCGGAGCTATCGCCGACGGGCGGCCCGGATCCGGTTGCCGGTGACACCGTCCGGCCCGTGGCCGGTGGCGTCGTTGTGTCGACGGTCGCCCTAGAAGCGCTGGCGCCTCTGCGGCCTTTCACCACGAGGCTTGGCTTCGTTCACCCGCATCTTGCGGCCGCCGATATCCTTGTCGTTCAATCCCTTGATCGCCGCATCGGCCTCGCTGTTGTCGTCCATCTCGACGAAGGCAAATCCCTTCGATCGGCCGGTGTCCCGGTCGATGATCAGGTTGACACGCGACACTGCACCGTACTGGGAAAAAGCGTCCCGCAACTGGTCTTCGGTGACTGCGTAGGCCAGGTTTCCAACATAAATATTCACGTTATTTCACTCACGGAAAAAAGTGGCCTGTCAGATCGAATGCATCCGGACAGACAAGCCACGAACTGTCCAGCGCCTATCCGCCCATTACCGGGCAAATCCATGCCGCCGGCAAGCACGGGCGAAGCCGTGCATGCCAACCGATGATGGTCATCATCGTGTGCGCGGCTTCTTGGCCGTGTCAATGGCACTGGCGACCGCAAATTCCGCGCGCACTGCAAATTATTTCATGAAATTCTCGTAAATGCGCAGGAAATAATCGTGACAAACGGGATTTTTTTGTCTCGAAACGCCCCCTGCCCGCATTTTTTGCGCCCCAGCCGACCCCGGCGCCCGCCGCGGGCACAAAAAAAGCCCCGCCGTTCGGCGGGGCTTTTCCTTCCCGGGCCCGGCGAACCGGACCCGGTGGCGAAGGCAGAATGACTTACATCATGCCGCCCATGCCGCCCATGCCACCCATGTCCGGCATGGCCGGAGCCGCCGGCTTGTCTTCCGGGACTTCGGCGATCATCGCCTCGGTGGTGATCATCAGGCTGGCGATGGACGCGGCGTTCTGCAGCGCGGTGCGGGTGACCTTGGTGGGATCCAGGATACCCATGGCGATCATGTCGCCATACTCGCCGGTGGCCGCGTTGTAGCCGTAGTTGCCCTTCTCGTTGCGCACCTGGTTGAGCACCACCGACGAGTCGTCGCCGGCGTTGGCCACGATCTGGCGCAGCGGCTCTTCCAGGGCACGGCGCACGATGCCGACGCCGAGATCCTGCTCGTGGTTGACACCCTTGACCTCGTCGAGGGCGGCAATGGCACGAACCAGCGCGGTACCGCCACCAGGCACGACGCCTTCTTCCACGGCGGCGCGAGTGGCGTGCAGCGCGTCTTCCACGCGGGCCTTCTTCTCCTTCATCTCGACCTCGGTGGCAGCGCCGACCTTGATCACGGCAACACCGCCGGCCAGCTTGGCCACGCGCTCCTGCATCTTCTCCTTGTCGTAGTCGGAGGTCGCTTCCTCGATCTGGGCACGGATCTGGCCAACGCGGGCCTCGATCTCGTCCTTGCTGCCAGCGCCGTCGATGACGGTGGTGTTTTCCTTGCTGACCTGGACGCGCTTGGCGGTGCCGAGGTCGTCGAGGGTGGCGCCTTCCAGGCTCATGCCCACTTCCTCGGAAATCACCTGGCCACCGGTGAGGATGGCGATGTCCTGCAGCATGGCCTTGCGACGGTCACCGAAGCCCGGTGCCTTCACGGCGCAGACCTTGACGATGCCGCGAATGGTGTTGACCACCAGGGTGGCCAGCGCCTCGCCGTCGACGTCCTCGGCGATCACCAGCAGCGGGCGCGAAGCCTTGGCCACGGCCTCGAGGACCGGCAGCAGGTCGCGAATGTTGGAGATCTTCTTGTCGTGGATGAGGATGTAGGGGTTTTCCAGGTCCGCGGTCATCGTCTCCTGCTGGTTGACGAAGTACGGGGACAGGTAGCCACGGTCGAACTGCATGCCTTCGACCACGTCCAGCTCGTTCTCCAGGCCCTGGCCTTCCTCGACGGTGATGACGCCTTCCTTGCCGACCTTCTCCATCGCCTCGGCGATGATGGTGCCCACCGACTCGTCGGAGTTGGCGGAAACGGTGCCGACCTGGGCAATTTCCTTGTGGTCGGTGCAGGGCTTGGACAGGCTGCGCAGGTTCTCCACGGCAGCGGTCACGGCCTTGTCGATGCCGCGCTTCAGATCCATCGGGTTCATGCCGGCGGCAACCGCCTTGAGACCCTCGCGGACCATGGACTGGGCCAGCACGGTGGCGGTGGTGGTGCCGTCGCCGGCGACGTCGGAGGTCTTGGA
>CAYGJZ010000110.1:0-10304 GCA_964350265.1 uncultured Gammaproteobacteria bacterium | reverse complement strand
GACCGGCGATCTTGCCGGCGTCCTTGGTGGCCTGGCGCTGGGAATCGTTGAAGTAGGCCGGCACGGTGATCACCGCCTCGGTGACTTCCTCGCCGAGGTAGTCCTCGGCGGTCTTCTTCATCTTCTGCAGCACCCGCGCGGACACCTCCGGCGGCGCCATCTGCTTGCCGGCGGCCTCGACCCAGGCGTCGCCGTTGCCGGCCTTGACGATCTTGTAGGGCATCAGCGGGATGTCGCGCTGCACGACCTCCTCGTCGAAGCGCCGACCGATCAGCCGCTTCACGGCGAACAGGGTGTTGGCGGGATTGGTCACCGCCTGGCGCTTGGCCGACTGCCCGACCAGCACTTCGCCGTCCTCGGTGAAGGCCACGATGGAGGGCGTGGTGCGATCACCCTCGCTGTTCTCGATGATCCGGGCATTCTTGCCATCCATCACTGCCACGCAGCTGTTGGTGGTGCCAAGATCGATACCAATGATGCGTCCCATTACCGATTTCCTCTTGCGAATTCGTGGGTGTAAATCAAAACTGCAATCTAAATAAGGTTTAACGCGGAAAAATCAATTCGCCGTGCGAATCAGCCCGCGTCGGCCGGCGCCCTGGCCACGATCACCATGGCCGGCCGCAACAGCCGCTGGTTCAGCGTGAATCCCTTCTGCACCACGTGCACGATGTGCCCGGGGGCGACTTCCGCCGATTCCTGCATCGACATGGCCTGGTGCAGCTCCGGGTTCAGCTTGTCCCCGGCGGCGGGCTCCACCGCCTCGATGCCGAATTTCTCGAATACCGCGTCCAGCTGCCGCCGGGTCAGGGCCAGTCCCTCGTGCATGTTCTGCACCACCGGCTCGTCGATGCCCTCGAGGCTGACGTTGGCGGCCAGGTCGAGGCTGTCCTTGACCTGCAGCATTTCCCCGGCGAAGCCTTCCACCGCGAACTTGCGCGCCTTCTGCGCCTCCTGCTCGGACCGTCGGCGGACGTTCTCCATTTCCGCGCGGGCGCGCAGGGCCTCGTCACGGGCGGCATCCCGCTCCTCCAGCGCGCTGGCGAGCTCGGCGAGCACTTCGTCGAGTCCGCGCTCGGCGTCCTCGTTCCCGGTGGCACCGGCAACGCTGGCGTCGTGGTCCACGGCCGCTTCGTCGGACGGTTCGCGACCGGCGGTGGCCGCCGTGTCTTCGGGATTACCTGGCACGCTCATGGATAAGTCATCTCCTTGAAGGCATTGGAAAAACGGGTGCGCGGATTGTGGGGATGCGGGCGCGGAATATCAACCGCGGGGCGCATTCGCGAACCGATGGCGGCGGGCGCCGCCGGAAAACGCCGATGGTGGGCCGCGGCGGGCGCCGCGGCCGGGGTTCAGCCGCGCTCGCCGTAGCTCAGGGCGTTGCTCAGCAGGCGCGCGGTGATGTCCACCACCGGCACCACCGTCTCGTAGGACATGCGGGTGGGTCCGATCACCCCGATCACGCCCACGGTGCGGTCGTCGGCGTGGTAGGGCGCGGTGACCACGCTGCACTCGGTGAGCGCCTCGAAGCCGGACTCGTCGCCGATGAAGATGTTGATGCCGTCGGCGCTGGCGCTGCGATCGAGCAGGTCGAGCAGGTTGTGCTTGGCCTTGAAGGCGTCGAAGATGCCGCGCAGCTTCTCCATCTCGTGGAACTCCGGCAGCCCGATGAGGTTGGTCTCTCCGCTGACCAGGAGGTCGTCGTCCTTAAGCTCGGGACCGTCGAACAGGTGCTGGGACACCTCGATGGTGTTGCGCATGATGCGATCCGCCTCGCGGTTGTCCTGCTTCATGCTGCGCACCAGCGCATCGCGCACCTCGCCCAGCGACTTGCCGGTGTAGGTGTCGTTGAAGTAGTTGGCCGCCTCCACCAGTTCGCTCTCGCTGTACTGGCGCTGGGTGGACAGCACCCGGTTCTCCACCTCGGCGCCGGTGGTGACCAGGATGGCCAGCACGCGGCGGCCGGACAGCGGCAGGAACTCCACCTGGCGCAGCCGCCCCTGCGGGCGACGGGTCAGCTTGACCACGCCGGCATAGTGGGTGAGCTGGGAGAGCATCTCCGAGGCATTGCCGATGACCAGGTCGCGGTTGCCGATGCCGGACAGGTGCTCGCGGATCTCGGCGAAGGCCTTCGGCTGGATCGGCTGCACCTTCATGATGGCATCGACGAAGAAGCGGTAGCCGAGCTGGGTGGGCACGCGCCCCGCCGAGGTGTGCGGCGAAGTCACCAGCCCGAGATCCTCCAGGTCGGCCATGACGTTGCGAATGGTCGCCGGCGACAGGTCCAGCGCGGACTCGCGCGACAGCGTGCGCGACCCCACCGGCTGGCCGTCGAGCACGTAGCGACGGATCAGCGCGTAGAGCAGCTTTTCGGCGCGCTCGTTGAGCGCCACCGGGTTGGCAGAGGAAGCGGCCAGCTCGTGTACCCCCATGTTCATCGTCCTGTCACGGATCATAGCATCTGTTGCGAGGATCGGAAGCAGTGCAACAAGTTCATCGGCCACGCCACCGACACCAGCACGGGATCGCTACCAGATGGGGTCGGCGGGCCGGGTTTCCAGCTTTGTCCCGAGCACCGTCGGCGGACTTGCGCGGGCGCCGGGCGGACTGAGAAAATGCGCGGGTTTCCGCCTGCCCACAACGATCACAAGCATCTCACTTTTCATGGTTTTCCGGAACATCGGCCTGTTCGCCCGCCGTGGCGACGCGCGCATCGACCACACCGTGCACACGCTGCGGGCGCATCTCGCTGCGCGCGGCGTGTCGCTGGTGCCCGGCGAGACGCCCTTCGTCGACCTGTTCGACGGCGGCATCGCGGAGGCGGTGGAGACCATGCACCACGGCCTGGACCTGGGCGTGGCCATCGGCGGCGACGGCACCATGCTGCACCTTGCGCGGCACTTCGCCCGCACCCGGGTGCCGTTGATCGGCGTCAACCTCGGCCGGCTGGGCTTTCTCACCGACATCAGCGCCGAGCAGATGCGCGAGGAGTTCGACGAGATCCTCGATGGCCGCTACTACGTGGAGCACCGCATCCTGCTCGACGCGCGCATCTACGACGAGGACGGCCGGCAGATCGCCGAGGGCATGGCGCTGAACGACGCGGTGCTGGCCAAGGGCGAGACCGGGCGCATGATCGAATACTCCTGGTGGGTCAACGACGAGATGGTCGGCACCACCCGCGGCGACGGCGTCATCGTCACCACGCCCACCGGCTCCACCGCCTATGCCCTGTCCGCCGGCGGCCCCATCCTGCACCCGGTGCTGCCGGCCATCAGCGTGGTGCCGGTGTGCCCGCACACGGTGAGCCACCGCCCCATCGTGCTGGACGATTCCAGCGTCATCAAGATCAAGGTCAACGACCTTGCCGGGGCCGGCGGCCACCTGTTTCTCGACGGCCTCGCGGTGACCCGGCTGGAAGGCAACGAGACCATCGTCATCGGCAAGAGCGAAGGCCAGTCGCTGCTGGTGCGGGCGGCCCGCCACAACCACTTCGAGGCCCTGCGCTCCAAGCTCGGCTGGGCCGGGTAGACCGCCATGCTCGCCTACCTGCGCGTGCGCCACTTCCGCCTGGCCGATGCCGTGGAAGTGGAGTTCGACCCCGGCTTCACCGCCCTCACCGGCGAGACCGGGGCCGGCAAGTCCCTGATCATCGACGCCCTCGGCCTGCTGCTCGGCGAGCGCGCCAGCGTCGACAGCATCGCCGACGGCGCCGACCGCGCCGACATCCAGGCCGGCATTGCCCTGCCCGCGGAGCATCCCGCCCATGCCTGGCTGGCGGAGCGCGAACTGGCCTCCGACGGCGAGTGCCTGCTGCGACGCACGCTGTCGCGCTCCAGCGCCTCGCGCGCCTACATCAACGGCACCGCGGTGGCCGCCGCCGAGCTGCGCGAGCTGGGCGAACTGCTGGTGGACGTGCACGGCCAGCACGAGCACCAGCGACTGGCCTCGCGCGACCGCCAGCGCGAGACCCTGGACGCCTATGCCGGCCTCACCGCCGAGGTGGAGGCGATGGCACAGGCCTTCCGCCGCTGGCGCGATGCCGCCGAGCGGCTGGAAAAGCGCAGGAACCGCGGCGAGGCCGAGCGCGAGCGGGCCAGGCTGCTCGGCTTCCAGGTGGCCGAACTCGAGGCGCTGGCGCTGATGCCCGGCGAGGAAGAGACCCTGCAGGCCGATCACCACCGCCTCGCCCATGCCCAGGACCTGCTGGCCGGGGTCAGCGAGGTGCTGCAGGTGCTGGACGAGGCCGACCAGGACAGCATCGGCGAGCGCCTCGGCCGCGCCGGCCACACCATCGCCGCGCTGGTCCGCCACGACGACTCCCTGGCCAGCGCCGCCGGCACCCTGGACACCCTGGCCATCGAGGTGGCCGAATTGGCCGCCGACCTGCGCCACCGGCTGTCCGCCTACGAGTTCGACCCGGAACGCTTCGACGCCCTGCAAAAGCGTCTCGACCAGTTGCACGGCGCCAGCCGCAAGTACCAGGTGGCCATGGCGGAACTGCCGCAACTGCTGGAGCGGCTGCGCGCCGAACGCGACGAGCTGGCGGACGACGATGCCGCCATCGCCGAGGTGGAAGCCGAGGTCGCCGCCCTCGAGGCCGATTACCGCGAGACCGCCGCCGACATCGCCGCCAAGCGCAAGCGCGCCGGCGCGCGCATCGGCAAGGCAGTGGCCGCGCAACTGGCCGATCTCGGCATGGCCGGGGCCACCTTCCAGGTGCGCCTGGCGCCGCGCGAGACACCGCGGGCCAGCGGCACCGAGTCGGTGGAATTCCTCATTGCCGCCAACCCCGGCCAGTCCCCCGGACCGCTGTCCAAGGTGGCCTCCGGCGGCGAGCTGTCCAGGGTGGCGCTGGCCATCAACATGGTCTGCAACCACGAGGCCGCGGCCCTGACCCAGATCTACGACGAGGTGGACGTCGGCATCGGCGGCCGGGTGGCGGAGATGGTGGGCCAGAAACTGCGCGCCCTGGCGGCTAAACGCCAGGTGCTGTGCGTCACCCACCTGCCCCAGGTGGCCAGCCAGGCCCAGCACCAGCTGCGCGTGCGCAAGGCCGGCGAGCGCGCCAAGGTCAGCGTCGAGGCCCTCGACGACGATGCCCGCCAGGACGAGATCGCGCGCATGCTCGGCGGCATCGAGATCACCGACCGTACCCTGGAACATGCCGGCGAAATGCTGCGCAAGGCCCGCCAATGAGCGCCACCGAGCCTCTCGCCTGCGCGCCGCTGGTGCGCGCCGCCACGGTGGACGACGTCATCGCCATCGACCACCTGTTGCAGACCCAGATCGACAAGGGCAAGCTGTTGCCGCGCACCTTGCCGGAACTCTACGAGCGGGTGCGCGACTTCTTCGTGGTCGACCTGGACGGCCAGGTGGCCGGCTGCGCCGCCCTGCAACTGTTCACCTCCGAGCTCGGCGAGGTGCGCAGCCTGGCGGTCGCCGCCGAGCACGAGGGCCACGGCTTCGGCCGCGCCCTGGTCGAGCGGCTGATCGACGAATCCCGCGCCATCGGCCTGACCAAGCTGATGGCGCTGACCTACGTGCCGCTGTTCTTCCACCGCCTCGGCTTCGAGACGGTGGACCGCGACAGCCTGCCGGAAAAGGTCTGGGGCGTGTGCGTATACTGTCCCAACTACCACAACTGTAACGAAATCGCCGTCCTCAAGCGGCTTTGATAGAATCCCCGCGGTGCGGATTCGGTGAACCATTTCAGACCCATGAACTATCCCAAGCTCCTCCTCAGCCTGGCCCTGGCCACGCTGCTCACCACCGGCTGCGTGCGGGTGTACAAGATCGACGTGCAGCAGGGCAACGACCTCTCCGAGCGGCAGCTCGAAGGCCTGAACGTGGGCATGGACCGCCAACAGGTCCGCGCCCTGCTCGGCACGCCGCTGATCGACGACCCCTTCCGCCAGGACCGCTGGGACTACTTCTATGCCCTGCGCGAAGGCAACAGCAAGGACACCACCCGCCGACGCATGAGCCTGTACTTCGAAGGCGAGACCCTGGCCCGCATCGACGGCGGCCTGGAAACCGAGACCGTGCGCCAGAAGCCGGTGGACGTGGAAGAGATGATCGAGGAAGACCGCGAGCGCGAGAAGGCCCTGGCCGAGGCCCAGCGCGCCGACCAGGCAGGCTTCTGGGACGGCGTCAGCGCCGCCCTGCGCCGCATCGAGGGCGAGTAAGGCCCCTGCCCCGTTACCGGCCGCGTCGTCGCTCGGCGCGCAGCTTGCGCGCCTCGTTCGGCGTCAGCCGAAGCGGACGGTAGACCTCCACCCGGTCGTCGTCGGCCAGCACGTGATCCAGCCCCACCTTGCGCGAGAACACGCCGACGTTGGCCGCCGACAGGTCCAGCCCCGGCAGCGCCTCGGCCACCCCCGCGCGCGCCAGCGCATCCGCCACCGTCGACCCCGCCGGCAGCGCCAGCCGGCGCTGGAACAGCGCCGACTCGCCGACGTGCACCACCTCAATCCAGATGCAGCGTGCGTTGTCCATGCACCGCCTCGGCACGTTTCACGAAGGAATCCACCATGCTGCCGGAAATCGACTTGAACACCGGCCCGAGCAGGCGGTCCACCATCGCCCCGGAGAAGGCGAAGGCCAGTGACAGCGTCACCTGGGTGGCCGAGGCACCGAGGGCGGCGAAGCTCCAGTGGCCCTCCAGGGTGCGGAACGGCCCCTCCACCAGGCGCATGTCGATGCGCTCCCCCGGGGTCAGGCTGTTCTCGGTCACGAAGCTCTTCTTCAGGCCCTTGAAATCCACCTCCACCCGCGCCACCTGCACACCGTCCTCGCTGGAAATCACCTGCGAACCCGCGCACCAGGGCAAAAATTCCCGGTAGGCATCGACATTTTCCACCAGCGCATACATCTCCGCCGTCGTGTAGGGGACGATGGCGCTGCGATTGACACGGTACATTCCACTCCTCGGTTGACGCGGCCTGCGCCGATTATAGGGGCCGACGCCCGCCGCCGCGATGCGCAGGCGCCGCCGAAAGACCAGGCCGACCACCCAACCGCGGGCGGGGCGCTATAATCCGCCGCCACCGCGAACGCACCGACCACGGACATGAAATGAGCGCGAAAGCCGCCAAGGACAACACCATCGCCCGCAACAAGAAGGCCTGGCACGACTACTTCATCGAAGAAGAAGTCGAGGCCGGCCTCGCGCTGGAAGGATGGGAAGTGAAGAGCCTGCGCGAAGGCCGCGCCCAGCTCAAGGAGAGCTACGTCATGCCCATCGCCGGCGAACTGTTCCTGGTCGGCGCCCACATCTCGCCGCTCACCTCCGCCTCCACCCACGTCAACCCCAACCCCACGCGCAGCCGCAAGCTGCTGCTGCACCGCGACCAGATCGACCGCATGGTCGGCAGCATCGACCGCAAGGGCTACACCCTCGTCGCCCTGGTCCTGTACTGGATGCGCGGCCGCGCCAAGCTCAAGATCGGCCTCGCCCGCGGCAAGAAGCAGCACGACAAGCGCGCCACCATCAAGGAACGCGAGTGGCAGCGCGAGCAGCACCGCATCCTCAAGACCAGCCGCTGAGCGGCAAGGCACCGTATTTGCTTGAAAAACCGGGCACCATGCCCCATGATTGGGACTGCCCGTCGTCTATTGGGGGCGACATGGTTTCGACGCAGGTCACGAAACCTTCGGAGCATGCCGAGGTCGCAGAGTCCCTCGTAAATCAAGCTGCAAACTTATAGTTGCCAACGACGACAACTACTCCCTGGCTGCTTAATCCAGCCAGCCGCTGACTGAGTCGAGCCTGTGCGCTCAGGTTCCAGCGGTCGACCTTTACAGGATCGCGTGACGGCCCGTCCATCGGCCTGATCGTTAAAACCCAAGATGGACTCACCGAAGACGAGCCTGTCAGCCGGCGCGTCCGAGGTTAAATCATAGACTGACTAAGCATGTAGCGCCGATGAGCGTAGGATTTGCGGACGCGGGTTCGATTCCCGCCGCCTCCACCAACTTGCATTCATTAAATCAATTACTTTTAGATAAGTTGGCCGCCCATGATGCGGCCGCTTTCTTATCCCATGTCGGCCAGTGTGATTTCCGTTTGCGGAACTTGACTGTTGCGCGGTTCGGCTGCCCTGGTCGATACCTTGCCCACCAAATCTCGTCTCGCTCAAGCCGCTAGGTACGTCCCCCCAAGTTTGCTTTCATGCTTTAAAGTCGCCATAAACGCGACAATTGAGCGTTTTTCTGAACTATATGCCAGCCTTCGCATAGTTTACACTAGCGCTCATACGTCGCCTGATGGTTGTCATATGGGATCCAAAATAAACCAGTTGCTGCAGCAGTGGCCATCCGGCAACGTCGCCACGCTGCGTTGGCTCAATGCCCGAGGCGTCGACCGCCGGCTTGCGGACAAGTACGTCCAGTCCGGCTGGCTGGAACGTTTGGGTCACGGCGTCTATCAGCGGGCCGGCGCGAGCGTCGACTGGTTCGGTGCGGTCCACGCTCTGCAAACGCAACTCGCACTCGCCGTCCACCCCGGCGGCATCACCGCCATCGAGTTGCGCGGCTACACACACTACTTGTCGTTCGGTGCGCGCGCGGTCGTCCTGTTCGGAAATCCCGGCACGAAATTGCCCGCCTGGTTCGAGGCTCATACCTGGTCCAGACCGGTGACGCTGGTGACGACCGGCGTCTTCGCGGGCATCGAAAAGAGCACCTCCACAGTTCCGGTCGACACGGTCGAGCTCGAGGTCTCGACACTCGAGCGCGCAACACTCGAGATGATGTATCTCGTACCGAAACGGCAGTCCTACGAAGAAGCCTTCCAGGTGATGGAATCGCTGACTTCTCTGCGCCCAAAGGCCGTTCAAGAGCTGCTTGAGTGCTGCACCTCGGTAAAAACCAAGCGGGTTTTCATGCATGTTGCCGAGCGAGCGAATCATCCGTGGTTGAAACACCTCGATCTGTCGAAAGTCGATTTCGGGTCAGGCCGGCGGACCATCCACGCTGGAGGACGCCTCGACAAGAAATACGACCTGGTCGTCGCCGACCCTGCACACAGTTAAGACCACCGATGGCGGCACGCAATAGTTACCGAGCCCAGGTCGAACTCCTGATTCGCTGCTTGCCGGCCTTCGCCAGCGCATCCCAATTCGCGCTCAAGGGCGGTACTGCCATCAACCTGTTCCTGCGCGACATGCCCAGGCTCTCGGTCGATATCGACCTCACCTATCTCCCGCTGTCCGACCGCGAGACGGCGCTGGGCGATATCCGCGCCCAGCTCGCCATGATCGCCGAAGGACTTGCACGGACAGTGCCAGGTGCAAACGTCCAGTTCATGGACGGTGATGCGCCCAAGCTGCTCGTGGACAAGTCGGGCGCGCGGATCAAGGTGGAGCCGAGTATCATTATCCGCGGCAGTTTGCTGCCGCCAGTCTCGAGCGAACTGTGTTCGGCCGCGCAGGAAGCCTACCAGCTCTTTGTCGAGATCGAGCGTCTCGACTTACCAGATCTATATGCCGGCAAGCTCTGTGCGGCGCTGGACCGACAGCACCCGCGCGACCTCTTCGACGTCATGCATCTTCAAGCATCGGGACCGATCCCGGATTCCATACGCCAGGCGTTTGTTGCCTACCTCGCCGGTCACCGACGCCCGATTGCAGAGCTTCTGCAACCGAACCGGAAGCCAATCGAGGATCTGTTTGCCAATCACTTCACCGGAATGACCGAAGAGCCGGTCGAATTGGTGGAGCTGGAGACCGCCCGAACGGAGTTGTTCGAGTGGGCCGCGACCGCTCTCACCGACAACGAGCGCCGCTTTCTCCTGTCCATCAAGCAAGGCGAACCGGATTGGTCGTTGTTACCGTTCGACAGCCTGCACAAGTGGCCCGCCATTCAATGGAAGCTGCACAACATCCGGCAAATGAGCATCCGCAGCCACAAGAAGTCGTTAGACCGTTTGCGCGCTGTGCTCGATCTATGATTTAAGGACGACAACCAGCCCCGCGCATGTGCGGAATCGTGATACGGATCCGCATACCCTGAAAGCTGAGTTCCGAGGAATTGCATCACCCCGTGCAGGATTCCTGCGACCGATTCTACCCCGCGCAGCAAGACAACCTGGCAACGTCGGCATTGAACCCCAATGCCGCGAGCTTCAGTGATTCCACGGTTGTGAGATAGGGAAACAGTGTGTCCGCGAGCGCGCCTACCGTCATGTCGTGTTTGATGGCGAGCACCAGTGTCTGCACGGCATCTGCACCCTCCGGCGCCAGAATCTGTCCACCGAGAAGCACATCCGTCCGCGCATCGGCCACCAACTTGATTTGCCCTCG
>CAYGJZ010000109.1:0-10546 GCA_964350265.1 uncultured Gammaproteobacteria bacterium | reverse complement strand
AAGGAGTTGGCTCCCCGGGACAGACTCGAACTGCCGACAAGGTGGTTAACAGCCACCTGCTCTACCGACTGAGCTACCGGGGAGTGTTCGGAAGCGCGAATCCTACTTTCAGCGGGCAGGAGGGTCAAGGGGGAATCGGCGCGGAAAGCGCCTGTCAGCGCGGGCATTCCACCGCCGGGTCGCTGGGCCGGGGGAAGCGGGCGCTGCCGTTGCCGTAGAGGATCAAGGCCACGCCGGGGTCGTCGCTGCCCGCCGTGCAGATGCGGAAGGTGCCGCCGGGCCAGCCGATGCCGGTGTTGTTGTACCAGAAGTAGGCATGCCTGGCGTGGAAACGCAGCGTCACCCGGTCGGGTTCGCCGCGGTGGGTGAGCAGGATGGTGTCGCCGGGCGCGGGCCGCGGATCGCGCCTGTTGTCGGTGTCGTTGTGCTCGTAGACCAGCCAGCCGTTGCTCCAGTCGTCGACGTCGCCGCAGGTGTCGCCGCGCCGAGGGCACAGGCGCACCTGCAGGCCGTGGGTGACGGCGTGGTTGCGGGCGAACAGCAGGTCGCCGTAGAGCCGGTCCCGGGTGCCGTCGAGGGCCAGGCCGCGACTCAAGGCGGTGAAGCCGGGCACCGCCAGCGTGGCCACCAGCACGGCGACGACCAGGGTGACGACCAGTTCAAGCAGGGTGAAGCCGGCAGGTTGCGCGGCACAATGCGTACGGGCAGGGGGTATCCGTGTACTCCTCGTGTCGTTCGATCCATGATGTCTGCCTGGTGGATGATGCCATGCCCGGCGGCAAACGGCCACGTCCGCGACGGTGGGCGGGTCGCTGCGAAGGGAGGCGTTCTGGCGTACACTTGAACGTCTTTGCCGTTCTCCCACACCGCCGCTTTTCCCGCATGCGCGACTTTGAACTGACCAGCGATTTCGAGCCGGCCGGCGACCAGCCCCAGGCCATCGACAGGCTGTGTGAGGGCCTCGACGACGGCGAGGCCTTCCAGACCCTGCTCGGCGTCACCGGATCGGGCAAGACCTTCACCATGGCCCAGGTCATTGCCCGCGCCGGGAGACCGGCCCTGGTGATGGCGCCGAACAAGACCCTGGCGGCGCAGCTCTATGCCGAGTTCCGCGACTTCTTCCCGCGCAACGCGGTGGAGTACTTCGTCTCCTACTACGACTACTTCCAGCCGGAGGCCTACGTTCCGTCCACCGATACCTACATCGAGAAGGACGCCTCCATCAACGACCACATCGACCAGATGCGCCTGTCGGCCACCAAGGCGCTGCTGGAGCGGCGCGACGTGGTCATCGTGGCCACGGTCTCGGCCATCTACGGTCTCGGCGATCCGGATGCCTACCACCGCATGGTGCTGCACCTGCGCGAGGGCGGGGAACTGGACCAGCGCGAGCTGCTGCGCCGGCTGGCGGAACTGCAGTACACGCGCAACGACATGGTGCTCGACCGCGGCACCTTCCGCGTGCGCGGTGACGTCATCGACGTGTTCCCAGCGGAGTCGGAGCGCTTCGCGGTGCGCATCGAACTGTTCGGCGACGAGATCGAGCGTCTCAGCCAGATCGACCCGCTCACCGGGGAGCACGACGACCACATCACCCGCTGGACCATCTATCCGAAGTCCCACTACGTGACCCACCGCGACACGGTGATCGAGGCGGCGCGACAGATCCGCGAGGAACTGCGCGAACGTCTTGCCCAGTTGCGCGACGCGGGCAAGCTGCTGGAGGCGCAGCGGCTGGAGCAGCGCACCCTCTACGACCTGGAGATGATGCAGGAACTGGGCTACTGCAGCGGCATCGAGAACTACTCGCGCTACCTGTCCGGACGCGAAGCCGGGCAGCCGCCGCCGACGCTGATCGAGTACCTGCCCAAGGACGCCCTGATGTTCATCGACGAAAGCCACGTCACCGTGCCGCAGATCGGCGCCATGTACAAGGGCGACCGCTCGCGCAAGGAGAACCTGGTGGAGTACGGCTTCCGGCTGCCGTCGGCGCTGGACAACCGGCCGCTGCGGATGGACGAGTTCGAGGCGCTGATGCCGCAGACGGTGTTCATCTCGGCCACCCCCGGCCCCTACGAGGCGGCCCGCTGCAGCGAGATGGTGGAACAGATCGTGCGTCCCACCGGCCTGGTGGACCCGGAGGTGGAGGTGCGTCCGGCGGTCAACCAGGTGGACGACCTGATGTCGGAGATCCGCCTGCGCATCGAGCGCAACGAGCGCGTGCTGGTGACCACGCTGACCAAGCGCATGGCCGAGGACCTGTCCGACTACCTCAACGACAACGGCGTGCGGGTGCGCTACCTGCACTCGGACATCGACACCGTGGAACGGGTGGAGATCATCCGCGACCTGCGCCTGGGCGCCTTCGACGTGCTGGTGGGCATCAACCTGCTGCGCGAGGGCCTGGACATCCCCGAGGTGTCGCTGGTGGCGATCCTCGATGCCGACAAGGAGGGCTTCCTGCGCTCCACCCGCTCGCTGATCCAGACCGTGGGACGGGCGGCACGCAACCTGTATGGCCGCGCCATTCTCTATGCCGACGTGCATACCGACTCGATGAAGACGGCGCTGGAAGAGACTGCCCGCCGCCGCCGCCGGCAGACCGAGTGGAACACCGAGCACGGCATCACCCCGCGCGGGGTGGAGAAGCGGGTGCGCGAGATGATCGACGGCGTGCACGGCGGTTCCACCGCCCGCGGCGACAGCCGTCGCCGTCGCCGCGACACCCCGGTGAGCAAGGTCGACACCACCGTCACCGGTCCGGACGACGCCGCCCGCCAGATCAAGACGCTGGAAAAGCGCATGCACGAGTACGCCCGGGACCTGGAGTTCGAGCAGGCGGCGCAGGTGCGCGACGAGATCCTGCAGATTCGCAAGACCTTCTATGCCAGCGGCTGACCGGGCCAAAAAACACGCCGGAAAATATTGAATAGCGGACGCATTTCGTGATATTTTCCGCGCCCTTCGTCGTCCACCGGATCCCCTTGGGTTCACGGGCGGCGGGTTCTAACGAAGGCGCGTAGCTCAGTGGTAGAGCACTACCTTGACATGGTAGTGGTCGGTGGTTCGATCCCACTCGCGCCTACCAGCTTGCCCATTCCCCGGTTCGGCCGGGGATTGTTTTTTGACCCATGCCCGAAGTCACTTTGCCCGATGGATCCACGCGCCAGTACGAGGCGCCGGTTCCGGTACAGAAGATCGTTGAGGACATCGGCCCCGGCCTGGCCCGGGCGGCCCTCGCGGCACGCGTGGACGATCGCCTGGTCGATCTGAGTTTCGTGGTTGAGAAAGACTGCAAACTCAGTATCTTGCGTGCGCAAGATGAGGAAGGGCTCGAGGTTATCCGTCACTCCACCGCGCACCTGCTGGCACATGCGGTCAAGCAGCTCTTCCCGGCGGCCCAGGTGACCATCGGCCCGGTGATCGAGGACGGCTTCTACTACGACTTCGCCTACCCGGAAGGCTTCCAGGAAGCCGACCTCGCCCGCATCGAGGCACGCATGGCGGAGCTCGCTGCCGCCGACTACCCGGTCAGCCGGGAGGAAATGCCCCGCGACCAGGCGGTGCGCTACTTCCACGACATGGGCGAGGAGTACAAGGCGAAGATCATTGCCGACATTCCGCAGGGCGAGACCATCTCCCTGTACCGCCAGGACGACTTCGTCGACCTGTGCCGCGGCCCCCACGTGCCCAGCACCGGGCGACTCGGCGCCTTCAAGCTGACCAAGCTGGCCGGCGCCTACTGGCGTGGCGATTCGCGCAACGAGATGCTGCAGCGGATCTACGGCACCGCCTGGGCCGACAAGAAGGCGCTGAAGGCCTATCTCAAGCGGCTGGAAGAGGCCGAGAAGCGCGACCACCGCCGCCTCGGCAAGCAGCTGGACCTGTTCCATTTCCAGGAAGAGGCGCCGGGCATGGCCTTCTGGCACCGCGACGGCTGGGCGCTGTTTTCCCGGGTGCAGGACTACATCCACCGGGTGACCACCGAGTTCGGCTACCAGGAAGTGCAGACCCCGCAGATTCTCGACCGTACGCTGTGGGAGCGTTCCGGCCACTGGGACAAGTTCCAGGACGCCATCTTCACCACCAGCGTGGAGAACCGCGAGTACGCCATCAAGCCGATGAACTGCCCGGGCCACATCCAGATCTTCAACCAGGGTCTGAAGAGCTACCGCGACCTGCCCATTCGCATCAGCGAGTTCGGCGTGGTTCATCGCAACGAACCCTCCGGCACCCTGCACGGCCTGTTCCGGCTGCGTCGTTTCACCCAGGACGACGCCCACGTCTTCTGCAGCGAGGCGCAGATCGGCGAAGAGGTCGGCACGCTGATCGACCTCACCTACAAGGTCTACAACGACTTCGGCTTCACCGACGTCGAGGTGGCACTGTCCACCCGGCCGGAGAAGCGGGTCGGCGACGATGCGCTGTGGGAGCGCGCGGAACAGGATCTCGCCGCGGCGCTGGATGCCAAGGGCATCGCCTACCGCCTGCAGCCGGGGGAGGGCGCCTTCTACGGCCCGAAGATCGAGTTCGTGCTGCGCGACAGCATTGGCCGCAGCTGGCAGTGCGGCACCATCCAGCTGGATTTCTTCATGCCCGGCCGGCTCGGCGCCAAGTTCGTCGACGAGAACGGCGAGCGCCAGGTGCCGGTAATGATCCACCGGGCCATCCTCGGATCCATCGAGCGATTCGTCGGCATCCTGATCGAGGAGACCGAGGGCCGGCTGCCGGTTTGGCTGGCGCCGAGGCAGGCGGTGGTGCTCTCGATCACCGACAACCAGGCCGATTGGGTGCGCGAAATTCAAAAAATCCTTGAAAAACAGGGTGTCAGGGTTTTTTCGGACTTGAGGAACGAGAAAATCGGCTATAAAATCCGCGAACATACCCTTCATCGCATTCCGTACCTGCTGGTCGTAGGCGACCGGGAGGTGGAAGGACGTACCGTCGCCGTGCGGACGCGCGAGGGCCAGGACCTGGGGTCGATGACCCCGGAGCAATTCGTCTCCGACGTTCTGCCCCGCGACGCCTAGCACGGCATTTGTTCGTATACCGAGGATCGAAACAATAGCCCAGGAAAAACAACAGCGGGTCAACGACCAGATCACCGCAAACGAGATACGCCTGATCGGCGCCGACGGCGAGCAGGTGGGAATCGTCTCGCGGGAAGATGCCATGACCAAGGCCTCCGAGCTGGGTCTGGACCTGGTGGAGATCTCTCCCAACGCTGACCCCCCCGTTTGCCGGGTGATGGACTACGGCAAGTTTCTCTACAACGCGAGCAAGAAGAAGCAGGAAGCCCGCAAGAAGCAGAAGCAGATCGTGGTCAAGGAGGTCAAGTTCCGACCCGGTACCGACGTGGGCGACTACGACGTCAAGCTCAAGCGCCTGGTCAAGTTCCTGGTCGAAGGGAACAAGGCCAAGGTGACACTGCGCTTTCGCGGCCGGGAGATGGCCCACCAGGACCTGGGCATGAAGATGCTCAAGCGGGTGGAGAACGACCTGGCGGAATACGCGGTGGTGGAACAGCACCCGAAGATGGAAGGGCGCCAGATGGTGATGGTGCTCAACCCGATTCGCAAATGAACTGAAGTACTGAAGTAGACGGAACAGTCGAGATGCCCAAGATCAAGACCAACCGCGGCGCGGCCAAGCGGTTCAAAAAAACGGCCAGCGGACGATTCAAGCGGTCGCAGGGATACCTCAACCATATCCTGACCAAGAAATCGACCAAGAGAAAACGCCATCTGCGCCACGCCTTGCTGGTGGACTCGGCCGACCAGGCCGCGGTCAAGCAGATGCTACCTTACGCCTGACAGAGCAAAGAGGTTAGAAAATGCCCAGGGTCAAACGGGGTGTAACCGCCCACGCCCGACACAAGAAAGTGATGGAGCTCGCCAAGGGATACCGTGGCGCGCGCAAGAACGTCTACCGCGTCGCCGCCCAGGCCGTGGACAAGGCCGGCCAGTATGCCTACCGCGACCGTCGCCAGCGCAAGCGCCAGTTCCGCGCCCTGTGGATCGTGCGCATCAATGCCGCGGCACGCGAGTACGGCCTGTCCTACAGCCGATTTATGAACGGACTGCACAAGGCAAGCATCGATGTCGATCGCAAGGTGCTGGCCGAGCTTGCAGTCCATGACAAGGAAGCCTTCGGCGCTCTCGCCAGCCAGGCGAAAGAGGCGCTCGCCGCTTAAGCGATATCCGGGCGTCGCCCGACGCCCGGCGTTCCAGGACGGGGTGACGGCAACGTTGCCTGAACGGACCGGGTGGCGGGCGCGACGCGTTTTCACCCGACATGTCTACATGGTGTCCGATTGACCAACTCCTCACTGGAAAGCCTCGAACGCCTTGCGCGTGAATCCCTTGATGCCGTCGGCCAGGCCGGCGACGCCGAGGCGCTCGAGCAACTTCGCGTTCACTACCTCGGCAAGAAGGGAATCGTTACCGACCAGCTCAAGCGCATCTCGTCGCTGCCCGCCGACGAGCGTCGCGAGTTCGGCCAGGCCGTCAACGCCCTCAAGCAGCAACTCGGCGACACCATCCGGGAACGCGCCCGGGTGCTGGCCGATGCCGCCATCGAGGCCCGCCTCAACGACGAGCGCATCGATGTCACGCTGCCCGGCCGGCAGGGCGGCTGCGGATCGGCACATCCGATCTCGCGCACCATTGCCCGCATGCAGGAGATCTTCGCCTCGCTCGGCTTCGATTCCGCTGATGGCCCCGAGATCGAGGAAGACTTCTACAACTTCGAGGCGCTGAACATCCCCGCCGATCACCCCGCGCGGGCCATGCACGACACCTTCTACGTCGACGACAAGCTGGTGCTGCGCACCCATACCTCGCCGGTGCAGGTGCGCTACATGATCGACCGCAAGCCGCCCTTGCAGGTAATTGCCCCGGGGCGTGTCTACCGCTGCGATTCCGACATGACCCACACGCCCATGTTCCACCAGGTGGAAGGGCTGGCGGTGGGCGAGGGAATCCACTTCGGCCACCTGCGCGGCGTGCTGTCCCACTTCCTGCGCGAGTTCTTCGAGACCGATCTCAAGGTCAAGTTCCGGCCATCCTACTTCCCCTTCACCGAGCCTTCCGCGGAAGTGGACATGAGCTGCGTATTCTGCGACGGCTCCGGCTGCCGGGTGTGCAAGCACACCGGCTGGATCGAGGTGCTCGGCTGCGGCATGGTCCACCCGGAGGTGTTCCGGCACGTGAAGGTGGACTACGAGAAGTACACCGGCTATGCCTTCGGCATGGGCGTGGAACGGCTGACGCTGCTGCGCTACGGCGTCGACGACCTGCGGCTGTTCTTTGAGAACGACATCAATTTCCTGGCCCAGTTCCAGTAGGAGACGATGATGAAGATCAGCGATTCCTGGCTGAAGACCTGGGTCCGCACCGCGCCCGCCGCCACCGAGATCGCCCCGGCACTGACCCTGGCCGGGCTGGAAGTCGGCGCGCTGGAGAATTTCCCGGCCCTCTCGCCGCTGGTGGTGGTTGGCGAGATCGTGCGCGTGGAGGACCACCCGAAGGCCGGCAAGCTGCGCATCTGCGACGTCGACATCGGCCGCTCGCGGCCGTTGTCCATCGTCTGCGGCGCGCCCAATGCCCGGGTCGGCCTGCGCAGCGCGGTGGCCATGATCGGCGCCGAGCTGCCCGGCAACGTGAAGATCGCCAAGACCCGCATTCGCGACGTGGTCTCCTCGGGCATGCTGTGCTCGTCGAAGGAACTGGGCATCGACGACGACGGCGAAGGCATCATGGAACTCGATGGCCGGGCGCGAAAGGGCGTGACACTGAACGAGCACCTGGGGCTGGAAGACACGGTGTACGATGTCGAGTTGACCCCCAACCGCGGCGACTGCCTGAGCGTGGCCGGCATTGCCCGCGAAGTCGCGGTGCTGTTCGGCGCGCAGCTGTCCGGTCCGCGCCTGAAGCCGGTGAAGCCGGCTACCCGCACCCGCTTCAGCGTCAACGTGAAGGTGCCCGAGGACTGCCCGCGCTACGTCGGACGGGTGATCGAGGGCGTCGATGCCAGCGCGCGTACTCCGGACTGGATTCGCGAGCGCCTGCGCAAGTGCGGCCTGCGTCCCATCAGCCTGGCGGTGGACGTGACCAACTACGTCATGCTGGAGATCGGCCAGCCGCTGCATGCCTTCGACCTCGACAGGCTCAGCCGCGGCATCATCGTGCGCCACGCGCGCAAGGGCGAGACCCTGTCGTTGCTGGACGGCTCCGACGTCGAGATTCCGGCCGGCTCCCTGGTGATCGCCGACTACCGCGGACCGGTGGCGCTGGCCGGCATCATGGGCGGCATGGACAGCGCCATCGGCGAGCACACCAGCAACGTCTTCCTCGAGGCTGCCTGCTTCCGTCCCGGCGCCGTGGCCGGCCGGGCGCGGGCGCTGGGCATGCATACCGATGCCTCGCACCGCTTCGAGCGCGGCGTCGACCCGGAGCTGCAGGCCACCGCCATCCATCGCGCCACCGAGCTGCTGGTGGCCGCCGCCGGCGGCCGACCCGGCCCGCTGATCGACGAATCCTCCGCCCGCGACCTGCCGCGACGCAGCGATATCACCCTGCGCCGCGACCGGCTGCGCGACCTGCTCGGCATTTCCATCCCCGATCGCGAGGTGCAGCGCATCCTCACCCGGCTGGACATGGGCGTGCGCCTGTTGCGCAAGGGCTGGCGGGTACGGCCGCCCAGCCGCCGCTACGACATTGACGGCGAGCACGACCTGATCGAGGAAGTGGCACGCATCTACGGCTATGACCGGATCCCCGGGGTGCCGCCGCAGATGGAGCCGACGCACAAGCGACCGGGCGAGGCCGAGCGGCCGCTGTCCCGTTTCGCCAGCATGCTGGTGGCGCGCGACTACCGCGAGGTGATCAGCTACAGCTTCGTCGACCCGCAGCTGCAACGGCAGGTGGAACCGGAGCGTGTCGCCATCGACCTGAAGAACCCCATTGCCTCGAACATGGCGCAGATGCGGACGTCGCTGTGGACCGGGCTGCTCGGCACTGCCGCGACCAATTACCGCCGACAGCACCGCAGGCTGCGGCTGTTCGAGGTCGGTCACGTCTTCACCCGGGAGCAGGGCGAGCGCGTGGAATCCAACCGCATCGGCGGACTGGTCAGCGGCCCGGTGTCGACCAATGCCTGGCAGGGCGAGCGCATGGTGGATTTCTTCGATATCAAGGGCGATGTCGAGTCGCTGCTGGCCGCCACCGGCCGTGGCGACGCCTTCAGCTTCGTCGCCGGACGTCATCCGGCCCTGCACCCGGGACAGTGTGCACGCGTGGTCCGCCAGCAGCGCACCGTGGGCCATGTCGGCATGCTGCATCCCGCGTTGCAGCAAACCCTGGAACTGGATCAGCCGGTCTTCCTGTTCGACCTGGAAGCGGATGCGCTGATGCGCTCGGCGGTACCCGCCTACGAGAAGGTCTCGCGCTTTCCGGCGACCACCCGGGATTTGTCAATACTTGTCGAAGAATCGCTTCCTGCTGCAAAATTGCGCGACACGATCGCCACGGCGGGCGGTCGATTGCTGGTCGATCTGGACCTGTTCGACGTGTACCAGGGAAGGGGCGTGGACGACGGATGGAAGAGCCTGTCGTTCACCTTGACGTTGCAGGATTCTTCACGCAATCTAACGGATGCCGATATCGAGGAGGGCATGCGTCGGATCTTGGCCGCGGTCGAGAAGAAGCTTGGCGGAAAACTAAGAACATAGCGATAAAGAACAGGATGCACGAATGACTTCAACGATCACTAAAGCGGAGCTGGCCGCCGCGCTCTACGAGGAGGTAGGGTTGAACAAGCGGGAGGCCAAGGACTTCGTCGATCTCTTTTTCGAGAAGATCAGGCAATCGCTGGAACAGGGCAGCGCGGTCAAGCTGTCCGGCTTCGGCGGCTTCAGCATTCGCGACAAGAGCCAGCGTCCCGGGCGCAACCCGAAGACCGGCGAGGAAGTCGCCGTCTCCGCCCGTCGCGTGGTGACCTTCAAGGCCAGCCAGAAGCTGAAGGACGACGTGGCCACCAACGTGGAGAACATTTCCCGGTTCCTGGCCGAGCACGGTGAGAGCCGATGACCATGCTCGACCCCGGCGCCGAAGAGCTGCCGCCGATACCGGGCAAACGATATTTCACCATTGGCGAGGTAAGCGACCTGTGCGCGGTGAAGCCCCACGTGCTACGATACTGGGAGCAGGAATTCCCCCAGCTCAAGCCCGTCAAGCGACGGGGCAACCGGCGCTACTACCAGCGCCACGAAGTGCAACTGATCCGGACCATCCGGGCCTTGCTGTACATCGACGGCTTCACCATCAGTGGCGCACGCAACCAGCTCGAAACCGAGGGTGACAAGACCGGTGCCAACCCCGCTGCCTCGCGCAAGGCGTTGCAGGGCATCGTTCGTGAACTGGAGGAGATTTCCGAACTGCTGGAAGGATAGATTTCACGGGGCGTAGCGCAGCCTGGTAGCGCACCTGAATGGGGTTCAGGTGGTCGGAGGTTCAAATCCTCTCGCCCCGACCAGCATTACTCCGAA
>CAYGJZ010000108.1:0-10753 GCA_964350265.1 uncultured Gammaproteobacteria bacterium | reverse complement strand
GCCCAGTCCTGCGCCCAGTCCGCCGCGCAGGCGGTGTCGGTGCCCGAGAGCAGCGATCACTTCGTCTGCCGCGACGGCGTCGTCTTCGCCGGCACCCACCTGATCCTCGACCTGTGGGATGCCGCGCCGCTGGATGATCTTGCGCTGATGGAAACGGTGCTGCGCGAGTCGGTGCGCGTGGCCGGCGCCACCTTGCTGCACATCCACCTGCATCACTTCACCGAGAACGGCGGCATCTCCGGTGTCGCCGTGCTGGCCGAGTCGCACATCAGCGTGCACACCTGGCCGGAGCGCGGCTTCGCCGCCTTCGACGTGTTCATGTGCGGCGACGCCGAGCCGGCCCGCGTCATCGACGTGCTGCGCGCGGCCTTCTCGCCGTCGCGGCTCATTGTCGGCGAGCATCGCCGCGGACTGGTGTCGGACGAATGAGCGGGGTGTTCCGGGAAACCCTGCACGACGGCATCGGCCAGGAGATCCGCATCGACCGCATGCTCTACGAGCTGGACACCGGTCACCAGCACCTGATGATCTTCGAGAACGGCCGGCTCGGCCGGGTCATGACCCTGGACGGCGTGGTGCAGACCACCGAGGCGGACGAGTTCATCTACCACGAGAGCCTGGCGCACACGCCGATCCTGGCCCACGGCGCGGTGCGCTCGGTGCTGATCATCGGCGGCGGCGACGGCGGCATGCTGCGCGAGGTGCTCAAGCACCCCGACCTCGCGGTGACCCAGGTGGAGATCGACCAGGCCGTCATCGACCTCGCCCGCGAGTACCTGCCGAGACACTCGGCAGGTGCCTTCGACGATCCGCGCGCACGCATCGTCATCGCCGACGGCATGGACTTCGTGCGCGACACCACCGATCGCTTCGACGTCATCATCTCCGACAGCACCGACCCCATCGGTCCGGGCGAGGTGCTGTTCAGCGAGGACTTCTATGCCCTGGCGCGTCGCTGCCTGCGACCCGGCGGCATCGTGGTGACGCAGAACGGCGTGCCCTTCGTGCAGGAAGAGGAGGTGATCAACACGGCCCGGCGAATGGCGCCGCACTTCGCCGACATGACCTTCTTCTCCGCCGCCGTGCCCACCTACTACGGCGGCATCATGACCTTCGCCTGGGGTTCGGATGATCCCGCCGCGCGCGCGGTGGACGAACAGGAACTGGCCCGGCGTGCCGACGCGGTGTCGTTGTCCACCCGCTACTACAATGCCGCCGTGCATCGCGCCAGCTTCGCCCTGCCGCAGTACCTGGTCGAGGCGCTGGCCGACGCGGGGAGTCCTGCGACGCCGGTATAATCGCGGCATGCCACGCCGCAAGCCGAAGGCCGCCCGCACCGGCGGCCGTGCCACGCTCTACGACGCCCGGCGTCTCGAGGCCCGCCTCGAGACGCTGCCGCCGGCCTTCCGCGCGCTGTTCCGCGATGCCTACATCGGCGCGCGCAAGGTGCGCGCCAGGCAGGCCGACGAGGCCGGCCCGGGCCTGTACGCGCTGGTCGATGCGTGGTGCCACGACTGGTCGCGTCAGGCACGGCCGGCCTGCGATGCCGGCTGCGCCTGGTGCTGCTCCCAGGACGTGCTGATGGCGCCGTTCGAGTTCGAGGCGGTGCGCCGCGCCATCGATGAGGCGGGTCTTGCCGAACGGGTGCGCGAGAAGCTCGCCGAGGCCGACCGCGGCCCGCGCATCCGCGTCGACGGCGTCGAGCGACCGGTGTCCGACTGTCCCCTGCTGGAAGACCGCCGCTGCCTGGTCTACGCGGCGCGCCCGTTGAGCTGTCGCACCCAGTTCGCGATGAACGCGGCATCCTGCCAGGCGGCCTGCGAGGCGGCCCGGGCCGGGGATGCCGAGGCGTCCTACCAGCGGGCCGGCGAGCCGGCGGTGGTGGGCATGGCAACCCGCGAGGCGGTGCAGTCCCGCCGCCGGGTCTTCCTGCGCGATGCCCTGCGCAGCTACCTGGTCCCGGGCGAAGCCGGTCACCAGTCCGGCAACTAGCCCGGCGTCGGCAGGCGAAAGGCGGCGCCGACGTCCTCCAGGGACGGAAGCGCCCAGGCCCGTTCGATCATCGCGTCGATGGTGGCCGGTGCCAGCCGCCGCTCCGCCAGCCGGCGGAACTTGTCGTTCAGCTCCGCGTCGGACAGGGCATTGCCGGGGTCGCCCCTGGGCACCGTCACCTTGTGCGCCAGGCGCCGGCCGTCCACGGTGGTGAGGATCACCCGCGCGCTCCAGCAGGCCGGGTAGGCGGCGTCGATGTCGGCATCCACCACCATGTGCACCTTGTCGTGCAGGCCGCGCAGCACCGGGTCGTCGAGGGCGTCGTCGGTGAAGTCGGCCACCATGGCGCTGCGCCGCGCCGCGATCAATGCCAGCACGAAGCCCATGGAAAACTTCGCCTGGTGCACGCTGCGCGGGTCGCGCACCGGGCCGAGCACGTCCATCGCGGCCTGGTAGACATGGGCCTCGATGCTGGCGATGTCCGTCGCCGCCAGGTCGTGCTCGGTGACCAGCGCCAGCAGGGCATCCGCCGAGGGGTGGGTGTGGCGGCAGGAGGCGTGAAACTTGAACGAGGTCTCGAGCATGGTGAAGCGTTCGCCGAGTCGCTGCATGGCCTGCGGGTTGCCCTCGCCGAGCATGCCCGCGGCCATGCCCTGCTCCCCTTCGAGGATGGCCTCGGCGCCGGTCAGGCCGCCGGCCGCGGTCCATGCCGCCAGCATGCCGTCGGCCGCCGCCTTGGCGGTATGCAGTTGCTTGGAGTGGGCCGCGCTGCGCAGGAACTCCCACAGCCCCGCCGCCTGGGTGCCGGCCGTGCCCAGGGCATGGCGCAGGCTGTCGGCAGGTAGTGCCAGCAGCCGTCCCACCGCCATCGCTGCCGCCAGCGTGCCCGCGGTGCCGGTGGTGTGAAAGACCCGGTAGTGGCTTCGGCCCAGGTACTCGCCGACGCGGATGCCGGTTTCATAGCCGGCCACCGCGGCGACGATGAAGTCGCGCCCGTGCACCGGCCCGCGCCATTGGCTGGCGGCGAGCAGCGGCGGGAAGACCACCGTGGCCGGGTGGAACACCGAGCCGTTGTGCACGTCGTCCTGCTCGACCACGTGCGAGGCGGCGGCGTTGACCAGGGCGGCGAAGTAGGCGCTGCTGCCGCCGCCGTCGTCGAAGCACTGTGCCGGACCGTCGGCGGGGCCCATGGCGCGGCGAAAGTCGCCGAGCACGCGCACCGGCAGCGCCTCGGCGCCGGCCACCGCCGAGCCCAGCCAGTCGAGAAACAGGGCGCTGGCCTGGTGAACGACCTCGCCGGGCAGGTCGGCGAAAGCCAGGCAATGCAGGTAGTCGGTGAGTTGGCGTGACGGTGGCGACGCGGCGGCCATGGCCTGCTCCTCGAAATCGTGGTCGCGGTTTTGTACCATGACCGCGGGGCGTGGCAAAGCGGGTCACCATGTCCCCCGGCCTTTCATCCACCCGTTGCCCGTCGAGTGCGCCGCATGCGTGGAGTCGTGACCTTTCTTGCCCGGTTGGCCACGGTGGGCGTCAGCGCGCTGGCGCTGGCGGCCTGGATCCTGCCGAGCAACGTGGTGCGGATGATCAGCAAGGAAGAGTTCGTCCTGCTCGGCCGCTACGGCATCGATCACTTCCATGCCGCGGTGATCCTGTCCATCGTGGCCGGGGTCTGCCTCTACCTGGTGTTCGCGCCGGCGGCGAAGAAGCGCCAGCGCCGCCTGGCCGTTGCCGCCTGGTCGCTGGTGGCGGTGGTCAGCCTGTTCACCGTCGACGGCATCCTGCGCCTGGTGTTCAACGACGCCGCCTACGTGCATGTCGGCGAGCTGCGCCTGCGGCCACCGAACCTGGAACTGCGGCTGCGCTACGAGGACCGGCCGCTGCCGCAGCGCAGCCTGCCCGTGCTCCGGCCCGGCTACCCGGCCTACGACGTGGTCATGCGCACCGACGCCCGTGGCCTGCGCAACCCGCGCGCGCTGGATCGCGCCGACGTGCTGCTGCTCGGTGACTCCTTCACGGAAGGATCGCGGGTGGACGATGCCCAGACCTGGGCCCGGCGGCTGGCCGAGGACTCCGGGTTGGCGGTGTACAACCTCGCCAACTCCGGTGACGACCCGCAGAAGTACCTCGCCAAGTACGACCTGTTCGGTCGCCAGATGGGCGCCACCACCATCATCGTCACCCTCTACGAGGGCAACGACTTCCGCCGCGACCAGCCACTGCGTCACAGCGTCGACGACTACGACCTGTCCGAGGCCGTCGGCAACTACTTCCGCTACGCACCGATCCGGGTGCGCTACGAGCGACTGCTGCGTGCCGCCCTCGGCCCGCTGCGTGCCGACGCCCCGGTGGAGGACCGCGGCGCACTGGGCTGGCTGCCCTTCGGCGTCGAGGCCGGCGGCGTCACCCGCTGGTACTTCGTCAAGCCCAAGCGCATTGCCCTGCTGTTCACCGAGGCCGGCGACTTCACCGCCGATACCGGCTGGCACACCGCCCGCGACGCGGTGGACGCGTTGATCAGCGCGGCGGCCCGCAAGGGGGCGCGGGTCATCGTGGTCTATGCACCGACCAAGGCGCGGGTGATGCTGCCGCTGGTGGTGGAGCGACTCGATGCCGCGGCCGTGATCCGCTACCTGCAACTGCTCGGCGACCGCCTGCCGCCCGGCCTCGACGATGTCCGCGACGGCGACCAGCTGGCGGCGGCGGTGAACCGCTTCGAGGGCGACATGGAACAGGTAGTGGGTGCGTACTTCCGTGGCCGCGGCATTCCCTTCGTCAGCCTCACCGGGCCGCTGCGCGAAGCCGCCCGCGCCGGCGTGCAGACCTACTTCAGCTACGACCAGCACTGGACGCCGGACGGGCACCGGGTGGTGGCCGAGACGTTGCTGCGCGCCATCGGTCGTTGATCGACCCGCCGGTCGCAACGCCGTTGAAACCTGTGGGCCGGCGGTGTCTAATGGGATCGTTGTCCCGTTCATCCCCATTCGCCACCGCAAGATCCGGAGACGCAACATGACGATCCCGCTGCCGTATCCCCGGCGCCTGTTCCGCCATGCCCTCGCCGCCCTCGCCGTCCTTTCCCTCGCCATCGTCTCCTCGGCGCCGGCCCGTGCCATCCAGGACAGCGAACTGCAGGAACTGGTTGACCGCGCCCGCAACACGCTGGAGTTCTTCAACAACGACAAGGAGATGAACCAGTTCCGCGCCTACGTGCCCTATGCCCATGCACTGCTGATCGTGCCCAAGTACATCAAGGGCGCCTTCTGGCTCGGCTTTGCCGGCGGCAAGGGGGTGTTGATCCGCCGCGACGAGGCCACCGGCCAGTGGACCTCGCCGGCCTTCTACCGGCTGTTCTCGGCCAGCATCGGCGCCCAGTTCGGCGGCTCCGGTTCGGAGATGGTGCTGATCTTCCAGACCGAGGACGGGCTGAAGGCGTTGCAGGCGGCAACCTCGCTGAAGTTCGGTGTCGACGCGGCGGTGGCCGCCGGTCCCATGGGCTACGGCGTGGAAGGCGCCACCACCCCGGCCGGCAGCACCGACATCGCCGCCTTCTCCCGGGCCAACGGTGCCTTCATGGGCGCCTCGCTGTCCGGCAGCACGATGACCCTGAAGGACGACTGGAACTACCAGTACTACGGTTCGCCGGTGTCGTTGTCCGACCTGCTCGAAGGCCGCGTGCACGACCCGCGCACCGAGGCGCTTCGGCAGACCGCGGCCAAGTTCTTCAGCGACAACAATCCCGGCAGCAACTAGGCAGGCCGGGGCGCGGACGCCTCCCGCCGGGCCACCAGCAGGCTCTTGCCGGGGGCGTCCGGCGGCGATTGTTCATGGCGCAGGACGCGCAGTTGCGGGAACAGCGTCGGCAACTCGCCCGGGCCGAGCACGTAGTCGGGATTGAAGCCGGGCCGCTCGGCGAGGAAGTCGCGGTTGAAGGTCTTCACCACCAGCAGCCCGCCCTCGGCCAGGCAGCCGGGCAGCCGGCGGAACAGGGGCCGGTTGAGATAGTGCAGCACGGTGACCAGGGCAAAGGCGCCGCGCGGCTCGAAGTGATCCAGGTCGGCCACCAGCGCCTGGACGCGCACCCCGCGCCGATGCGCCAGTGCCCGGGCCAGGCGCAGGCCCTCGATGCTGCCGTCCACCGCGATCACCGACAGTCCCTGCTCGGCCAGCCACACCGCGTCCTGTCCCGAACCCGCGGCGAGATCCAGCGCCGTCCCGCTGCCAGGCAGCACAAGCGACTCGAGCAGCGGGTCGGGCCGCGCCGTCTCGGCCACCGCGCGACCGGCGAAGCGGGCGTTCCAGCGCTCGATGTCCGCCTTCATCGTGCGTGCTCGCCGAGGCGGTCGGCGACGTGTTCGGCGATGGCCAGGCACGATGTCAGTCCCGGGCTCTCGATGCCGTGCAGGGTAACCAGTTCGTCGATCCCGTGCTGCGCCGGCCCGTGGATGGCGAAGTCCGGCACCGCCTCTCCCGGCCGGTAGATCTTCGGCCGCACGCCCACGTAGTCCGCCACCAGGGCGTCGCCGTCCAGGCCCGGGTAGTAGCGGCGCACCTCGTCGATGAAGCGTTGGCGGCGTTGCGGGTTGTCGTCGAAGTCGTAGCGCACCGTGTCGATCCACTCGTTGTCGGGTCCGAAGCGTACCGCACCGGCGGTGTCCAGGGTCAGGTGGGTGCCGAGCCAGGCGCCGTCGGGCATCGGGTAGACCAGGTGGCGAAAGCGGTGACGACCGTCCAGGCGGTAGTAGTGGCCACGCGCCGGCCAGGTGCGTGGCGCCTGGTAGCCGTCGGCGACGGTGCCTTCCATGGCCAGGGCCGCGCTGCCGTGGCCGGCGGCGACGACCAGGGATCGCGCGCCGATGACGCCGTCCTCGCCGCCGCTTGCGAAGTGCACGGCGAAGCCGTCGTCGGCCGCGCGCACGCGGTGCACGGTGGTGTCGAGCACCAGTTCGCCACCCAGCGACTGCAGGTGGCCGTCGAGGGCGCGGGCGAGGCCGAGGGCATCGACGATGCCGGTGGAGGGCGACAGGCAGCCGGCCACGCAGCGGATGTCCGGCTCGAGCGCGGCGACCCCGGCGGCGTCGAGCCGTTGCAGGTCGTCGACGCCGTTGGCGCGGGCATTGTCGACCAGCGCCGCCAGGCGCGGCACCTCGGCATCACCGGTGGCCACCAGCAGCTTGCCGCAGCGCTGCACGTCGACGCCGTGCTCGGCGCAGAAGCGGTACAGGCGCTGCTTGCCGTCCACGCACAACTGCGCGCGCAGGCTGCCGGGCGGGTAGTAGATGCCGGCGTGGATCACGCCGCTGTTGCGGCTGCTGGTCTCGCCGGCCACCGCCGTGTTGCGCTCGAGCACCATCACCGCGCGCTGGCGCAGTGCCAGCGCGCGGGCACAGGCCAGGCCGACCACGCCGGCGCCGACCACGAGGACGTCGACGTCGCTCATGCCGCCCCCGGCTGCCCGCGGGCATCGTCGAGCACCATCTGCGCGCCGCGCCAGGCGGTCATCAGCACCGGGGCATTGGTGTTGCCCGAGGTGACGTTGGGGAACACCGAGGCGTCGATCACCCGCAGTCCCTCGAAGCCGTGTACCTTGAGCCGGGCGTCGACCACGCTGGTGGCCGGGTCGGCGCCCATGGCGCAACTGCCCACCGGGTGGAAGACGGTGTCGGCGCGGGCGCGGAAGTCGGCGACGATGGCGGCCTCGTCCATGTCCTCCGGGGTCGGTCCCACGGCGGCGTCGATGACCGCGCGCATGGCCTCGCCGCCGGCCAGCTTTGCCACCAGCCGCCCGCCGCGTACCACCGCGTCGAGGTCGGCATCGTCGTCCAGGTAGCCGGGCACGATGCGCGGCGGCCGCGCCGGGTCGCCGCTGGCCAGCTCGATGCGGCCGCGGCTGGCCGGTCGGCAGGGCTGGAAACTCAAGATCAGGCCGGGCCAGGGATCGGGCCGCAGCAACGGCCGACGGCCCACCGGGGTCTTGGTGTAGCTGACCGGGTTGAAGTACAGCTGCAGGTCGGCACGGGGCCGGTCGGGGGTGGAGCGGACGAAGCCGCCGAACTGGTTGACCCCCAGTGCCAGCGGCCCGCGACGACCGGCGGCATAGCGCAGCGCAGCGGCCGCCTTGCCCCACCACGGCCGCAGCTGGTTGTTCAGGGTCGGCACCCGGGCGCGGTAGAAGTAGGTCACCGCCAGGTGGTCCTGCAACCCGGCGCCGACCTGCGGCCGGTCGGCGCGCACCGGGATGCCGAGCCGAGCCAGCGCCCGGCCCGGGCCGATGCCGGACAGTTGCAGCAACTGCGGCGAGGCCACCGCGCCGGCGCACAGCAGCACCTCGCCGGCGCAGTAGACCTTGTGCTCTGCGCCGCGCAGGGTGAAGGCCGCGCCGCGGGCACGGCGACCCTCGAACAGCAGCGTGGTCACCAGTGCCTGGCCGAGCACGTCGACGCCGCCGCGTCGACGGGCCGGTGCGAGGAAGGCATCGTCGGCGCAGTGGCGGCGGCCACCGAAGGTGGTGATGCAGTAGCGACCGACACCCTCACCACCGGTCAGGCAGGGGTTGTAGGCATGGCCAAGCGCGGTGGCGGCATCGAGGAAGTGCCGGCCCACCGGGTGGTAGGCGTTGCCCGGGTCGGTGATCCACTGCGCGCCGGCACCGCTGACGTGGCCGTCGGCATGAACGATGCGCTCGATCTCCTCGTAGGCGGTGCGCACCGCCGGCCAGGACCAGTCGCCGCCGGCCTGCCGTGCCCAGTCGTCGAAGTCGTGGGGCAGGCCGCGGTACCAGACCATGGCGTTGATGGCGCTGGACCCGCCGAGCCCCTTGCCGCGCGGCCAGTAGCTGCGACGGCCGTCGAGACCGGGGTCCGGCTCGGTGTGCAGGCACCAGTTCACCCGCGGATCGAAGAAGGTCAGGCCGTAGCCGATGGGAATCCGCGTCCACGTCCGTCGTCGGGCTTCCCCGGCCTCCAGCACCAGCACCCGGTGGCCGGCATCGGCGAGGCGCGCCGCCACCACGCAGCCGGCGGAACCGGCGCCGATCACCAGGTAGTCATAGGGATCCGCCGACACCGTCGCTGGTCAGCCGAAGTGGCGGGCATAGACCGCGCCACAGGACGGCCGAGCGGCCACCGCGGCGACGATGCCCTCCACCGCGGGCAACGTGCGTCGCCAGTGGTCCTGGCGTGTCCAGCGGCAGGTCACCGCGATGACCAGGTCGATCATGGAAAAGCCCCCGGGCAGAAACCACGGCGTGGCCGAGGCCGCCTCGTTCACCAGCGACCAGCGCTGGCGCCACAGGCGGCGTGCATTGTCGCGCACGGCCTGCGCATCGCCCGCGCCGGCCAGTCGCTCGGGGTAGTCGGAAAATTCCACCAGGGGATAGATCTCGCAAGCCAGGAAACACAGCCAGCGTAGCGCATGGCCACGGCCGGCGTCATCGGGGGGCGGCAGCAGGCGGGCGGCGGGATGCCACTGGTCGAGGGTCAGGGCAATGGCCAGCGACTCGGTCAGCACCTCGCCGCCGGGCGCCACCAGCACCGGCAGCTTGCGCGCCGGGTTGATGGCGGCGAAGTGGTCGGATCGCTGTGCCTCGCGGCCGAGGTCGACGTCGTGCACCTCGTAGTCGACGCCGATCTCGGCCAGTGCCATCTCCACCATGCACGAGCCGGAGCGGCGGTTGCCGTAGACGAGGTAGCGCACCGGGGCAGGGCCGACGGCGTGCCGGTCAGCCGTCGGCGAGCAGCGCGGCCTCGCGGCGTTCCAGGTAGCGCAGCCAGGTGGGAATGGCGTCCTCGTGGGGCACCGTGCCCACCTTGCGCATGACGGCCTGGCCCTCCTCGCTCTTGACGAAGGCCAGGAAGTCGGTGATCTCCGGCTTCACGTCCACGGCCAGCGGCGTGACCAGGTACAGCGGTCGGTACAGGCCGTAGCCTCCGTCGCGAATGCGGTCGTAGCTCGGCGCCACGCCGTCGAGGCGCAGGATCTTCACGTCGCGTCGTCGCGCGCTGCTGATGCCGGTGATGCCGACGCCGTTGATGTTGGTCTCGATGGCCTGTTCCAGCGGACCGCTGGAGGGCATCACGTAGTCGGCGACGAAGTCCTCGTTGTAGTTCGAGAACACCAGCTCGCGGATGGTGCGGCCGACACCGGAGATCTTGCCGTCGCGGATGTAGACGTCCACCGGGCGGTCGGCGCCGCCGAGCTCGGTCCAGTTGTCGATGCCGCCCTTGAGCAGCGCGCGCACCTGCTCGGTGGTGATGTCGGTGACCTCGTTGTCCTTGTGCACGATGACCGCCAGCGCGTCCCAGGCCACCGGGTTCATGCGCGACCAGCGTTCCTCGCTGATCGGCGAGATCATGATCGGGTGGGTGATGACGTCGCGGCAGCTTCCGCCGAGATCCGCCTCGCCGGCGGAGACCATGCGGATGCCCTTGGTGGCACCGCCGCCCTGGATGACGATGTTGACGCCGGTCTTGTCGTAGTAGGCCTGGGCCATCTCGGCCATGAAGCCGGTCTTGGAGATGCCGCAGCCGACCCAGGTCAAGGTGCGTTCCTGGGCATGCGCGCCGGCCAGTGGCCAGGCGGCAAGCATCGATGCGATCAAGCCGATGCGCACGAGTTTGTTCATGCTCTCCCCCTCATGGTTCAAGGGTGCCACCGCTGCATCGCCGCGCGCCGTCAAACGCGGCAAGGTGGGTATATGTTGTTGTCTGTACAGCCCGGCAGCGGGCCAATGTACTTGATGGTGCAGGGCCGTTCAACTGCCGCG
>CAYGJZ010000107.1:8161-10810 GCA_964350265.1 uncultured Gammaproteobacteria bacterium | reverse complement strand
GGCACGAACAGGATGCCGTCGCGGAAGTCGATGCCGACGATGCGCATGCCCTCCACCAGTGCGTCGCCCAGGACCTTGTCCGGTGCCCAGCCACGATCCAGCAGGATCTGCGTGCCCTCGATGATCTCGTCGCGCAGACCATCGTAGAGGTCATCGTGCATCTGTTCGACGAGCTCGTCGTCGTCCAGGGATTTGAGGTCGATTTCCTCTTCGTCCTGCTCGTCCAATACGTCGTCTTCAACCATGACAATGCACTCGCTGGTGGGAACTGGCAGACAGGTCCGGTCCTGGTCGCGCCGGCCTCGACGGCCAGGCCCGGTTCATGTTTCGGATCGTACTCGATTCAAGGGGGATTTAAGAGTCGCGCGTGGCGCGCTGCTGGCGCTCGCGCGACACCAGCTTATAGTAGAACGACAAGGGGCTGCGGAGCGCCCCCTGCCGCCCGGGCGCGGCATGGTGGCGTAGCCCCTTGGGTGCCGGGGCGGGGAAAGCCGGGGGTCAGGCCGGGGGCGGGGTGACGGAGGGATCCACCTGCCCGGCATCGTCGGTGGGCAGGTCGCGGAAATCGCGTTCACGCATGCCGATCAGGTAGAGAATGCTGTCGAGGCTGGACGCGGCCAGCGCCAGGCGGGCCTGGCGACGCACCACCGGCTTGGCACGGAAGGCAATGCCGAGACCGGCAATGGACAGCATCTTCAGGTCGTTGGCGCCGTCGCCCACCGCGATCACCTGCTCCAGGCTGATGGATTCGCGCTCGGCGATGGCGCGCAGCAGTTCCGCCTTGCGGTGCTCGTCGACGATGTCGCCGCAGACCCGGCCGGTGAGACGGCCGTCGCGCACTTCGAGCTCGTTGGCATGCACGTAGTCGATGCCGAGCTGCGCTTGCAGGCGACGGGCAAAATAGGTGAAACCGCCGGAGATGATGGCAACCCGGAATCGATAGTGGCGCAGGGTACGCACCAGGCACTCGGCGCCGTCGGTCACTTTCAGCGATGCCGCGACCTTCGGCAGGACGCTTTCCGGCAGGCCTTCGAGCAGGGCCAGCCGCTGGCGAAAGCTCTCCTTGAAATCGATCTCCCCGGCCATCGCCCGGGCGGTGATGGCACTGACCTCGTTGCCGACCCCGGCCACCTTGGCCAGTTCGTCGATGACCTCGTTCTGGATCAGCGTGGAATCCATGTCGAAGCAGACCAGGCGCCGGTTGCGACGGAAGACGTTGTCTTCCTGGATGGCGACATCGATATCCAGGCGCTGGGTCAGTTGCAGGAAGGTGGCATGCATCACCGACAGGTCGGGAACCTCGCCACGAACGTGAAAATCGATGGCGGCACGTCGCTTGTGCAGTGGCGTGGACAACAGAGCCCGGCCCGACAGCCGGTTGATGCGATCGATGTTCAGCTTGTTGACGGCGATCAGCTCGGCCACCCGGCTGATGTGCTCGGCCCGGATCTGCTTGCCGAGCACGGTGATGACGTGACGCGACTGGCCCTGCCGACCCACCCAGCGCGCGTATTCCTCCGCCGACACTGGCGTCACCTGCATGCTCAGGCCAAGCTTGTGTGCCTGGAACATGAGTTCCTTGAACACCGCCGAGTCCGAGGCCTGCGGCGGAATCTCCACCAGCATGCCCCAGGCCAGGTTGTCGTGGATCACCGCCTGGCCGATATCCAGCACGTTGAGCTCGAAGCGGCCCATGACCTGGGCCAGCGAGGCAGTGATGCCGGGACGGTCCGGCCCGCTGACATTGATCAGGACGATCTCGCTCATGCCGTCACCACGCCGTGGCCGGCCGGATCGGTGGTGCGTGCCGGCACGGTCCGGATCATGCCGGGTGGCCGGCGCGGAACTCGGCCATGAAACCGGCCAGCGCCTCGACGCCCGCGGCCGGCATGGCGTTGTAGATGCTGGCGCGAATGCCGCCGACGCTGCGATGGCCCTTGAGGTTGACCAGCTTCACCTTCGCCGCCTCGGCCAGGAAGGCCGCCTCCAGTTCCTCCGACGGCAGGCGGAAGACCACGTTCATGTGCGAGCGGCTGGCCACCTCCACCGGGCAGCGGTAGTAGCCGTCGCTGCCGTCGATGACCGCGTACAGCCGACCTGCCTTGTCGGCGGCATTGCGCTCCATGGCGGCGACGCCACCTTCGGACTCCATCCAGGCGAGCACCTTGCCGAGCATGTAGACGGCAAAGACCGGCGGCGTGTTGAACATCGAGTCCTTGTCCACGTGCACGTCGTAGCGCAGGTAGCGGGCCAGTTCGCGGTTCAGTTGGCCGATGATGGACTTGCGGATGAAGACCACCGCCAGGCCGGCCGGACCGAGGTTCTTCTGCGCGCCGCCGTAGACCAGGTCGAAGCGTTCCCAGGGAATCGGCCGGGCGAGAAACTCCGAGGACAGGTCCGCCACCAGCGGCACGTCGACCTTCGGCCATTCGCCGAAGCGGATACCGCCAATGGTCTCGTTGCTGGTGATGTGCAGGTAGCGGGTGTCGGCCTTGACGGTGATCTCGTCGCTGCCGGGCATGCGCGTGAAACCACCCTCGCTGCCGTCCCAGGCGGTGTACAGGTCGCCGTAGTGGCGACCGTCCTCGTAGGCGCCCCGCGCCCAGCTGCCGCTGAGCACGTGGCCGGCGCGCCGGCCGGCGCCGAGCA
>CAYGJZ010000107.1:0-8061 GCA_964350265.1 uncultured Gammaproteobacteria bacterium | reverse complement strand
ACGCGGTTGGCGGCGATGTCATCGGTCATGGAACTCTCCGGGATGAACGGCGCGGCCACCAGCGACGGTCGCGCCACGTAAAGAAACCTGGGTGTTGCCGCGAACCTGCCGACGGGCCGGCGCCGGAACGAGCCGGCCAGGCAATGGGAGGAGTCGAAACGCGCACGCCCCGACAGCCGGGGCCGCTGAACGCCGAACACCGTCCCTGGCCGCGAGCGGCGCGAGATGTCGACGGGAATACCGCGGAAAGCCGCGATTATAGCAGTGAGCGGATGACAGGCAGGCATCCGCTGCCCCGGGCAGGCCGAGGGGTGGCCGACGGGGATCGTCAGCGGCGCGGGATCAGGATGCGCACGCTGGCGCCGCCACCGTCGGCGGCGGCAATGGACACCGAACCGCCGTAACTTTCAACGATATCGCCGACCACCGACAGGCCAATGCCGTGGCCGGGCACCTTCTGGTCCGCGCGCACCCCCCGTCGCAGCACGTCGCGGGCAACCTCCGGCTCGACGCCGGGGCCATCGTCCTCGACCCGGATGCGGATCCCGGCGGCCTCGGCGGCGGCAACCACCCGCACGCGGTGGCGGGCCCACTTGCAGGCGTTTTCCAGCAGGTTGCCGAGCACCTCCATCAGGTCGCCCTCGTCCATCATGACACGCACCGAGGCCTCGGCCTCGACTTCGAAGTCCAGGCCACGATCGGCATGCACCTTGGCCATGGTGCGCACCAGCTTGTCGGCCACCTCGCCGACGCCGATGGCGCGCACGCCGGGTTCGCCGGGTGCGCTGGCCGCGCGCTTGAGCTGGTAGTCGACGATGTCCGCCATGCGCCGGGTCTGCTCGGCCAGCGTGTTGCGCAGCGCCGGGTCCATGGCGGCATCCTCGGACAGTCCGCGCAGCACCGCCAGCGGCGTCTTCAGGCTGTGGGCGAGGTCGCCCAGGGAATTGCGGTAGCGTCGCAGCGAACGTCGCGAGCTGTCGACCAGGTGATTGATGTTGCGGGTCAACCCGGCGATCTCCTCCGGGTAGTGGCCGGCGATGGCGTCCTGGGTGCCGCGCTCGACCCGGCGGATCTCCCGGGCCACCGCGGACAACGGCTTCAACGCCCAGTTGAGGATGGCCAGTTGCAGGATGATCAGCAAGCCGATCCCCAGTGCGCTCCAGAAGAACAGGTTGCGGCGGAACTCGCCGACCTGGGCCTGGAAGCGGCCGAGGTCCTCGGCCACCACCACGGTGAAATCCCGCCGCTCGCCCTCCAGCGATTCCCAGGCCACGCCGAAGCGCAGCACGAACAGGTCCACCCCGCGCGCGGTGGTTTCGCGATCGAAGACGCTGGCGCCCACCGGCATGCGGCGGACCGCGGGTTCCACCGACGGCGATACCGCCGAGGTGGAACGCCAGGCGCGCATGCCGTCACCGTCGTAGACGAAGGCATACAGGCCTGAGCCGGCCACCGCGAAACGCGGTTCGGCGAGTCGTTCCGGCAGCACCAGGCGACCGCCCTCGCCGATCTCGGCGGCGGTGAGCAGGGCATAGAGCTGGGCATTGAGCTGGTCGCCGACGGCATTGCGCGCGGTGCGCTCGAAGGCATTGTCCAGCACCACCACCGCCAACGCGGTAAACATCGCCATGACCACCGCCGATACCGCCAGCAGTCTCGCCTGCAGCGAGCCGGGCGCGGACCTCAGCGGTCTTCGCACGGGCTCAACGAGTGCTTTCCAGGGCCGGGTTCAGCCGGTAGCCGCGACCGCGCAGGGTCTGGATGGGATGGATCGCGCCGTCGGGATCGAGCTTGCGCCGCAGCCGGCCGATGAACACCTCGATGACATTGCTGTCACGATCACGGTCCTCGTCGTAGATGTGCTCCACCAGCTCGGACTTGGACACCACCTTGCCGCGGTTCATCATCAGGTAGTGCAGCAGGCGGTACTCGAAGGCGGTGATCTCGACCTCGCGCCGGTCGACCCGGACCTCCTGGCTGCGGGTGTCGAGCTCGATCGGCCCGGCGCTGACGGTGGCCTCGGCAAGGCCGGCGCTGCGCCGGATCAGGGCGCGCAGCCGCGCCGACAGTTCCTCGTACTGGAAGGGCTTGGTCAGGTAGTCGTCGGCGCCGGCTTCCAGGCCCTCGACCTTCTCCTGCCAGCGCGAACGGGCGGTGAGCACGAGGATCGGGAAATCATGTCCCTCGGTGCGCAGGGTGCGAATCACCTCGATCCCCGACAGGCCCGGCAGGCCAAGGTCGACGATGGCCACGTCCAGCGGGTACTCGCGGCCATAGTACAGGCCATCCTCGCCACTGGCGGCGCTGTCCACCGCATAGCCCTCCTCGCGCAGTCGCGCGGTGAGCTGGCGGTTCAACTCGGTCTCGTCCTCGACGATCAACACGCGCATGTCTTCAGCCCTCGCCTGGGTCCACCACCAGTGTGCGAATCACGCCGTCGGCGGACAGGAACTTGACCCGCACCCGCACCTGGCCGCCGGAACCGGACACCGGGCGCGCCGACAGCACCCGGCCCTGGTGTTCGCGGTTGACCTTGGACAGGGCACGTTGCACGGCCTCGTCGGCACTCATCGCACGCCCCTTGTCACCACGACCGGAGTCTCCGGCATGAACACCCGGGGACACCACCAGCGCCAGGCCCGCGGCAAGCGCCAGCGCCCGCAGCATTCGTGCCATCACTCCCCCGATGCATTGCCTGGAAGCGCGCATTATAGCCCCGCGACGAAAGCCCCAACCAGCACGCCGCTACTCGATCGGCGACACGGCCACACGCACCCGCAGGCTGTCACCCGGATCGTGTCCCATGCGGGTGGAATAGGTCCGCCCCTGGTAGCGGTAGGTCACGTCGTAGCCGTCCACGCGCTGCTCGGTGTAGTCGTCGTGCACGGTACGGCAGCGCTCTTCCACCACCTGCTGGTAGCCGGCCGACTGGCGCCGCTTCTTGTAGTCGTGTCCCAGCGAGCCGCCGAGCACGGCACCGGCGACGGTGGCGATGTCGCGACCGCTGCCGCCGCCGAACTGGTTGCCCACCGCGGCACCGAGAATGCCGCCGACGATCTCCGGGGTGAAGCTGCGACCGGCGGGCGCGCGACGCACGTTCACCGTCTCGTTCCAGCATTCCTGGCGCGGATTGGAAACCCGCACCGTGCGCAGGTGGGGCTCCACCGCCACCACCTCGGCATAGTCGACGAAACCGCCCGCGGGGGCGGCGATGGCCGGCGCGCCAAGCACCAGTGCGACGAGGGCGAAGACACGGGAAATCGGGGCTGCATGCATGGTGCGATCCTCAACACGGGCTCTCGTGGCCGACCGGGACGAGCGGCCATCATGGCGGCGCACTGTACGCCGGAGTCGATGAATCGCGACTGAACCGGGGGAGAGGCGAAAAAACCCGCCGTGGACGGCTGACAATTCCAACGCGGGTACCGATAATAACCGCCGACGCGAGGCGGCCGGCAGGCCGCCCTCGCCCCGCCCCATTCCCACCACTGCCTGGACCGGACGACATGAAATCATCCACCCCGCCGCGGCTGACCCGCCTGCTTCTCGCTGCCCTTGCCACCCTGCTGGCCGGCACCTTGATCAGCGTCGCCAACGCCAACCCCTTCACCGACGGCCAGCCGTTGTCTCCGCAGCCGGACGACTCGGCACGCAAGCCGGGCCTTGCCGTCAGCTACTACTACCACTACTTCGATCACGTCGACGAACTGGATTCCCGCAGCAAGGGCGATGTCGGCGAGCCGCTTAAGAACCTCGACCACGTCGCCTTCGAGGACGGCAAGGTTCTGACCACCAACAAGCCGATGGGTGTCGGCGCGCACATTCGCGGCATGATCCATCTCGACCAGGCGGGCGACTACACCTTCCGCCTGCAGTCCAACGACGGCGTGAAGCTGTTCATCGGCGGCGTGCTGATGCATACCGACCCGGAGATCCACGCCGCGCGCTGGTCGCCGGAGCTGGTCTACACCGTCACCACGCCGGGCTGGTACGACTTCACGCTCAACTACTACCAGCGCAAGGGCACCTCGGCCCTGCGCCTGGAGTGGACGCCGCCGGGCGGCGAGACCGCCATCGTGCCGGCGGACGCCTTCTCCCACCTCTAGCCGACCTGGCCGGGTTGCCCACGGGCAGCCCGGTCACACCCGCCGCGGCCGCGCTACTGCCGAAGGATCATCGTGCCGTCGCGCTGGACGAGTTCCAGGTGCTGCAGGAAGGACATGCCGAGCAGCACGATGTCATCGTCGATGCCCGGCGCGATCACCGCCCGCACCCCCTGCTGGCGAATGCCGCCGACCGAAACCGTCTCGAGCATCGTGCGCGCGCCGCGCACCACGCCGTTGGCCGTGGACAGGGTCACCGGTGCGCCACGCGGCAGGCCCAGGCGCGCCGCGGTGGACGATGACATGGCCACGTCGGTGGCGCCGGTATCCAGCAGGAAGTCCACGCGCTGACCATTGACCTCGCCGGTGACCACGTAGTGGCCGGCGCGGTTGCGCTGCAACACCACTTCCAGGGCACCGCTGCCGGATACCTCGGCCACCGCCCGGGCATTGGGATTGAACTGTCGCTGCAACTGGCCGTGGAACAGCCAGGCCATCAGCGCCAGCAACACCACCCATGCCGCGATCACCATGCCGCGACCCATGCCCGCGCTGCTCAACGAGCGTCCTCGCAGGCCGGTCGCCCACCGTGCGCCCGGCACGGAAGAGATAAAGAAGGAATACCCATCTGCACCATTTGGGGGCGCTGCCGGCGATGCGCAACCGCCCCGTGGATGGCCGGTGAACCGGTCCACGTCACGTCGCTTTCACGATGCACTGCAACATGCCCGCCGCCCGTGGGCAACGCCGCTTGCCTCGGTTTTCTCTCGATGGTTAATATACCGTCAGCAGCCGACAATTCGCTGCACATGATGAGGTACACATAAATAAGCAGCGCAACGAACGACTGTTACCGGAAAGAATTCCGACACCCATCCGAATCTTAGGAGGAATCACATGAAGTACACCATGAAGGCGGGGATGACTGCGCTCGCCGCGAGCCTGCTGGCATTTTCCAGTGCCCAGGCCAAGGTCGACGGCGACACCATCATCCTCGGCTCGGCCATTTCGTTGACCGGCAAGTATTCGTCCAACGGCATCGATACGCAGAACGGCTACGACCTCGCCGTGAAGGTGATCAACGACATGGGCGGTGTCACCGTGGACGGCAAGAGCTACAAGCTGGCCGTGCAGTACTACGACGACGAGTCGACCCCGGCACGTACCGCGCAGTTGCTCGAGCGCGTCATCAACCAGGACGGCGTCAAGTTCATCCTCGGCCCCTACAGTTCGGCCACCACCATTGCCGCGGCGCCGATCACCGAGAAATACCAGGTGCCGATGATCGAGGCCGAGGGCGCCTCGCGGGCATTGTTCAACAAGGGCTACAAGTACCTGTTCGCGGTCCTGTCCACCTCCGAGCAGTATCTTGCCAGCGCGGTGGAACTGGCCGCGGAGATCGCCGAGAAGAACGGCAAGAACCCCGCCGACCTGCGCGTGGCGATGGTGTTCGAGAACGACGCCTTCTCGCTGGACGTGCGTGCGGGCGTGGTCGAGGACATGGAGAAGTTCGGCATGCAGACGGTCATCGACGACAAGATGCCCGCCGACCTGTCGGACATCTCGGCAACGCTGACCAAGGTCAAGGCGCTGAAGCCCGACCTTTTGGTGATCTCCGGCCATAACAAGGGCGCGGTGACCGCGACCCGGCAGATCATGGAACTGAAGGTCGACGTGCCGATGATCGCCATGACCCACTGCGAGGGCGCCAAGATCGTGGCCCAGTTCGGCGCCGGCGCCGAAGGCTACCTGTGCCCGACCCAGTGGGCGCCGACCCTGAGCTACAAGGACGAATACTTCGGCACCGCGGCCGAGTTCGACACGCTGTTCAAGGAAACCTTCGAAGGCTACCAGAACGTTCCCTACCAGTCGGCCCAGGCAGCCGCCGCCGTGCTGGTGTGGAAGGACGCCTTCGAGCGCGCCAACTCCTTTGAAACCGACAAGGTGCGTGACGCCATCGCCGCCACCGACATGATGACCTTCTACGGCGGCATCAAGTTCTCCGAGGCCGGCAACAACATCGCCAAGCCGATGGTGCTGCGCCAGGTCCAGGACGGAGAGTTCAACGTGGTCGCGCCCTCGAAATGGGCATCCCATCCGGTGGAGTGGCCGCGCGTCGCCGAGTAACCGGACATCCCGAGTCTGAAACCATCGTGAACAGCCCCGCCCCCGCCACCGCGCGGGGGCGGGCGCATGGGTCAACGCCACCGGGATACCCGCAATGCTGGACAACCTCAGCCTTCTTTCCCTCGCGCCCGTCCTCAACATCCAGTTGATCCTCGACGGGGTCTTCATCGGCGCCATCTTCGTTCTCGCTGCCTACGGCCTCGCCCTGGTCTGGGGCGTGATGAACGTGAAGAACCTGGCCCAGGGCGAATACGTCATCATGGGCGGGTACTTCGCCTGGCACATGAGCACCTACGGCCTGCATCCGATCTTCGCCATACCGGTGGTCGCCGCCATCATGTTCGTGTTTGGCTGGGTCGTCTACCTGACCATCATCAAGTGGGTCATCGGGCGTGACCTGTTCACCTCGCTGCTGGCCACCTTCGGCATCGCCCTGGTCGTGCAGCAGGCGCTCAACCTGGCCTATGGTCCGGAGGTGCGAACCTCCGAAGCCGGCTTCGAAGTGCGCTCGCTGTTCGGCGGCCTGGTCACCGTTGCCGACGTCAAGTTGATCTCCTTCGCGCTTTGCATCGTGCTCGCCACCATCGTGGTGGTCTTCATGAAGCGCTCGCGCATGGGGCAGTCGATCCGCGCCACCGCACAGGACGCCCGCGCCGCACGGGTCATGGGCATCGATACCGAACGTGTCTATGCCTTCACCTATGCCCTGAACGCCGCCATCTGCGGCGCCGCCGGGGTGCTGGTCTCGATGATCTGGGTCATCCAGCCCTTCTACGGCGTTCCCCATTCCATTCGTGCCTTCGTCATCGTTACCGCCGCCGGACTCGGCAACCTGCCCGGCGTCATCGTCGCCGGCTTCGGCCTGGGCGTGGCGGAACAGTACTCCGGCTTCGTCCTCGGCGCCGAGTTCCAGCAGGCGACCGCGGTCGGCTTGCTGGTGGTGGTGCTGGTCTGGCGACAGATGCAGATGGCCCGTTACCGACAGGTGGTGCAGTAAATCATGGCAACCGACAGAACCCCGGGCTGGCTGTACGCGGTCATCCTGCTCGCGGGCGTGGTGGCGCCCTTCCTGTTCCCGAGTTACACCAACCAGATCGCCTTCCTGTGGCTGATGATCCTGTTCGCCCTGACCTGGGACCTGGTCGGCGGACAGATGGGCTACAACTCGCTCGGCAACATCTTCTTCTTCGGCGCCGGCATGTACATCTCGGCGGTGGTGCAGGTGGGCATGTTCACCGATGTCGGCACCTATACCTCGGCACGCGGTGGCGAACAGCTGGTACTCGGCTACTTCGACTACTTCGGCAGCATGACCATCGGCATACTGCTGGCCGCGGTAGGTTGCGTGATCCTGGCCATCTTCCTCAGCCAGATCGTGTTCGGACTGCGCGGTCCCTACTTCGCCATCGGCACGCTGGGCATTGCCCTGTCGGCCCGTGAACTGGCCGGCACCTGGGAATGGATCGGCGGCGGCAGCGGTATCGCCATGCCGGTCTACCCGGGCCTGCCGGACGAGAAGTCGCTGGTCTTCTACGGCATTCTCTTCGTCCTCGCCATACTTTCCTTCCTGTGTGTACGCTGGCTGTACTCCACCCGCTTCGGCCAGGCCATCAACGCCATACGCGACGACGAAACCAAGGCCGAGGCGATGGGCATTCACACCATGCGCCACAAGACCGTGGCCTGGTCGATCTCGGCCTTCTTCCTCGGCATGTCCGGCGCCGTGTTCGGCAACCTCACCGGCTTCGTCGAACCCCTGGAAGTGGCCTTCCCGACCGTCACCTTCGGCATCTTCATGGTGGTCATGTCGCTGCTCGGCGGCAAGGGCACG
>CAYGJZ010000106.1:0-10831 GCA_964350265.1 uncultured Gammaproteobacteria bacterium | reverse complement strand
CGCGTGCCGGGCGTGCCGACCCGCTCTCCCGGCCATGCGCCGCGGGTGGGCAGCATCGTGCTGGGCCTGCGCTTCGGCGCGGACCATGCCGCAGAGATTTCCGCCGGTGCCGACTTTTCCGGCGAGGTGGACACCGACGTGCTGTCCATCGACGGCTACCGCTTCTTCGGCGACGGCCGCTGGCGCCCCTTCCTCACCGCGGGGGTGTCTCGCTTCGATGTCGAAGGCGGTGTTGGCGGTGACTCCAGCCAGCTGCAGATCGGTGGTGGCATCTCGGCGGAGATTCACCGCAACCTGGAGTTCCAGGCCGGCTACCGCCACTACTTCGGCCTCGACGGCGAGAGCTTTGACGACGACGCCGTGAACCTCGCCCTGAAATGGCACTTCCGTGGCCAGCCGGCCCTGGCCGAGGCGGTCGCGGCGGTGGAGCCGACGCCGCCCGCCGCGGCGCCGGCGCCGGCGAAGGAGATTGCCCGCCACGAGCTGCTGGTGGAGTTCGACTTCGACCGTTCCGAGGTCAAGCGCCTGTACGAACCGCAGTTCACGGCCATTGCCGACATCGTTCGCGCCAACCCCGGCATCCGCCTGACCATCGAGGGTCATACCGATGCCATCGGCACCGAGGCCTACAACCAGGCCCTGTCCGAGCGCCGCGCCGGCGCGGTGCGGGATCGCTTCGTCGCCGGCTTCGGCGTGCCGCCCGGTCGCATCGACATCGCCGGCTTCGGCGAGTCCCGTCCGCTGGCGGGCAACGACTCCGCCGAGGGCCGCCAGCGCAACCGGCGCGCCATCGCGGTGGTGCTGACCCGGGAGTGACCGGGCTCGGGCTGGCCCCCGGGGGCGGCCTGGGTCGGCCGGGGCGGCCAGGGGAGGGCGCGGCATGACCGCATGACAAGGTCGGCGGTCACGCGGGCAGGGGTATAATGCCGAGCCCGCGTCCGCCGACGGTCTTCCGTGGCGGGCATGACCCACCCACTCGCCGTTCGCGGCGGCGTCGGAATGCCCCGTCATGTTCATAGCCCCCGATATCGACCCCGTGGCCCTCTCCATCGGTCCGCTGGCCATTCGCTGGTACGGGCTGATGTACCTGGTCGGCTTCCTCGGTGGCGCCTTGCTGGGTGTCTGGCGCGCGAAGCAGCCGGGCAGCGGCTGGACGCCGCAGATGGTCTGGGACCTGCTGTTCTACATTGCCCTCGGCGTGGTCATCGGCGGTCGGCTTGGCTACACGCTGTTCTACCAGTTCGGCTACTTCCTCGAGCGTCCGTGGGAAATCTTCTACCTGTGGAGCGGCGGCATGTCCTTCCACGGCGGCGTCATCGGCGTGCTGGTGGCGATGGTGCTGTTCGCCCGCCGCTCGGACAAGAACCTGTTCGAGATCGGCGACTTCGCGGTACCGCTGATGCCCCTGGGGCTGGGCGCAGGGCGGATTGCCAACTTCATCAACCAGGAGCTGTGGGGCCGGGTCACCGACGTGCCCTGGGGGGTGGTGTTTCCCGCCGCCGGGGCCATGCCACGGCATCCGTCGCAGCTCTACGAGGCGCTGCTCGAAGGGCTGGTGCTGTTCATGGTGCTGTGGATCTACTCCTCGCGGCCGCGCAGGCCCGGCGCCGTGGCCGGCCTGTTCCTGGTCGGCTATGCCGTCTCGCGCATCTTCGTGGAGTTCTTCCGCGAGCCGGACGCCCATCTCGGACCGATTGCCTTCGACTGGCTGACCATGGGCCAGCTGCTCAGCATCCCGATGCTGCTGGTCGGCCTGTGGCTGTTGATCAGGCGACCGAATTTGACAACAATGACGCCATGAAAACACGACCTTTCGCGCGCCTGGCGGGTATCGCCGCGATCCCGCTGCTGGCCATGCCGGTGTTCGCCCAGACCATCACCAAGTGCCAGGATGCCGACGGCAACTGGCACTACGGCAACTATGCCACCGCCGTGTGCGGTGATCGGCCGATCACCGAGCTGCGTGAAAGCGGCGTCACCCTGGAAGTGCGCGAGGCACCGCCCACGGTGGAGGAACTGCAGGCGCAGAAGGCCCGCGAGCAGGCCGAGCGCGACGCGCAGATCCAGCGCGAGGAAAAGCGCCGGGTCGACCAGGCCCTGCTGCAGAAGTTCTCCAGCGAGGACGTCATCGTGCAACTGCGCGACCAGCGCCTGGCGGAACTGGAAAAGCAGATCGGGTTCAACCAGCGGGAGCTGGCCAAGCTGCGCGCCGAGCGCGAGGCGCTCGGCGAGCCGTCCACGGAAATCGGGCGACAGGAACTGCACGAGATGTCGCAACGGATCGAGCGCTTCGAGCGCGCGGTGGAGCGGGGCGAAGTGGCCATGCTGGACACCCGCGAAGACTACGCCAAGCTGCTCGAACGCTATCGGCAGATCGGCGCGCCGGAGTAGCCTGCCTTGCCCGGTCGTCGCGCGCCCGCCGGCGCGGATCGTTCCCGCGCCCGGCCCATGGCCCGGTCCATCGCCTGTCCTGACGCCCGTCGCGTCGGGCTGCTCTCGGATACCCACGGCGTGCTCGACCCGTCGGTGGCGGAGGTGATGGCCACCTGCGACCTGGTGCTGCATGCCGGCGATATCGGCGGTGCCGGGGTGCTCGATGCGCTGGGCGAATCCGGCGCCACGGTGTGCGCGGTGCTTGGCAACAACGATGTTCCCGCCAAGTGGCCATCGGCGGATCTCGCCCGGCTCGACACCCTCGCCGAGGGCGTGACCCTGTCGCTGCCCGGCGGTGACCTGGCGATGGAACACGGCCACCGTGTCTACGACACCCGGCACTACCATCGCCGCCTGCGCGAGCGTCATCCCGCCGCCCGGGTCGTCGTCTACGGCCATACCCACGTGCGCAGGATCGATACCGGGCAGACGCCCTGGGTGCTCAATCCCGGTGCCGCCGGCCGCGAGCGGACCCATGGCGGCGCGTCCTGCCTGGTGATTGACACCACCGCCGACGACTGGTCTATTGCCGAGTACTGTTTCCCCCGCGCCCGGGCGCGAGGCTGACCGTGCATCCATTTCCCGTCGTCATCATCGCGTCCGTGTCGCCGATGCACCCGGCGGTTCCGTAGCGCGCCATGTACGAGACCCACTTCGGGTTGCGCGAAGCGCCGTTCTCCATCGCGCCGAACCCGCACTACCTGTACATGAGCAGCCGCCATCGCGAGGCCATGGCGCACCTGTTGTACGGCATTCGCGAAGGTGGTGGCTTCGTCCAGCTCACCGGCGAGGTGGGCACCGGCAAGACCACCTTGTGCCGGCAGTTGCTGGCCGAACTGCCGGCCGACGTCGACGTCGCGCTGATTCTCAACCCGCGCATCGACGAACTGGAGCTGATGCAGTCGATCTGCGACGAGCTGCGCATCGACTACCCGGAAAAGCCCACCCTCAAGGGCCTGCTCGACGCCTTGAACCGGTACCTGCTGGCGGCCCACGGCCGCGGTCGCAACACGGTGCTGATCATCGACGAGGCACAGAACCTCGAACCCGGCGTGCTGGAGCAGGTCCGCTTGCTGACCAACCTGGAAACCACGAGGAAGAAGCTGTTGCAGATCATACTCATCGGGCAGGGCGAACTGCGCGATGCCCTGCGCCGACGGGAGCTGCGCCAGCTCTCCCAGCGCATCACCGCGCGCTATCACCTCGAACCTTTGGGGCGACGCGAGGTCGGCGAGTACGTGGCCCATCGCCTGGCCCGCGCCGGCTGCGAGCGGCGGCTGTTCACCGGGCCGGCGCTGCGCCGCCTGCACGCGCTGTCCCGCGGCGTGCCGCGGCTGGTCAACGTGCTCTGCGACCGTGCCCTGCTCGGCGCCTGGTCCCGGGGCGCCGACCGGGTCAACCGCGCCACCATGACCACCGCCGGCCGGGAACTGTCGGGAACCGCCCCGCGGCGCTGGCCGCGATGGGTGGCGGCGGGCCTGTTGCTGGCGGCCCTGGCCGGACCCGCCGCCTATACCTTCGGCTGGCTGCCGGAGCCGGTGGATCGTGAACTGCGCCACTGGATGCCGACCTGGGTGCCGCGATGGCACGACGGCGCGGTGGCCAGGGCGGCGGCCAGTGGCTGGCTGGCGCACTGGCTGCCCGGCGCCCATGCCGCCCCCGAGCCGCAGGTGGGGCCGGCGGTCTCGGTGGAACCGCCGTCCCGGCGCAGCCTGCCGGCGGCGAAGACCGCCCCCGTGCGCCTGTCACAGCTCGAGCAGATGTCCGCCGAGGCCGCCGCCAGCCACCTGCGCGCACATGCCGGCGGGCCGGGCAGCCGGGTGGCGGCGCTGCGCGAGCTGGCCAGGGCCTGGGCGCTGGAAGATTCCTCCGTGTTCGACTGTGTCGGGGTCGGCGAGTTCGGCCTCTCCTGCCTGCGTGCCCCGGGTGGCTGGGACCAGCTGGCGGCGCTGGACCGGCCGGCGGTGGTGGAACTGGGTGACGACGGCGTGGCCGGCTACGCGGTGCTGCGCTACCTGGTCGACGAGCAGGCGGTGCTGCGCGCCGGCGGCATCGACTTCGTGCTGACGCGACGGGACTTCGAGACACTGTGGCGGGGCAGCGCGGTGGTGTTCTGGCGACGGCCTCCGCTGGCCTCGGTGCCGGTGGACGAGACCTCGCCGGCAGAGGACATCCTGTGGCTGCGCCGCGCCTTGAACCTGGAGGGCGCCAACCACGGTGGCGGCACCCTGGCACGGGTGGACCGCGCCGAGTTCGACGCCGAGATGCTCGCCGCCCTGCACGGGCTGCAGCGGCGCAGCGGGTTGCCGCAGCGCGACCAGGCGGCGGAGGAAGAGCTGATCGTGCTTTCCTCGCGCCTGGGCTACGAGTTTCATCCCTCGCTGGTCTACTGACGCCGGTGTCCTACATCCTCGACGCCCTGCGCAAGTCCGAGCGCGAACGCGCCTCGAAGGTCCTGCGCAAGCTGCACACCCCCGGCGAGCGGGATGCCGGCGACCGGCGGGTGATGCAGGTGCTGGTGGTGGTGCTGGTGCTGCTGGTGGGCCTGCTGGCGGGCATGGCCTGGTGGTACCGCGCGACGATTGCCGCGCTGGTCCACGGCGAACCGTCGCCGACCACCCGCGTGGCGCCGGTACCGGCCGCGGTGCTCGACAGCACCCGCATCCCGGATGAACCCGCTGACGCGGCCGCCGACGCCGCGCCGCGGCCGGCGGACCCACCGTCGTCGCCCACGCCGTCATCGCCGCCCGCCCCGTCGACGCCGGGAGAAAGTGCAGCCACCGGTGGCGGCACGACCGCGCCATCCGCCGCGGTGTCGACGCCGGCGGGGCCGGTGGCCTCGCTGCCCGCGGAACTGCGCAGCCGCCTGCCGCCGCTGAAGATCAGCGTGCTGTCCTTTTCCGCCGACCCGGCACGACGCTTCGTGATGATCGACGGCGGGATCTTCCGCGAGGGCGAGTCGTTGCCGCAGGGCATCCGCGTGGAGCGGATCGACCGCGACCGGGTCGAGCTGTCGTTGTTGAACGAACGCTTCTTCATTACCCCCTGAACCCGCGAGCCGATCCTTCGCCATGCACGAACACCGCTTCTCCTTCCTCGCCAACGACATTGGCACCCCGCTGGCCTACGACTACGCGCCGGGCGCGCAGCCGGCGGTGGTGTTCCTCGGCGGCTACCGCTCGGAGATGACCGGCACCAAGGGCGAGTTCCTCGCCGCGTGGTGCCGCGAACGCGGCCAGGCCTTCCTGCGCCTGGACTATTCCGGCCACGGCCTGTCCGGCGGCGAGTTCGTCGACGGCACCATCGGCCGCTGGCGCGACGATGCGCTGGCGGTGATCGAGCACTGCCTGCCCGGCCCCTGCGTGCTGGTGGGATCATCCATGGGCGGCTGGATCATGCTGCTGGTGGCGCGGGCGCTTGGCGCACGGGTGCTTGGCCTGGTCGGCATCGCGGCGGCGCCGGACTTCACCCGCGACCTGATGTGGGATGCCTTCGACGCGGCCACCCGGGAAGCCTTGAACAGCGACGGCATCGTCTACCTGCCGTCGGAATACGACGAGGCCGGGCTGCCGGTGCGCAAGGCCTTCATCGACGACGGCGACCGCCATCGGCAACTGGTGGACGACATTCCGCTGACCTGCCCGGTCTACCTGCTGCAGGGACGACGGGATGCCGACGTGCCCTGGACCACCGCCGAGCGCCTGGCCGAGCGCCTGGCCCGCGCCGATGTCACCGTGAGCTACTTCAAGGACGGCGATCACCGTCTTTCCTCGCCGCCGCAACTGGACTACCTGGCGGCCACCGTGGCGCACTTGCTGGGCCGCCTCGGGCGCGCAGACGGCGACCAGACGTCGCCGGTATAATGGCCCGCCCGCCGGGGCAGGGTCCCGGCCCACGGCAACAGGCAACCCACCCATGCAGGAACTCATCGAGCGCATCCGGCGCGAAGGCATCCATGTCGGCGGCGGCATCGTCAAGCTGGACGGCTTTCTCAACCACCAGGTCGATGCCGGGCTGACCGAGCGCATGGGCGCCGAGTTCGTCGCCCGCTTCGGGCAACGCGGCGCCGGTCGGCCGAGCAAGATCGTCACCGCGGAGGTCAGCGGCATCCCCGCCGCGCTGGCCACCGCGCGGCTGCTCGAGGTGCCGATGCTGTACGCGCGCAAGCACCAGTCCAGCGTCATGACCGACGTCTACTACTTCGCCCAGACCGCCAGCCGCACCAAGGGTGGCGAGGTGAACCTGCTGATCTCCCGCCGCTACCTCGATGCCGACGACCGGGTGCTGATCATCGACGACTTCCTGGCCACCGGCTCCACCATCCTCGCCCTCGCCAGCCTGGTGGAGGCCAGCGGCGCCCGTCTGCTCGGCATCGGCTGCGTCATCGAAAAGCCCTTCGAGAACGGTCGCGCACGGCTGGCCGACCTCGGCGTGCCCATCGAAACCCTGGCACGCATCGAGTTCGAGGAAGATGCGCTGAAGGTCTACTAGCCCGTCCCGGTGGTCGGCGGATGCCGGCCGGGCCAGGGCTCGTGCCAGGGCTCGTGCCAGGGCTCGTGGCAGGGCTCGTGGCAGCGCAGCCGCGTTGTCCGGCCCCATGGCATGGATCGGTTACAATGACCGGATCGTACCGAACCATGTCATCGCGAAGGGCGCAGGACCATGACCGCCAGGACTCTTCCCCTTGTACTCCTCGTCGCGCTGGCCGCCCTCGTGGCCGGCTGCCGCAGCGCGGCGGTGGACGAGGAACGGCAGCGCCGGGACGCCGACGACGGCTTTGCCGGCCTGTTGCACCATGCCGATCCGCGCTACTGTCCGCAGGCCGACGGCTGTGGACCGGAGTTCAGCCTGCTGGACGAGTCCCTCGAGCGCTGGACGCCGCTGTCCGGTGATCTCGAGGCGAAGCACGCCGGCCTGGTGATCCGGGTGGATGGCAAGGAGCGGCGCATCGACGACGACCACCGGGCCTGGTTCGGCGATGCCGCCGCCGACCATGCCATCGACGTCAAGCGCTACCGTCTGCTGAGCAAGATTCCCTACCATCCCTTCCTGGTCGAGCAGGCCGGTGACTTCACCGAGGCCAAGTACGGTTGCGAGCTGTTGTGGGACAAGAGCTTTCGCTGGCGCGAGGTGGAGGATCGGGTGGAACTGGTGGTGACGATGACCGGCGCCGCCGGCGCCGACGGCGCCCGGCCCTACCTGGCATTGGCCTATGACGGCGTCAGCGGCGATTTCCTGCGCGAGGAACTGGTGCCCTGGGGTGTGAATCCCTGCGGTGGCTAGTACCGTGACACGGTGAGCGCGGAGACCGGCGCGCGCCACCGCGACATCTATCGCCTGGTGGCGCAGATCCCGCCCGGACGGGTGGCGACCTACGGACAGATTGCCTCGATGATGCCGCGCTGCGGCGCCCGCCAGGTCGGCTATGCCCTGGCGGCGACGCCGAAGGACCTGGACATTCCCTGGCACCGGGTGATCAATGCCCGTGGCGAGGTCAGCGAACGCAGTGCCGGCGATGGTGCCGCCGAGCAGCGCCGCCGCCTGCTCGCCGAGGGCGTGCTGTTCATCCGTGGCCGGGTGGACCTGGATGCCTGCCAGTGGAGCGGACCGGACTGGCAGTGGCTGGAACAACACGGATACCGGGTACACCCGGACTGACGGGCGGCGATCTTCGCCGACGACCAAGAAAACCATAGGGGGTTGACGACGATGAGGCACCCGGTGCTGACGGCGGTGCTCTGGATGGGGGGAACGCTGCTGTCCTTCATGGCCATGGCGGTGGCCGGGCGGGAGTTGTCGCGGGAACTGGACACGTTCGAGATCCTGTTCTTCCGCAGCGTGATCGGGTTGCTCATCCTCTGCGTGGCGCTCAGCCGCACCGGCTGGGGGCAGGTGCGCACGCCGCAGCCAGGCACCCACCTGGTGCGCAACATTGCCCATTTCATCGGCCAGTACGGCTGGTTCTACGGCATTGCCCTGATCCCGCTGGCGGAGGTCTTCGCCATCGAGTTCACGGTGCCGATCTGGGCCTCGGTACTGGCCGTGCTGATTCTCGGTGAGCGCATGAGCCGGGCCAAGGTGGTGGCCATCATCCTTGGCATCATCGGCACCTTCCTGATCCTGCGTCCGGGGCTGCAGGTCGTGCACCCGGCGGCGCTGGTGGTGCTGGTCGGCGCCTTCGGCTTCAGCTTTTCCCACGTGCTGACCAAGAAGCTGACCCGCCGCGACACGCCGCTGGCCATCCTGTTCTACATGACCGTGCTGCAGTTGCCGATGGCGCTGGTGCCCGCCGCCGCCAGCCTCGAAGTGCCGTCGGTGGCGATGCTGCCATGGCTGGCGGTGGTCGGCGTGGTGTCGCTGAGCGCGCACTACTGCTTTGCCCGTGCCTTCGCCCTCGCCGATGCCACCGTGGTGCTGCCGCTGGACTTCCTGCGCCTGCCGTTGATCGGCGTGGTCGGCTACCTGTTCTACCAGGAAGTGCTCGATCCGCTGGTCTTCCTCGGTGCATTGCTGATGCTGGCCGGCAACATCGTCAACGTGCGCGCCGCCACGCGGTCCTGAGCAACGCCATGCAACCGATCCACATCCTGATGGCGATCAGCGTGCCGCTGCTCTGGGGGCTGGGCTTCACCTTTTCCAAGGCGGCCCTTGGCGAGTTTCCGCCACTGCTGCTGATGGGGTTGCGTTTCTGCCTGACGGCATTGATCCTGGTCTGGTTCGTGCCGTTCCCGCGCGGCGAACTGGGTCGCATCGTGGTCATCGCGCTGGTGGGATCGGTACTGCAGTACGGCCTGACCTTTACCGGCCTGCAGACCCTGGATGCTTCCACCGCGGTGCTGGTGGTGCAACTGGAAGTCCCCTTCGGCGTGATCATGGCCTGGGCGGCATACCGGGAGCATGTCGGCCTGGCCAAGATCGCCGGCATCGCGGTGTCATTCCTCGGCGTGGCGCTGATCGCCGGCAGTCCCAGTGTCTCCGGCCAGTGGTTCGCGGTGGCGCTGGTGGTCGGCGGTGCCTTCTTCTGGGCGGTGGGCCAGGTCATGGTGAAGACCCTGCGCCGCACCCAGGGCTTCGCCCTGATCGCCTGGCTGGCGGCGATTGCCGGGCCGATGATGCTGGCTGCCTCCGCGGCCATCGAAGAGGGACAGTGGCAGGCCATGCGCGAAGCCACCTGGGTGGGCTGGGGTACCGTGATCTATCTTGGCGTGGTCATGACCGCCATCGGCTACGGCACGTTCTACAAGCTGCTGGCGATGTTCGACATCTCCGTGGTCATGCCCTACCTGCTGCTGCTGCCGGTGGTGGGCGTGGTCGGCTCGGTACTGATCCTCGGCGAATCGCTGTCGTTGCGGGTGGCCATCGGTGGCGCCATCGTCATTGGCGGCGTAGCCATGATCGAGGTGGCCGGCCAGCGTCGGGCGAGGCGCGAACGCCGCGCCGCGGAACACGCGCTGGATCCGGGCAGAGGACGCCGCTGACCCCTCCCATTGCGCCGTTGGTCGAAAACCAACCCCTGAACAGGCCAAATACCGTCTGCCTCGTGCATGCGCCGTCGCGAGAGGCTACACTGACCGTCATGCGTGCACGGCGGGTGCACGCGCCGTCGCGAGGATCGACCGGGGGGTGCCGGCGGCGGTGATTCCGGCCTGGTGCCGGAATGAATGAACGTGCAAACGGATGGGAGATTGCCATGTCCATGGAACGCGTGTTTCCCGGTATCGAGGACTTTCTCGCGCTGACCGCTGCTGGCCAGGTCGGTCGTTTCGAACCCGGCGGCGGCTTTCGTGTCTTCGAGCAGCTTTCCAGCAACGTTGCCGAGTATGCCAGGCGTCTGCTCGAGGCCCATGCGCGCAGCCCGTCCGACGCCGACATCCGGCCCGCCATCCTCTTGCCGGCGAGCAGCGACCGTGCCTGGCGCAGCGCCAGCCTGGTGCTTGACGATGTCGTCGTGCACCGCCTGTTCCCGAGCACGGGGGTACACAGCGGCCTCACCCGCTTCCAGCAGCGCAACCGGGTGCGCAGCATCTACCAGGGCATGGAACTCTTGATCGGCTACCAGAACAAGTCCATGCCTGGCCTGGCCTTCTACTGCCCGGTGCTGCACGGCACCGGCAGCACCCTGCGCGACTACCCGGACCATGCGCAGGCGCTGGCCGACGAGGTGGCCGAGGATACCCCGGTGCTGGAGGTGTTGAACCTGATCGCCATGCTCAGCCCCGGCGAGCGGAAGGGCGAACGCGCGTCCGACCTGGTGCGGCTGGTGCAGGACATCAGCATCCAGACCTCGCGCCGGGCGGAGATGCGGTTCACCATCGGCTGAGCATCACCCGCGATGTCCGCCTGACCGGCGACGTCGACGCCCATCGACGGCGGACGGCCACGATCACTTATGCGCTAT
>CAYGJZ010000105.1:0-10924 GCA_964350265.1 uncultured Gammaproteobacteria bacterium | reverse complement strand
GGTGCCGCGACAACCTCGCCCGCTACAAGTGCCCGCGCACGGTCATCTTCGGCGAGCTGCCGAAGACCTCCACCGGCAAGGTGCAGAAATTCAAACTGCGCGAACAGGCCCGCGCCCTCGGCAGCCTCCACTCCGCCTAAATCATCAAACAGGGGCTGCCTTCCGAAAGATTCTTCGCCTTCGGTCCACGAACTGGCCATGAATAACAAGTCTCGCGCCGAATCCCTGTTGTTCACCATTGGTTATTATTCAATTCGTGAACGGGATTGAAGAAACTCGATCATTCGTGAGCTTTTTGCATAACACAAACAGCCCCACTTACCGAACGATTTGCGACCAATGTTCTGGTAATTTTGAAGGCGGCATATCGATAGAAGAAATCGTTTCTAAAAAAGTTCGTTCTGACCGGAAAAACGCTTGTCAATGACACGTATTTTTCCCTAGCATGCCGAAATGGAGATCGCCCGAAGACTGGATGTCGGCGCGTTCTCGTTATCTAACGCAGGCTGTCTGAAAGACAGGATTGTCGCGGCACAATAATTCGTTTAAAAGGTTTCGCCATGAGAGGGGGTTCAAGAGCACCAGGCCTTGTCGCAGTCCTGCTGCTGGCAGGTGTTGCAATCTCGATGATCGTGATCATCTGGCGCCTTCAAACGTTGCAACATAATCGCCCGGTTGACCATGAGAGGAGTGTTTCCGAAGAATCGCAACAACGGCGCAATGATGCGTTTACGGCGATTCGCGCGACCACGGTGAAACAAATCGCGTCACTTGATCGACATGCGAATCGGATCAACCGGCAGATCACGACACTTGATCCCCTACGCGCACCCTCCACCGAGGTGCTTCGGCTGAACCCGCTGCCAACGCCACGTGAACGATTCGATCCGGGGCCATCATCGTTCGAAATTTCCCACCGAGAGAACAGGACACCATCGGGCATCTCATCAAGGGCACTTCAAGCCTACACCCGGGAAACCGGTATAAGCGCGAGCCAGGTCGAGGCCCTGATGCAACGATGAACGGTCATCAAACGATTCGCGAAGACCCGATGACCCATCGTCCGGTCCGGAGGCAATCGTTCTGTTGGACAGTGGCCATTGCCGAACGAGTTGGAGCCTGCTTTCGTCGCAGCGTCGGCTCTTCACTGCCACTCTTCCTCCTGCTGCTGCTCACGCAGTCGACCGATCTGCATGCGGACACAGCCGACAGGCAGGCCCTGTTGAACCAGATCGACGACGCCTGCCCCCTCGCCTGGGAAGCCCTGGACGCAGGCTACATCGGCGATGACGATGCCATCGTCGACCCCTGGCAGGGCAATCCGGTGGACAGGGGTGCTTTCATTGCGTATCTCGGCACCGAACTGGCGGCGGAAAACCTGAGCACGGCGGAACTCGAGGCAATGGCGGCCGACCCGATGGCGGTCATCGCCGAGTGCAGTGTACAAAAACTCCGGTTCCTTCGTGTCGTGGCGCTGCAGGCGGCAGAAATCGTCATGGCCGATGACATGGGTATCGTTGGTGGTTCCAATGAACTGGCCTACCCGGACGGCAGCACGCAATCCCTCGCCGCGCCGTCCTGCGAAGAGATCGAAGCCGCCTATCCAAGTTCCGAGTCCGGTGAATACTGGATTGACCCGGATGGCGGGGACACGGCCAACGCCCAGTCCATGCACTGCCAGTTCGGCCCGCCGGATGGATCGATGGCCGCGTATGCCGCGGCTTCCTGCAAGTCCATCCTGGACAACTATCCGGACGCGCAGAACGGGGTGTACTGGCTGGACGTCAATGCCGGGGAGACCACCGATGCCTTCCCGGCCTACTGCGACATGACCGCCGCCGGTGGCGGCTGGACGTTGATCGTGGCGCAGTTCGAAGCCGACCAGCTCGCAAACTGGAACGAAGGTATTCAACAGGACTACGACCCGACACTGGCGTCTGGCACAAGTTTCACCCTGGCCAGCCATGAAATTCCCACCCACGCCGAAACCGCCTTCGGGAAGTCACTGGACCCCGTCTTCGTCGACTACGTGGATTTCGTGTACTCGACTTCCGAGATCGAAGTGACTCTGCTTGGTGGAAAGAACACTCCGCATACCTATCAACTTCATCGTGCAAATAACTATGGATACCACCTCGGTGACCCCGAGGAGTACACGGTCACCGCGCCAGCCGTTCATGGCCGACTGTCGTTCGACCGAACTGGTGGACGGTTTTTCAGCTGGTGCTATTCCCCGGCAAACGGCGATCAGAGCCGAAGAGGTTACGCAATGATGGGTGGCCGTGGGACAAGCGATAACTATGCCTGGACGATCTGGGTTCGCTAGGGAAGCTTGGATGTTCATGAAGATCTGAACAAGGGAAACTTGATGAAACGAATACAATCAATTCTGTTTACGGCGATAGTCTTCACAACGTCGACCCAGACGGCGGTCGCGCAACCTGGCCCCATCGACATCCCTTCGCTCCACCAGCGCATGCTCGCCGCCTGCCCCGCCCTGTGGGAGGACATCAAGGTCGACATCGATCCGGGCAACGTCAGCGGGGACCACTTTGCCGGCAGTACCACGGATCGACAGGCCTTCATGGACTTCGTTGCTGCCGAAATGGGTGCTGCGGCACCCGATGCCGCCGGACTGGCGGCGATGGCGGACGATCTGCCCACGGTGGCCGCGGAGTGCGCGACCCAGCGTCTCGGGCTGCTCGACGGCTTGATCAACAAGCTGCCCAACGACGCGCTGGCAGCCCTTGCCGCGGTCTCCGAGGAAATGCAGGCCAGCCAGCCTGGACTGGACGCGGATGGCTTCCTGGTGGGCGACATTCGAATCACCGGTCGCAGCGAACCTGCCGAAGGCTGGCTGTTTCTCGTCGGTCAGTCCATCGGCAATACCGGCTCCGGAGCCGACGTCGAGGGGGAGGACCTGGAAGCGCTGCACGACCTGGCGAAGGGCTGGGCACCCAACCTTGGCAGCGAGGACTTTGCCAATGGGGACATCGTGGTGCTGCCAGACATGCGGGGACGCGTCATCGCCGGCACGGACAACATGGGAGGCAACTCGGCGAACCGTCTTACCGCGCCGGAAGCCGACCAGGTCGGTGGCCACCTGGGTGCCGAGTCCCACCAGCTTACCGTGAACGAATTACCCGCCCACAGCCATGGCATGGGTGCGGCCGGCAACCACAACCACGGCTACACGGATGTGTCCACGGTTGGCGGCAGCTCGCTGGGTTCCGGCGGATCCCGTGGTGACGCCACCGTGAACCGAACCACGGCGACGGCGGGGAATCACAGCCACGCCATCCAGTCCACCGGCGGCGACCAGGCGCATCCCATCGTGCAGCCAACGGCTCTGTTCCATGTCGAGATGAAGTACCTGTAGCGCCGGCGGCGTGTCCACCAGGCGTCAAACTCCGTGTAGCAGCAAAGGGGGGCTCCCGTGGGTAGATTGACCAGACCGATCGGCAATGCAGTGGGTTTGCTGCTCCTCGGCGCCATGGGCCTGTCGCAGGACACCCTCGCCCAGGAAGTCGGCGCGGTGGCCGGAGAATTCTCGGTCAGCCGCGACGGCCAGGCCACCTATACCGTTCCCATCCAGGTGCCCCCGGGCATCCGCGGTGTCGAGCCAGGCATTGCCGTTGGCTACCATTCCGGCGCCGGCAACGGCGTTGTTGGCCTCGGCGGGCAACTCACCGGCTTCTCCACCATCACCCGCTGCGCTGCCAACTTTGCCGAAGACGGCATGGCGGCGGGCGTGCGGCACCGGGATACCGACCGCTTCTGTCTCGATGGACAAAAGCTGCTCGCGGTCAGCGGTGGCTACGGCCTGGACGGCAGCCAGTACCGCACCGTGGTGGAGAGCTTCCAGAAAGTGGTTTCCCACGGCCAGGTCGCCTATCCCGGCGGTGGCAGTGGTCCATCCTCCTTCACCGTTCACCTTGGCAATGGCGGCACGCTGCAGTTCGGCCTCAGCGACAACGCCCGCGTCCGTCATCCTGGCACCCAGGTCGTGCACGAGTGGCGTGTCTCCCGCATGAGTGATGTCCATGGCAATGCCATCGACTACCTCTACCAGGACTTCGCCAGCGGCAGCACGGTGGAGCTTCAGCCGGTGCGCATCGACTACGGCGGCAACACCCAGGCTGGCCAGGATCATCATCTTGCCATCCGTCTCGCCTACGAAGACCGACCTGACAGCGTGGTGGGCTACCGCAGCGGCCTGCGCCTGCAACAGGCCAAGCGTCTGTCCAGCATCACCACCGAGGCGGGTGGCGCCGACGTCAGGCACTACTTTCTCGGCTACGACAACGATACCGTCTCCGGGCAGTCGCGCCTGGCACGCATCGACGAGTGCGCCGCGGACGGGTCCACCTGCTATGCGCCAACCACCTTCAACTGGCGCCAGCCACAAGCAGGCTGGAGCAGCGACACGGCGCTGCCCCCGGATGACCTGGTCGACGGCGAGGGTCGACTGCGCGGGATCGCCACGGATCTCAACGGTGACGGTCGGATCGACTGGCTGACCGCCTACCGCGATGGCGGAGGCGAGCACCGCGCCGCCTGGCTGGCCACCGGGTCCGGTTTCACCGCCGCCGGCGCCTACCAGCCACCATCCGTACTGGTCGACTACACGGCCAGTACGGATGGTGTCGTCCTGAGTGAACTCGTGGACGTGAACGGAGATCGTCTGCCGGACTGGGTCACCGGCTACCGGGATGCGGCCGGCACGCTGGTGCGCGAGATCAGCCTGAATGACGGCACCGGTTTCCGTGTGTCCGCACCCTACGACCTGCCCATCGAGCTCACCGATCTCACCGCCGGCAGCAACGGTCTGCGCAAGGCGCAACTGGTGGACATCAACGGCGATGCCCGTGTCGACGTCGTCGCTTCCACCCGTGACCCAAGCGGAACCGTGCAACAGGGAGCCTGGCTCAACACCGGCAACGGCTGGACCAGCAGCGCAGCCTTCACGCCGCCGGTGCTTGCCATCGACTACGCGAGCAGCGCCCGTGGCCTGGTTCTCGCTGAGCTTGCCGATCTGAACGACGACGGCCTGGCCGACTGGGTCCAGGCGGTGGAGACCGCCGATGGCAACCACCATCATGGAATCTGGTTGAACACCGGCAGCAACTGGACCAGCACCCCAGGCTACACGCTTCCCCTCGTGCTGGTGAGCCATCTCGGCGACGCCGAGGGCATCCCGCAGGCGGAACTCGTCGACATCAATGGCGACGGGCTGCTCGATGTCGTGCAGGCGCACCGGCGGCCGAACGGCAGCGAGGCTCGGACCGCCTGGCTCAACACCGGTGATGACTGGGTTCACGAGACTACACTGGCGCCACCGGTGATCCTGACCGAACGAACCAGCACGGGCCTGGATGCAAGCTACGGTGCGTTCCTCGACCTCAACGGCGACAGCCGTCCGGACATCGCGCGCAGCTTTCTCGATCAAGGGGGCAACTTCACGAGCCAGGCCTGGCGTCAGACGGCAACCGGCTGGGTCCAGGACAACAGCCTGTCGCTGCCTCTGGCGCTGCATGCGCTGCGCAGCGGCGAAGACAGCATTCCCCTCGGTGGCCTGGTCGACATGAACCACGACGGCGTCGTCGACCTGGTCCGCTCGGTGGACGGCTACACGCCGGTGACCCGGCTCAACGGCGTTGGCAGCAGCGGACTTGCCGATGTGCAGGCCATCGACGAGATCGTCACCGGCTTCGGCATGCAAACCCGCATCGAGTACGCCACCACCACGCACTCGACCGTCTACACAGCGCCCGGCAACGCCTACGACACCTATCCCGACCTGCCGATCACGGCACCGCAGGTACTCGTCGAGGCCGTGGAGGCCAGTGACGGCGTCGGCGGCACCCACCGTGCCGAGCATACCTATGGGGATGGCTGGATCAACCTGGTCGGCCATGGCGCACTCGGCTTCGGCTGGCATGACGTATTCGACCCGGCCACCACCACGTCCATCCGTGTCGAGTACGCCCAGGCGTATCCGCATGTTGGCCAGTTGTTGCGAAACACCAAGCGCATCGGCGGCAACCTCGTCTCGCAGACCGTGCAGACCCTGGCCAGCAAGTCCCTGCACGGTGGAATAACCGAGTATCCCTACGTCACGAACAAGGTCACCACCGCATACGAACTTGACGGAACGGAGATTTCCACCATCTCCGTCGCCACCAGCGTGGACGACTTCGGCAACGTGACCCAGTCAAGCACGCAGACCGCCGATGTCACCGGCACCTACAGCGAGACGGTGACGCAAAGCTGGCAGAACGACACCGCCAACTGGGTGCTGGGCAAGGCCACGGGCAGCGTCATCGAGAACACGGCGCCCAACGTCCCGCCGATGACCCGAACGACACAGCAGAACGTGAACGCCAGGGGTCAGGTCACCACCCGGGTCGTCGAGCCTGGACATGCCGACGCCCTCACCACCAGCTATGCGTACGACAGCTTCGGCAACATCACCAGCACGACCACCAGCGCCAGCGGACTGCCGAGCCGAACCGGCACGTTGACCTACACCAGCGACGGTCGTTTCCCGGCCACCGCAACCAATGCACTCGGCCACACGATCCGCCAGGTATTCGACGCTCGCTTCGGCGAACAGGTACGCAGCGAGGACCCCAACGGCGTGGTCACCACCCGGCTGTACGACAGCCTGGGCCGCCAGATCCAGGAAAAGCGCCTGCACCTGGATGACGCCGGACAGGTGAATGACGGTACCGATGTCGTTGTCTTCCAGTGGTGCGGTACGGGCGGCAACTGTCCATCCAATGCCCGCTACTTCGTCGGTGCGGTGGACAACGAGAGCGAATCGCCCGAGTCGGTGTACTACGACCCAATGGGCCGGGAGGTACGCAGACAGACCCACGGCTTCGACGGCCGCAGCGTGTACCAGGATACCGAGTACAACACCCGTGGCCAGAAGCAGCGGGTATCCCGTCCGTACTTTTCCGATGAGACGCCCGAGTGGACCACCTATGCCTACGACCCGCTCGACCGCGTGATCCAGGTTACCCATCCCAACCACGCCATCACCAGCACCAGCCATGCCGGGCGTAGTCGCACCGTCACCAACCCGCTCGGTCAGACCCGTTCGACCACCGTCAATGCCATGGGCAAGCCGGTGACCGAGTCCGATGCCGCCGGCAACGTGACCCATCACGTCTACGATGCACTGGGCCGGCTGATCGAGACCCGGGATCCGGTGGGCAACCTGATCACCGCGAGTTTCGATCAGTTCGGCCGCAAGATCGCCATGTCCGATCCCGACATGGGCGCGTGGACCTACCAGTACGACGCCTTCGGCCAGTTGCTGAGCCAGACCGATGCCCGTGGGCAGACCGTCACCATGGACTACGACCTCCTCGGCCGCATGGTGCAACGGGTGGAACCGGAGGGCACCACGACCTGGACCTATGACACCGCGCCTGGCGGCATCGGCAAGCTGGCCACGGTCAGCCAGCCTGGCTACCAGCGCGATCACGCCTATGACGACCGCGGACGGCTGTCGCGGGAGACCGTCTCCATCGACGGCCAGACCTTCGTCACCGAGTATGCCTACGAGGGCACCACCGAACGGGTGGACTACGTGGTCTACCCCAATGGCTGGACCATACAGAAATCCTGGAACGACTTCGGCTACCCGCTCGAAGTACGCAGCGTCAAGGCCACCGATGCCGCCGCCGTCTCCGCCCAGGAACAGGTGTACCTTGACCTGCACCAGGCAGCCGTGGACCTGGAATCCGACCTTGCCGACGACCGCCAGGACCACTACAACCAGATGGTCCACCGCCAGGGTCTGGCCGACCCCCTCGCCGCACAGGCCAAGTCCCTGGCCAACGAGGCCAACCGAAAGGTCGAGCAGTACAACGACGCGGCGCGCAAATCCCGTCAGCATGCCCAGTCCTATCGCGATCATGTCGCCGCCGCCAGGGAACTCGAGCGCCAGATCCAATGGCGTGCCAACGTACAGCAGAACCATATCAACAAGCAGCAGCAAGCAGCCAACGAGGGCAACCAGGCCGCCTATGACTTTCACACCCAGTGGGCGCAGCGCTACTACGACGAAGCCGAAGCGCTGGATCTGCAACGGATGCAGAAAATCCACGTGGCGGAAGGACAGGCGCATGCCGCGGACCAGTGGGCGCAGGCCGCCAACGGCTATGCCACGGAGGCAGAAAACCTGCAGAACCAGGCCGAGCACGACATCCAGCAGGCCAATGCCCACTATGCCACCGCCAATACCCACGCCGATGCCATTCATGCCATCGACAGGCAGGTACAGGAGGCGGTGGATGCCGCCAACGACGCCCACAGCCGACTGCAGGCGCTCCAGGAACGGCTCAACGACAGCGCCATAACCCACTGGGCCGCCCAGGGAGCCGGTGCCGATGGGCAGATCACCCGATTCAGCCAGGGCAACGGCATCGTCACCGACTTGACCTACTACAACCAGACCGGACGCGTGGCCCGCATCCAGGCCATGGGCAACCCGGAACTTGGCCTGCCACTGACCGCCGAAGACATCCAGACCTACCTCGACAGGCTCGACGGACTGGTCGCCGACTACAACGCACGTATCCTCGATTTCCAGGTACTGGCCACCACCGCCAGCCACGAAAAGGCCATCGCCGAAGCGGATGCCGACGGTGAACGAGCCAAGGCGCAGGGGCACCGCGACCTCGGTGAATCCGCCCTCGCCCTGCTCGCCGATGCCCGTGCCGTTCAGCTCGATGTCGAAGTCGCCATCGGACAAACCCGCATCACCCTCAACACGGGCCTTATGGGCATTCACACCGACACCGTGAGCGGTGCGCTGGCGCTGATCAGCCAGTACCAGGGCGCCGCCGGGGTGCCCGGCCAGGATCGCGCCCTGGAAGCGGGCTACCACGACCTCCTCACCGACCACTACAACGCCATCGCCAACCTGTACGCCAGCCTCTCCTCCACCTATGCAGGGCTGGAACACCAGGCCGCCACGCTGGAGGCCTCGCCCCCCACCGACGAGGCCGGCTTCCTGGCACTCGCCGCGCACAGCACCGAGCTGGCCTCGTTCAACGCCCTGCGCGCCTCGGTCCACGATCAGGCCATGATGACCGCCGCCGGGGGCGGCGTCGCCAGCACCCCGCTATCCCAGCAAAACCTCTCCCTGGCCGCCTCGCTGCTGGAGCAGCGTGGTCACCTGTTCGAGCACCACGGCGACGTGGTGGATGGCATCTATCGAAGCGGCCGTGAACTCGCCACCATCCTGGCCACCTACTACGACAGCAACGGCCTGTCCGCCACCGCAGGCCACTACCAGTCCCGAACGAATCTCGGCGAGGATCGGGTCACCTTCCTGCGACGCATGGCCCAGGTGTACAAGGACCGCGGAACCACGGTACTCGGCGAACTGCAGGCCGAACAGGCCGCCGCACAGGCGACCCAGGGCGGTGTCCATGCCCAGATGGAAAACCCCTTCGCCGATCTCGCCGCGCTGTACACCGCGCAGTCCGCCAGCTACACCGAGATGAGCACCCTCACCTACTGGCAGGGCTTCTACCTCGGTCTTGGCAATCGTCTCGCCGACGCCACCGGGTTCTATGCCGAACAGGCGGCCGGCAACGCCTCCCTCGCCGATCAGCATGCCGCCGAGGCCACGCTTGCCCGCAATGCCAACGACCACCGCCTTCTCGTCGGCATCGACGGCGCGGTTCAGGACGAGCAATACTTCTACGACGTCCTCGGCAACCTCACCACCCGTGTCGATCATGCCGTGGACCTCCAAGAATCCTTCGGCTACGACAACCTCAACCGACTCACCGACAGCAACCTCGCCGGCGAAGGCGCCGAGCTCTATGCCTTCGCCGGCATCGACGCCACCACCTACGGCTACGACGCCATCGGCAACCTCACCCACCGCTCCGATGTCGGCAACTACACCTACGCACAGGGCGCCGGCGCCCACGCCGTCACCGCCATCTCAGGGCTCATCAACACCGCCTTCGCCTACGACGCCAACGGCAACCAGCTCTCCGGCCACGGCCGAACCATCACCTGGAGTTCCTACAACAAGCCGCTGTCGGTCTCCGCCAACGGCGATACCATCGAGTTCGCCTACGGACCCAACCGCGAGTTGATCAAGAAGGTCCAGCCCGATGACGAGGGCGGCACCCGGACCACCTACTACGTCGGACCCCTGTTCGAGAAAACCGTCTCTTCCGGCGGCAGCAGCCAGTCTCGCTACCACATCACCGCCGCCGGCAACACTGTCGCCGTCATCAACGAGTCCCCCTTCGCTGCTGCGCAGACGCACTACCTGCACCGGGACAACCTCGATTCCATCGTCGCCACCAGCAACGAGCGCGGTCAGGTCATCGAGCGATTCCACTACGATGCCTTCGGCAAGCGCCGCATCGCCGTGGTCGACACCACCCCGCTTGCCCTGATGATCGACCTCGCCCTGTCCGACCGCGGCTTCACCGGTCATCGACACCTGGAGTCGGTCAACCTCATCCACATGAATGGCCGGGTCTACGACCCCACCATCGGTCGCTTCCTCTCCGCCGACCCCAATATCCAGTTCCCCGGCTTCAGCCAGAGCTACAACCGCTACAGCTACCTGCTGAACAACCCACTGAATGCCACCGACCCCAGCGGCTTCTTCCTCTCCAAGCTCTTCAAGGGCGTAAAGAAGGTGTTCAAGAAGGTCGTCAAGGTGGTCAAAAAGGTGGTCAGGAAGGTCATCAACTTCATCAAGGAGAATATCCGCACCATCATCGCCATCGCCGTCGTCATCGTCGCACCCTATGCGTTGGCCGCGCTCGCCACCGCCGGCGGCGCACTGGCCACCGCCGCCGGTGCCCTGACCGCCACCGGCACCGTGGTCGCCGGCGCCCTCGGCGGCGGACTGGCCGGCCTCATCACCACCGGC
>CAYGJZ010000104.1:0-11337 GCA_964350265.1 uncultured Gammaproteobacteria bacterium | reverse complement strand
CATGGTGATCTTCCGCGAGAACACCGAGGACATCTACGCCGGCATCGAGTTCGAGGCGGGCAGCGAGGAGAACCGCAAGTTCCTTGCCCTGTTCAAGGAGGCCTTCGGTGCATCCTACGACAAGATCCGCTTCCCGGAGTCCTCCGGCATCGGCATCAAGCCGGTGTCCGGCGAAGGCACGGCCCGGCTGGTGCGCGCGGCCATCCAGTACGCCATCGACAACGATCGCAAGAGCGTGACCCTGGTGCACAAGGGCAACATCATGAAGTACACCGAGGGCGCCTTCCGCAACTGGGGCTACGAAGTGGCGGAGAAGGAGTTCGGCGATCACACCTATACCTGGAGCCAGTGGGAACGCAGCGTCGCCGAGAAGGGCCAGGAAGCCGCCAATGCCGAGCAGGAAGCGGCCCTCGCCGCCGGCCGCATCCTGGTCAAGGATGCCATTGCCGACATCACCCTGCAGCAGGTGCTGACGCGGCCGAAGGAGTTCGAGGTGATTGCCACCATGAACCTCAACGGCGACTACCTGTCCGACGCGCTGGCCGCCCAGGTCGGCGGCATCGGCATCGCGCCGGGCGGCAACATCAACTACCAGACCGGCCACGCGGTGTTCGAGGCCACCCATGGCACCGCGCCGAAGTACGCCGGCAAGGACATGGTCAACCCCGGCTCGCTGATCCTCTCGGCGGAGATGATGCTGCGCTACATGGGCTGGAAGGAAGCCGCCGACCTCGTTCTCAAGGCCATGGACGACGCCATTGCCAGCAAGAACGTGACCTATGACTTCGCCCGCCTGATGGACGGCGCCAACAAGGTGTCCTGCTCGAAGTTCGGCGAGATCATGGTGTCGAAGATGTAGTGATCGCAGGCCGCGGGACGGCCACGTCCCGCGGCAGCGGCGGCGCGAGCATCCATGGGCAGCAACATGGACAAACTTCGGCCGGCGGTGACGGCGCAGACCATCTACGACGGCTTCGCCCAGTACAACCGCCAGTTCCAGCGCATTACCGATCGCGCCCGGCGTCGCTTCGAGCAGCGCGACTGGAAGGGACAGATCCAGGACATCGGCGAGCGCGTCGAGCTCTACGACAAGTGGGTCCTGAAGATCCACCGCGGCCTGCGCAAGTCCCTCGGCGCGGCCACCGAGGATCGTGCCTACTGGCGCCAGGTGCGCGACTTCTTCGGCTCGCGGCTGGAGAACGTCCCCGACGCCGGCTTCATGAAGACGTTCTTCAACTCCATCTCGCGGCGGGCCTTCGGCACCATCGGCACCGATGCCGACCTGGAGTTCATCCAGCCGCCGCCGGAGGAAGGACTCGAGTCGCTGGCCAAGCGTCGCTATCCCTGCTGGGAAGACATCGAAGATCCGCTGCGCAAGGTGCTGCGCGACTTCCGCGTGCGCATTCCGTACCTGGACATCGATCGCGACGTGAAGTGGATGGCGCACAAGGTGCGCGAGCATGCCCTCGCCCGCGGCATCGACGTCGATGCCATTCACCGCTTCGAGTTCATCGATTCGCACTTCTTCCAGGGCGCGCGCGCCTACCTGGTCGGCCGCGTGCTGCACGGCGATCGCCGCTACCCCATCGTGGTGGCGCTGGAGAATACCGGCGAGGGCATCCGCGTGGACGCGGTGCTGTCCACCGAGCGGGAAGTCAGCAACGTGTTCAGCTACACCCGCTCGTACTACTTCGCCGATCCCACCTCGGTGATCGCGGCGGTGCACTTCCTGCACTCCATCCTGCCACGCAAGCCCATCGACGAGCTGTATACCGTGCTCGGTCGGCTGCGCCAGGGCAAGACCGAGCGCTTCCGCGTCTTCTCCCGCCACCTGGAACAGACCGACGACCGCTTCGTGCATGCCGACGGCGACAAGGGCCTGGTCATGCACGTGTTCACCCTGCGCTCCTTCAACCTGGTGTTCAAGGTCATCCGCGACCAGTTCGGCTACCCGAAGAACACCACCCGCGAGGAGGTCATGGACAAGTACCGGCTGGTGTCGCGCCACGACCATGCCGGCCGGCTGATCGACACCCAGGAATTTCGCAACCTCAAGCTGCCGGTGGACCGCTTTGACCCGGGCCTGCTCGACGAACTGCTCGAAGGCGCCGCCGAATCGGTGCACCGCGACGGCAACGACCTGGTGTTGAACCCGGTCTACATCGAGCGACGGGTTCGGCCCTTGAACCTGTACGTGCGCGAGGCCCTGCCGGAGGAGGCCCGTGGCGCCATCATCGACTACGGCACGGCCATCAAGGACCTGGCCGAGACCAACATCTTTCCCGGCGACCTGCTGCTGAAGAACTTCGGCGTCACCACCTCCGGACGGGTGGTGTTCTACGACTACGACGAGGTCGCCCTGGTCACCGAGTGCCGCTTCCGCGAACTGCCCGAGCTGGACGACGATGACGGCCTGATGGACCACGGCAGTTTTATGTACGTGGACCGCAACGACATCTTCCCCGAGGAGTTCATCAAGTTCCTGGCCATGAATGCCGACCTGCGCCAGACCTTCCTCGAAGTGCACGGCGACCTGCTCACCCCGGGGTACTGGCGGAACGTGAAGAACCGCCGCCTGCGCGGCGAGATCACCCAGGTGATTCCCTACGACCAGGTGGCGGGCATCGGCTGACGGCGACGCCGCTCAGGCGCCGCCGAGGGTGTCCAGCACCGACGGCAGTGCCGACACCTCGTCGCACAGGCGGCTGGCGCCGGCCTCGACCAGCTCGGCGCGGCTGCCGAAACCCCACAGCACGCCGATGCTGGCCAGGGCATTGCCGCGCGCGCCGACCACGTCGTCGCGGCGGTCGCCGATCATCACCGTGTCGGCACGATCCAGCTGCTCCACCTCGAGCACGTGGGCGATCAGCTCGGTCTTGCGGCTGCGGCGGCCGGAAAGCTCGCTGCCGTGCACGGCGAGGAAGTGCGCGGCCAGTCCGAAGTGGGCGACGATGCGCTCGGCATAGACCGTCGGCTTGGCGGTGACCACGTACAGGCAGTGTTCGCGCAGTCGCTCGAGCCCGGCGGCAATGCCGTCGACCAGGCGGCACTGGAACAGTCCCGACACCGCGTATTCCTCGCGGTAGCGGGCAACGGCGCGGTGGGCGGCGGCCTCGTCGCCGAGCAGGCTGGCGAAGGTTTCCATCAGCGGCGGGCCGATGTACCGGGCAAGCTCGCCCGGCGGCGGCGGCTCGGCACCGGCATCGGCGAGCGCCAGCGCGATGCAGCGGGTGATGCCCTCCTCGGGATCGGTCAGGGTGCCGTCGAGATCGAAGAGCAGGTTCACGATGCGCTGCCGGGTGGCGGAAAGGACGCCGGGTCGCGGAACCGTCGCAGCACGTTGTCGGTGATCCTGGCGATGTCGTTGTCATAGCCGTTCCAGGCCATGGCCCCGGCCCAGGCGATGGAACCGGTGGAGAACACCGCGCCGCCGGCCGCGGTCTCGAAGAACACCAGCTCGGCGCCGATCAGCTCCGACTCGCTGCCTCCAAGACCCGGCACCGGGTCGAGCATGTCCTCGGGGGTGACCAGGTACAGGTCGCTGTGGCCGTCCGAGCGCGCCAGCACCAGGGCATGGCGCGGGGTGCCGAGTTCGATGTTGGCAGCGTCGAGCTCGATGCCCGCGGCGCCACCGCCGCTGAGCCCCTCGCTGCCGATCTGCCGGGCATCGATGCCGGCGAAGATGAAGGCCGCGCGCGGGTCGTCGCTGTCCGCGGTGCGGGTATAGGGCATGGCCCGGTCGAAGCCCTGGGCCACCATGCCCACCCCGACCAGTTGGTTCGGTGTGCGTCCGTTGCGACGCCACAGCCCGCTGTACTCGCCGGTGAAGCTGGCGTAGTACTCGCCCGGCCCCGGCGGCGCCGCGCGGATGCCGTCTTCGGACTTGCGGCACTCGATGACGCCGGGAAGGCGTGGATGATGGCTGATGCGCCAGTAGAAGCCGTTGCCGCCGAGATACATCATGCGCCCGCCAGCGTCGAGGAAGTCGTCGAGGGCGTCGAGCATGGCCGCCGAGCAGTACTCCGGGTGGGAGCCGGTCACCAGCACCCGGTAGCCGGCCAGGCAGTCGCTGCCCTCCCGCGCCAGGTCTTCGTCGGTGACCACGTCGACGGCGCTGCCCAGGTGCTCGAACCAGCCGGTCAGGTGGGTGTCGGCATTGAACTGCCAGACATTGGAGCCCGCGCCGCCGAGCTTGCCGACGAAGCCGGGCTGGAGGTCGAGCACCGGGCGCAGCCGCGAACTGTAGTACACCGGGCTACCGTCGTTGTGCACGTCGTAGAAGCTCAGGCCAAGCGCCGGGTGGGTCTGGGCGAACAGGTCCAGCGGGGTCAGCTCCACCAGTCGCCCGCAGACCAGCTCGGTCTCGGCCACGTCCAGGCCGATGCGGTTGTTGGCATAGGCCAGGTAGCTGGCGGTGGGCAGGAGCAGCACGGTGTCGGCGCGTTCGCCGGCGCGGGCGCGCACGCAGAAGGGCAGGTAGAACACGTCGTCGGCAGCGCGCAGGCGGACCGCGTAGACGCCGCTGGCAAGATCCCCGGGCAGGGCCACCGACAGGCTCTCCGACCAGTTTGCGTCGTAGAGATCGTCGTCGTGGAAGTGGATGGCGCCGTAGTGGCCGGCGTCGTGGGTCCAGCAATGACAGCTGCCATCCCAGTCCGGCCCGGTCACCGCGCGGGTGGGCAGGTTGACCAGCTCGCCGTGCAGCCCGTTGCCGGAAACATCGACGATGCGTGTCGAGGGAATCTCCAGGGAAAAGTCCCAGGCCGCCACCAGCGCACCCTGGTCGATGGCGCCGGCGCGCAGTTCCGGCGCGTGGATGCGGCCGTTGAACCAGCCGCCGGGGACCGCGCCACCGCGGCGGGCCAGGTACAGCGGCGCATCGACGTCGAACAGCGAACGGCCGGCCGGCGTGGTCGCGGCGCCCTCGCCGGCATCGGCCAGCGCCGGCTGCCGGTCCAGCGGCAGTTGCACCACCTGCAGTTTGCCGCTGGCCGGATCGTGCGCCATGCCTAGCCGGTACCAGCGGCGCGGATGCACCGTGGCGCCACTGCTGACGCGGGTGGCGACGCCGTCCACCACGGCCTCGGCGAATGCCGCGCCGTCGGCACCGATGCCCAGCGACAGGCCGTTGGCGCGGCGTGCATCCAGGCGCGAGGCAATGACCTGCTCGCCCGTCCCCGGCAGGGTCGGCCACACCGTGGCGGCGAAGGACACGGCGCCGTCGATGGCCAGCGGCGCACGCGGCGCGATCACCGCGCAGGAGCCGGTGGACAGCGGCTGGAAGATCGCCTGGAAGGTGCCGAGGTCGGCCACCTCGACCTCGCGGTAGCCGGGCGCGTCGGGGTGTCGATCGCCCTGCACGATGCGCACCAGGTCGGCCTGGCAGGGGCCGCCGCCGACCAGGCTGACCCGGCAGGAAAGACGCTCGCCGGGCAACACGCTCCAGCGGTCCAGGTAGCCGAGCAGGTCGCCGGCGCTCACTGCCGTTGCCCCCGCGTCACCATGGCAGGGCAGAGCCGGTCAGTGCCTGCCAGCGCAGGCGGAACACCGCCCGCTCCGCCTCGGCACGGTCATCGAAGCAGGCATCGAGCCGCTCCACCGGCGCGCCGCGCCGCATCGGCAGTCGTGCCAGGGTCCAGCGCCGCCAGGGCTGGTCGACGATGAGCACGTACTTGCCGCCGCGGGTATCGGTGCGCATGCGGTTCAGCACCCGCTGCAGGCCGGGACCGGCCGGGGCGAAGGGGTCGTCGAGAAAGGCGCGGGCATGGACCAGGTCCGCGTCGGTGATCCGGTACCGGGACATCAGAACACGTTGAGCTTGCGGGTCATGGCATGCCAGCGCCGCATGCGGCGCTCGGTGACCTGGGGCCTGCGCCGCGCCACCGCGTCGACCAGCAGGTTGGCCAGCGAGGTCAGCGCCACGGTGGACTCGATCACCATGCCGTGGCGGGAGGGCCCGTGGAAGACGAACTCGGAACTGGCCTGGGCCCAGTGGTTCAGCTCGTCGGTGAGCACCACCAGGTGACGACCGGCCTCGCGGCACATCTTCGCCAGCATCTGCGCCTCCATCGCATAGGGCACCACGTCGACCAGCACCACGCAGTCCCGTCTCGTGTTCCTGCCACTCTCGCCGTCGCCGGCCCATTCGCCGAGCATGCCGTCGTGGGCGGAGAAGAACTGCACGTCGTCGCGCACCAGCGCCAGCCGGCGGGCGAGATCCTCGGCCACCCCGCGCACCGACTGGAAGCCGGTGACGTAGACGCCGCGGGCCCCGGCGATGGTCCGGATGGCCTTGGTCCAGCGCGGGTCCGCGGTCTGCGAGAAGACGCTGACCAGGCCACGCAGCTCGCCGTCCAGCGCCTGCTTCATCACCGGATCGAGCTTGTCGATGCCCGGCTCTTCGTCACCACCGTGCACCGGATCGGAGCGCTCCGCGCGCAGCTCCCGTTTCAGCCCGGCCATGCCGCGATAGCCGAGCCGTCGCAGCAAGCGGCTGACGGTGACCTCGCTGACACCGGCCTGGCTGGCAATGGATGCGCCGTTGAGGAACACCAGCTCGTCGACGTTGAGCAGCATGTACTGGGCCACACGCGCTTCCTGCCTCGGCAGTTCTTCGAGTACCGCCTGTATGCGCTCTGCCACGGCCAGGTTTTCCACCTGGGGATGCGAGGAAAATACGCTCTTCATGAAAGCAGTCTTTCACATAATTGACACCGACATAATCCTTTCATACTATGAATTCACAGGCAACCGCTTCACCGGCGCGCTGTACATGCCGTGAACGCACCGGTTGCACCGATCGGTTTACAACACACGTGGAGATGGGCAATGGCGATGACGATCCGGCGAATGACCACCACCGTGAAGCGGGCCGGCGGCCTGCTGCTGGCCGCGACCCTGGCGGGCGCGGGCACCGCCAACGCGGCGGGCGAGCTGAACCTGTACAACTGGGGCGACTACATCAACCCGGAACTGTTGAAGAAGTTCGAGGCCGAGTACGACGTCAAGGTCAACCTCGACACCTACGGCACCAACGAGGAGATGCTGGCGAAGATCCAGGCCGGCGCCACCGGCTACGACATCGTCTTTCCCTCGGTGCACATGCACGACATCATGCACAAGCTTGGCCTGTTGTGGGAAAGCAAGATCAACGAGCACCCGGACTTTGCCAACATCGACCCGGAATTCATCCGCGCCGAGACCGACCCGGAGGGCTCTTGGTGCCTGCCCTATGCCTGGGGCACGGTGGGCATCGTCTACAACAAGACCATCGTGCCGGAGGTCACCGGCTGGGAAGACTTCTTCGCCATCCCCGACGACCATGGCGGCAAGATCACCATGCTCGACGACCTGCGCGAAACCCTCGGTGTCGGGTTGATCATGAACGGTCACTCGGTGAACAGCCGCGACCGCGACGAGATCAACCAGGCGCGTGACTACATCCTCGAGCGCAAGGACAAGATCTCCGCCTTCACCTACGACGTGCTGCCGCTGGTGCAGTCCGGCGACATCGCCGCCGCGCACTGGTACGTGGGTGCCATGTACACGGTGTTCGAGGATCCCGAGCGCATCGGCTACGTGGTGCCGAAGGAAGGCGCCACCATGTACCAGGAAGACATCTGCATTCTCGCCAGCGCACCGAACAAGGAAAACGCCAAGCTGTTCATGGAGTTCTACCTGCGTCCGGAGAACCCGGTGCTCAACGTCGAGCAGCAGATGAACGGCACGCCGAACGTTCCGGCCCGGGAGATGCTGCCGGAGGCGTTCAAGACCCACCCGGGCATGAACCCGTCGGCGGAGATCATGTCGAAGTTGCAGATCTTCGAGGATCTCGGCCAGGACCTGCGCCTCTACGACCGCGCCTGGACCCAGGTACGCACCCAGTAGCGGCGGACCCGGCGACATCGTCGCCGGGCATCGCCTGGCAGGGCGACGGGCGGCGGTGACCGGGTCACCGCCGCGACAAGCAACCACGCGCGGGCTGCCGATGCAGCCCGCGCCAGCGTCCACCGGGGGAACCTTGATCTCCATCCGCGATGCGAAGAAGCGGTACAGCACGCCGGAGGGCGGCGTGGTGGACGCGCTGAAGTCGGTTTCCCTGGAAGTCGGCCAGACCGAGTTCATGACCCTGCTCGGCCCGTCGGGATGCGGCAAGACCACCTTGCTGCGCGCGATCAGCGGCTTCGAGGATCTCGATGCCGGCAGCATCGCCATCGACGGCCGCGAAATGACCCACATCCCGCCGAACCGGCGGCCGGTGAACACCGTGTTCCAGAACTACGCGCTGTTCCCCCACCTCAGCGTCGGGCGCAACATCGCCTATGGACTGGAGGTGACCGGCTGCGCACGCCCGGAACGGGATCGCCGTGTCGGCGAGGCACTGGAGATGGTCGGCCTGGCCGGCTACCAGCGACGCATGCCGCGGCAACTGTCCGGCGGCCAGCAGCAGCGGGTGGCGCTGGCCCGGGCCATCGTCAACCGCCCACGGGTCCTGCTGCTCGACGAACCGCTGTCGGCGCTGGACCGCAAGCTGCGCGAATCCATGCAGCTGGAACTGAAGAACCTGCAGCACGAACTCGGCATTGCCTTCGTCTTCGTCACCCACGACCAGCAGGAAGCGCTGACCATGTCCGACCGCATCGTGGTCATGGATCACGGCAGCGTGCAGCAGGCCGGTTCACCCACCGAGATCTACGACCATCCCGCCTCGGTCTTCGTTGCCCGCTTCGTCGGCGACAGCAACCTGTTCGAAGGCGAAGTGGTGGCCGACGGCACCCGGCGCCTGCTGCGCACCGGTCACGGCGTGACCCTGCCGCTGGCCGACGACGTGCCAACCGCCGCGCAGGCGGTGGTGCTGATCCGCCCGGAGGACTTCCAGGTGGCCACCGGCGACGTCGACCACGACCACGCGGTGATCGAGATCGAGGTCGTGCAGACACTGTTCGTCGGCACCGATTTCCAGATGGTGGCCAGGGTCGGTGACGGCCTGCCGTTGAAGGCCACCGTGCGTGATCCGTCGCGGGTCTTCGCCCGCGAGGTACGACCAGGTGCGCGCCTGCGCCTTGGCTACCCCACCAGCGCCGCCCGGCTGCTGCCGCCGGAGCCGCTCGACTGATGGCACTGGCGGCGACCCGTCGACGCTGGCACCTGGCGGCACTGCTGTCGCCGGTATCGTTGCTGCTGGCGGTGTTCTTCCTCGCGCCGCTGTCCATCCTGCTGGTCTATGCCTTCCTCGAACCGGGCCTGTACGGCGGCGTGGTATGGAACTTCTACGACCAGAACTTCGGTCGCATCCTCGGCTGGGCGGACGGCGACTACGAGGTCTTCGACCCGGTCTACCTGGGCATCTTCGCACGCTCCTTCCGCCTCGCCCTGACCACCGTGTTGATCAGCCTGGTGCTGTGCTACCCGGCGGCGCTGTGGGTGGCCGGCCTGCCCGATCGCTGGAAGTCGTTCTTCCTGTTCCTGATCACGCTGCCATTCTTCGCCAGCCTGGTGGTGCGGCTGTTCGCCTGGGTGCTGATCCTCAAGCCCACCGGCTGGATCAACGAGACGTTGATGGCCATCGGCATCACCAGCCGCCCCTTCGACATGCTCTACACCGAGGGCGCGGTGGTCCTCGGCATGGTGTACGTGTTCATCCCCTTCATGTTCCTGCCACTGTACGCCAGCCTGGAGAAGCTCGACCGCAGCCTGCTGGAAGCCTCCGGCGATCTCGGCGCCGGGCGCATCGCCACCTTCCTTCGCGTGACCCTGCCGCTGTCGGTGCCGGGCATGGTGGCCGGCTCGATCATCGTCTTCATTCCCAGCCTCGGCAACTTCATCGTGCCCGACCTGCTCGGCGGCGCCAAGGTGCTGATGATCGGCAACCTCGTCGAGCAGCAGTTCCTGCAGGCACGCAACTGGCCGTTCGGCTCGGCGCTGGCCTGGATGGTGATGGCGGCGGTGCTGGTCTTCCTGCTGGTCTACGTGTCGGTGGTCAACCGGGCCGATGCCCTCAGCCAGCGCGGGGGGGCGACATGAGCCGGCTGTTCGACCGCATCGGCCGCGGCGGCGGGCGCCATGCTCTGCTGCTCTACAGCCTGGCGTTCTTCGTCTTCATCTACGCGCCGATGATGATCATCATCGTCTATTCCTTCAACGCCAACCCGGTCAACATGATGTCCTGGTCGGGTTTCACCTTCGACTGGTACCGCACCATCTTCGGGCTTGGCAGCAAGCTCACCGAGCAGACGTTGTACGTGGAGTCCACCGAGCAGCTGACCCGTGCGGTGGGCAACAGCCTGGTGGTCGCGTTGACCACCACCGCGGTTTCCACCGTCATCGGCACGCTTACCGCGCTGGCGCTGGCACGCTACCGCTTTCGCTTCCAGTCCTTCTACCGGGTGCTGGTGTTCATGCCGATGATCATTCCCGACATCGTGCTCGGCATCGCGCTGTTGATCTACTTCGTCACCCTTGGCGCCAAGCTCGGGCTGGTGACCATCATCATCGGTCACTGCACCTTCCTGTCCAGCTATGTCTTCATCGTCGTCAGCGCGCGCCTGGCCGGCATGGACCTGGCCTACGAGGAGGCCTCGGCGGATCTCGGCGCCAGCGCCTGGCAGACCTTTCGCCGGGTCACCCTGCCGTTGATCCTGCCCGGGGTGATCGGCGGTGCGCTGCTCGCCTTCATCATCTCCATGGACGACCTGGTCATCACCTACTTCATCGCCGGGGTGGACTCGACCACCTTGCCGGTGTTCATCTACGGCATGCTCCGGCGCGGCATCAAGCCGGAGATCAATGCCATCGCCACGCTGATGATCCTGTTCTCGCTGGTGGTCGCATCGCTCGGACTGTGGTTTCGTTCACGCTCGTCGCGCTAGCCCCCCGCAGGAGACACACACACCATGACACTGCCACGCGCACGGGATCTCGGCCTCGACTTTGCGGGCCAGACCGGCGCCGACAACGCCATCACCGACGTGCCCGGCGTGCGCGTCGGCATGACCACGCGGATCGAGGGCGACGGTCCGCTCCAGCCCGGCCAGGGGCCGGTGCGCACCGGCGTGACCGCCATCCTGCCGCGTGGCCACGAGGCCGAGCCGAGCCCGGTATGGGCCGGCATCTACGCCCTCAACGGCAACGGCGAGATGACCGGTTCGCACTGGGTGCGCGACGGCGGCTACTTCACCGGCCCGGTACTGGTGACCAATACCCACGGCGTCGGCGCGGTGCACGACGGCGCCACCCGCTGGATGCTGCGCCAGTACGCCGACGCCTTTGACAACGACCACCTGTGGGCGATGCCGGTGGTGGCGGAGACCTATGACGGCGTGCTCAACGACATCAACG
>CAYGJZ010000103.1:0-11501 GCA_964350265.1 uncultured Gammaproteobacteria bacterium | reverse complement strand
CAATCGTCCCAACGTTCACATGCGGCTTGGAGCGCTCAAATTTCGATTTCGACACTGTGTGACTCCTCTGGAAAGATCACTTGAGTTCATGTCGCCAGACACCGCGCCGCCAGGCGGGGTCGTGACGTGTTAGCGGCGCGTCACGCCGGGGTTCATGGAGCCCACAACCGGATTTGAACCGGTGACCTCTTCCTTACCAAGGAAGTGCTCTACCGACTGAGCTATGTGGGCATCGCCTTGAAAGTTCACCGCGCGCCGATGGCGGAGACCGCCGTTCCGGACATCCCGGCTGCCCACCCCTTCGCGCGCGCGGTTGGAGCGGGTGATGGGAATCGAACCCACATCATCAGCTTGGAAGGCTGAGGTTCTACCATTGAACTACACCCGCACTGTTCACCGGCCGCCGCGGGTAACCGACAGCCCGTCGCCGCGACACGCGGGCGCAACTGGTGGAGGGGGGAGGATTCGAACCTCCGAAGGCTGAGCCAGCAGATTTACAGTCTGCCCCCTTTGGCCGCTCGGGAACCCCTCCAGAAAAACAACTCGCAAACGGGTAATTGTCGCCAGAATTCAACGCCATGTCAATTTTTGGAGCCCGCAGAGGGATTCGAACCCACGACCTGCTGTTTCACACCCGCTACTGCTTTCGCAGCCCCGCCAGGTCCAGCTTGGCGGGTTTGGAGTCCGGACTTTCTCTTCGCCCTACGCCGAAGACGCTTAGGCGGGTGGTGTAAAGTCTCTACACTCGGCCCGGTCGCCCGGGCCTAGCACGGGATTGCCAGCGCCGCGAACGGCGGTAAGGTTTCCCCGTTTTAGCCACCTTCACTCCACGCGGTTTCCCGCCGGAGGTGCAATCTCTACAAGACAGCTGCTCTGGCCAACTGAGCTATGCGGGCAGCGCACACGCAGATTCGCCCGCAACCGGGCAATGCCCGCCGGGCGTGTCCAAGGGGGCGCGATTTTAAGAAAACCGGCCGGCTTTGGCAATGCATCCTTGCAAAGGCGCAATCCTGCGCCGCCAACCCGGCCCGCGGCGGGGTGCCGGACGGCCCGAACGGGCTAGCCGGTGCAGGGATAACTGGTCACGGCGGCCATGGCGTCGCCCCACTTCGCCGCGGCCAGCTGCTCGCGCGCATAGCGATCGGGCACCTTGTCCACCTCGATCCAGCGCAGCGGCCCGAGGGTGCGCAGTTCCGGCCGGTAGGTGGTTTCGATGTTCTGCTCGCGCAGCCGGGCAACGAACTGCCGGGCATCGCTGGACTGGGAGAACAGGCCCACCGACAGGTAGCCCTGGCCGTTTTCCTCGAAGCGGTAGTGATCCACCTCGATGTCGTCCAGGCCGCGTTCCAGCGCCTGCGCCTGCTCACGGCCGGCGGGCAATTCGAGGTAGACCCGCCAGGTCTTCAGCTTGCGCGCGCTGACCGCGGTCTTGTCGAACTTCAGCCCCATCTCGCCAAGCAGCCGGGAGGCGTCGGCAAAGGTGGACTGGGTCAGGAAGGGGCCGATGCGCATGCAGACCCGCGCGCCGGCACCACCCTCGGCGACCTCGCCGAGCAGCATCATGCCGCGCGTGTTGACCGGGCTTTCCGCGGCGTGGGCGGCGTCGGGAGTATTGTCCGGATGGCCGGTGGCCCACAGGTACAACGCGACGTTGACCAGGACCAGGGAAAAGAACAGCCATTTCACGCGGTTTGCTCCTTGAGCAGGGAGAGTCCGTCAAGCACCAGGTTGCGGTGCAGCGCGGCCGGCCCGACGTGGCGGGACTGCAGCCAGGCGCCATCGCCCCCGGTCAGGTGCAGCGCCGGCTCCTCGCCGAGCAGCGAGCGGGCATTGTCGATGAATCGTTCCAGCGAGGCAACAAGGGCAAACTGCGCCCCGAGGGCGATGGCATCGGCGGTGGTGCGCGCCGGAAAGTCCGGCGTTTTCTCGGCGGCGGCATCCAGGTACGGCACCTGCTGGCGGAAGGCCGCGCCGAGCAGGCGTCTGCCGGGCAGGATCATGCCGCCACGGAACAGGCCGTCGCCATCGAGCAGGTCCATGGTCACCGCGGTGCCGGCATCCACCACCAGCGCGGCCTGCGCGCCGAGGGCTCGCACCGCGGCCAGAGCCAGCCAGCGATCCACCCCCAGTCGCGCCGGCTCGGCATAGCCGTTGACGACTCCAGGCAACGGCGTGGCACCGTCGGGACAGCACGGATCGATGCCCCAGCGCGACAGGCACCATGCCACCATCGCCGCCCGCCGGGGCGCCGAGACCACCGAGATGCGCACGACCGTCGGCGACGGCAGCGCCTGCCACGGCGGCGGCACGCCGTCCACCAGCTCGTCGACGGGACAGTGGCGGTCGTGGCCCTGCCAGCGCCACTTCACCCGGCTGTTGCCGACATCCACCAGCAGCAGGCTCACGCCATCACCTCGCCGGTGGTCACCCGGCGGACCGGCCCGCCCTCCTCCGCCAGCAGCAGCGCGCCGTCAGCTTCGACCCCCACCGCGGTGCCGCGCAGGATCGCGTCGCCCACCGCCACCGTCACGTCCTTGCACTGGTGGACGTGGCGGGCAATCCATTCCTCGCGAAAGGCGGAAAAACCTTCTTCGTTGAATACCGCCAGCGCCTCCACCAGCTGCGACACCAGCGTGGCCGCCAGGCCATTGCGCGACAACGGTTCGGTGACATGGTCGGCCAGCGCGCTGACCGGCTGGCCGCAACGCGCCGCCAGCGCCTCGGGCATGGCCAGGTTCAGCCCGACACCGACGATGCAGCGGCAGCGCTCGCCCAGTTCGCCGGCGATCTCCACCAGGATGCCGCCGCACTTGGCACCGCCCAGGACCAGGTCGTTGGGCCATTTCAGGCCGATGCCGTCGGCCCCGGCGGCCGCCACCGCGCGCGCCGCCGCCACCCCGGCCACCAGGCTGAGCCCGGCGCTGGCGGCGGGCCCGCCGGGCAACTGGTGGGCCACCGAGCACAGGATGCTGGCGAAGGGCGCCGCCAGCCATTGCCGGCCACGACGACCGCGACCGGCGCTCTGGTACTCGGCGAAGCAGGCGTCGGCATCGTGATCACGCAGGTAGCGGTTGGTGCTGTCGACCTCGCCCAGCACGTCGATGCGCCGCAGCCGTGCGCGGGCGGCATCGGTCAGGGCGTCGCGCAGGCGGTCCGCGGACAACGGCTCCAAGGGCGTGTGCAGGCGGTAGCCACGTCCGCGCACGCTGTCGACGCCGACGCCCTGTTCGCGCAGCCGCGCCAGGTGCTGGTGCACGGCGGCACGGGATACGCCGAGGGCGCTCGCGATGCGCTCGCCGGAGACGAAGTCGCCTTCGGCCAGCAGGGCGATGATCCGCCGGTCCGCGTCCATCACCGGCGCTTCCTGCCGGCCTCGTCGAGCTGGCGCAGCCGCGCCAGCTTCTCGCGGATCCTGGCCTCGGTACCGCGATCCACCGGCTCGTAGTAGCGCCGCTCCATGCCTTCGGGGAAGTACTGCTCACCGGCGGCATAGCCGTCCGGCTCGTCGTGGGCATAGCGATAGCCGCGGCCATGGCCGGATTCCCGTGCCAGCCGGGTGGGCGCGTTGCGCAGGTGCACGGGCACCTCGGCAGTGCCCAGGCGACGGACATCCTCCCGCGCGGCGTTGAAGGCGGTGTAGACGGCATTGCTCTTCGCCGCCACGGCCAGGTAGACCACCGCCTGGGCCAGGGCCAGTTCCCCCTCGGGGGTGCCGAGCTGGCGCCAGGCGTCGGCGGCGGAGACCGCCAGGGTCAGTGCGCGGGGGTCGGCATTGCCGATGTCCTCGCTGGCGATGCGCACCAGGCGGCGGGCCAGGTAGGCCGGGTCGCAGCCGCCGTCGAGAAGCCGCGCCATCCAGTACAGGGCGGCATCCGGGCTGGAGCCGCGAATCGACTTGTGCAACGCCGAGGTCAGGTCATAGAAGATGTCGCCGCCACGGTCGAAGCGTCGCAGGCTGGCACTGGCCGCCTCGGCGACACGGGCGACACCGACTTTACGGTCATCGTCCGCCGCCAGCAGGCAGGCGGTCTCGAGCAGGTTGAGCAGCCGCCGGGCATCGCCGTCGGCGGCATCGACCAGGGCATCGACCGCCTCGTCGTCCACGCCCACCGCCAGCGCGCCGAGACCGCGCTCGTCGTCGGCCAGCGCGGCCTTCAGGATCCGCGCCAGGTGGTCGGCAGACAACGGCTTGAGCACGTGCACCCGGGCGCGGGACAGCAGGGCGTTGTTGAGGGCAAAGGCCGGGTTCTCGGTGGTGGCGCCGATCAGCACCAGCAGGCCGGACTCCAGGTGCGGCAGGAAGGCATCCTGCTGGGCCTTGTTGAAGCGGTGCACCTCGTCCACGAACAGCACCGTGGCGGCTTCGCGCTGGCGCGCCTGCTCGACCACCGCGCGCACCTCGCGCACGCCGTCGGTGACCGCCGACAAGGTGGCGAAGGAAAGCCCCTCGCGGTCGGCCAGGATCCGCGCCAGGGTGGTCTTCCCGGTCCCCGGCGGACCCCACAGGATCATCGACTGCAGGGCACCGCCACTGGCCGCGGCATGCAGCGGCCGCCCCCGGTCGAGCAGGTGTTCCTGGCCGATGAACTCCTCGATGCAGCGTGGGCGCATGCGGTCGGCGAGGGGACGGGCGCCTTCCATCAACGCACGCGCCGAAAGGTCAGGTTGATGCGTTCGCCGACCCCGGCCTCGCGCGGCACCGCGTGACGCCACTGCGACTGCATCGGCGGGTGCATGACCAACAGCGAGCCGCCTTCCAGGCGAAGCTCGCCACGCCACTGCCCAAGCCGGCGGTGCTTGAGGCGGAAGCGTCGCGCGGCACCGAGGCTGAGCGAGGCAATGGGCGCATCCGGGTCGAGGCTGGACTCGTCGTCGCTGTGCCAGCCCATGGCGTCGTTGCCGTCGCGGTAGCGGTTGACCAGCACGCTGTTGAACGAGGCTCCGGACAGGGATTCCACCCGCTGCCGGATCTGTGCCAGGCAGTCGGTCCACGGCGCCGGCTCGTTGCGCAGCCCCGAGTAGGTGTACACCGCGCCGGCATCGCCGTGCCATGCCGCCAGCCTCGGCGAGGCATGGGTACGGCCGAACAGGGTCACCTTCGGCTGCTGCCAGTCCAGGCTGTCGCGCAGCACCTGGAACCAGCGCGCGGCGGTGGCGGCATCCACCGCGTCGGCGTGGTAGTCGAGCAGTCCGTCGAGCCACTCCCCGGCCGGGCTCCACCGCACCCCGGTCGCCGTGCTCATGCCCGTGTCCCGGCGCGCAGCACCAGCCAGACCCCGGCCACGCACAGCGCCATGCCGGCCATGGCGACCTGGTCGAGGGTTTCGCCGAACAGCAGCCAGGCTTCCACCGCCACCAGCGGCGGCACCAGGTAGAACAGGCTCGCCACCCGCGAGGCGGCGCCACGCCGGATCAGCCACATGAGCACGGTGATGGCGCCGATGGACAGCACCAGGCACAGCCACAGCAGGGCGAACCAGAAGGTCGGCTGCCAGCGAATCGGCGCCTCGTCGAGCAGCAGCACGAAGACCCCGGCGAACAGCGCGGCGGCCACGAACTGCACCAGCGAACCGGATACCAGGTCCATGCCCGCGCAGTAGCGCTTCTGGTAGACGGTGCCGATGCTGATGGCCAGGAGCGCGGCGATGCACAGCGCCAGGCCCAGCGGCTGCTGGCCATCGGCGTCGAACTTGCCGAAGACCACCAGGAAGACCCCGGCAATGCCGAACACGAAGCCGAGCCACTGGCGCAGGTGCAGGCGCTCGCCGAGCAGCGGCCCCACCAGCACCGCGGTCAGCAGCGGCTGCACGCCGACGATGAGCGCGGCGACGCCGGCATTGATGCCCGCGTCGATGGCGCCGAAGACGCCGCCGAGATAGATGCCGTGGACCAGGATGCCGCTGACCGCGAGATGGCCCAGCTCGCTGCCGCGGGGCAGTGCCCGGCGCTGCCAGGCCACCATCACCGCCAGCAGCACGGCCACCAGCGCGAAGCGCACGAACAGGAACCGCGCCGGCTCGGCATAGGGCATGCCCAGCTTGGCGCCGATGAAGCCGGTGCTCCACAAGAGCACGAACAGGAACGGCGCCCACTGCGCCGCCATCGCCGGATTCACCGCCCCGCTTCGCAATGCATGCCCCCGCCGCCGGCGCGAGCGGTCAGTAGCCGCGCTCGCGGTCCACCAGCGGCCAGGCCGGCTCGCCGCGGCGCAGCCGCGCCAGGTTCTCGGCCAGCACCGGGGCGGCACTGCGCGGATCGGTGATGCTGGCCAGGTGCGGTGTCACGGTGACCCCGGGATGGCTCCAGTAAGGATGCGCATCCGGCAGCGGCTCGACGCGGAACACATCGAGCACGGCATGACCGACGGTGCCCGCGTCCAGCGCCGCCAGCAGGGCGTCGTCGTCCACCAGTTCGCCGCGACCGGCGTTGATCAGCACGGTACCCGGGTTCATCAGGGCGAAGGTGGCGGCATCGAGCAGGTTGTTGGTGGCCGGGGTGTTCGGCAACAGCAGCACCACCACCTGCGAGGCGGCCAGGAAGGTGGCCAGCCCCTCGCCGCCGGCGTGCACGGTCACCCCCTCCACCGGCTGTCCACGCCGGCTCCAGCCGTGCACCGGGAAGTCGAGCCGGCACAGCGCCTGCGCACAGGCCTGGCCGAGCACCCCCAGGCCCATGATGCCCACCGGCAGGTCGGGGGCAAACCGGGGCGTCATGCGCTGCGGGTGGTCCCAGCGCAGCGCGTAGTCGCGGGTGCGCAGCAGCGTGTTGAGCACGTGGCAGGTCACGTACTCCGCCATGCCGCGGGTCAGCGACGGCTCGACCATGCGCACGATGGGCAGGTGGGCGGGCACCGTGTCGTCGGCGAGCAGGTGCTCGACGCCGGCCCACATGGACAGGATGGCGCGCAGGTTCGGATAGCGACGCAGTTCGCCCGGGCGGGTGCGGCCGACGATGGCGTACTCGACATCCTCCGGCGCGTCCACCTCGGCCTCCAGGCGCAGGTCGATGCCCGGGGCGGCGGCGCGGATTTCGCGCAGCCAGGCATCGGCATCCTCGTCGTGGCTGGTCAGCAGTACGGTCATCCGCGGAGTATACCGTGGCGGTGCGCAAGCGTGGGCTCGACGCCCGCGCGGCGACCACTATAATGCGTGCGTCCCATGCACGCGTCGACCGCGGGCTGCACGGCCTGCCACCAACCGACGCACCGAGAGGAATCTTCTTTCATGTCCATTCGCTATATCCGCCCCGACCTGTTCGCCTACCCGAGTCGCCGCTCGGAGGTGCATGCACGCAACGTGGTGTGCACCTCGCAGCCGCTGGCCACCCAGGCCGGCTTGCAGGCGCTGCGCGACGGCGGCAACGCGGTGGACGCCGCGCTGGCCGCCGCCATCTGCCTGACCGTGGTGGAACCCACCGGCAACGGCATTGGCAGCGACGCCTTTGCCATCGTCTCGCGGGGCGGCGAGCTGACCGGCTTCAACGGCTCCGGCCGCTCGCCGGCAGCCTGGTCGGCGGAACGCTTTGCCGGCCACGAGGTCATGCCCGAGGTCGGCTGGGAGGCGGTGACCGTGCCCGGCGCCGTGGACACCTGGGTGCAGCTTTCGGCGCGCTTCGGCGCCCTGCCCTTCGCCGAGCTGTTCCGCGCCGGCATCCACTATGCCCGCGAGGGCTATGCGCTGACCCCGATCATCCAGCGGGTGTGGGCCGGCAGCGTCGAGCGCTACCAGCACCTGGACGGCTTCCGCGACACCTTCCTGCCCGGTGGCCGGGCGCCGGCGGTGGGCGAGCTGGTGCGCTGTCCCGATCACGCCAGCAGCCTCGAAGCCATTGCCGCCAGCGGCGGCGAAGCCTTCTACCGCGGCGAGCTGGCCGCGGCCATCTGCGCCGACGCCGAACGTCACGGTGCGGCCATGGTGGCGGCGGACCTGGCCGGCCACCGCGGCGAGTGGGTGGAACCGGTGTCGATGAACTACCGCGGCATCACCCTGCACGAGCTGCCCCCCAACGGCCAGGGGCTGGCCGCGCTGATCGCATTGGGCATTCTCGACCACCTGCCGCTGGCCGGTTCGCCGGACGACGTCGACGTGGTGCACCTGCAGATCGAGGCGATGAAGCGCGCCTTCGTCGACACCTTCGCCCACGTCGCCGACCCGGCGGCCATGACCCGGCGCACCGACGAACTGCTGGCGCCGGAGCGTCTGCGCGAGGCGGCCGCGGCCATCGACCCGGCGCGGGCCTGGGATGCTGCCCCGGCATCCAGCCCCGATCGCGGCACCGTCTACCTGTGCACCGCCGATGCCGAGGGCACCATGGTGTCGATGATCCAGTCCAACTACATGGGCTTCGGCTCCGGCATCGTGGTGCCCGGCACCGGCATCAGCCTGCAGAACCGCGGCGCCGGCTTCTCCCTGGTCCCCGGTCACCCGAACCGGGTCGCCGGCGGCAAGCGGCCCTACCACACCATCATCCCCGGCTTCCTCAGCCGCGGCGGCCGTCCGCTCGGGCCCATCGGCGTGATGGGCGGCCACATGCAGCCCCAGGGCCACGTGCAGCTGGTCAGCCGGATCGAGGACTTTGGCCGCGGCCTGCAGGAGTCCCTGGACGCCCCGCGCTGGTACCTGACCGAATCCTTCACGGTGGCGCTGGAAGACGGCTTCGACCCGTCCCTGGCCGATGCCCTCGCCGCCCGCGGCCACATCGTCGAGCCGGACTTCCACTACAGCCTGTTCGGCGGCGCCCAGGCCATCCTGGCCGGCGAGGCCGGCCACGTCGGCGCCAGCGACCCCCGGAAAGACGGCATGGCTGGGGGATTCTAGGCCCGCGAAAGCAGCGTTTTCAGCGGTTCGCGGAGCGGCGGAAGGCGCCGTCCCCGCCGCCCCGCGCGGTTCACCCGAAAGGGAAAAAATGAGATACTGCCGATCGCGGCGACAACCCTGGCAGCAACAGGGCCGGCGCCGGGGGAGACGCCGATTCGCGGCGTTGCGGAAGCAGGCAAAGACCTGTCCGCTGATTCGACGCAGTCGACTTCGACCAACGAAGGATTCGGCGCCCAACCGGTTGCATTCGAGACCCGCTTGACCAAGAACGAACCCAATTTGAAGTCGCCCGTCCCGCAGGGACTGCACCCGGTGACTGACCACGGCGACGCCGGGGACGAGCCGTTCCCGGGCGATCAGCCCGCCCTGCGCGTTCCCTCCAAGGCCGGCCTGCGCGTCATCGCCGACCTGGAAGGCGAACTGACCCGCCACGGCCTGAACCCGGACCTGATCGACCCCAACGTGGTGCTGCTGCCGCGGCGCTGGTTCCTGTTTCCGCGCGTGCACCCCGGCGACGACGAGCACCGCTACATGCGCCGCGTGCGCGCCCGCTCCGGGCTGAAGACCCTGTGGCTGGGCACCCTGGCCATCATCGCCCTCGCCGCCGTCTCCTCGATGTACTACACCGCCAGCCAGCTGTACGTGGAGCCGCGCCGCGAGCAGGCCCACCAGGCGCGCCTGGAACAGGAGTTCGACCAGTTGCTGGCCAACAGCCAACTGGCCATCAACCCGGAGCAGCCGGTCCTGCCCGGCTGGATCTACAGCGGATTCTCCCCCGACTGGTACATCGAGGACGCCATGTACGCGCGGTCGCTGGACCAGTCCGACCGCGACATCGACCTGCACGGCTTCCTGCGCGAGAAGAAGGCCATCGTGGTGCGGGAGATCGAGCCGGCCTACTCCAACGACAAGCTGCAGAACCGGCTGCGCGACCCGGACATCATCTACTTCGGCAGCGAGTACCAGCGTGCCTACCGGCGCTTCGTCAACATGGTCCTGGCCATTGCCAGCATCGCCCGCGAGGACAACGGCACCCCGGGCCTGGATGCCATCTTCACGCCCCGGCGCCGTGCCGAGCTGATCCAGCAGATCACCACGCCCAAGCCACCGGAGCCGAATGCCTACTACGACAACCGGGTCGAGGCGATGGTCGCGGCGTTGTCGGCGCCCACCGACCTGGTCGGCGGCGACGACGCCCTGCTGCGCGAGGACGAAGCCGAGCAGGAGCGATTCCTCGAGATGCTCGACGGCCTCTACCGCGAGCTCGGCGAGGCGGAATTCGACCAGTTGTCCGACCAGGGCCTCGGCCCGCTGTTGCGCCGCCTGCCCTATGGCTGGGGTTCGACCAACCTGACCCGCGCCTTCTACGAGGACAAGCGCCGCCGCTTCAGCGACTGGAACGTGCTGGAACTGCGCCTGCTGATGCTCGATCTCATCTACGGCGCCGAAAGCCTGCCACAGGAACTGCCGCTGGTGCACCTGTACCTGCTGCATGCCGGCGGCGACGGCTTCCAGCGCCTGTTCACCGACATCGGCAACGACGCCCTGATGCGCGATGCCGAGGCCTGGCTGGCCGAGGACATCGAGCGCGAGAGCTCGCTGGCCACCCGCGAGGACCGCTTCATCGCCGCCTTCGGCGACAACCCGCACCTGGAACTGCCCAACGCCGACGACCCCAATGCCCGCCGGGTCGCGTTGTCCCTGGTCTACAAGGCGGCCCGGTTCCGACATGCCTACAATGCCATCGAGGACGCCGAGGACGTGCTCGAGGCACGGCCCTTCCTGGGCCGCATGGGCCTGCCGGTGGAGCGCCTGGACGTCGACGAGATCAAGCCCTGGGGACTGTTCAACGCCCGCCGCAACGGCTATGCCCACGAGGGCCTGGACATCGGCGGCGAGCTCGGCGAACCGGTGCTGGCGGTGATGGACGGCACCATCGTCCGCGCCGGCTACCAGCGCGAAGGCGCCGGCAACTACCTGGTGCTGTCCCAGGGCAACCTGCAGGTCACCTACATGCACCTGCTGCGCGAGCCCACCCGTTCCACCTACAAGCGGCTGCTGACCCGCGAGGAACTCGCCGAGTACGGCAACGATGCCGCGCGTGGCTACCAGCAGGCGCTGCGCCGCTATGCCTCGGTGCTGCTCGGCAAGCCCATCGATCGCCTCACCGCCGAGGACCTCGAGCTGGACAACCTGCGCGAGCACTCCTACTTCGATCGCGCCATGGATTCCATTCGCCGCGGCAACCAGCCGAAGGTGCGCAAGGGCGACGTCATTGCCAACATGGGACTGAGCGGCAACGTCACCTTGAACAGCGCGCGCCCGGAGATGATCTACCCGCACATCCACCTGGAGATCAACGACGGCCGCATCGACCCGATGCACGTCATCGACGGCATCGGCTCACGCTGGTTCGAGATCCGCGATCACCACCTGAGCCACCCGTTCTACAGCAACTGGCTGAAGCAGAGCCACAACTGGAACTGGTACGGCAAGTTCTACCCCAGCGGGGTCGGCGGCGACGATCGATCGTGAACAACCCGTCTTGACCCCGGCGCGCGACTTCGCGCACATTCAGTCCACGCGAAAACCACTGCCCTGCCCCGATAGCTCAGCTGGATAGAGCATCCGCCTCCTAAGCGGAAGGTCACAGGTTCGAATCCTGTTCGGGGCGCCAATTCCGCG
>CAYGJZ010000102.1:0-12191 GCA_964350265.1 uncultured Gammaproteobacteria bacterium | reverse complement strand
GGTAGTCATCCAGCTTGCCCACGCTGCGCTCGCGACACACGCCCACCACCTCGTACCCACGGGCAAGGCAATGCTCGACCATGTACCGACCAAGCTTGCCCGACGCACCGACGATGCAGACTTTCATACAGGATTCTCCGTTCGGTCCCCAATTCCACTCCACCCCGGGAACCATAGGCGCGATCTACAGCATCGCGGCCGGCAACGCAAGGCCAGCCAGTCCGACCAGCGCCCATACCGCCCATCGCGGACGCCAGGCGAGCAGCAACACGAACAGCAGCGACGTGGCCGACAGCACCCCGCACCATGCCACCGCGCCCACCGACCAGCCCCACTGCCATGCACAGCCTGCGTAACCCGCCAACAGGCCCGCCACCCCGCCAACCCGGTACCACGCCTGCGACCCACCGATCGCTTCCCACCCACACAACTGCCGATGATGCCGACCCATGGACAGTGACAGCATCAACCAGGCCGCGTACGTGCTCACCAGTGCCAGCGCCACGGCCATCTCCTAGCTTCGCGTCGCAGACGGGTTGGCCTGTGTCCCGCCGCTGGCGGCCGCACCCTGCACCCTGCCACGCAACCGCCATGCCAACACCGCACAGGCCAGCCCGACACCCAGCACCGACAGGTCGAACCCCGCGAACACCCGGTCTCCCGTCACCAGGCTGTGCCAAAGGTTTCGGTCGGTGGTCAATGCATTGACCACCGGCAGCAGTGCATAGGCCGCCCCGGCCATCCACAACTGTTCCAGCCACGCGTGGCGGAGCGGCCGCAGCCCCGCATGCACCAGCAATGCCGCCCAGGTGAGAAACATTGCGTGCACCTCCCAATCGGCCCGCCCCGCCATCTCCACCGGCAGCAGCCGGTTGGCCCAGAAGTACGCGGCAATCGCCACCGGCAACCCTACGATGGTTCCCACGTTCAGCCGCTCCACCAGTTGCAGACCCTGCACCGAAACGGATCTCGACTTCTCCAGCCGCTGGCGTCGCTTGACCGTCCACAGCACCAGTCCGGTCGCGATCATCGCCGTGCCCATCAACCCGGAGAGCACGTACAGCATGCGCAGCACGGGACCCGCGAACAGGCCCTCGTGCAGACCCAGGAAGACGTCGTACGTGGCCCGCGCAACCGATCCACGTGCCGGCACATCCTCCAGCACCTCGCCGCTGACACCGTCGAAGATGATGCGTGGCGAACTGCGCAACGGTCCACGGCCGATGGGACCGGCGATGGTTACCCGGGCATTGGCATCGCCGGGGTGGTAGATGTCCAGGTAACGTACAGACTCGCCGTTCCAGCGCGCGTCGACGGTGGCCAGCAGTCCATGCAGGTCGACCAGGGGCGCGGACCGGCCAGCCGCTTCCACACCGGGAAACCCCGGGAATGCCTCGTCGAAGAAGCGATCCCGCGCTGCGTCACCGGCGCCGTAGATCGCGACAACAATCAGCGGCATGCAGGTAAACATCATGAAGATCAATCCGGAATAGGCAATCATCAGCTGGAACGGCAGGGAAAGTACGGCGAGGGCGTTGTGGGCATCCAGCCACGATCTCTGGCGCTTGCCCGGTCGGAAGGTGAAGAAGTCCCTGAAGATGCGCTTGTGCGCGATCACCCCGGTGACCATGGCCACGAAAAGAACCATCGTCACCACGCTGATCAGCCATTCGGTAAAGTCGTCGGGCAGGTAGTGGAGCAGCCAGTGCATTCGATACAGGGTCTGGCCACCGCCGGTCTCGCGCGGCTTGAACGGACGACCGGATACCGGATCAAGAAGATCGTTGCCGCCGTTGCCCTCGGCGTCGCGCCAGAAGGCGCGCAGGTAGGGATTGTTGCGATCCGTGGCGAACGCGATGAACCAGCGATTGGCGTCCATGGCCTCTGTGCCCAGGTGCGCAAGCGCCAGATGCAGCGCTGTCGACGTATCCACGGACGTGGCGGCAGGTGGGGCCTCGGGCTGCATCCAGCGGTCGACCTCGGTATCGAGGTAACCGATCGTGCCAGTGACGAACATGAAGTACAGCACCCAGCCCAGCAAAAGGCCGGTCCACGTATGCAGCCATGTCATCGATTGACGGAAGCCGCCCATCACGGGCCTCCACCGCCGCTGGCAATCCACCACGCCGGTAACGCCAGCAATACGGTCGGCACCAGCAGGCCGATCCAGGCGCGTCGCGTGCTGGCCGCCGCGAACGACCAGGTGATGGCGCCGGTGTAGACCAGGAAACTGGTCATGGTGGCAACGAGCACTCCATCGGCGCGGCTGCCCGGGACAAGGTGGGCCACCACGATCGACGCGACCTGCGTGCACCCGTAGCCACCCAGGACGGCTGCCACGCAGCGCGCAACCACGGCGGTAGCGCGGCGCCCGGTTGTCCCGGCCGCCGCTTCACTGCGCCTTGAGCGCACGGTGACGAAGCCCGCACGCAAACGACTAGAAATCCACCCGGGCGGACATCGAGATGATGCGCGGACTGCCGTAGTAGAGAAAGTTGGACACGGTCGGGAACGTGATCCAGTAATCCTCACCGAACAGGTTGTCGACGTTGAACCGGAACGTGACCTCGTGTTCGCCGATCCGACGTTGGTAACGCGCCCCGACATGGTAGACGTCGTAGGACGACAGTTCGCGATCGTTGTCCGTGGAAATGTAGCGGCCGCTGGTGTAGTTGCCGCGGAACGACAAGGTGAGCCCCGGTATCGAGGGCGTGTCCCATTCCATCCCCAGGACCGCGCTGAGATCGGGAATGCCGCTGGGCGTCTTGCCGTCGTAGGCACCGTCCTGCGTGCGGGTCAGTTCGGCGTCCAGGTAGGTCAGGCCGGCCAGCAGTCGTATGCCCGGCCGCAACTCGCCGAAGGCGTTCAACTCGATGCCGCGGTTGCGCTGCTCGCCATCGACCACGAAGCGGTTAGTCTCGTCGATGATGCCGCTTGGCTGTTCGATCTGGAATACGTCCGCGGTCAAGCCGAGTGTTCCCCGGTCGATCTTGACGCCGAGCTCGACCTGGTTGGTCCGTGATGGTGCGAATACTTCGCCTGCGTTTTCCGTGCCGTCGGGCGCTGTCGGCCCGCCCTCCAGCGCCTCGATGTAGTTGCCGTACACGGACATCCCGGACACCGGCCTGTAGACGATGCCAAGCGCTGGCGTGGTGGCCCGTTCATCGTCTACGCGCTGGCGCCGCAGGCCCATGGTGACCTGCACCTGCTCGTCGAGAAACCCCATGGTGTCGGCAATGGCCAGCGAGTCCGAGTCACTCTCGGCATCGATGGGCACTGCGGGAGACTGGGGGGTGAACGAAGGGCGCGGCACGAACACGGGATCGTAGATGTTGGACGTGACCGCGTATCCGGCGATGCTCTGGTTGTTCGCACCGTTCTCCGTCTCGTTGCGCAGGGCCTGGAGTGACAGCTCGTGGCTGACGGCTCCAGTCTCGAACTCGCCCATGACGCCGAGCGTGGCTACCTGGTTGCGGTCTCTTTCTACGAGTTGCTGGGCGATCTGGTTGAAGCTGCCATCCGGACCCAGCCCACCGCCGATGGTGCGCAGCCAGGAACCCTTGAAGTCAGTGGCACCGTAGGCGCCGTACGCCGTCCAGTCCGGCGCAAAGTCATACTCCACGCGCAACAGCCCGCGCAGGAACTCCCCTTTCGTTGTCTCCCACGGCTGCTGCACACCGTCGTCGGTTTCGGCGGGTTGTGGCAGCCCCGACACGCCGAAGAACAACTGGTTTCCCGCACGGTCATCCGAATCGGAGTAGTCCAGCACGAAGCTGCTGCGCGCCTTGTCTCCCCGGTAGTCCAGGGCGATGCTGGCTTCCTTGAACGCGAGGGAATAGTGATCCGGTACCGATTCGCCATCGCGATACGTACCGTTGACACGCAGGCCAAAGCGATCCTCGTCACCGCCGCGACGGCTTATGTCGAGCTGGGCACCCAGGTGCGAGTCCGGCTCGTACAACGCGGTTACCCGGGTTCGATCTTCGTCCAGGGGGCGCTTTGGCACCAGGTTCACGCTGCCGCCGAGTTGGCCCGCGGCGCCGGTCAGCAACGCATTGGCACCCTTGAACACCTCGACCCGTTCGAGGCTGCCCACGGTGGACTGCCGGCGATGGGCGATTCCGGGCAGGCCATCGAACAGCGGCGCGCTGTTGCCACCGATGTTGAAGCCGCGGATGACGATGGTTTCCGATGAACCGCGTTCGGCGTTGACCAGGTAGGCGGACGAGTCGTTGTGCAGAACATCGGCGACGGACTCCGCGCCCTGGTCCTCGATCAGATCGGCGGTGTACGAGGTGATGTTGAACGGCATGTCGAACAGGTCACGGTTGCCGAGCAGACCCATTCGGCCACCCCGCGCCACCTGCCCGCCCGCGAATTCCGGCGGCAGGTTGCCGATCTGGGTCCGCCCGGGGATCTGCGCTGCCTCCACCCGAACCGGGTCGAGCACCATGGCGCCCGTGTCGCCGGGTCGCGTCAGGGTCACGGTACCGTCGTCGGCGAACGTGGCAATGATTCCGGTCCCGGAAAGCAGCAGGTCGAGCGCCTGCCGGGCGGTGTATTCTCCCTGCAGCGCAGGCGCCGTCCGCCCTTCGAGCAGGGTCGGGTTGACGGACAGGGTGAGGCCCGCCTGCCGTGCCACGGCGTTGACGGACTGTGCGAGCGAGCCCGCCGACACATCGAACGGAATCTCCTGCGCCCGCGCCGCGGTACAGGCGATGAGCAGGGCGAATCCGAAGCCCAGTGTCCGCGCGGTGCGGGATCGACCACGGCGTTTGGGTTGCGCAACTGACATGAAGATCTCCCGTTGTTGATTCGTGCTAGAGAAGACTTTCCCTACTTGCCGAACCAGGGAGAAGAACCCGTAAAACCTGTTTGGTCGTCAGCGATCCGGTATCGCTTTCACGTTGATCCACCACGGCGTCAGTCGCTGGACACGTACAGGCAGTGTTCGTTCCAGGGCACGCAGCGCGCCGTCGGTATCGTCGAGTCGAAACACGCCGGTAACGCGAATCTTCGCGGCGGCGTCATCGTAGCGCAGCCATCCGCGCCGATGGCTGCCGAGGGCATCAAGGACACCGCCAAGGGGTGCGTCGTCGGCCTCGACGATGCCGTTTACCCAGGTGGCAGGGTCCATGCCAGTGGCATCCAGTCGACGGGCCTGCCCTTCGATGATGCGCCAGGACTCACCGGCTCGCCCCAGGACAATGGCATCAGCAGATGCCCCTCCTCCCGCCCCCAGTACCGCCACTTCGCCACCGGTGATCGACAACTCGGTGCCACTTCGATCCCGGCTGACGACGAACCGGGTGCCGACAGGCACAAGGCGGGCATCCACGGTGACCACCAGGGGCTTGGTATCCGCCAACCATCCCCGGGTGTCCACGTAGATCTCGCCACGGTGCAGACGAACCACGGTATCGCCACCATGACGATCAACGTCCAACACGGTGTCGGCGTTGAGGAACATGACCCCGCCCCCGGCGAAATCGACACGCTGGCGTTCACCGATGCCGGTGACATGATCGTATCGCCAGTGCTGGAATCCTCCGCTGCCAAGAACGATGCCGACAACCAGCAGAGCCGACACGATGCCACCGAGCATGCGACGTCGGCGCACGCGTCGGCGGTTGCCGGCAACCCGGTCCAGCGTGCTGGAAGCGGCCTCGACATGCCGTGCCGGGGTGAACTCCTGCTCGACGACCTGCATTCGCCGCCAGGCCGCCTGGTGGGCCGGATCGGCGGCGAGCCAGGTGGCGAACGCCTCATTGTCCGTCTCCATGCTGGTGCCCGAGCCCAGGGTCACCGCCCATTGCAAGGCCGTATCGAGGACGTCGTCGGGGATATCGGCACCACGCTGCACCTCGTGTTCACCGTGGACACTCATCCAAGCAATACCCGGTAACAATGCTTCAGGGCACTGGCCATGTCCTTTTCGACGGTGCTCAAGGAAACGCCCAGACGCCGGGCAATGACCGGATAGGTCAGACCTTCCAGGCGGGACAGCAGCAACACCCGTCGCAGCCGTGGCTTGAGGCCATCGAGCAACATGTCGATGCGGGTCAGGGTATCGACGATGGCGGCCTGGTCCTCGGGCGATGGCGCGGTATCCCGCGGCATCGCCGCGAGCGTCTCCAGCCAGGCCCGCTCCAGCGCCCGGCGCCGGTGGTGATCGACCACCAGTCCATGGGCGATGCGCGCGAGGTAGGCGCGCGGTTCGTCGATGGCTGGCAGGCTGGACTTGCCGAGCACCCGTACGAACGTGTCGTGCGCCAGGTCGGCGGCGGTTTCCGAGCAGCCGACGCGGCGGACCAGAAGATTGCGCAGCCATCCGTGGTGATCCTCGTACAATGCCCGGGTGCGGCAGGTGAGGAGATCACTCGGAGGCGGCATGTTCTCGTCGGCGGCGAAAAGGTTAATGCGAACGATTCTCAAGTGTATCTGCTAGCCTGGCCGAATACAAGGCTAACGGGACTCTCGCCACCCTGGTCGACCACCAACGAAGGAGAACACGAGACAACGAAGAAGGAGAACGGCGCCCCTGCTAGTTGTCCCCAACATTGCGAGCGGTATCAGCGCAGGTCCGTGGTCCGGTATCGGAGGGCCTCGGTGAGCGCGCCGTGCATGAGCGCGCTGCCCTGGGCGTCGATCCGAACACGATCTCTGCCAGTGAGGAGGGCCGGAAGACCGACTGGCCCGACCATGAGGCGAAGATCGAGCGGTTCCTCGCGGGCGCTCCTGCTGCGGATGGCGGTGCCCAACAACCGGCGAACATGGGCCTGGTCGATCTCGTGCGTGTATCGCTCCACTCTTGACCGGTCCCCGATAGAACTCGCAACAATTTCTGACCTGTGGCAACAGGTGCCTACGGCAAGTTTTCTTGCCCGGCCCCGCCAGGAGACTGTTCCAACAATGAATAGACTGTGGTGCCGTGTCCCTCGATGACTACTGCGTGGGGAACCAGGTCGAACCGATCCTTCACCAGCTCCGCGGTCGCTTCGCTGAGGAGAATTCCTCCCGCCTCGCGCAAATCCTTTAGCTTCTGCTCGAGCTTCGCTCCCAAGTTCACGATGTCGCCGTTGGCCGTGTAGATTGCTCTTGCCCCAGAGGTCTTGCCCACCTGGGCCTCTCCGCTGCTGATCCCGATCCGCATCTTCAAGGTCTCCGGCAATCCATACCGATCCACGAACTCCGGCACCAACGCCGCCAACTGTGCCTGCATCTCAATCGCCGCGGTGACGGCGTGCAAGGCGTCCCCCTTCGGCCCGAGGCTCACAAAGTTGCCAAGGTATCCGAAAATCCCATCCCCGGAGATATCTTCCAGGTAGCCGTCGTACGACTTGATGACCTGCTGCATCCGTCCGACGAATTCCTGGAGCATGTCGCCGAACGCCTGCTCGTTCATTTGCCTGCCTATTCGTGTCGAACCGGCAAGATCGGCGAAGAATACCGTGAGGTAGCAGGATCTCGGGCCCAGGTCCTTACCGTCGCGCAGGCCCTGCACCAGGAGCGGGTCAAGGTACTCCGAGACGGAATGCGAAAACGCGGCGAGCTTCTGGTTTGCCGTCTGCAGTTCGTCCTCCGCCTGGTGGATGGCCCGCGAAAACGCGTTCATGATCAGCGCAATGCCAAGTACCATGATCAACAGGTTCGTGGCGAGAAACATCGCGGCATACGCGGGCTCGATCGGAGATAGAACGCCAATCCTCGCTGACAACGCGACCACCCCGACGACCATAACCACCAACAGGATGATCACACGCATCCTGGCACGCGACGAGAGGAACGGAACGAAGTACAGCGTCGCGGCGGGATAAACGAAAACAGAAACCAGGCCGGTGTCTGTACCGAGATACAACGTTCCGACCAGACCGTAGAGCACAACTTCGGTCATCGCCACCAGGTAGGCAGTACGCACCCAACCGAGCTTGTCAAGCGCGTAGCCACCTGACCACATGGCGACGCTGAGGACGTTGAACAGTCTCAGCTCCGGCTGTTCCAACGCATGAAACGCAACGACCATCGCCGCATGAGCAACGATGCCGAAGGGATACATGAATCGGGCCAGTACGCGAAATCGCTCCGCGTCGCCGACACGCAGCGACCGGTCAGCCCCTCGCAGGGCGTCTTCCGGGTTCGCGGCAGACCCTGGCGCCGAAATCCTCCCTGGATTGGTGATTTCTGTCATGCGTCGACCCCTTCGTTGGTCCTGACTCGCATCCGAGTCGCCTGAAATTCCGCCTTTTATCCGGGACCGGAAATCGGCGGATAGCGCAATGCGTCCACGACGACCTTGAATGCCGGCGGAGAATGTCTGCGGTTCGGGTAGTAGAGATGGTAGCCAGGCAGCGGAGCCAGGTGTTTGCCCAGAACCTTTTCCAGTTCTCCACTTGCCAGATCCTGTTCGACCTGGTCCAAGGGAAGGAACGACAAGCCGCTGCCATTGAGTGTCGCGTCGCGTATCAAGTCAATGCTGTTGCAGGAAATCGGGCCCGCCACGCGCACGCGCGTCAAGGAACCTTTCTGCACCAGGTGCCATGCGTACTTCTCGCCTGATTCCGTTAGCCGCAAGTTGATGCATCGATGTTTCAGCAAGTCCTTGACTTGGCGCGGACGGCCGAACTTTGCAAGGTACCCTGGCGTGCCGACAATCACCATCGGAATGTCGGGGGAAAGCCTGACGGCGATCATGTCCTTCGCCACCTGTTCTCCAAGTCGAACGCCCGCGTCAAAATGCTCTGCAACGATATCAACACGACCGTAGTCGACATTGATCTCTATGGAGATCTCCGGGTGACACTCCAGCAGCTTGGTCAGCTTGGGCACCAGGATCGTTTTGGCAGCGTGTTCCACCGTCGTGATTCGCACCGTCCCGGCAAACTTGTCCCGGTACTCGCCGAGATCGACGATACTTTGGTCGATCTCTCGAAACACCGGTGAAAGAGTTCGCACCAGCTTTTCACCCGCCTCGGTGGTCGCGACACTCCGCGTCGTACGCGTCAGCAGACGGACTCCGAGCCGCCCCTCGAGCCGTCTCACGATCTGGCTCAGCGCGGATTGCGTCAGATTGAGCTTCGAAGCCGCTCGCGTGAAGCTTCCCTCTTCGGCAACGACAAGGTAGGCAGCAAGATCGGCAATATCTTCACGACGCATTTATTAATCTGCTAATAAATATAATTAGTTTATCGGTATTCAATAATAACCCCGATCGGGATACCGTGTCACCACGCCACATGAATGATGCGAGCGCAGCACAACTTCACGAAACCGGAGAAGACGATGGAAAAGGTAACCTTCACCAACACGAACAATCCGACCATCACGATGTCGGCGGTCATCAACAAGCCCGAGCACTTCAACGATCATCAGACCTACGCCGCGGTCGTTGTATCGCATCCCGGCGGTGGCGTGAAAGAACAAGCGGCGGGCCTCTATGCACGAAAACTTGCCGCGCACGGGGTCGTCACGATCGCGTTCGATCGCTCGTACCAGGGCGAAAGCTCGGGAGAACCCCGGCAGCTGGAAAACCCCCATATCAGCACCGAGGATGTCAGTGCCGTCATCGACTATCTCACGACGCTCCCGTATGTCGATCGTGAAAGACTCGGTGTGATGGGCGTGTGCGCCGGCGGTGGATACAGTGCAAATGCCGCCATCAACGATCGTCGCATCAAGGCAATCGCCACGGTAAGTGCTGTCAATATTGGTCAGATGTTCCGCAACGGCTGGGAGAACACGGTCAAGGACGCCGACGCCATCGGCCTGCTTGAACACGGATCCCAGGCACGGACCAACGACGCGAACAACGCGGAGCCGGGAACGATTCCCCTGGCGCCCCTTCGCAAGGAGGACGCACCCAATGCCGAGTTGGAGCAAGCTTGGGAGTACTACCACACACCGCGCTGTGAGCACCCGAATGCCCCTGGCTTCACACTGGCGCGGAACCTGAACCAGATCATTACCTACGACGCCTACCACAAGGCCGAAGCGTTTCTCTCGCAGCCACTGCTTTGCGTGGCAGGAAGCGAAGCTGGAAGCAAGTGGATGAGCGAAGACCTGATCGCTCGTGCAGCGAGCCAGGACAAGTTCATGTACGTGGTCGACGGCGCCAACCACATGGACATGTACGATCGAGAAAGCTACGTCAACGAAGCGATTTCGGTCCTGGCTCCGTTTTTCCAGTCACGCCTGGAAGATGGCATTGCACGCTCTGTCGCCAGGCAGCCTTGAATCTCCCGTCTCCGACTTGATACGGCAACACGCTCACACCCAACCGAAGAGAAGTCACCATGCCCAGAATGTCCCCGGAACGCATGAGAACCGCGCTGAAGCAACTCGAAACCATTTCCAAGGAAGATCATGCGAAGGTAAGGGGACTGGCCGAGATTGTCAGACCGTTACGCAGCGTGATTCACAAAACACCGGACGACTACGGCATGGAAGGATGGACGGATCTGTACATTCCTTCCGACGACGGTACACCCCTGGAAGCCTGGTACATTCCGGCCAAGGGCGGTGAAAGCAACAGGTTGATCATCTTCAACCATGCCCTGCCCATGTGTCGTGCGGGATTTCCTGGTCACCTGGGCGCACCCTGGAGCGCTTACGACGCGGTCGAAATTGACTTCGTTGTTCAGTACAGGCATCTCACCGACGCCGGTTACAACGTTCTGACCTATGACATCCGCAACCACGGCAACAGCGCTGCGGCCAACGGCGGGCTGAGTGGCATCGGCCAATGGGAGTGGCGCGACTGCGTCGGCGTCAAGAGATACGTCGACGCGCACCCGACCCTCTCGAAAATGACTGTCGGACTGTATAGTCAATGCATGGGCGGTAACTCTCAGTATCACGCGATCCACCGACGACCTGAGTTGTTCGAGAACGTCAGGTGCATGGTCAGCCCAATGGTTGTCTCCATGGAAGCGATCTATGACGCCTTCTCGGAAATCCAGGGCGTCCAGCAATACCAGGAACTCATCGACCTCGAACTGCTGAAGATGGGAGCCTGCGTGGCGGCCGAAATGACACCCCATCTGTGGGCGCACAGCGTGACCATGCCGGTGCTGATGGTACAGGTGCTGGAAGATGCCTGGACTCGAAACCCTGAAGACGCGCAGAAAACTTTCGATCTACTCGGAAGCGACGAGAAGGAACTCTTTTGGATTGAGAACACGCCTCATCGCTTCAGGGATGGCTACAATCACTTTGGACGCCATCCGGAAAAGGTGCTCTCCTTCTTCGAGAGGCATATGCATTGAAGGCAAGGCGGATTCGGTTCAAGCGAGCTATTCTCCGACCCGCTTGTTGCTGTCCTTGTTCATAGCGGACAGCTGATTGGAACCGGCCTCCAGGCACAGGCGTCGGCTCGTACTGGGAATTTCCGGTGCGCTCGGTGCAGCAGCGACGGGGTGGGCTGGACTCGTCATCTACAAGGACCAGCGCTGGGTGTACAGCCCGCCCTACCGGCGAACCGGAGCAGAAAGCGCGAGAACCCTGGTGGCCGTCTACTCAAGGTCCGGCAATACACTCGCGGCAGCCAAGCAAGCCGCACATATCCTCGATGCCGACCTCCTTGCCATAGACTCGCCAGATTATCCCCGCAGCCTGGACGGCCAGTTTCGGGCGATTCGGGACGCGAGAGCCCGCAGCGTTTCCGCCGATTTGCATCATGCGGCATTGGATATCGCACCTTACGAATCAATTGTTCTTTGCTCGCCGGTTTGGATGTTTCGACCGGCGGTGCCTCTGTGGGCGTTCGTCGACGCTACCCATTTTGCCGGTCGCAGAACTTTTCTGCTGTTGACGGGCAACAGTGGCTACGATCCGGCAATGATCGATGAATTCGGACAAGTGATCGAGTCCAGGAATGGCCGTCTCGCGGGACACCACTTTGTGCGCCGCGGCCGCGTATTCTGGCAGCGATCACTTGACGATGTACGGATGGAGGTAACACGCACCCTTGCGGGGCACTTCCACGTTTGACGGCGCAGTCGATGAACCTGCCGAGCGTGGCCTGTACCGGGAACTCGTGTACTGATCGGAAAGTCCTCTTTCTATGTACCCTCCAATACCCGGTACTGGACCGCTTCCGCGACGTGTTCCGTCCCTACGCGCTCGGTACCCTCCAGGTCCGCAATCGTACGCGCAACGCGGAGTACCCGGTGATAGGCGCGGGCGGAGAGGTGGAA
>CAYGJZ010000101.1:10062-12345 GCA_964350265.1 uncultured Gammaproteobacteria bacterium | reverse complement strand
GCCCTCCAGGGTGAGAAACCGGTCGGCGCGGGACAGGCCGCCGCCGTCGATGCCGCTGCCACGGTCGAGATCGGCCACCGGCCGGCCGTTCTCGGCATCCACCGCATACAGTCGACCCGATCCCTGTCCCGGGGTGCAGCGCGCCGCGCCGTCGGCTGCCGGCGGCAGGTAGGCCGTGACCAGGACACGGCCGCCGGCGGTCACCGACGCTGAGAGGATCTTTTCGCCGGGTTCCTGAAGATCGATGTACCAGCCGTTGTCCAGCCGTTGCCGGGCCGCCTCGGGGAGGTTGTCGAAGGTCAGCCGGTCGGTGACGTCGAGCAGGTCCTCGGGGTAGCGAGTGCGGTAGCGCACGGTGCCGTTCTCGTCGGTGGGCGGCGCTTGGATGGCATGGTCCTTGACCAGGTACAGGCGGTCGTCGACGGCCGTGCCGAGGGGATGGGCGCGATGGCCGGAACCGATGGCGATGGCATGGTAGGGCCGGCCGGTGGCGGGGACGACCAGGGACACGTCCGGCGGGTAGTAGAAGCGCCGGTTGTCGGCTTCCGCCGGCGTCGTCGACGCCGAGTCCGGCTGCAGGTCGGCGATGCGTCCGCCGCGAATACGCGTGGACAGCGGGCCGACGGTGTCGTTGGCGACGTCGAACCGCCACAACTGGCCACCCGTGTCGGCGGCGTAGAAGCGATCGAGAACGCCGTCGCCGTTGACGTCGATGATGCGGATGTCCGCGGGTATCGCGTAGCGCATCTCGGCCAGGCGCAGGTCGGGCGCGCGGCCTGCGCCGTCGGCGCCGTTACCGGCCCACCACAGCAGTTCCCCGCTGGTTGCGTCGAGCAGGTACACGGCATTGCCCTTGTCGTTGGCGGTGCGTGCCACGGAGACGTCCTGGGCGGTGTCGTAGCCACCGCCGAACAGGATCACGTCCCGGGCCGCCAGCACGTCGCCCTGCTGGTCGTAGATGCGCGCGTGGCGTGGCCGCGACCAGCTCTGGCCAAGCCGGCCGAGGGGGGCGGCGGCGAGGCCGTCGTCGCCGCTGGTGGACCACAGGAAACGCGGCCGGGCCGGGTCGGTGACGTCCAGGGCATAGTAGTGGCTGCCGCCGCGACGCTGGCCGAAGTACAGGTAGGCATGGTCGCCGACGTCGACCTTGCCATCGTCGTCGAGCAGGTCGCCGTCGCCGTTGGCGTCGTGGATCCACAGGTCCATGCCACCGTCGAGGCCGTAGGCGATGTTGTCGGCGGCCGGGTTGGCGAAGCGCGCGGGCAGCGTGCGCAACTGGTCCGGGGGCAGGAAGGTCCAGGTTTCCAGTCGCTTGGCGTCGGTGACCGCGGATTCGCCGGTGGCGGTGGAGGCCATGTGCACGAAGCCGTCGTTGGTGATCACGAACAGGTAGTCCTGCTGCACCCCGGTGCTGCCGTCGACGTGGTAGGTGGCCAGCCAGGGGGATGCGTGCAGCGAGGCGCCGAGCACCGCGCGACCATCGTCGTCGTCGCCGTTGCCGTTCTCGTCGAGCACGTCCACGCCCCGCGCCCAGCGCAGCAGGCGGCGAAAATCGTCGTGGTCGATGTCCTCCTGGCCGATCATCTGCGCGGTGATGCGGCCGTCCTCGTTCTCGCCGGCGAGGTAGGCATTGTCTTCGTGCAGGCGGTTGTGCCGATGACCGAGGTCGGCGACCACCGTGTCGCCGTCGCCGGCCAGGGTATACACGGCATGTTCCCGGCTGTGGGCCTGGTGGCGGTTGCCACTGTCGTCGTAGTCGAACAGGCGGCTGGCGAGTCCGCCACGGCGGACGTTGCCGCCGTCCGGGCTGAAGTCGTTGGGCGTCCACAGGCTGCGCGCGGTCGCCGACAGGCCGCCGCCGGCGGCATCGACCGCGGCTTCGCCGCGGGCGTCGACGATGGCGTAGTCGGTCTCGCCGTCGCCGTCGGCATCCACCGGACCGGCGCTGCCCTGCACCGGGGCGAGGCGGAACTTCTTCACGTTGCCGTCCCAGTGTGCGCGGCTGTCGGGGGAGAAGACGTTGAAGTACAGCTCGTCGCGGTGGGCCAGGCGGTTGAAGGCGTTCACCGAGACCGCGGGAGCGGTGAAGGTGGTGCCCGCGCGCAGGATGTTGTCGACGATGTCGCTGAAGGCGCCGGCCAGCTCCCGGCCGTTGTTCGCACGGTGATACTCGCCGCCGCCCTTGCGCGCGGTTTCCCGCAGCAGGTCCTCGCCGCCCTGGAGCTGGAAGCCGATGGTGTGGGTGGTGATGTTCTGCAGCCCCTCGACCTCGTTGCCGGTGGC
>CAYGJZ010000101.1:0-9962 GCA_964350265.1 uncultured Gammaproteobacteria bacterium | reverse complement strand
GGTAGTAGGTGGGATTGAAGTTGCCCGGCTGGTCGTCGAAGCGCATCAGCCCGACGTTGACCCCCGAGATGCTGTTGACCAGCGCCCGGGTCACGTCCTTGACCACCTGCAGCCGGTTGGAGGAGGAAGTGACCTGGTGATAGTAGTACCAGCGCAGGTAGTGTGCACTGAACAGCGACACCAGTGGCCAGTCCTGCCAGATGGGTGGCGTGTCGTGGATCCCCGTCCACGGACCGAGGGAACCGTTGCGTGGCCAGGAGTCGCGGGCGCCGTGGCTGCCGTGGACGCCGGCGTCGGCGGCGCACTCCACGTGCAGGCGGTCGGCCAGGGCCCAGTCGTCGTCCACCCAGCTGCCGTTGTAGGGGTTGTCCACCGGCCGGTGCCAGCCGGCGGCGCGGTCGCTGTAGCGGCCGGTGATCTCGCTGCCCTCGGCGCCGTACAGCGCACGCAGGGCGCCGATGCAGCCGAGCTTGTCGCGCGGGAAGCTGGCATTGGCATCGGTACAGCCCGGCGGGTAGTAGGACGGGCCGACATGCACCACCGAGTCGTCGCCACAGGCGCCGTTCGGCCCCGGCGCGTAGCTGGCATCCGGGTCGTAGGGCGTGGTCTCGGTGACCACCGAGGTCATGCTGCCGGAGGTGTCGACCACGAACAGGATGTTCGGCCGTACCACCTGTCCGGCCGCGGGTCGGCCGAGGAAGATCTCGGTGTCGTCGGCGTCGACCGCCGGGCCGGCCAGCGCCAGGCAGCCGGCAAGCAGGCAGGCGGTCAGGGGACGGGTTGGCTTCGCTGGCATGGTTCCCTCCGGCGGATGGTCTTCCGTGTGGTGGCTAGGGCGTCAGGTCGGATGACTCCAGGTGGATGCGGGTCACGCCCCGGCTGCGCGGGTCGAAGAACAGCGTCGCCGGGCGACGCTGAAGGACCGGCACCTGCTGCAGGGGCATTTCCTCGCCGTCGATGTACAGCCGCGTGGCCGGGCCGATGGCCAGTTCCAGGGGCTGGTCGCAGCCGCTGCAGGCGAGTACCACGGCGGTGCCGTGGCCGTGGCGGTCCAGGCGCCAGGAAACCAGGGCGAGTTCCAGTGCCGATTCCACCAGCGTGAGCACGGGTGCGGCGGCGGCGGGCGCGACGAGCAGCGCGCCTGCGAGCAGGCCGGCGAGGATGCGGTGACTGTGCCGGGGTCGGCGGGATGGGGCGGGGTGCGTCATGCTGGATCCCTCCGCGACTGCGCCTGGCAGCCGGTATTCCTGTTGTCGACACCGGCCCGCGCGGTGGCGTGGATCGGTGTCATTCCCTGGGCGAGCGAGGCCGTGAGCGGCCCGCTTCGCGGAAGAATTGTGCTACAGCGCCGCCGCGGGGGTCAACCGTCGGCGGCGCGGGGCGGCATCGCCGGCCTGGCTATCCCTTGGCCCAGCCGGGGTTGTCGTCCATGCCGCGGACCGTGGGCAGGTTGACCTCGACCTGGTCGATGACCTTGCGGTCACGCAGGTACTCGGCCACCACGTCCCAGATGTCCGGCAGTTCGTCGCCCTGGGGCTGCACGCTGGCCCAGCCGGCCACCTGGTAGGTCTTCGCCGGGTCCAGCGGCTTGCCGTTCAGTTCCAGTTCGAGAATGCGGCTGCCCAGCGGCGCGGCAGGGTCGATGCCGTAGCGCAGGCCGCCCACGCGGACCATGTCGCCGCCCATCTGCAGGTAGGGATCGGGGTTGAACAGGTTGTTGGCGATGTCTTCCAGCACGTTCCTGATCATCTCCCCGGTCATCGGTGTCAGGGTCGACTTCGGGTAGGTGATCGCGGTCTGGTCCATCAGCCGCTCGAAGTTGATGCTCTCGCCGGGGAGCAGGCTGGTGCCCCAGCGAAAGCCCGGGGAGAAGGCGATCTCGGCGCCGCGCACCGCCATCATCGCGTCGATGATGACCTGGTCGAAGGTGCCGCTGAAGTTGCCGCGCCGATACAGCGTGACATCGGTCTCTGCAAGCACTTCGCCGAGGCGGTCCAGGTAGGGGGCGCGGACCTCGTCGATCAGTGCCGACATCTGCCCGTCGGCGGGCAGCAGCTCGGAGAAGATCGGCATCATCCGGTAGCGGTAGTCGGCCAGCGCGCCGTTGCGCACGTCCAGGTCGAGCACCGAGAGGAACTTGCCGTTGGAACCGGAATTGAACACCAGGGTCTTGCCGCCGGCATTGTCGACGATGCTCGGCGCCGGTATGCCGTCGTGGGTATGACCGCCGAGGATGACGTCGGCACCGCGCACCCGGCTGGCCATCTTCAGGTCCACGTCCATGCCGTTGTGGGAGAGGATGACCACCAGCTCGGCACCGGCCGCGCGCACCTCGTCGATGTAGCCCTGCATCTGTTCCTCGCGGATCTGGAACGACCAGTCCTCCATCATGTAGCGCGGATTGGCGAGGGTGGAGTAGGGAAAGGCCTGGCCGATGATGGCCACCTTCACGCCGTTCATCTCGCGGAAGGTATAGGGCCGGAACACCGAGCCGGTGTCGGTGTCGAAGGCCGGCGCGTCCATGAAGGCGGCCTCGTCGGTGAGCAAGACGTTCTGGGCGATGAACTCGATGTGCCCGTCGAGTTCTTCGTTGAGCACCTGGTGGACGCGGTCCATGCCGTAGGTGAATTCCCAGTGTCCGGTCATGATGTCCACGCCGAGCAGCTTGCAGGCATCGATCATGTCCTGGCCGCGGGTCCACAGCGAGGTGGCCGAGCCCTGCCAGGTGTCGCCGCCGTCAAGCAGCAGCGTGCGCCCGGGGCGCGAGGCACGAATGCGGTCCACCAGCGTCTTCAGGTGGGCGAAGCCGCCAACCCTGCCGAAGGTGCGCGCGGCCTCGGCGAAGTCGAGGTAGGTATAGGCATGGGCCTTGCGACTGCCCGGCGCGATGTCGAAGTGATCGAGGAAGTGCTGGCCAACCAGGTGGGGCGGCTGGCCCCGCGCGTCGGCGATGCCGATGTTGTCGCTGGGTTCGCGGAAGTGGATGGGCAGCAACTGCGCGTGGCAGTCGGTGAAATGCATCAGCGTGACGTTGCCGAACACGGGCATCTCGTAGGGGTCCGACGGCGCCGCGCTGCTCGCGGCGAGACCGGGGCTGCGCAGGCTGAAGCCGGCAGCCGAAGCCGCGGCCAGAAGGTGCAGGAATTCTCTGCGGGAAGGACTCATGGGCGGTGGCTACTCCTGTGGTTTGTGCCGCGGATCTAGAATACGCGCTTGTCCGCCGCCAGCAGCATTTCCAGCAGCTTGGCGCGCAGCTCGTCGGCGCGGAAAATGCCCTCGGGGCTTTCCGCGATAGCGTCGTACCACGGTTCCAGGTACTTGCGAAGCTCGTTGGCCGATTGTACCCCGGAGATGTCCTTCACCAGCCCAGAGACCCGGATGCGGTTGGTAAAGGCCTGCAGGGTGGTCAGCATGAAGGACTGGATCTCGGCGAGTTCCTGGTCGTCGCCGGCCTGCTCGTCGCTGGCGGCAGCGGCCGGGTCCTGGCCGGTGGCGGTGGGCTGCGTCGGCGCGGCGGCGCGTGGAGCCGGGCCGCCGGGGTACTCGATGAAGCCGGCTTCGCTCAGGCTGGCCAGCACGTCGGCATGGTTTTCCACCCGCGCCACCATGGCCAGCTGGCCGATCTCCTCGAGGTTGCGCTCGCCGTTGACCAGCATCAGCACGCGCCGGTCGCGCAGCGACAGGCTGCCGCGGCGCTGGTTCAGTTCCTCGCGCCCCTTGGCCGTCTTGAAGAAAACCGTGTTCGGTCGCATGGTTGATCCTCCGCTCTATGTTGGGCCGGCCTCTGCTGGGCCGTTGATGCCGCCAGGTCTGCGACGGCCCCGTGGGTGGGGCCACCGCGTCCGCGGTCGTACCGGGAATATAGTACAAACCCGCTGGCCATAGGAGGCCGTGGCCATGGCCACGGCGCCGATCGACGTTATTGCTTGAAGCTTGCCGGGTCGATGTCGTGGCGGGAGAGCAGCTTGTAGAAGTCGGTGCGATTGCGCTTGGCCAGGCGTGCGGCCCGGGAGACGTTGCCGGCGGTGGCGGCGAGCAGGTGGATCAGGTAGCCGCGGGTGAACTCGTCGCGCGCCTCGCTCAGCGACGGCAGTTCGGCGTCCTTCATGCCCAGCGCCTTGCGCACCACCTCGGCGCTGATGACCTTGGTCGGCGACAGCGCCGCGGTCTGTTCGACCACGTTGAACAACTGGCGCACGTTGCCGGGCCAGTCGTGGGAGACGAGCAGGGAAACCGCGTCCGGCGCCATGCTGCGGGCGGTGTCGGCATTGCGGCGCGCGATCAGCGCCAGGCAGTGGGCGACCAGCAGCGGCACGTCCTCGATGCGCTCGGCCAGCCGCGGCAGGGCAATGGTGATGACGTTGAGGCGGTAGTACAGGTCGTCGCGGAACTCGCCGCTGCGGATGCTGCTTTCCAGGTTGCGGTTGGTGGCCGAGACGATGCGCACGTCGATGTCGATGGCGCGGGAACTGCCCAGCGGGCGCACCTGCCGTGCTTCCAGCACGCGCAGCAGCTTGGCCTGCAGGATGGCGGGCATCTCGCCGATCTCGTCGAGGAACAGGGTGCCGCCGTCGGCCTGCTGGAACAGGCCGGCATGGTCCCGGGTGGCACCGGTGAAGGCGCCGCGGGCATAGCCGAACATTTCCGATTCCAGCAGGTCGGTGGGAATGGCCGCGCAGTTGAAGGCGACGAAGGGTCCCTCCCGCCCGCTGGCGCGATGGATGGCGCGGGCGGCGAGTTCCTTGCCGGTGCCGCTTTCGCCCCGGATCAGCACCGAGCTGGCGGTGGGACCGATGCGGCCGATGGTGGCGAGCACTTCCTCCATCACCGGGCTGCGGGTGACGATCTCCGCGCGCCAGGCGTCGTCGGTGACCGACGGCGGTGCCGAGATCTGCAACGCCTCGCGGATCTTCTCGCGCAGTTCCTGGCTGTCGATGGGCTTGGTCAGGAAGGTGAAGGCGCCGGTCTGGGTGGCACGCACCGCGTCGGGGATGGTGCCGTGGGCGGTGAGCAGCACCACCGGCAGGCCGGGGCTGCGCTGCTGCAGCTCGCCGAGCAGGGCAATGCCGTCCATGCCGTCCATGCGCAGGTCGGTGATCACCAGGTCGGGGTTGAAGCGGGGCAGGCTCTTCAGTGCGTGGGCGGCGGATTCCACCGACTCGGTGTCATAGCCTTCGCTGTTCAGGCGCAGGGTCAACAGGCGCAGGAAGCTCGGGTCGTCGTCCACCACCAGGATGCGCGCGGCGCGGTTCATGGCTTGATCGCTTCGTTGCTCTCGCGCCGCCGGCCGCTGTCCATGGAGCGCTCGATGTTGAGCAGCTCGTCGATCTTCTCGTTGGCCTCGTCGAGCTGCTTGCGCAGCGCCTCGATGCGGGTGGCCTCGGAACGGCTGGCAGCGCGCAGCGACAGGCGCAGGTCGACATCGGCCAGGCGCGCCCTGGCCAGTTGCGAGAGCGGGTCGTCGACAGCGGTGGCACCGAGCTGCTCCTCGAGCAGGGTCTTGCCGTGGGCGACCTCGTCCGGCCGCGCCGACGGCGCGGTCAGCACCAGTGCCAGTGCCATGCGGTTGTGGGCATTCGCCTGTTGCCGGTAGCGGGCCTCGGCGGTCTCGCGCAGGGCGGCCAGCTCGGCCTTGTCGGCGGTGGCCGCCGCCGCCATCTGCGCGACCAGGCCGGACCCGGCGTCGGTGACGGGGGCGACGTAGGCGCAGCCGGACGCCATGCCGGCGAAGGCCAGCCCCAGCAGCAGGTTGCGGTACTCAGGCCTTCGGCAGCTGTACACGGAAATGTCCACCCGGGTTGGTTGTCATGATGGTAATCAGGCCGCCGTGTGCCTCCACGTAGGCGCGCACCAGGGCCAGCCCGACGCCGGTGCCGCGCAGTTGCGAGCCCGATTCGCTGCCCCGGTAGAACAGTTCGAAGACACGTTCCCGCTCGGCGGCGGGTATGCCCGGCCCGTTGTCGATGACGTCGATGATGACGGTGGTGTCGTCGTCGTGGGCCAGCACCTGGATTCTACCGCCTGCGGGGGTGAATTTGACCGCGTTGGAAACCAGGTTGTCGATCACCACGCGGATCTTGCCGCGATCCAGTTCCACGTTCAGCGCGTCGGCCGTGCGCACGTCGCAGATCAGCTTCTTCGACAGCAGGGCGATGCCGTAGCGCTCGACCACGCCGTGGATCAGTGCCGACAGGGAGAAGGCTTCGCGGTTGATCTGCTTGGGGTCGTTGCGCCAGGCGCGGAAGCTGAGCAGGTTGTCGAGCATGCGCTGCAGCTCGACGCTGTTCTGGTGCAGGATCTCGATGACTTCGCGCTGCACGTCGCCGGTATCGCCCACCGAGCCGTCGAGCAGCAGTTCGGTGCCCTCGCGGATGCTGGCCAGCGGGGTCTTCAGTTGGTGCGACATCTCGCGGATGAACTGGTCCTTGCCCGAGTCGACCTCGATCACCCGCCGTCGCAGCCAGTCCAGCCGCCGTGCCAGGTTGGAGACGTCGTCCGGGCCGGAGATGGCAATGGGCCCGGCAAGGTCGCCCTGGCCGAGACGCCGGATATGTCCGTCGAGTTGCCGGATCGGACGGGTGACGAGGATTGCCGACAGCACCAGCAGCACGATCATCGACAACAGCGCCGCGCCGGCCACCGCCCAGGACACGGTGCGCGCGTCCTGGGTGGCATTGCGCAGGTTCTCAAGCTGGCCGCGCACCTTCAGCGTGGCCCGGGAGGTGAGTTCTTCCGACAGGTTGCGCAGGGTGCGGAAGTCCCGCGCGATGCCTTCTTCGTCCGGCGGTTGCGGCCCCGACTCCAGGTGGCCGAGCACCGCCTCGGCGGAGCCGCGCAGGGCATTGACCAGCTCCGCCGACTGGCCGTCGGCGAGCAGCAGCTCGATCCACTCCAGCGTGTCCGACAGGCGGGCGTGCCGTTCGCGGTACAGGTCCAGCAGGTTGCGTTCGCCGACCACCATGTACTGGCGCGCGGTGCGCTCCAGTTCGGTGACCTGGCTGTCCAGCTTCTCGCCCTCGCGGCCGAGTTCCAGTCCCTGGGCGACCAGGGTCTCGCTGCGCTCGAGCAGGTTCTGCACGTGCACGAAGTGCCAGACCATGCCGATCACCAGCGGTGAGCCGGCGATGAGGATGCCGAAGATGAACAACTGGTTGATGGATTTCGCGTGGGGCAAGTTCATGCTGCGCCGCCCGTGTGCATGGTGGCCGCGGCGACGCCCTGGGTGTGGACGTAGAGGCGGATTGTAGTGTCCCGGCCGGGGAAATGCTTGGCGACGACCGCCCCGCGACTGCCTGCCCGAACGCCACCAGCTCGGGCCTGGCCGTGCTGCGGGCAAAAAAGAACCGGCGAGGGGCGCCGGTTACAAAGCTCCTGGGGGGAGGAGGGGGGGAAGTCATCAATTCGTCGATGTCGTCGGATTCTGCTTCCCGTCGCTGCCTGCCGACCGAGGGCTGGCAGCGCGGTTTGCCCGGTTCGGGCCTGTCTGCCCAGATAGGATGCAAAAGGCGTGCCAAGACCGCAAAGCCCGCCAATCGGCGTCTTTTCCCGCGGCCATTCGGCAAATCGTCGGAGAACACCGACAGTTTCCCGGGTGAAATTCCCAACCTGTTGATTAAAATAGGAAAAAATGTCGCTAAACGGCGACAGGTCAGCGCCGGAAGGTGCCTGCCCATGACGCTCGGCGGGACCGTTGGCGCGGGTTTTCCGCCAACGACGGGGCTGTCGCCATTTGGCGAATCCATCGCCGTCGACACCCGGCCCGGCGACGTCGGTGTCGTTTCCCCGGGAGGACGTGAATGGCCCCTCGCCCGGAGTGGGAGCCGGGGTGGCGCCGGGGTCGGGCGAGCGGTCGGGAAGGGGGCTGTCGCCATCCGCCGACAGCGAAATGCCCGGTAGATCGGATCGATTCGCGTTTTCACCCCGAGGCGGTGTTGCCGGCGGCAGACAGTTTTCCCTGCCGGCGGTGCCAGCGCGTCTCCCGTGGACACGGCGCGGAAGGAAAAAGCCGCGTGAAACGGGGACTTTGGCCCTGTTGGCACGCCCCTTGCGTGAGTGGGGGTGCGGCTCGCCGGATGCATTCAGCGCTCGACGGGACGCGACATGTAAACGCAACAACTGGAGATTGACACCATGAAAACCACGACCCCCCTGATGGCCGCCCTGTTCGCCACCGCACTGACCGGCGTTGCCTTCGCCGAAGAAGGCAAGAAGATGGACTTCACCTCGGTCGACGCCAACGGCGACGGCGCCATCAGCCAGGAAGAGGCCCAGGCCGTTCCGGCCATCCTGGAGCAGTGGACCGCCCTCGACGCCAACGCCGACGGCAAGGTGGACGAGGCCGAGTTCAACAGCCTGAAGGGCCAGAGCTAGGTCTTCGGTGTTGTCGCCGGGTCGGCATCGGCCGGTCCCGTGGACGACCCTTACCTTGATCAGGATGGACAACCGTTCATCGATCGTCACCCGCCGACGGGTGGGTGACGATGCCCCCGCCGGGGGCGCCGCCTCCGGCGGGGGCAACGGTGACCGACCACCCGGCCGTATCGCGAACCTGGCCGAACCAGGCACCGCGTTCGACCGGCAACCCAGCAACAGGAGCATTCTCATGAACAGGAAGTACTGGATACCCGTGGCCGCCGTGGCCATGTTCACCCTGGTCGGCTGCGACCAGGCACAGACCCCGGGCGGGCAGGCGATGGAGTCCTCCGGCGAGCGGCAGACCGCGCCGGACGCCACCCAGTCGTCCTTCGACGAGCCCGCCGGCCAGGTCCGTTCCGAAGGCGGCGTCGACGACAACGCGCAGTCGGTGATCGAGCCGGTGGACGGTGACCTGTCCCGCGGCATCGTTGCCCGCGACCAGCAGGGGGCCGGCTCGTCCACGTGGACGATGAAGCCCCTTGGTGAAGGTGCGGAGAGCGCCGACCAGCCTCGGACGAGCGGTTCCGAACCGCGGGCCAACTAGACATGGAACGTCCGCACGACAAGGCGCGGCCGGTGGTCGCCGCATCCGGCCGCGCCGACAAGCGAGCCTTCTCCCGCGCAATGAAGCGCTGGTGGCTGGCCCTGGTGGTTCCGCTGCTCCTCGTGCCGGTGGCGCCGAAGGCGGAAACCCCGGCCAACGGCTTCGACGAGAAGACCGTGCTCGAAGAGGCCGAGTCCTTCTTCGGCGAAGGCGCCGAGGGACTGGCCAAGGTCTTCGAGAAGGCCTTCGCCGACTACGGCCGACCCAATGCCTACATCAAGGGCGAGGAAGTGGCCGGTGCCGTCGGCGTCGGCGTGCACTACGGCGAGGGCACCGTGACCACCGTCGACGGCCACAGCGAGCAGGTCTACTGGCAGGGACCCACGCTGGGCTTCGACGTCGGCGCCGAGGCGGCGAAAACCTTCATCCTGGTCTATGGCCTGCCCAGCGTGGACGCGCTGTTCAAGCGCTATCCCGGTGTTTCCGGCAGCCTGTACTTCGTCGCCGGCGTGGGCATGAACTACGCCCGCCGCGACGACACCGTGCTCGCCCCCATTCGCTTCGGCGTGGGATGGCGGCAGGGCGCCAACATCGGCTACATGAACCTGACCAGGGAGAAACGAATCCTGCCGCTCTGACCGCCACGCGGGCAGGGCGGGACCGATCCCTCCCCCCCCTTCCTCCCCACCCCCGGGAGGTTCCAGCCGGCGCCCCTGCGCCGGCTTTTTTTTCGCCCCGGCCGTGGTGCGTCCGGCGCATCGCTACCGCGGCTGCCAGCGCCCGCCGTAGAATGCCTGTCGCCAACCGTTCACCCGCCGGGATCGATCATGCCGACAACCGCCTACTCGACCATTCGCGTGACCCCGCTGGCACCGGCGCTTGGCGCCACCGTGGACGGCGTCGACCTGTCCTCGCCGTTGTCGTCTACGGCGATCGAGGAGATCCACCATGCCTTCCTCGCCCACCAGGTGCTGTTCTTTCGCGAACAGGCATTGGACCCGCA
>CAYGJZ010000100.1:0-12390 GCA_964350265.1 uncultured Gammaproteobacteria bacterium | reverse complement strand
CCCAACCGCCTGCAGCACTACTACCAGTACCAGGTGGTGATCAAGCCGTCGCCGAAGGACTTCCAGGAGCTGTATCTCGGCTCGCTGAAGGCGCTCGGCCTGGACTTCCTGGTGGACGACGTGCGCTTCGTCGAGGATGACTGGGAGTCGCCGACGCTGGGGGCCTGGGGGCTGGGCTGGGAAGTCTGGCTGAACGGCATGGAGGTCAGCCAGTTCACCTACTTCCAGCAGGCCGGTGGCATCGAGTGCCGCCCGGTGACCGGCGAGATCACCTATGGCCTGGAACGCATCGCCATGTACATCCAGGGCGTCGACAATGTCTACGACCTGGCCTGGACCGACGACTACAGCTACGGCGACATCTTCCGCCAGAACGAGATCGAGCAGTCCGCCTACAACTTCGAGCTGGCCGACGTGGACAACCTGTTCGGCCAGTTCGACAACCACGAGAAGAACTGCGCCATGCTGGTGGAGCGACAACTGCCGTTGCCGGCCTACGAGCAGGTGCTGAAGGCTTCGCATACCTTCAACCTGCTCGATGCCCGGCATGCCATCGGCGTCACCGAACGTGCCCGCTACATCGGCCGGGTCCGCGCCATGGCCCGTGCCGTGGCCCACGAGTACCTGGCCAGCCGCGAGCGGCTCGGCTTTCCGCGGCTGAACAGCGGGGGGGCGGCATGAACGCGCGCAGTGCGAAGACCCCGCCGTGCAAGAACCTGCTGGTGGAACTGGGCACCGAGGAACTGCCGCCGAAGTCGCTGAAACGGCTGGGCGAACATTTCGCCGGCGGCATTGCCAGGTGGCTGGCCGATGCCGGCTTCCTCGCCGGCGAACCGGCCTGGCGATGGTTCGCCACCCCGCGCCGCCTGGCGGTGATCGTCGAGAACGTGGTGGCCGAGCAGGGCGAGCAGCAGCAGGAACGACGTGGCCCGGCAGTGTCCGCGGCCTTCGACGATGCCGGCCAGCCGACCCGCGCGGCACTGGGCTTCGCCGGCTCCTGCGGGGTGGCGGTGGAGGCGCTGGAGCGGCTGGTCACCGACAAGGGCGAATGGCTGGTGCACCGAAGCACCACCCCCGGCCAGACGCTGGCGACGGTGATCGAGAGCTGCATCGGCGCGTCGGTGGCCGCGCTGCCGATCCAAAAGCGCATGCGCTGGGGCGACGGCGAGGCCGAGTTCGTGCGCCCGGCACACTGGCTGGTGGTGCTGCATGGCGGCGAGTCCCTGGCCGCCAGCGTGCTTGGCGTCGATGCCTCGCCCTACAGTCGTGGGCACCGCTTCCATGCCCCCGGCGAGCTGCGCATCACCAGCGCCGACCGCTACCTGGCGCTGCTCAAGGAGAAGGGGTCGGTGTGGCCGGACTACGAGGAACGCAAGCTGGAGATCCACCTGCAGATCGAGCGCCGCGCGCGCAAGCTCGGCGGTACCGCGGTGATCGACGACGCCCTGCTCGAAGAGGTCACCGGCCTGGTCGAACGGCCCGAGGCGGTGGCCGGCGACTTTGATCGGCGCTACCTCGAGGTACCGGTGGAATGCCTGGTCTCGTCGATGCGCGATCACCAGAAGTACTTTCACCTGGTGGACGGCGAGGGCCGGCTGATGCCGCACTTCATCACCATCAGCAACATCGCCAGCGAGCAGGTACGGCGCGTGCGCCAGGGCAACGAGCGGGTGCTCAATGCCCGCCTTGCCGATGCCGATTTCTTCTGGCGCGAGGACATTGCGCGCACGCTGGAGTCGCGGCTGCCGGCGCTCGACGGGCTGTTGTTCCACAACAGGCTCGGCTCGGTGGCCGACAAGTGCCGGCGGATGACGGCACTGGTGCGCCGCATGGCCCGCGATCTCGACGAGGACGCGGCCGCCCCGATGCGCGCGGCCAGCCTGTGCAAGGCCGACCTGGTCAGTGCCATGGTCGGCGAGTTCCCGGAGTTGCAGGGCATCATGGGGCGCTACTACGCGCTTCGCGACGGCGAGGACGAGGCGGTGGCGCGGGCCATCGAGGAGCACTACCGCCCCCGCCATGCCGGCGACGACCTGCCCACCGACCGTGTTGGCCAACTGGTGGCCATCGCCGACAAGGTGGATACGCTGACGGGGATCTTCGCCACCGGCGAGGAGCCCACCGGCGACAAGGACCCCTTCGCCCTGCGCCGCGCGGCACTTGGCCTGATCCGCATCCTGGTGGAGGGCGAGCTGGACCTCGACGTTGCCTGGCTGGTGGATGCCTGTGCCGAGGGCTACCAGCAGGCGGGCGTCGAGGTGAGCGCCAAGGCGCGGGCACGGGCGGTGGACTTCGTCACCGACCGCTACCCGGCGCACTTCGCCACCGATGGCCACGATGCCGACGAGATCGCGGCCGTGGCGGCGGTGCGCCCGGCGCGGCCCCGCGACGTGCACCGCAGGTTGCTGGCCGTGGCCGCCTTCCGCCGTTCGCCGGCGGCGGAAAGCCTGGCCGCCGCCAACAAGCGCATCGGCAACATCCTCAAGAAGTCCGGCACCGGCAGCGGCGAGATGGACTTCGACCGTCTCACCGAGCCGGCCGAGCAGGCGCTGGCCGAGCAGCTGGTTCGGGTCAGCTCGCAGGTCTCCGCGCTGGTCAAGCGGGCCGACTACGACCAGGCGCTGGAAATACTCGCCGGCTTCCGCGAGAGCGTCGACCGCTTCTTCGACGAGGTGATGGTGATGGACGAGGACCCGGCGGTGCGTGACAACCGCCTCGCCCTGCTCGGCCAGTTGTCGGGCCTGTTCATGGGCATCGCCGACCTGTCGCGGCTGTCGCCGCGGGAGTCCGGCGGATGAGCCCGTCACGCTATGCCGAGATGCTGGCCGCGGTACAGGCCTTCCACGACAAGCACGGCCTGCGCGAACGCGGCGGCGAGGACCTGCCCTACCGGGTGGCGCTGATGGCCGAGGAACTCGGCGAGATCTCCGCCTGCGTGACCAAGGGAAGGCCACGCGAGGCGCTGGCCGAGGAATGTGCGGACCTGTTCATCCTCGTCGTCGGCACCGCCATCGCCGCCGACTTCGACCTGGAGGAGGCCTTCTGGAAGAAGATGGACGTGCTCTCCCGGCGCACCGCCCGCACCATCGACGGACGCGTGCGCGTGTCGGAGTTCGAGCCGTGAGCAAGCTGGTCATCCTGGATCGCGACGGCGTCATCAACCACGACTCCGACCAGTACATTCGCTCGCCGGAGGATTGGCAGCCCATTCCCGGCAGCCTGGAGGCCATCGCCCGTCTCAGCCGGGCGGAGTACAAGGTGGTGGTGATCACCAACCAGTCGGCCCTGGCGCGCGGCTACTTCGACATGGAAACCCTGAACGCCATCCACGCCAAGATGCTGTCCCTGCTGCACGAGAAGGGTGGCAAGATCGAGGCCATTTTCTTCTGTCCGCACGGTCCCGACCATGGCTGCACCTGCCGCAAGCCGGCGCCGGGCATGTTCGAGGAACTGGCGCGACGCAGTGGCCAGGACCTGCGCGGGGTGCCGGCGGTGGGCGATTCCACCCGCGACCTGGTGGCGGCCGCCGCGGTGGGTGCGCTGCCGGTGCTGGTGAAGACCGGCAAGGGCCGTCGCACCATGAAGGAGGTCGGTGCCGAGCCGGCGCTGTCCGCCATTGCCCACCTGCCGGTGTACAAGGACCTGGCCGCCTTCGTCGACGAGCTGCTCGAGGGCGGGCTGGATGCCGACATCGCCGCCCTCGCCGGCGACGAGCCGTCCTCGGCCGCATGATCTACCTGCGCTCGGCGCTGTTCTTCGCCGGCATGTGCGCGGCGGTGGTGGTGTACTGGCCGGTGGTGCTGCTGGCCTGGCCGCTGCCGCCTTTGCCACGCAGCCGGGTGGTGGGGGTATGGGCCCACGTGGTGATCTGGTGGCTGAAGGTCACCTGCGGCCTGTCGCACCGGGTGGAGGGACTCGAACACCTGCCCGGCCGGCCATCGGTGCTGCTGGTCAAGCACGAGTCGGCCTGGGAAACCATTGCCACCCAGACCATCTTCCCGCCCCAGGCCTGGGTGCTCAAGCGCGAGTTGCTGCGCATACCGCTGTTCGGCTGGGCGCTGGCCGCCTCCGGCCCCATCGCCATCGATCGCTCGGCGGCGCGCAAGGCGCTGGAGCAACTGGTGCGGCAGGGCGCGGAGCGTCTGCGGGAAGGGCGCCTGGTGGTGATCTTTCCCGAGGGCACCCGCACGGCGCCGGGCGTGGTCGGCAAGTTCAATCCCGGCGGCGCCATGCTGGCGGTGCGCGCCGGGGTGCCGGTGGTGCCGGTGGTGCACGATGCCGGCCGCTTCTGGCGGCGGCGGGAGTTCTGCAAGCGACCCGGGGTGATCCGGGTGCGGGTAGGTCCGGCCATCGACACCACGGGCCTCGACGTGCGCGAGGTCAACGCGCGCGCCGCCGAGTGGATTCAACAGCAGGTGGCCGAGCTGTCCGCGTCGGCGGACTGAGCCCAAGGTCTGGCTCAGGACAGTTTCTTCTTCACCGCGCTCAGCAGCCGCCAGGCGCGGGATGACTGCACGCCGGCCAGCGCCGCCTCGGCCCGCTCGGCCCGTTGCCGCGCATGGGCCAGCCGACGCTCCAGGGTCTCGACCTGCTGCTGCCACCCGCCTTCGCGGCAGAGAAAGTCCTGCCTCGCGAGCAGGTACTCGCGGCTGGCGCTGTAGCGCACCACCACCTCCACCGTCACGCGTCGCTCGTCGGCGGGGTCGAGCACCAGTTGCGGGGTGAAGGTCAGCGACGGTTCCTCGCCGTTGATGGCCAGCAGGCGTTCGTTGCCCACCTGCACCGCGCTGACCTCGGCCAGCGTGGCCTTGCCCAGCACCAGCCCCTCGCCGTCCAGCGACCAGGCCACCTGCCGCGCACCGTCGGCCGCGGCGACGATGCGAATGGCGTCGAGGTGGAAGAAGCCGCTGTCATGCGGGCGGTGAAAACCGCACGGCGAGAAACGCAGCGAAGCGATGCTGTGCGTGGAGGCGGGCAGCTCGAAGCACAGGGTCACCGACTCGATGCCCGGTACCAGCGAGGTCTCGAGGCGATGGCCCTCGCCGAAGGTGTCATCCGCCGACCAGCACAGCGACGGGTAGAGCAGGGCGTTGACCGGGGCATCGCAGATCGGCGTCGACAACAGCGCCTCGGTCTTGCCCTCGCGGCCGACCAGCACCCGTTCCTGGAAGGCGTCCTCGCGCTCGCAGAAGTCCGTCGGCAGGCGGTCGCCACGCTTCAGCTTGGCGAACACGTGGGTGATGAAGGCGCGCACGTCGTAGAGCACGAAGCGTCGCGCGAACTGGCGCAGCGCGCCGCGGTAGTGGTTGGCGAAGGTGAGCAGGGCGCGGAACAGCAGGTAGTCGACATCGACCTGATCCCCGGCCCGCCACTCCTGGTCAAAGACCTGGTAGTTGCCCTGCTCGTCGACCACGATGTTGTTGGGCAGAAGATCCGGCGGCAGCGGGCCTGCCTGCTGGCGCGCCTCGAGGAAGCGCAGGTACTCGGCCACCAGCTCGTGAAAGCGGTCCGGGTCCGGCTGGATCATGATCGCCCGCACCCAGCGCGAGGACAGCAGCATGCCCGCGAAGTAGGGTTCGCTGGTGATGGCGTCGTCGTCTTCGCCGCGATGGTTGAACGGTGCGCGGTAGACCAGCGACTCGTCGCGTCGACGGCTGACCACGGTGCAGAATTCCCGGCGGCGACGAAAGTCCGGCAGGTGCACGAAGTCGATCTCGCGGCTGTCCGACAGGTCGCCCCGCGGCGACAGCACCAGCAGGAAGGAGTTGGCCATGTCGGCGAGCACGCCGGCGGCGTTGTAGCCCTGCCAGGTGAGCGTCTCGGGAATGAAGGGGTCGAACAGGAAGGTGTAGTCGGCCGAGTCGATGCCTTCCAGGTGGCACCAGGCATGCGGGTCGCGCGCGCAGTAGTCTTCGCCGAGCAGCACGGTGGGGATCTTGTAGTCCGGGAAGGGCAGCAGCACGGCGCGTTCGGCGAAGCCGGACTCGTCGGCGATGGCCATCCACTCGCGCCGGGTATAGGTGCGGATGCCTGCCGAGTCGACGTAGTCGTCGATGCCGACGTAGCGCAGCGAGTAGTGATCCTCGTGCGCACCGTGCAGGTACTTCATGCCGGTGCGGTTCTCGATGGCGATGATCACCCGTCCGCCGGGCTTGAGCGCGGCGTGGATGCGGCCGAGCAGCGACAGCACCGCGCCGCGATCGCTGTCGCTGTCCGGGGAGAAGCGCCGCGCGTACTCGGCGACGCCGATCAGCAGCACGCTGTCGTAGTGGCCGGCGGGCAGCGCGAGCTTGTTGAAGTTGGCCTGCACGATGCGGGTGTCGGCGAGATCGCGGCAGCGCATGCGCGCCAGCTCGGCGCGCACCGCGCTGCCTTCCACGGCATCGACATCGCAACCGGCTTCGCCGAGGAAGCGGGTGATGGCGCCGCAGCCGCAGCCCAGTTCGAGCACCCGTTCCCCGGCCTGGAAGGGCAGCGCGCGCAGCAGGTTGGCGCGCTTCGGGCTCAGGTGGTATTCCGATGGCCAGTCGTGGATCTGCTGCTGCAGTTCCTCCGAGGCGCTGGACAGGTCTTCTGCCTGCGTGAACACCTGGTGGAGATGGCGTTCTGCGGCAGAGCCGTCGGAGTAGGCGAAGTCGCGTTCGGCGCTTTGCGGATGGCTGTATACGCCGGCTTCGTTGCGCGTGAGCTGGTTGAGCTCGACCAGGGGTGATGTCATGGGAATCGTCAACAAACCGCTGTGGCAGAAACCGCCCTGGTCCTCACGGGTCGGTACGCGTTTTCCATTCCCGCGCCAGGCGCACGTAGGCGGCAACATCGACCTGTTCGGCGCGCGCGCCAGGGTCGATGCCGGCGGCCGCGAGCAGGGCCTCGTCGGCCTCGCCGCGCAGGGCGTTGCGCAGCGTCTTGCGGCGCTTCGCGAAGGCGGCGGCCACCAACCTGTGCAACGCGTCCACGTCCACCGGGCCGCCCAGCGGGGTTTCGCGCGGGCGCAATCTTAGCATGGCGGAGGTCACCCGCGGCGGTGGCCGGAAGGCGCCCGGTTCGATGGTCATGCCGATCTCGACTTCGCACAGGTGCTGCAACATCACGCTGGGTCGTCCGTAGCGACGGTTGCCGGCATCGGCGGCCAGCCGCTCGGCCACTTCCTTCTGCACCATGAAGTACATGTCCTCGATTGCCGGCAGCGCGGTGACCAGGTGGAAGAGAATGGGCGTGGTGATGTTGTAGGGCAGGTTGCCGATGACGTGGATGCGCTCGCCGGGATAGAGGGCAGCGATGTCGGTGTCGAGGATGTCGGCGGCGACCAGGCGGAAGTTCCCGTGCGTACCGAAGCGTTGCTCGAGCAGCACGTGCATGTCGCGGTCGATCTCCACCGCCGCCAGCCGCAGGTCGCGGTCGAGCAGCGCACCGGTGATGGCGCCGGCGCCGGGGCCGATCTCCACCACCGCCGCCCCCGGCGGCGCGGCGAAGCCACGCACGATGGCATCGATCACCGACGGGTCGTGCAGGAAGTGCTGGCCGAAGCGCTTCTTCGCCCGCGGCGGCCTGCTCATGGCGCCGCGCTGGCGGCGTGGTTGGCCATCTCGATGGCCCGCTCGATGGCGGTGACCAGCGAACCGACCTCGGCACGGCCGCTGCCGGCCAGGTCGAGGGCGGTGCCGTGGTCCACCGAGGTGCGCACGATGGGCAGGCCGAGGGTGATGTTGACCACTTCGCCGAAGGCGGCGTACTTGATCACCGGCAGGCCCTGGTCGTGGTACATGGCGAGCACTGTGTCGGCCTCGGCGAGCACGCGCGGCGTGAAGGCGGTGTCGGCCGGCAGCGGGCCGCGCACGCGCAGGCCCTCCTGTGCCAGTCGGCGCAGGACCGGACCGATGATCTCGATCTCCTCGCGGCCGAGATGGCCGGATTCGCCGGCATGGGGATTGAGGCCGCACACGGCGATGCGCGGTTCGGCGATGCCGAAGCGGTGACGCAGGTCGTTGTCGATGATGCGGATGACCCGTGCAAGCCGGTCGCCGTCGAGATGGTCGGCCACCGCGCGCAGCGGCAGGTGGGTGGTGTACAGGGTCACGCGCAGGCGCTGGTTGGCCAGCATCATCACCGGTTCGACGTTGCCGCAGCGCGCCGCCAGGTACTCGGTGTGGCCGCTGAAGGCAATGCCGGCATCGTTGATCACCGACTTCTGCACCGGCGCCGTGACCATGGCGTGGTAGCGACCGGACAGGCAGCCGTCGCAGGCGATGTCGAGGCTGTCGAGCACGTGGCGGGCATTGGCCGGGTCGGGCCGGCCGGGCAGCACCGGGGCGGACAGCGACAGCGGCTGCACCCGCAGCACCCCCGGCTGGTGCACCGCGCCGTCGTCCTCGACCCAGGACAGCGGCAGGCCGGTGGCCTGGCGCGCGGCTTCGAGCAGGGCGGGGTCGAGCACCGCCACCAGGCGGGCGGCGATGGGCCGCTGCGCGGCCATCACCAGCAGCTCCGGGCCGATGCCGGCAGGTTCGCCCGCGGTGAGGACGATGCGAGGTGGCGTCGTCATGCCACCGGGTCGATCGGCAACAGGTTCAGGGCGTCGTCTCTTCGAGGTTGCGGTGGGTGCCGTCGCAGTAGGGCGGATTGCTGCTGTGCTTGCAGCCGCACAGTGCCAGCGTGCCGGTGACGGTGACTTCCACCTTGGCCGGGGAAAAGCCGCTGCCCTTGTGCGAGCCGTCGCAGAAGGGCTGGTTGCCGGACTGGCCGCAACGGCACCACCAGTAGGTGCCCGGCGACAACTGCACCTTGTACGGTGCCCTTTGCGCGATGCGCGGTCGGTTCATGACGCCTGCCTCCGTGTGCATGCGGCCGCGCACCATGCGCCTGGGCCGCAGGCAGACATTGTATAGGCGAAGGTGGTTCCGCCGCACCTTGCCGGCGGCGCAGAGGCTCGCGCCAGGCGCTCAGAAGGACATGTACATGCCGCCGTTCACCGGGATGTTGGCGCCGGTGATGTAGTCACTCTTGTCATCGGTGAGAAAGGCGATGGTGTGGGCGATGTCTTCCGGGTCGCCCATGCGGCCCACCGGGATGCCGGCAACGATCTGGTTGCGGATTTCCTCGGGGATGGCGGCGGTCATGCTGGTGGCGATGTAGCCCGGCGAGACCGAGTTCACGGTGACGCCCTTGCGCGCCGCTTCCTGGGCCAGTGCCATGGTGAAGCCATGCATGCCGGCCTTGGCGGCGGAGTAGTTGGTCTGGCCGAACTGGCCGCGCTGGCCGTTGACCGAGGAGATGTTGACGATGCGCCCGAAGCCGCGCTCGATCATGCCCTCGATGACCTGGCGGGTCACGTTGAACACGCTGCCGAGGTTGACGCTGACAACGTCGTCCCAGTCCTTCTCGTCCATCTTGCGCAGGGTCTTGTCGCGGGTGATGCCGGCACAGTTGACGAGGATGTCCACCCAGCCCCAGTTGGACTCGATCTCGGCGATCATGCGGCGGGTGTCCTCGAAGGAGGAGACGTCACCGGCGATGACCTCGACGTGGTGACCTTCCTCGCGCAGTTCTTCCTGCCACTTGCGGGCCGCCTCGGCATCCGCCGGCAGGTGGCAGGCGATGACGCGGTCGCCACGCGCGGCCAGCGCCTTGCAGATGGCCGTGCCCAGTCCCCCGGTGCCCCCGGTAATCAATGCAGTCTTGTTGCTCATGTTGGTATCCGGTATTGAACAGAAACAATGGCCGCGCCGCCGTGCTGTTGCGCTGCATCATTGTTGCGCCGCAAAATAATCCAGCCGGGCTTGCCTTGTCAACGAGGGGCCGGCCAACGCCAAGCCTGCCTTGTGAACCCGGTGAAATCGCCCGTACAATGGCAATATGTTGAATTCACTTGGAAAAGGACTGACGGCCCTGCTGCTGAACGGACTCGCCCTGGCGGCCCTGGCCTGGGTCGCCCACGATGCCTGGCAGCGTGGCGTGCTGCACGGCATGCCCCTGCCGGCGGCCAGCATCGAGGTCGACGAGGTGGCGCTGTCCGACGACGGCGTGGACATCGACGCCCTGGCCGACGCCCACCTGTTCGGCACGCCGCCACGGCAGGCCCCGGTGGTGCGTCGGGAGGCGCCGCCGACCCGGCTCAACCTGAAACTGGTCGGGGTCATCACGAAGGGCCGCGCCGACGCCGGCATGGCGCTGATCGAGGCCGATCGCGGTCGCCAGCAGGTGGTGCGCGTGGGCCAGCCCGTCGGCCGTACCGACGCCGTGCTGGTCGAGGTGCAGCGCGACCGCGTGCTGATCGAGCGCAGCGGCGAACTGGAAACCCTGACCATCCGTCGTCCCGGGCTCGACAGCCCGGCCGAGGCGGTGAGCGAGGGCAATGCCTTCGACAACCTGCCGGTGGCCTCGGACAGCGATGCGCTGCCGCCCCTGCCGCCGCTGGCAGAGACCTCCGAGGCCGTGCCGTTGCCGGAGTCGGCGCCGTTGCCGGGTGCCGAGTCTGCCGAGAGCGAAAACACCTCGCGCATCAACCAGCGGCTGACCCTGCCGTTCTGAGCCCGCGGGCATGGACGAACGCCAGCGCCGAGACGGCGTCGTCCGCCCCGCATCGTGGCGCGCCCTGGCCACCCACTGGCGCGGCGAGCAGACCCTGGCCCGCTCGGTGTTCGGCTTCTTCCTGCCGCCCTTCCTCGCCGCCTGGTGGCTGCTCGACCCCCTGGTCGGCCTGGTCGAGGACCACGCCGCCTTCGCCTATGGCCTGGTGGCGGCCTATGCACTGGTGGTCTGGCTGCCGTTGCTGCTGGTCCTCGGCACCGGTGTCATGCGCAGCTGCGAACGCTACCTGCTCCACTACGGCAACCCGGTGCTCGGCCGCCTGGTGCAGGCACTGGTCATCGCCGCCGTGCTCGCCGCGGTGCTGGAGACGGTGGCCGCGGTACAACGCATCGGTGCCCGCGCCAACGCCATCGAGTTCGACCATCGATGGCAGGCGCAGACCCGCCGGGTCTACGACATCAGCATGCTCGGCGAAGGCGTCGCCCGCCTCGCCGGCGACATGCAGAACGGCACCACGCGCGCGCTGGAACACTGGCTGGACCAGCACCCCGGCATCACCGCGCTGGTCCTCGACAGCACCGGCGGTCGCGTCTACGAGGGACGCGGCGTTGCCCGGGTGATCCGCGAACGCGATCTCGACACCTACTCGCTGACCGGCTGCTATTCCGCCTGCACCACCGCCTACATCGCCGGGCGGCGTCGCTACCTGGCCGCCGGCGCCCGCCTCGGCTTTCACCAGTACCGCTACGACTCGGTGAAGGCGCTGGGCTACCTCGATGCCGATGCCGAGCAGGAGAAGGATCGTCGCTGGTACCGCGACCGGCAGATCGACGACGGCTTCCTCGCCCGCGTGTTCGACAAGCCCGGCAACGAGATGTGGTTCCCCACGCCGGGGGAACTGCTCGCCGCCGGCGTCGTGCACCAGGTGGTCGACACCGACACCCTGCCGCTGCCGACACCGTGAACATCGGCGGCACGGCTTGGCGGTCCATGGCCATGAGTCCGGGCCACTGGCTGGCACTGTCGGTGCTGGTCGGCATCTGCCTGCCACCGCTGGCCGCGCTGGCGCGGCCGTTGCTGTTCCCCAGCATCTTCGCGCTGATGCTGTGCACGCTGCTGCTCATCGACCTGCCGAAGGTGTTGTCGGCCCTGCGCGAGGACCTCGCCGCGGTGCTCGTCGTGGCCCTGTGGCAGCTCCTCGCGCTGCCCGTGGCCGTCGGCATCCTCCACCTGTACACGCCCCTCGGCGGCCCGGCGACCCTGATCGCCTTCTACACCGCCTGCGCCGGCAGCCTGTTCGGCTCCGCCGCCTTCGCGCGGCTGATGCAACTGGACGAGGGCATGGCACTGCGCGGCACCCTGGCCTCGATGCTGTTGATGCCGTTGACCCTGCCGCTGCTCGCCGGCTGGGTGCGCGGCGAGGCCGCCGGCTTCGATCTCGCCGGCTACCTGTGGCGGCTGCTCGTCTTCCTGGTCCTGCCCATGGCCATTGCCCTGGCCTGCCAGTGGCGTCCCGCGGTGCGACAGGCCGTGCAGCGTCAGCCACTGGTGCGCCATGGCGCGGTGGTGTTCCTGTGCCTGTTCGCCATCGCCGTGATGGAGGGCATTGGTCCGCGCATCCTCGGCGCCCCCGTGGCCATGGCCATGCTGCTGTTGCTGGCCTTCGCCATCCATCTCGGCCAGTTCGCCGTGACCGCCGTCGTCTTCGCACGACACCAGCGTCGCTTCGCCTGGACCGCGGGCCTGCTGTGTTCCTACCGCAACCTCGGCATGCTGCTGGCCGTGGCCGGCGCCCTGCTGCCCGACGACTTCATCACCTTCGTCGGCCTGTGGCAGGTACCCATGTACCTGATGCCCCTGCTG
>CAYGJZ010000099.1:6206-12662 GCA_964350265.1 uncultured Gammaproteobacteria bacterium | reverse complement strand
GCTCGTGTGTGATGATGTACTCGTCGAAGGAATCTCGGTCCACCGGCAGCACCTCGGGGCAGACCATGCCGCCCATCGACGTGACGGCGACGTCGGTGGTGCCGCCGCCGATGTCCACCACCATCGAGCCGGTGGGCTCGGCCACCGGCAGGTTGGCGCCGATGGCCACCGCCATCGGCTCCTCGATCAGGTAGACCTCGCGGGCGCCGGCGCCGAGGGCCGATTCGCGGATGGCGCGGCGCTCCACCTGGGTGGAGCCGCAGGGCACGCAGATGACGATGCGCGGACTGGAAAAGAAGCGGTTTTCCTGCACCTTGCGGATGAAGTACTTCAGCATCACCTCGGTGATGGTGAAGTCGGCGATGACGCCGTCCTTCATCGGCCGGATGGCCTGGATGGAGCCCGGCGTGCGGCCGAGCATGAGCTTGGCGTCGGAACCGACCGCCAGCACCGTCTTGTTGCCGCCGCCGTGGCTGACGTGGCGAATGGCCACCACCGACGGCTCGTTGAGGATGATTCCCCGGTCGCGCACGTAGATGAGCGTGTTCGCGGTGCCAAGGTCGATGGCGAGGTCGTTGGAGAACAGACCGAGGAGGCGCTTGAGAAACATGATCAGCCGGGGGTGTGGAAGGGGAGTTGGAACTTGGAACCGCGGTAATTTAGCAACCCGGTGCAGGCGGTTCAACGAAAAAACCGTGGACGGTCGGTACCGCGGCAGCAGCGGGTAACGGGCCGAGAACCCGATTTGGGCAGGTAACGCCGCGCGAGATTGGATAAAATATCATATTTCGCCCCGCCGCTACCCATGCAATGTTCCGCGTCGCAGCCCGGCGCGGACGGCGGAGACGCTTCACCACGTTCGGAACACCATGAGCATTTCCAACGACGACGTTCGCCACATCGCCCGCCTCGCCCGGCTGCGCGTGGACGACGACGAACTGGCCGGCTATGCCGGCAACCTCAGCCGCATCCTCGACCTGGTCGAGCAGATGAACGCGGTGGACACCGACGCCATCGAGCCCATGGCCCACCCGCTGGACGTCTCGCTGACGCTGCGCGCCGACGAGGTCACCGAGAGCGATCGCCGCGAGGACTTCCTCGCCATCGCGCCGGCCGCCGACCAGGGCCTGTACCTGGTGCCCCGGGTCATCGAGTAAACCGGCCAGCGGCCGCGACCGAACACCGACATGCTTCATCACCACAGCCTGACCGAACTGGCCGCCCTGCTGCGCGCGAAGGAAATCTCCGCCGTCGAGCTGTGCCGGCACTTCCTGGACCGCATCGAGGCCGCCAGCGATCTCAATGCCTTCATCAGCGTCGACGCCGAGCGCGCGCTGACCGCCGCCGGCGAGGCCGACCGCCGACTGGCCGCCGGCGATGCACCGCCGCTGGCCGGTCTGCCCATCGCCCACAAGGACATCTTCTGCACCGCCGGGGTGAAGACCAGCTGCGGCTCGCGCATGCTGGACAACTTCGTCTCCCCCTACGATGCCACGGTGGTGGAACGGCTGGCCGCCGCCGGCGCGGTGACCCTCGGCAAGACCAACATGGACGAGTTCGCCATGGGCTCGTCCAACGAGACTTCCTGGTACGGCCCGGTGAAGAACCCCTGGGACACCGCCCGCGTGCCCGGCGGCAGCTCCGGCGGCTCGGCGGCGGCGGTGGCCGCGCGCCTGGTGCCCGCCGCCACCGGCACCGACACCGGCGGCTCGATTCGCCAGCCCGCGGCCTTCTGCGGCCTCACCGGCCTGAAGCCGAGCTATGGCCGGGTGTCCCGCTACGGCATCATCGCCTTCGCCTCGTCGCTGGACCAGGCCGGACCGGTGGCGCAGAACGCCGCCGACGCCGCCCTGCTGCTCGACGCCATGTCCGGCCACGATCCGCGCGACGCCACCAGCCTCGAGCGGGCCCTGGAACCCACCCGCGGCCACCTGGAGGACCGCATCGACGGCCTGCGCATCGGCCTGCCGGCGGAGTTCTTCGAAGACGGCGTCGATCCCGAGGTGGCCACCGCGGTGGAAGCCGCCATTGCCCGGCTCGGCGAGCTCGGCGCCAGCACCGTGCCGGTGCGGCTGCCGAACAGCGCCGCGGGCATTCCCTGCTACTACGTCATCGCCCCGGCGGAGGCCTCCTCCAACCTGGCCCGCTTCGACGGCGTGCGCTACGGCTACCGCGCCGAGGACCCGGTGGACCTGGCCGACCTGTACGAGCGCAGCCGTGCCGAGGGTTTCGGCGAGGAGGTCAAGCGACGCATCATGATCGGCACCTACGCGCTGTCCTCCGGCTACTACGATGCCTACTACCTGAAGGCGCAGAAGATCCGCGCATTGATCGCCCAGGACTTCGAACGCGCCTTCCGCGAGTGCGACGTGATCGCCGGGCCGACCACCCCGACCACCGCCTTTGCCCTCGGCGAGAAGACCGCCGACCCGGTATCCATGTACCTGAACGACATCTTCACCAACACCGTCAACCTGGCCGGCCTGCCCGGCATCTCGCTGCCCGCCGGCTTCGACCGCGGCGGCCTGCCGGTGGGCCTGCAACTGGTCGGACCCTACCTGTCCGAGGCGCGGCTGCTCAACGTCGCCCATCGCTACCAGTCGGTGAGCGACTTCCATCGCCAGATCCCGGGGGCCTTCGCATGAGCTACGAGAGCGTCATCGGGCTGGAGGTGCACGTGCAACTGGCCACCCGCAGCAAGATCTTCTCCGGCAGCGCCACCGCCTTCGGTGCCGCGCCCAACACCCAGGCCAACGCGGTGGATATCGCCCTGCCCGGCGTACTGCCGGTGATGAACCGCGAGGCCGCGGCCATGGCGGTGAAGTTCGGCCTGGCGGTGCATGCGCAGATCAACCAGCGCTCGATCTTCGCACGCAAGAACTACTTCTACCCGGACCTGCCCAAGGGCTACCAGATCAGCCAGTACGAGGTGCCCATCGTCGGTCGCGGCCACCTCGACATCGAGGTCGACGGCGAAGCGCTGCGGGTGGGCATCACCCGCGCCCATCTCGAGGAAGACGCCGGCAAGTCGCTGCACGAGGACTTCCACGGCATGACCGGCATCGACTTGAACCGCGCCGGCACGCCACTGTTGGAAGTGGTCTCCGATCCGGACATGCGCAGCGCCGCCCAGGCAGTGGCCTACCTGCGCAAGCTGCACACCCTGGTGCGCTACCTCGGCATCTGCGACGGCAACATGCAGGAAGGCTCGTTCCGCTGCGACGCCAACGTCTCCATCCGGCGAGTCGGCGACGAAACGCTTGGCACCCGCACGGAGCTGAAGAACATCAACTCCTTCCGCTTCGTCGAGCGCGCCATCCGCTACGAGATCGAGCGCCAGGTGGACATCGTCGACGGCGGCGGCAAAGTGGTGCAGGAAACCCGCCTGTACGACCCCGACCGCGACGAGACCCGGCCCATGCGCGGCAAGGAAGAAGCCCACGACTACCGCTACTTCCCCGACCCGGACCTGCCGCCGCTGGTCATCGACGACGCCTTCGTCGAGGCCGCGCGGGCCGGCATGCCGGAACTGCCCGAGGCCAAGCAGCAGCGCTTCGTCGAGGCCTATGCCCTGCGCGAGGCCGATGCCGCCACACTGGTCACCGAGCGGGCCGTGGCCGACTACTTCGAGGCCGCCTGCCAGGCCACGTCGGCGGATGGCCGCACGGTGGCCAACTGGGTCGGCGGTGAACTGGCCGCGGCGCTCAACCGCGACGGCATCGGCATCGACCAGGTGCCCCTGCCCCCGGCCATGCTGGCGCGACTGCTGGACCGCATCGAGGACGGCACCATTTCCGGCAAGATCGCCAAGGACGTGTTCGGCCAGTTGTGGCGGGAAGGCGGCGACCCGGACAGCATCATCGAGTCCCGCGGCCTGAAGCAGATCAGCGACTCCGGCGCCATCGAGGCCATCGTCGACCAGGTGCTGGCGGCCGCCGAGGCCCAGGTCGCCCAGTACCGCGAGGGCAATCCGAAGGTGCTTGGCTTCCTGGTCGGACAGGTCATGAAGCAAAGCCAGGGCAAGGCCGACCCGCGCCAGGTGAACGAGATCCTGCGGAGAAAGCTCGATGCCTGAACCGCTCACGCATCCGACGGGCAGTCGACCGGGCGGCGCTCCGCCCGCCGACGCCGAGGCCGAGTTGGACCCCGAACCTCCGGGGCCGCGCCAACGGGGAATGCACCATGGATGATGTCTCCCTGCTCTGGCTCGGCCTGCTGCTGGTGGTGCTGGTCGCCCTGTCGGCGTTCTTCTCGGCATCGGAAACGGCGATGATGTCGCTCAACCGCTACCGGCTGAACCATCTCGCCGACAACGGCCACAAGGCCGCGCGTCACGCCCTCGACCTGCTCGAACACACCGACCGCCTGCTCGGCACCATCCTGCTCGGCAACAACCTGGTCAACAACGCCGCCGCCGCGGTGGCCACGGTGATCGCCCTCAAGGTGGCCGGCGAGGTGGCCATCGCCTTCGCCACCGGGGCGATCACGCTGATCATCCTGATCTTCGCCGAGATCCCGCCGAAGACGGTGGCCGCGCTGTACCCGGAACTGATTGCCTTCCGCGCCGTCTACGTGCTGGTCTTCCTGCAGCGCGTCGCCCACCCGGTGGTGCTGCTGGTGAACAAGGTCGGCGCGCTGTTGCCGCGCCTGTTCGGCATCGACCTGGCACGGCGCGAGGACCGCCTCGGTCCGGACGAGCTGCGCACCATGCTCAAGCAGTCCAGCGCCCTGATCCCCAAGTCCCACCAGGACATGCTGCTGCGCATCCTGGAACTGGAGGCGATCACGGTGGAGGACGTGATGGTGCCGCGCAGCAGCATCGAGGGCATCGACCTGGAAGACGAATGGGACGACATCCTCGACCAGCTCGCCACCAGCCACCACACCCGGCTGCCGGTGTACCGCGGCAACCTCGATCACATCGTCGGCGAGGTACACCTGCGCAACGTGCTGCACCAGTTCCAGGAGGGCGAACTGACCCGCGAGCAGTTCCTCGCGGTGATCCGCGAGCCGCTGTTCCTGCCCGAGGGCGCCCGCCTGACCGAACAGTTGCTGCGCATGCAGGAGCACCGTCGGCAGTGCGCGCTGGTGGTCAACGAGTTCGGCGACATCCGCGGGCTGGTCACGCTGGACGAGATCCTCGAGGAAATCGTCGGCGAGTTCACCAGCCAGGTGCCCGGCGTGTCGGAAGACGTGCACGTGGAATCGGAGGACACCTTCCTGGTGGATGCGCGGGCCAACATCCGCGACCTGAACCGCAAGATGGGCTGGGAACTGCCCACCGACGGGCCGAAGACGCTGAACGGGCTGCTGCTGGAAGTGCTCGAGGACGTGCCCAACCCCGGCACCAGCATCAAGCTCGGCAACATCGTCATCGAGATCGTCAAGTCGGGCAACTCGGCGGTGGACATCGCCCGCATCACCTGCCTGCGACCGGCGGCTGCCGAGGAGACGCCGGACGGGGACGGCGGCTCCGCGGAGGATTGATCGCGGGGCGGCCCGGCGCCGCCCCGCCGGCCACTAGAGCGTGGCGTTGCAGAACTCGCCGATCTCCATGGTGGTGCGCGCGGTCACGCTGACCGCCGCCCCGGTGTCGATGCGGCTGCCGCGGAAGGTCACCACGATGTTGTAGGTGAACACCGCGCCGGACGGATTCTTGGCGCGGAACTCGGCCTTGGTGGTATCCAGCTCCACCAGCACCACCTGGGTATCGGCGCTGGCCTCGGAGGCGGTGCCGAGGAAGATGGGAATGCTCTGGCCGTGGCTGCGCGTGGTCAGCGCCGGGGCGCCGGGACTGACCGGGCTGAAGCTCACCGTGTAGGTGTTGAACACCACGCCCTTGTTCTGGTTGGTGGACACCAGCGAGGTATCGCGGATGATGATGTTGGCATCACCGAAATCGGTGTTGATGCGCTGCTCGAAGACATCGTCCGGCGGTTCCGTGCAGTCGCTGGTGAAGGCATCGGAGCTGAAGGTGTCCGGGGTGACCGTGGCGATGAGCACGAGACCGGTGGTTCCGGCATTGAAACCGGCCACGCCGCTGCCGCTGTCGGATTCTCCCCCGCCGCTGCTGCAGGCGGCCAGCACGAGCGACGCGAGAAGCGCCGGAAACAATCGTCGCATGAATGACTTCCTCCCTAACAAAATGCTCATGATGACCATGCGTCCACGGACAAATCCCCGCTAATTTAACCGATTATTATCAAGTTTTGGAGCATCTTCTCAACAAAGTGCCGTCCCTGCACCCTGCATCTGCCCGTGGCGCGTCGCGCCTGGCGATGCTTTTCGCGATGATATCGCCTCGCGCCGCCGTGGTCAGCCCCCGGCAGGATTCCCGGCAGCGCGGGACCGACAAACGGTCGACGCGGCGGTCGGCGCGGCCTGGGTCGCGTCTTGCGCCACGTCTTGCGAAGACACCCTATTCCCGATACCGTTCAGCGATCATGCCAAAGCCCG
>CAYGJZ010000099.1:0-6106 GCA_964350265.1 uncultured Gammaproteobacteria bacterium | reverse complement strand
CGTCTTGCGAAGACACCCTATTCCCGATACCGTTCAGCGATCATGCCAAAGCCCGATGATTCCCGGGGTGCGCGGCGGCGCCCCGGCCGGCGGCCCGTGCCGGGACTGCTCCTTGCCGCCTGCCTGTTCGCCGGAAACGCCGGCGCCGCCGAGGTGTTCACCAGTTTCAGCACCCGCGTCGACAACAACGTGCCGCGCAAGACCATGGAAACCGAGTTCACCTGCTCGGACACCATCTACGCGCTGATCGAGACCCGTGGCCTCGAGGCGGGGGATCACCAGATCGAGATCCACTGGATCGACCCGCGCGGCGATCGCCAGGAACTGACCCAGTTCAATGCCTATGCCTCCAGCGGCGACACCCTGATCTGGGGCTGGATGCGGCTGCATGCGCCGGAAGACTCCGGCATCGCGCGCACCTTCGACCCCTCCCACGGCATGCGCATCTTCATCGGCGAGTGGACGGTGCGCGTCTACATCGACGGCCGCCAGCGCAGCAGTGGCCGTTTCGACGTGCTCTGCTAGGCCCCCCCGCCCTGGTCGGTGACCTTCTCGCGCAGGTAGACCGGCAGCGCCTGCACCGCGTCCATTCCCTCGCCCCGGGCCAGCCGGCGGGCGGCGATGCGGGCCACGTCCCCCGCCATCGGCTGGCGCCCTTCGCTGAAGGACATCCCGCCAAGGACTTCCGACAGCACCGCGCCGTGGGCATCCCAGCCGCTGCCGACACCGTGGAAATCCCCGGCCGCGCCGGGGCGCGACAGGCGCACCTCGGCCGGGCTGCCGAGATGTTCCGCCGGCGCGCCGTCGCCGATCACCTCGCCGTCCTCGCCCAGCGCCAGCTCGGCCCAGTAGACCTGGCCCATGCGCGCGTCCACCGCGGCCAGCACCCGGCGATACCCGGAGCCCGCCGCCAGCGCTTCCAGCGAGGACACGCCGATCACCGGCAACGAGGTGGCGAAGGCCAGTCCCTGGATCACCCCGGCGCCGATGCGCAGGCCGGTGAAGGAACCCGGCCCGCGGTCGAAGGCCAGCGCGTCCAGGTCGGCCAGCGCCAGGCCGGCCTCGGCCAGCAGCGTGTCGACCATGGGCAGGACCAGGGCGGAATGGCGGTTGGCCGCCGTCTCCACCCGCACGCGGCAGGTGCCGTCCACCAGCAGTGCCGCCGAACAGGTCGGCGTGACGGTATCGATGGCGAGGAGCTTCACGGTGATGCCTGGCTGCGGAAGTGTTCGAAGAAGCGTTCCACGCGCTCGATCCTGCGGCTGCGCGACATCGGCGGCAGGGCGTCGAGGAACTGTCGGCCATAGCCGCGGCTGACGATGCGCGGATCGCAGATCATCAAGACGCCGTAGTCCTCTTCGTCGCGGATCAGCCGGCCGGCGCCCTGCTTCAGGGTGAGGATGGCGCGCGGCAACAGGTAGTCGTTGAAGGCGCTGCCGCCGCCTTCCTCGATGTGCCGCAGCCGGGCGCGGTTGACCGGGTCGAAGGGCGAGGAGAACGGCAACTTGTCGATGACCACGCAGACCAGCGCCTCGCCCTTGACGTCGACGCCCTCCCAGAAGCTGGCGGTGCCGAGCAGCACGCCGCGCTCGGTGGCACGGAACTGCTTCACCAGCACCTGCTTGGGCGCCTCGCCCTGGACCAGCAGCGGGAACTCCTCCCGCGCGGCCAGCAGGCGCTGCACCTCGCCGAGCACCCGGTAGCTGGTGAACAGCACGAAGGCGCGGCCGCGCGAGGCACGCAGCACCGGCAGCACCTCGGCCACCATGGCCTCGGCGAACCGGTCGCTGGCCGGGTCGGGCATGCCCTCGGGCACGTAGAGCATGGACCGTCGGGGATAGTCGAAGGGGCTGTGCCAGATGGCCACGTCGGCCTCGCCGATGCCCACCGCCTGGCGGAAATGCGCACCGCTGCCCTCGGCGCACAGGGTGGCCGAGGTGAACACCACCGCCAGCGGCTGGCTGAACAGCCGCTCGCGCAGCGGCTCGGCCACCGAGATCGGCGTCGCCTGCAGGCTGAGGTTGCGCTTGCCGGCCTCGTACCACAGCACGAGGTCGTCATGGCCCTCGGCATCGAAGGCGGCGAGCACGGCGATCATGGCGCTGCAGCGGCGGTGCACGGCCTCGAGATCCTCGCCGGCCACGGCGCCCTCGGCCAGGGCCTCGCCGAGCACGGCCAACTGGCCGGCCAGCTTTTCGCGGGCCTCGGCGAAGCCCGGTACCGCCGCCAGTTCCGCCCACTCGCCGCGACGGTCGGCGCCCACCGCCAGTACCAGTTCGTTCAGCGCGCGCTCCACCTGGCGCACCGGGGCATCGAAGTCGACGCCGCTGGCGTCGGCGGACTCGGCCACCGCGACGTCGCGCAGCAACGTGCGCAGTGCCGAGCTGCTGAAGCCGAAGCCGAAGAACTGCGCGGCCACTTCCGGCACCAGGTGGGCCTCGTCGAAGATCACGCAGTCGTACTCGGGCAGCACCTCGCCGAAGCCCTCCTCCTTGAGCGCGATGTCGGAGAAGAACAGGTGGTGGTTGACCACCACCACGTCGGCGCTCATCGCCCGGCGGCGGGCCTTGTAGACGAAGCAGCGATTGACCAGCTCGCAGCGCGAGCCCAGGCAACTGTCGGCGCCGGTGGTCAGCGAACGCCAGATGGAGGCGTCGTCGCCGATGCCGGGGACTTCGGCGATGTCGCCGCTGTCGGTGCGTCGCGACCAGTCGCGCACCCTGGCCAGGTCGGCGGCATCGCGGGCTTCGTGGAAGAGCAGGTTGTCGGCCTGTTCCAGGCGATGCAGGCACAGGTAGTTGGCGCGTCCCTTGAGCCGCTCGACCTTGGCCGGGGCGCCGAGAATGTCGCGCACCGCCGGCAGATCCTTGTGGTAGAGCTGGTCCTGCAGGTGCTTGGTGCCGGTGGAGACGATGACCTTCGAACCGCTGAGCAGGGCCGGCACCAGGTAGGCGAAGGTCTTGCCGGTGCCGGTGCCGGACTCGGCCACCAGCACGCTGCGCGCGGCGATGGCCCGCTCCACCCGGGCGGCCATGGCCTGCTGGGCGTGACGTGACCGGAAGCCGTCGAATCCCTGGGCGAAGGGGCCTTCCTCGCCCAGCGCGCGGGCACTGGCGCTGGACGCGACCAGGTCGTCGTCCGCCGGCCGATCCTCGGCGGTGTCAGGCGGCGACACGGTCCGGGTGGGCGAGGCAGCGTGCCAGGCCGTCCTGCCAGGTGGGAATGGACAGGCCGAAGGTCCGCACCGCGCGGCCCTTGTCGAGCACCGAGTAGGCGGGACGGCGGGCGGGGGTCGGATAGTCGGCGGTGGTGATGGGCTCGACCGCGACCTGCTGGTGGCCGGCGCCGCGCAGGATCTCCCGGGCGAAGCTATGCCAGGTGGTCTGGCCCTCGTTGCCGAGGTGGTAGACGCCAAGGACGCCGGGATCACGGCGCGTGCCGAGGGCGCGCAGCATGTCGCGGGTCAACCGCGCCAGGTCCACCGCGTAGGTGGGCGTGCCGGCCTGGTCGGCGACCACCGTCAGGGTGTCGCGCTCGGCGGCGAGGCGCAGCATGGTGCGCAGGAAGTTGCCGCCGCGGTAGGAGTACACCCAGCTGGTGCGCAGCACCAGGTGGTCGCAGCCGCTGTCGGCAATGCCCTGCTCCCCGGCCAGCTTGGAGGCGCCGTAGACCCCGCTGGGGGCGGTGGCATCGTCCTCGCGGTAGGGACGGCTGGCGGTGCCGTCGAAGACGTAGTCGGTGGAGTAGTGCACCAGCAGCCCACCGTAGCCGGCCACCGCGCGGGCGATGGCGGCGGGCGCCTCGGCATTGACCCGGTAGGCCAGTGCCGGCTCGGACTCGGCGCGGTCCACCGCGGTGTAGGCGGCGGCATTGATGACCACCGCCGGACGCAGGCGGGCGACCTCCCGGGCCGCCGCCTCCGGGTCGCCGAGGTCGAGCGCGGCGCGGCCGAGGCTGTGCACCCGGGCACCGCCCCAGTCGAGGGTGCCGAGGGCATGGCCGACCTGGCCGTTGGCGCCGGTGACGAGAATGTCGACGTCGGCCGCCGATGCGCCGGCGACAGGCCCGGTATGCGGCGAGGCGGTCATCGGCGGGGTCGGCGGCGTGTGCCGGGTGTCACGGCGGATGCCCTAGGAGACGAGGTCGTCGAGGAACGACTTGATCTTGTCGGTCCAGCCGCGTTCCTGCGGCCGGTGACGGCCGCCGCCCTCGCGGGTGGATTCGTCGAACTCGCGCAGCAGTTCCTTCTGGCGCCGGTTCAGGTGCACCGGGGTTTCCACCCGCAGGCGGCAGTAGAGATCGCCCTGGGCACCGGAGCGCACGTTGCGCACCCCCTTGCCGCGCAGCCGGAACAGCTTCTCGGTCTGCGTCTCGGCGGGCACCTTCAGCGAGGCGCGGCCTTCCAGGGTGGGGATTTCCAGCTCGCCGCCCAGCGCCGCGGTGGCAAAGCTCACCGGCATCTCGCAGTACAGGTTGTCGCCGTCGCGGGTGAAGATCGGGTGCGGCGTCAGCGCGATCTGCACGTACAGGTCGCCGCTGCCGCCACCGGCGCCGGCCTCGCCTTCGCCGGACAGGCGGATCTGGTCGCCCTCGTCGACCCCGGCGGGCACCTTCACCGACAGCGTGCGGGTGCGCCGCACGCGGCCCTGGCCCTGGCACTCGCGGCAGGGATCCTCGATCACCTTGCCACGGCCGCGACACTGCGGGCAGGGCTGCTGGATGGAGAAGAAGCCCTGCTGCATGCGCACCTGCCCCTGGCCGTGACAGGTCGGGCAGGTGGTCGGCGAACTGCCGGGCCGTGCGCCGGAGCCGTCGCAGGTGTCGCAGTGCTCCATGGTGGGCACGGAGATCTCCGCCTCGGTGCCGCGCACCGCCTCTTCCAGCGACAGTTCCAGCGAGACCCGCAGGTCGGCGCCACGACCGGCGCCGCGCCGACCGCCACCGCCGAAGATGTCGCCGAAGATATCCCCGAAGATGTCGCCGAAGCCGCCCTGGAAGCCGCCGCCGCCACCGCCGGCGGTGGCATCCACCCCGGCATGGCCGAACTGGTCGTAGGCCTGCTTCTTGCGCGGGTCGGAGAGAACCTCGAAGGCGGCCTTGGCCTCGGTGAACTGGTGCTGGGCCTGCTCGTCGTCCGGGTTCCGGTCCGGGTGGTACTTCATCGCCAGGCGACGATAGGCCTTCTTGATCTCGGCGGCGTCGGCGTCGCGGGAAACGCCCAGCACCTCGTAGTAGTCACGCTTGGACATGAAACTCGTCGCCGTGCTTTTTGTCAGTTACGAAACGCAACGGGGCAGGTCGCCGAACCCGGCGACCTGCCCACGTTGTCGAGCGGTTGACCGCGGCCTCCATGCGCTTCGGCTGCAACCGTCAAGGATGGATCAGGAATTATCCTTCTTATCCTTGACCTCTTCAAACTCGGCATCGACCACGTCGTCGTCGCCGGCGGCATTGGCCTTGCCGTTGCCATCACCCTCGCCACCGGCCTCGTCACCCGCGGCCTGGGCATACATCTGCTCGGCGAGCTTGTGGCTGGCCTCGGCCAGGGCGTTGCTCTTGGCGTTGATCGCCTCGACGTCGTCGCCGGCATTGGCCTCTTCCAGTTCCTTCACCGCCGCCTCGATGCGCTCGCGCTCGGCCGCGTCGACCTTGTCGCCGGAATCGGCCAGGGTCTTGTTGACGCTGTGGATCAGCGCCTCGGCCTTGTTGCGCGCCTCGACCAGCTCGCGGGCACGACGGTCCTCGTCCGCATGCTGCTCGGCGTCGGCCACCATCCGCTCGATCTCGTCGTCGGACAGGCCGGAGCTGGACTTGATGACGATCTTGTTCTCCTTGCCGGTCGCCTTGTCCTTGGCGGAGACGTGCAGGATGCCGTTGGCATCGATGTCGAAGGCAACCTCGATCTGCGGCACGCCGCGCGGGGCCGGCGGGATGTCGCTGAGATCGAAGCGGCCCAGCGACTTGTTGTGCTGCGCCATCTCGCGCTCGCCCTGCATCACGTGCACGGTGACCGCGGTCTGGTTGTCGTCGGCGGTGGAGAACACCTGCTGCGCCTTGGTCGGGATGGTGGTGTTCTTCTCGATCAGCTTGGTCATCACGCCGCCCA
>CAYGJZ010000098.1:0-12812 GCA_964350265.1 uncultured Gammaproteobacteria bacterium | reverse complement strand
GCTTGGCGTCACCGGCTCGGAAGCCGGGGGCCGACGATGGTATCCTGTCGCGCTCGTCGTCGCCGGCCGGCAACTGCACGTCGTTCGGTGACGCGATTGCCCCTCCCTGCCGCCTTAGGCTATGGCCCGCCTTGAAGGCACCGGCAGTACCTGTCACGGAGCCAACCAGATACGGAGCATACGAATGTTCGAGATGTCACAGAAGATCGAGGATTTCGATCCCGACCTGTGGACCGCCATGGTTGCCGAAGAACGGCGCCAGGAAGAACACATCGAGTTGATTGCATCGGAGAACTACACCAGCCCGCGGGTACTCATGGCCCAGGGTTCGGTGCTGACCAACAAGTACGCCGAGGGCTATCCGGGCAAGCGCTACTACGGTGGCTGCGAGTTCGTCGACGTCGCCGAGCAGCTCGCCATCGACCGTGCCCTTGCACTGTTCGGCGCGGACTATGCCAACGTGCAGCCGCATTCCGGTTCGCAGGCCAACGCCGCGGTCTACATGGCCCTGCTGGAACCCCATGACACGGTGCTCGGCATGAGCCTGGCCCATGGCGGCCACCTCACCCACGGCGCCAAGGTCAATTTTTCCGGCAAGATCTACAACGCGGTCCAGTACGGCCTCGACGAAAGCACCGGCGAAGTCGACTACGCACAACTGGCCGCGCTGGCCCGCGAGCACCGTCCACGCATGATCGTGGCCGGCTTTTCCGCCTACTCGCGGATCATGGACTGGCAGAAGTTCCGCGAGGTGGCCGACGAGGTCGGCGCCTACCTGTTCGTCGACATGGCCCACGTTGCCGGCCTGGTGGCGGCCGGGCTGTATCCCAACCCGGTGCCGATCGCGGACGTGGTCACCACCACCACCCACAAGACGCTGCGCGGTCCGCGCGGCGGCCTGATCCTGGCCCGGGCCAACCCCGAGATCGAGAAGAAGCTCAATTCGCTGGTCTTCCCCGGCACCCAGGGCGGACCGCTGATGCACGTCATCGCGGCCAAGGCGGTGGCGCTGAAGGAAGCCCTCGGCGACGACTTCAAGGACTACCAGAAGCAGGTGGTGGCCAATGCCCGGGCCATGGCCGACACCTTCATGGAGCGCGGCTACAAGATCGTCTCCGGCGGCACCGACGACCACCTGTTCCTGCTCGACCTGATCGACAAGGACATCACCGGAAAGGATGCCGACGCCGCACTCGGCCGCGCCAACATCACCGTCAACAAGAACGCCGTGCCGGGCGATCCGCGCTCGCCCTTCGTCACCAGCGGGCTGCGCATCGGTTCGCCGGCCGCCACCACCCGTGGCTTCGGCGAGGCCGAGATGCGCATGGTCGCCGGCTGGATCTGCGACATTCTCGACGACATCGACAACGAGTCGGTCATCGAGCGGGTGCGTGGCGAGGTCAAGGCGCTGTGCGCGCGCTTCCCGGTCTACCGCCGCTAGCCGCGCACGGGCAATCGTTCGCAACGCGCCGATGAGCCGGTACTCCATCTTCAGCCTGGCGCGCAATGCCCTGCACTACCACGAGCAGTGGGGCAGGGCATGGCGCAGCCCGGAACCGGCCACGGAGTACGACGTCATCATCGTCGGCGGTGGCGGGCATGGCCTGGCCACCGCCTACTACCTGGCGAAGGAGCACCGTGTCGGCCGCATCGCGGTGCTGGAGAAAGGCTGGCTCGGCGGCGGCAACACCGGCCGCAACACCACCATCGTGCGTTCCAACTACCTGTGGGACGAGGCGGCGGCGCTGTACGAGAAGTCGCTGAAGCTGTGGGAGGGTCTCAGCCAGGAGCTCAACTACAACGTCATGTTCAGCCAGCGCGGGGTGATGAACCTGGGCCACACCCTGCAGGACCTGCGCGACATCTCCCGTCGCTGCAATGCCAACCGCCTGAACGGCATCGACGCCGAGTTCCTCGGCCCCGCCGAGATCAAGCAGAAGGTGCCGATCATGGACACCTCGCCGAACACCCGATACCCGGTGCTCGGCGCCTCCTTCCAGCCCCGCGGCGGCGTCGCCCGGCACGACGCGGTGGCCTGGGGCTTCGCCCGTGCCGCCGATCGCCTGGGCGTGGACATCATCCAGAACTGCGAGGTCACCGCGATACTGCGCGAGGACGGCCGGGTGCGCGGCGTGGAAACCACCCGCGGCACCATCCGCGCAGCAAAGCTCGGGGTGGTGGTGGCGGGTCATTCCGGGGTGCTGGCCGAGATGGCCGGCTTCCGCCTGCCGCTGGAGAGCCACCCGCTGCAGGCCTTCGTGTCCGAGCCGATCAAGCCCATCCTGCACACCGTGGTCATGTCCAACGCGGTGCACGGCTACATCAGCCAGTCGGACAAGGGCGAGCTGGTCATCGGCGCTGGCATCGACGGCTACACCGGCTACGGCCAGCGCGGCAGCTTCCAGACCATCGAGGGCAACGTCGCCGCCATCGTGGCGCTGTTCCCGTTGTTCAGCCGGGTGCGCATGATGCGCCAGTGGGGCGGCATCGTCGACACCTGCCCGGACGCCTGCCCGATCCTGTCCAGGACACCGGTCAAGGGGCTGTACTTCAACTGCGGCTGGGGCACCGGCGGCTTCAAGGCCACCCCGGGATCGGGCTGGGCCTTCGCCCACACCATTGCCCGCGACGAACCCCATGCGGTCAATGCCGCCTTTACCATCGACCGCTTCCACAGCGGCGCCCTGATCGACGAACACGGCGCCGCCGGCGTCGCCCACTGAGCCACCATGTTCAAGATCCAATGCCCCTGGTGCGGTGAACGGGACCAGAGCGAGTTCAGCTACGGCGGCGAGGCCCACATCGTGCGCCCGCTGGCCCCCGACGAGCTCTCCGACGAGGAGTGGGGCGACTACCTGTTCTTCCGTGACAACACCCGCGGCCTGCACCGCGAGCAGTGGGTGCACAGCGGCGGCTGCCGACGCTGGTTCAACGCCGTCCGCGACACCGTGAGCTACCGCTTCCACGGTGTCTACAGGCCCGGTGAGACGGACCCGGGGGAGAACCCGTGAACACCGCCCGGCTGGCCGACGGTGGCCGCATCGACCGCGATCGCCCGGTGGACTTCCGCTTCAACGACCGCACCTACAGCGGCTATGCCGGCGATACCCTGGCCTCGGCGTTGCTGGCCAACGGCGTGCACCTGGTCGGGCGCAGCTTCAAGTATCACCGTCCGCGCGGCATCCTCGGCTGCGGCGCCGAAGAGCCCAACGCCATCTTCCAGCTCGACGAGGACGCGCACACGGTGCCCAATCCCCGCGCCACCCAGGTAGAGCTGTACGATGACCTGGTCGCGCGCAGCGTCAACTGCTGGCCGGACGTGGTGCACGACATCGGCGTGGTCAACTCGTGGTTCTCGCGGCTGCTGCCGGCCGGGTTCTACTACAAGACCTTCATGTGGCCGCGTTCGTTGTGGATGACCTACGAGCGCCACATCCGCCGCGCGGCCGGTCTTGGCGTGTCGCCGATGGCGCCGGACCCGGATCGCTACGAACGGCGCAACGCGCACTGCGACGTGCTGGTGGTGGGTGCCGGGCCGGCGGGACTGGCCGCGGCGCTGGCGGCCGGCCGCGCGGGTGCCCGCGTGCTGCTGGTGGACGAGCAGGCCGAGCCCGGGGGCTCGCTGTTCGCCGAGCGTGGCCGCATCGACGAAGCCCCGGCGCTGGCGTGGCTGGCACGGGCCTGCGACGAGCTCGCCGGCATGGACGAGGTCACGGTACTGCCGCGCACCACGGCCTTCGGCTACCACGATGCCAACTTCGTGACCCTGAACCAGCGCATCACCCATCACCTGCCGGTACGCCTGCGCCGGGGCTGCCGCGAGCGCACCTGGCGGGTGCGCGCCGCCCAGGTGGTGCTGGCCACCGGTGCCATCGAGCGCACGCTCGTGTTCGGCAACAACGACCTGCCCGGCATCATGCTGGCCGGCGCGGTGTCCACCTACCTGAAGCGCTATGCCGTGCTGCCCGGTCACGAGGCCGTGGTGTTCGGCAACAACGACGCCATCTACGACACCGCCCTGGACCTGCTCGATGCCGGCACCCGGGTGCTGGCGGTGGTGGACAGCCGCGCCGCGACCGGCGGCGAGCGCCACGACGCGGTGGCCGCCCTCGGCGTGCCGGTGCATGCCGGCTGCGTGGTTGCCCGCGCCGAAGGTGGCCGGCACCTGCGCCGGGTGTCCGTGTTCCGCCGCGACGGCGATGCCTTGGGCGAAGCGGTGGACGTGATCAACTGCGACCTGCTGGCGGTGTCCGGCGGCCATTCCCCGGCCGTGCACCTGCATGCACAATCCGGCGGGCGGCCGGTGTTCGACGACGACAAAGCCTGTTTCGTCCCCGGCAGGAGCGTGCAGGCGGAGCGTTCCGCGGGCGCCTGCCGCGGCAGTTTCGGCCTCGACGAGGCCCTTGCCGAGGGCCATGCCGCGGGCTGCGAAGCCGCCCGCCTGGCCGGTTTCGGTGACGGCCACGGCCAGGCTCCGGTCGCCGCGCAGCCCCGCGGCACCGCCATCGAGCCGCTGTGGCTGGTGCCGGACCGCACCGCCCCGGGGCGCGGGCCGAAGCAGTTCGTCGACCTGCAGAACGACACCTCGGCAGCGGACATCCTGCTGGCCGCGCGCGAGGGCTACGAGTCCATCGAGCACGTCAAGCGCTATACCGCGCTCGGCTTCGGCACCGACCAGGGCAAGACCGGCAACATCAACGGCATGGGCATTCTCGCCACCGCCCTCGGCCGCTCCCCGGGCGAGATCGGCACCACCACCTTCCGTCCCAACTACACCCCGGTCACCTTCGGCGCCATCGCCGCCCGCGATGTCGGCCCGGAGCTTTTCGATCCGGTGCGACGCACCGCCATGCATGCCTGGCACGAGGCCAACGGGGCAAAGTTCGAGAACGTCGGCCAGTGGAAACGCCCCTGGTACTACCCGCGCAACGGCGAGGACATGGCGATGGCGGTGGCACGGGAATGCCTGGCGGTGCGGCAGGGTGTCGGCCTGCTGGACGCCTCCACCCTCGGCAAGATCGAGGTGCGTGGACCGGACGCGGCGGAGTTTCTCAACCGCATCTACACCAATGCCTGGGATGGTCTTGGCATCGATCGCTGCCGCTACGGGCTGATGCTCGGCGAGGACGGCATGGTCATGGACGACGGCGTCAGCACCCGCCTCGGCGAGGATCATTTCTATCTCACCACCACCACCGGCGGCGCCGCCCACGTGTTCGGCTGGATGGAACAGTGGCTGCAGACCGAGTGGCCTTCGCTCAAGGTCTACCTGACCTCGGTGACCGACCAGTGGGCGGTGGCCTCGGTGGCCGGTCCGCGCAGCCGCGAGGTGGTCGAGGCGGTCTGCCAGGACATCGACTTCGACAGCCAGGCCTTTCCCTTCATGTCCATGCGCCGCGGTCGTGCCGCCGGCGTCGAGGCACGGGTGTTCCGCATCAGCTTCAGCGGCGAACTGGCCTACGAGATCAACGTGCCCGCCAATGCCGGCGCCCACCTGTGGCAGTCCCTGCTGGAGGCCGGCGAGCCGGCCGGCATCACCGCCTACGGCACCGAGACCATGCACGTGCTGCGCGCCGAGAAGGGCTTCATCATCGTCGGCCAGGACACCGATGGCTCGATGACCCCGGCCGATCTCGGCATGGACTGGATCGTGTCGCGGCGCAAGGACTTTCTCGGGCGTCGCTCGCTGTCGCGCAGCGACAGCCTGCGTCCCGGTCGCAAGCAGTTGGTCGGCCTGCAGAGCGTCGACGGCGAGACGGTGCTGCCGGAAGGCGCGCAACTGGTGAACGAGCCCGGCGAGCAGCGGCCGCTGCCGATGGTCGGCCATGTCACCTCCAGCTATGCCAGCGCCACCCTCGGCCACCCCGTCGCGCTGGCGGTGGTCAAGGGCGGCGCCACGCGCATGGGGGGCACCGTGCATGCCTGCACGCTGGACGGCCGCAGCATCGCCTGCCGCATCGTGTCCCCGGTGTTCTACGACCCCGACGGAGAGAGGATGAAATCATGAAGACCCTGCCATGCATTGCCCTCGCGGCCCTGGCCACGTGCTGGCTGCCGCTGTCCGCCCTGGCCACCGATGCCGAGCGCGAGGCGCGCTGGGCGGAGCAGGTGGAGGCCAACCTGTTCGACGGCGAGATGACCTGGCTCGACGGCGATGGCCAGCGCTTCCTCGGCGTGCTCACCGAGGCCGCCGAACCCCGTGGCTACGTGGTGGTGGTGCACGGCACCGGCGTGCACCCGGACTGGGCACAGGTGATCAACCCGCTGCGCGTGGGGCTGGTGGAGCATGGCTGGACCACGTTGTCGATCCAGATGCCCATTCTCGCCGCCGACGTCTCCCACGACGGCTACCAGGAAGTCTTTCCCGAGGTGCCCGCACGGCTGGCGGCGGCGGCTGCCCACTTCGGCGACGACAGGCCGGTCTACCTCGTTGCCCACAGCCTCGGCGCCGCCATGTCGAGCTGGTACCTGTCCGGTGAACCGTCGCCGCCGTTCGCCGGCTTCGTCGGCATCGGCATGGCCGGCGACACCGCCTACCCGGAAGCCGACAACGTGCGTTCGCTGGCCGGGGTCAAGGTGCCCGTGCTCGACCTCTACGGCGAGCAGGACTTCGTCTCGGTGCTGTCCACCGCGCAGGCGCGGGCGGCCGCGCAGTCGGGCAACGCCGACTACCGGCAGCAGGTCGTCGACGGCGCGGATCACTTCTTCGACGGCCACGATGCGGCACTGGTGGAAGCGGTGGCCGCCTGGCTGGACGGGCAGGCGCCGCGATGAACACGGCAGGCCCCTGGCAACCGGTGCTGTCCGCCGGGGAGTCCTTCTTCGAGGTCGACGGCGTGTCCGGCGTGGACGTGGTCGAGCATGCCCTGCGGGGCTACTTCAACCTGCGTCTCGACCCGGCCGACGAGGTGGTGCTTGGCGCGGTCCGCGACATCCTTCCGGTGGCATTGCCGCTGACGCCGAACCGGGTGGTCGAGGACGAGGCCCTGGCCGTCTACTGGCTGGGGCCGGACGAATGGCTGCTGCACACGCCGACCCCGCAGTCGGCGGTGATCGCGCGGCTGGGCGAAGCCCTCCGCGGCCACGTGTTCGCGCTCACCGACGTCTCCAGCGGCATGACCCGGCTGTCCATCGGCGGTGACCGGATGCTCGACGTGCTGGCCCAGGGCATTACCCTGGACCTGCATCCCCGGGTGTTCGGCCCGGGCCAGTGCGCGCAGACGGTGATGGCGAAGGTCCCGGTGCTGATCGCGCCGAGACAGGCACCGCCGGAAGGCTTCGACCTGCTGGTGCGGCGCAGCTTCGCCGACCACCTGCTGGCCTTCCTGCACGATGCCGCCCACGACATCGGCTGGCGCTTTTCGCGCAGCATTCCCGGCGCAGACTGAACCCGGCGGCGATGTCGCCACGCGCTAGAATGGCGGTTCGTGGCATCGTGCTCCTGTCTCTTCGCCCATGACGACAACACCAAGCACCCTGGTCATCGGCCCCGGCCGACTCGGCGCCACCCTCGCGCGGGCGCTGGATGCACGCGGCTGGCCGCTGGCGGCGGTGGCCGGGCGGCGTGTCGCCGCGCTCGGCGCGCTGGCCAAGCGGTTGCGTGGCGAAGTGCGCACCGGTCCCGTGGAGGAGCTTGATGGCTGCTATGACCTGGTGCTGCTGGCGGTGGCCGACGACGCCATCGGCGAGCAGGCCGAGGTGCTGGCCGCCTCTGCCCTGGTCGAGGCCGGCACGGTGGTGCTGCACCACTCCGGCGTGCATGGCAGCGAGGTGCTGGCACCGCTGGCCGCACGCGGCGTGGCCACCGGGTCCATGCACCCGTTGCAGACCTTCCCCGATGCCGAGTCCGGTCTTGCCCGGCTGGCCGGCAGCCACTGGTTCTGCGAGGGGGATGACGCCGCGCTGGCCCTGTCGGCGAAGCTGGTCAACGTGCTCGAGGGTCACCACCATGTCATTGCCGCTGCCGACAAGGCGCTCTACCATGCCAGCGCCGCCATCGCCTGCAACTACCTCACCGTGCTGCTCGACGCGGCGCTGGAGACGGCATCCGTCGCCGGGCTGCCGCCCCGGGACATGATGACGGCGCTCTACCCGCTGGTGCGGGCCGCGCTGGACAACGCGCTGCAGACCGGTCCCCGCGAGACCCTGACCGGCCCGGTATCCCGCGGCGACGTGGCCACCGTGGACAGGCACCTGGAGGCGCTGTCGTCGATGCCGGGGCTCGACGCCCTCTACCGGGTACTCGGGCAGCGCGCGGTGGCCATCGCCCTGGACACCGGGCGCATCGACGAAGCGTTGGCAGGGCGCCTTCGACAACGCCTGGGCGAGACGCCGGGGTCGTCGGGCACGGCTTGAATCGGGCGGTCAATAACCGCATATATTGAGCGGATTTCAATCACGTGCCGGTCCCCCGCAGCGGGTCGACCGGCGCGGCATTTCCGGGTAATCAGCGTGAAGTTCATCGACTACTACGAAGTACTCGGCGTCGACGAGAAGGCCGATGCGGCCGAGATCAAGAAGGCCTATCGGCGGCTGGCGAGGAAGTACCATCCCGACGTCAGCAAGGAGCGCGATGCCGAGGACCAGTTCAAGCGGGTCAACGAGGCCTACGAGGTGTTGCGTGACGACACCCGGCGTGCCGAGTACGACCAGTTGCGCCGCTACGGCGCGCGTCCTGGCGAGGAGTTCCGGCCGCCGCCGGGCTGGCAGAGCCATGCCGGCGGCTTTCGTGCCGAGGCCGGCGACGGCGGCTTCAGCGACTTCTTCGAAGCCATCTTCGGTGCCGCCCGGGCCCGTCGTGCCGGGGCCGGCGTCGGCGGCGGCGGCTTCGAGTTCGGCGGCGGCTTCGGCGGCTTCGAGGGCGGCTCCGGCGGCCAGTCCGCCGGCCAGGACAGCCAGCACCGACTGGAGATCAGCCTCGAGGAAGCCTTCCATGGCGGTTCCCGGCGGCTGTCCCTGAGCGATCCGTCCAGCGGCCGCAGCCGTTCCCTCGACGTGCGCATTCCAAGCGGTGTCACCGAGGGCCAGCGAATCCGCCTGCGCGGCCAGGGATCACCGGGCATGCGCGGCGGCCCGGCCGGGGACCTGTACCTGGAGATGCATATCCGCCCGCATCGGCTGTTCACCCTCGACGGCCGCAACCTGCGCCTGTCGTTGCCGGTGGCGCCGTGGGAGGCGGTGCTCGGCGCCGAGGTCGAGGTGCCGACGCTGTCCGGCACGGTGAGCCTGAAGGTGCCGGCCGGGTCGTCGGCCGGACGACGCATGCGCCTGAAGGGACGTGGTCTGCCCGGGAAGCCGCCAGGGGATCTCATCGTCGAACTGGTCATCGTGGTGCCCGGCGAGCTCGACGAGCGAGGCCGCGAGCTGATGCAGGAACTGGCCGAGTCGAGCCGCTTCGATCCGCGGGCAACGCTGCGCGCCTGAACGGCGCGCTGGCGCAGGCGCCGTCTACATGGCCGGGTAGGAAGGTCCGCCACCGCCCTCGGGGCTGACCCAGGTGATGTTCTGGCTGGGGTCCTTGATGTCGCAGGTCTTGCAGTGAATGCAGTTCTGCGCGTTGATCTGGAACGTCTTCCCGCCCGCGTCCTCCACCACCTCGTACACCCCCGCCGGGCAGTAGCGCTGCGCCGGCTCGTCGAAGCGGGGCAGGTTGACGGCGATGGGCACGGCGTCATCGGCCAGCTTCAGGTGCACCGGCTGGTCTTCCTCGTGGAAGGTGTTGGTCAGTGCCACCGAGCCGAGCTTGTCGAAGGTGAGTACGCCGTCTGCCTTCGGGTAGTCGATGCGCTTCGCGCTGGCGGCGTCCTGCATGCCCTCGTGGTCGCGGCTGCGATCGTGCAGGGTCAGGGGAATGCGGCCGCCGAACCAGTTCTGGTCGACGTAGTTGAAGGCGCCGCCGAGGTAGGGGCCGAAGCGGTGCAGGGCAGGGCCGAAATTGCGGGAACGGTAGAGCTCGTCGTGCAGCCACGACTCGCGCAGGCGGTCGGCGTAGGCCACCGGGTGGATGGTGCCCTCGGCGGAATCGCCGAGCACGTCGAACAGGGTCTCCGCCGCCACCATGCCGGACTTCATTGCCGTGTGGGTGCCCTTGATGCGCGAGAAATCCAGCGTCCCCGCATCGCAGCCGACCAGCAGACCACCGGGCATGTCCATGCGCGGCAGGGCGTTGAAGCCACCCTTGGTGATGGCGCGGGCGCCGTAGCCGATGCGCCGTCCGCCGGCCAGGAAGCGGGCGATCTGCGGGTGGGTCTTGAAGCGCTGCAACTCGCCGAAGGTGGACAGGTGCGGGTTGGTGTAGTTGAGATCGATGATCAGGCCCAGCGACACCAGGTTCTCGCCGAGGTGGTAGCAGAACCAGCCGCCGGAGGCGCCGCCCTCGTTCAGCGGCCAGCCGGTGCCGTGGATCACCAGTCCCGGCTCGTGTCGTGCCGGGTCGATCTCCCACAGCTCCTTCAGCCCGATGCCGTAGTGCTGCGGATCGGCATCGGCATCGAGATCGAAGCGCTCGATGAGCTGCTTGCCGAGATGCCCGCGGCAGCCCTCGGCGAACACGGTACAGCGGGCATGCAGTTCCATGCCCGGTTCGAAACTGTCCTTCGGCTGGCCGTCGCGTCCCATGCCCATCACCCCGGTGGCGACGCCGCGGATGCTGCCGTCCTCGTGGTAGAGAATCTCCGAGGCGGGGAAGCCTGGGAAGACCTCGACGCCGAGGGACTCGGCCTGCTCGCCCAGCCAACGCACCACCTCGCCCAGCGAGACGATGTAGTTGCCCTGGTTGTGCATGGTCTTCGGCACCAGCGCATTGGGCATGCGCAGGGCGCTTTGCGCGCTGCGCAGGAAGTACACCTCGTCGCGGGTCACCGGGGTGGCCAGCGGCGCGCCCATGGACTGCCAGTCGGGGAACAGCTCGTCCAGGGCACGGGTCTGGATCACCGCCCCGGAGAGGATGTGCGCGCCCACCTCGGCGCCTTTTTCCAGCACCACCACGGAGAGCTCGCGTTCGGCGGCCTGCGCAAGCTGCTGCAGCCGGCAGGCCGTCGCCAGGCCGGCCGGCCCGGCACCGACGATGACCACGTCCACTTCCATGGACTCGCGTTGTACCTGGCTGGTGGAATCTGACATAGTGCAAAATCCTGGCTGGCGTCGCGGACGACGGCGCAAGTCTCGCCGCCGCACCGACGGGTTGGTCGAACCCTGCCATTGTATCGCGTGCCAGTACCGATGCCAGTGCCGATGCCAGCGTCGGCGGCGCACGCTCACCCGGAGAAGCCCATGCAACTGCACGGTCATACCGCCCTCGTCACCGGCGCCAGCTCCGGCATGGGCGCCGCCACCGCCGAGTACCTCGCCGCCCGGGGCATGCGCGTGGGCCTGGTGGACATCAACGAGGCGGCACTGGAGGAGGTGGCCGGCCGCACCGGACAGCTCGCGGTGGCCGGCGACGTCACCGATGCCGCTTCCATGGAGTCCGCGCTGGAACAGGTATCCGACCAGCTCGGTGCGCCGCGCCTGTTGGTCAACTGCGCCGGCATCGCCCCCGCCGCGCGCATCGTCGGTCGCGAGGGGCCGATGGCGCTGGACGCCTTTCGCCGGGTCATCGAGGTCAACCTGGTCGGCTCCTTCAACGCCATGCGCTGCGCCGCCGCGGCGATGATGCGCCTCGACCCGGTCACCGACAGCGGCGAGCGCGGGGTCATCGTCTCCACCGCCTCGGTGGCCGCCTACGAAGGGCAGATCGGCCAGGCCGCCTACGCCGCCTCCAAGGGCGGCATCGTCGGCCTCACCCTGCCCGCGGCACGGGAGTTCGCCCGCTTCGGCATCCGCGTGATGACCATTGCCCCGGGCCTGGTCGGCACGCCGATGCTGCTCGGCATGCCGCGGGAGGTGCAGGACTCGCTGGCGCAGAGCGTGCCCTTCCCCAAGCGTTTCGGCGATCCGCAGGAATTCGCCCGCCTGGTGGAGCACATCGCCACCAACGAGATGCTCAACGGCGAGGTCATCCGGCTCGACGGCGCCATCCGCATGCAGCCGGGCTAGCGCCAGGCCGGCCGCCAACCCCGCGCTGCCATGTGTGCCGAGAACTGCGAATGGCTGCTCGGCATCGCCGGGTGGGTGGCCATGCTGCTCATCTTCCTGGCCCTGTTGCTGGCCAGCGTCGGCACCACGCTGCTCGCCATCTGGCGCAGGTCACGCCTGGATCGCCTGCGCCAACGGCAGTTGGCCGCGTTCAGGAAACAGGGTGAATCCCCGGAACAGGGACCGGCACGGGCTACCGGACTACGTGACGAAGCCGATGGCCCAGTTCCGCCAGGGCAGGAGTCCCGGAAACACGACGAGCCTGGACGACACGGCGAGTGTTGAATCCGCCGTCGACCTTGATCGGAACTCCGTTGCAGGAAGCCTCGTTGTCCATGATCACGCCAGCCAGCCTGTCCCTTGAAATGGTTCCAGCCAGGCGAAAGCTGCCCCGGCAGGTGATGCCTGGCGCATTGATGTAGTTTGCACCAAGGTGAAGCACCATGCGGTTCCCGGTGACCATGCCGTGTCCGGTATAGCGCGAGCCGGGATCAGAGACCACCGTGCCGTCCTCGTCGACCACGAATGTGATGTTGCCGGATACTCGTTGGGAGGCGCCGCGTACGGTAAGGGTGGCCTGGGCGTTTCCCCGGTACGTGCCTGCGAAGTTCGTGTTGCTCCCACCTCCGCTGCTGGAACTGCCGTTACCGCCGCAGGCAGCGAGCAGGGAGACGAGGGCCAGGCCGAGGAGGGTATAAAGAGTGTTCTTCATGGCATTTCCTTGTGTGGCTGCACGA
>CAYGJZ010000097.1:9900-12847 GCA_964350265.1 uncultured Gammaproteobacteria bacterium | reverse complement strand
TACCACGACGATGCGCTGATGTTCGGGTGAAACGCCCGCAACGAAACGGAATACCCCAACCCCAAGAAGAAGGAGCCTTTCCATGAGACGTACCCTTTCCATGCAAGTTGCCGCCCTGGCACTGGTCTTTAGCCCGTTGGCCGTGCAGGCCGGCGGCGCCTACATCGGTGTCGGTGTCGGCGAGGCCAGTCTGGACGGCGTCAATACGCTGTGCCGCGATATCGAAGGCCTGCGCACCCCCGGGACGACGGTGAACTGCACCGCCGATGATTCCGATACCAGTGTGTCCATCTTCGGTGGCTACGAGTTCGGCCGCCATTTCGCGGTGGAACTCGGCTACCTCGACCTCGGCGAGGTGTCGCTGGACACGCGCATCATCGAGCAGGGCGCCGCCGCCCGACTGGATGCCAGTTTCGAGTTCAGCGGCACCTATGTCGCCGCCGTTGGCCGACTGCCGGTCGGGGAACGGGCAACGCTGTTTCTCAAGGCCGGTGTCATCGACATCGACGTGGAATCCCGCGCCGAGGCCACGGTGGGCGGGCTGCCACTGGCGGCGGAACGCGAAGAGGAAAGCGGCACCGAGGCTCTGTACGCGGCCGGTGTCGACGTCAACGTCGGCGAGCGGATGCGCATCCGGTTCCAGTACGAGCGCATCGATCTCAACGAGGCCATCGACAACCTCTCGCTGGCCTTGATCGGCACTTTCTGACCACCGCGACCGTGCGCGTCGTCGAGGGATCGTCGACGCGCGCCCGGTCCGACTTCTACCGGAGACACGGACGTTGCATACCACGCAATCCGAGCAAGACCCACACCCCGCCGGCCAGGACCCGGTGCGCAGCGCCCTGGAGGCCATCGCCCTGCTGTCGCGGGTGCATGGCCATCGGCTGAACATGACCGACCTGGCCCATCGCCACAGTGCGGCCAACAGCATGAGCCGTTGGCAACTGGTTGGCGTGCTGCGTGACAGCGGCTTTCGCGCCCGCCTGCTGCCACTGGACCGGCGCAACCTGCGCAGGATCCCGCTGCCGGCCATCGTGACGCTGAAGGACGGCACCTACGCCCTGCTGCTGTCGGTGGAAGACGGCGTCGTGCAATGGCGTCGACCCGGTCATGACGGGCTGGACACGTTGCCCATCCGGGCGTTTCGCAAGTTGACCAGCGGCTGGGCCATCCTCGCCCGGCCCGAGTCGCGGACGGCCCGCGAGGGCGATGGCCGGTCCTCGTTCAGCCTGGGCTGGTTCCTGCGCACGTTGCTCCGTTACCGGGGCGTCATGCGCGAGGCCCTGCTGGCCTCGGTGTTCCTGCAGTTGTTCGCCCTGGCGACGCCCATCGTCTTCATGCTGGTGATCGACAAGGTCTTCACCCACAACAACCTGTCCACCCTGGACGTGCTGGTCTTCGCGCTGGTGGTGGTCAGCCTGTTCGACGTGCTGCTTGGCGGCATCCGCACCTACCTGATGTCGCACACCGGCAACCGCGTCGACGTGGAACTCGGCATGCGGCTGTTCCGTCACCTGATGAAGCTGCCGCTGTCCTACTTCGAGTCGCGAACCAGCGGAGACACCGTGTCGCGGGTTCGCGAGCTGGAGACGGTGCGCCAGTTTCTCACCGGGTCCACCTTGACCCTGCTGGTGGACGTCGTCTTCGTCGTCGTCTTCCTGGCCGTGATGTACCTGTTCAGCGCGCGCCTGACCACCATCGTGCTGCTGGCGCTGCCGCTGTTCTTCGTTGTTTCCCTGGTGGTGACCCCGTGGATGCGGAACCGTCTCGAGGATCGCCACCAGCTCGCCGCGGAGAACCAGTCCTTCCTGGTGGAGACCCTGGTCGGCATCGAGTCGGTGAAGGCCAATGCCATGGAGGCCTCGCGCGAGCGGGACTGGGCAAGCCGCCTGGCCCAGTACGCCGAGAGCGCCACCGCAAGCGCGCACCTGGCCAACCTCATCAACCAGCTCATCGGGCTGCTGAGCAAGGCGCTTACCATCGGCCTGCTCTACCTCGGTGCCAAGCTGGTGCTGAACGGCGACCTTTCCGTTGGCCAGTTGATCGCCTTCAACATGCTGAGCGGTCGCGTGGTCGCGCCGATCCAGCGCATGGCGCAGTTGTGGCAGGAGCTGACCAGCACCCGGGTTGCGCTGCGGCGGTTGTCCGACATCATGGATGCACCGGTGGAGCCATCCGCCGCCGATGGCGATACCGTGTTGCCGGCGATTCGCGGGCAGGTGCGGTTCGACCGCGTGGCCTTTCGCTACGACGAGCAGCGGCCCGACGTGCTGGAGGACATCTCCTTCACCGTCGAGCCCGGGGAACTGGTCGGGGTGATCGGGCCGACGGGTGCCGGCAAGTCGACCCTGATCAAGTTGCTGCAGCGGTTGTATGCGCCGACCCGTGGCGTGGTGTCCATCGACGGCTTCAACCTGTTCGGCGTGTCCGCCGGATGGCTGCGCCAGCAGGTCGGCGTGGTGTCGCAGGACGGCGTGCTGTTTCACCGCAGCATCCGGGAGAACATCACCCGCGGGCGGAAGGACATCGACGACGCGCGGGTCATCGAGGTGGCCCGCGTTGCCGGGGCCCACGAGTGGATCGCCGCCCTGCCCGAGGGCTACGACACCGTGGTGCAGGAACGGGGCCGGGGGCTGTCCGCGGGACAGCGCCAGGCCGTGGCCCTGGCCCGGGCCCTGGTCAACGACCCCGCCGTGCTGGTGCTCGACGAAGCCACCAGTGCGCTGGACTACGAGACCGAACAGGCGTTCTGGGAAAATCTCCACCGCGTGCGTGGACAACGCACCATCTTCGTGGTCGCCCATCGCCTGTCCTCGGTCCAGCAGGCCGACCGCATCCTGACCATCGAGAACGGTCACCTGGCAGAGAACGCGCCGCCGACGCAGCTTGCCGGTCGCGGCGGCGGCTACGACCGTTTCCGCGCCCTGCACGCACTGGGTGAACC
>CAYGJZ010000097.1:3010-9800 GCA_964350265.1 uncultured Gammaproteobacteria bacterium | reverse complement strand
TGAACGGGGCGAACCGACGGAGGGCAGTCGCCGTGCCGCGGGTTGAGTACGGACGCTTCCGCCCCGACGAGATGGCGGCGATGGAAACGCCGCCGGTGCGTGGCGCCCGCCTGGTCACCTGGCTGGTGGTGGTGTTCTTCGCGCTGGCCCTGGCCTGGGGCATACAGGCGCGCACCGACATCGTGGTCAGTGCCCGTGGAGAGATCGTGCCCGCCGGCCACGTCAAGCAGGTACAGGCCGCCGTTCGCGGCGTGATCCACGCCATCCACGTACGGGATGGCCAGGCCGTCTCCCGCGGCGACGTGCTGCTGGAACTGGACGGCACCAGCACCACGGCCGAGCGCCAGTCGTTGTCCGCCAGCGTGTTGCGCCTGCGTCTGGCGGAACAGCGGCTGCGCGCGGAACTCGGCGAGAAACTGGTCATCGGCGAGGGCATCGATGCCCCGATCGAACTGGTGGAGATGGCGCGGACCCGTCACCAGGCCAACCAGCGAGCCTTCGCCGAGCGCGTTGCCCGGCATGCCGCCCACGTCGATGCCGCGTCCGCCGCACTGGCCGTGGCCGAGCGCCAGGCCGATGGTCTCGCCCTGCGCATCGAGCAGGCGCGCAGGACCCGCGACGATCGGCGCGTGCAGGTGGAGCGCGGCCTGGTGCCTCGCCAGCAGTTGGTGGATGCCGGCTATGCACTGGCCAGCCTGGTCGAGGAGGCCAAGGTGCTGCGCGAACGTATCCGTGCCGAGGAGATTGCCCTGGCCGCTGCCCGCGAAGCGCTGAACGAGGCGCGCAGCAGCCATCGCAGCGACCTGCTCGGCCAGTTGTCGGCCGCCGGCGACGAACGTGCCCGCCTGGAACAGGCGCTGGTGGTTGCCGACGACCGCCTCGGTCGCCAGACCCTGCGCGCGCCGGTGGACGGCACCGTGCAGGAACTGGCGGTGACCACGGTGGGCGGCGTGCTCGAGGTGGGTGACCCGGTGGCGGTCATCGTTCCGGCGAATGCCGGTGTCGAGTTGCTGGTGCGCATCCGCAACCAGGATATCGGCTTCGTCACCCCGCAACAGCCGGTGCGGGTGAAGGTGGATGCCTTCGAGTTCACCCGCTACGGCACCATCGACGGCGCCCTCGACTGGGTCGGTGCCGACGCCATCGTCGATCGGCACGAGGGACCGGTCTACCCGGCCCGTATCGCTCTGGCCGAAACCCGGCTGGGCAACCGTGTCGGCGAGCGTCAAGCGCGGGTCTCCGCCGGCATGCAGGCCACCGCGGACATCGTCATCGGCCAGCGCCGGCTGATCGAGTTCGCCCTGGCGCCGATCCTGCGCTACCGCGACGAAAGCCTGCGGGAACGCTGACCGTTGCCCGCCATGTGCCGTCTCCATCCGTGTACCCAAACCACCGGCCCGGCCGGACTACGAGGACCCATGCCATGAACCAGCAAGACGACGCCGCACCGGACGTGGCCGCCTTCCGCAACGCGATCAACGAGAACGGCCGCAGCCTCGCCGGTCGGCTGCCCATGCTGGGTCATGCCACCTGGCTGTGTACCCGTTCACCGGCCCACCGGTTGTTGTTCGTGCAGGACTTCGACTGGCGCGTGCTGCCTCCGATGCTGTTCGACCAGTACAAGCTGTACTTCGACGGTGCATCGGAAGGACTGCCGGTGGCCTTTGTCAGCTGGGCACTGCTGAACGAGGCGGCCGAACAACGCTTCGTCGATACCCAGAGACTGTCGCCGGGCGACTGGCGCAGCGGCCAGCGCCTGTGGCTGGTGGACTTCGTGACACCCTTCGGTGGCACCCGCCGGATTCTCTCGGACCTGCGTCACGGCGTGCATCGCGGCCAGACCGTGAACCTGCTGTATCCGGACGCCAATGCCATTCCCCGTCCGACGACCCTGGACGCCTTGTTGCAGGCGGCGGAAAACCGCGCCGGGACGGACGACGCGGCGTCGGACTCGACGCCGACCTGTCACTAGGCGTCGCGGGCGTTCCTGGTCCGCCCGGGCGACGGCGCGCTTGCCGCGCCGCCGCGCGACGGTCAGGGCAGCAGCGCGCCGCCGTCCACGTCCACCACGGTGCCGGTGACGAAGCGGTTGCCGATGGTGAACAGCACGCCGTCGGCGACTTCCTCCGGCAGACCTGGTCGCGGGATCACGTGGCCGGCGGTGGCCTGCTCCAGGAAGGCGCTGCGTGCCTCGCCCTGCTGGGCGAACATGGGCGTATCGATGATGCCTGGTGCCACCGCGTTGATGCGTCGTGGCGCGATCTCCGGGGCGATGGCGCGCACGAAACCCTCCACCGCGTTGCCCACGGTGGAGATGGCCGACATGCCTGGCGGACACTTGCGTGCCGGGAAGCCGCTGACGAGGACGATGACGCCATCTTCGCGCAGGTGCGGCAGCACGCCCTGCACGGCGTTGGCATAGCCCCACAGCTTGTCGAAGGAGCCGCGGAAGCCGTCGAGGTCCATGTTCGCAAAGGGACCGACGGCGCGCTCGCCGCCGGTGGCCGCGTTCACCAGGATGTCGAGCGGCGCATGGCGGGCGAAAAGGGCGGCCAGTCCTTCGCGGTCGAGGACGTCCACCCGTTCCAGGGTGACGCCGTCGGGGACCGGGGCACTGGCGCGCCGGCTGGCGGCGATCACCTTCGCCCCGGCCTGGACCAGGGCGTCGACCACCGCGGCGCCGATGCCCGAGGTGCCGCCAAGGACCATGGCCTTGCGGCCTGTCAGGTTGTTCATCTGCTTGGACTCCATTGCGGTCCGGCCGCGTGCCGGACCGGGGGTTGGCTGTCGAGCGGGCCATTCTAGCAGCGCGTCGTTGCCATGCCGTGGGGCGGATTTAACAAATGTTGTAGCGCGTCCGGCCGGGTGGGAGGATGATCCGGGTCGAACGCGCCGTCCTGGCGCTGTTCCCGTCGCCGTCCGGCGACATCGACCGGGTTCCTGCCCGATTGCCGCGGGAACCCATTCACCGGAATCATCCAGGGAGTACACCATGAACAGCAAGACCTCGTTTCTCACCCCCGTGTTGGCCGCCGCACTGGCCTTTACCCTGTTTGCCTGCGAACAGCAGGGCCCGGCGGAGAAGGCCGGGGAAAACATCGACGAAGCCGTCGACAACGTGGGCGATGCCGCCGAGGATGCCGCCGAGGCGGTGGGCGACAAGGTGGAAGAGGCCGGTGATGCTGTCAAGGACGCCACCAGCAACTAGCGACCCTGCGCACACGGCGTCGGCGGCGGTTTTCCGCCGCCGACGCCGTGGCCTGCCGCCGCTTCCCGGTGGCTGCGCGCCGGGTGGTCGGCGATGCGCGCCGACCCGTCGCTGCACGCCCGAACCGTGACACCGGATACCGAAATTCCGCTGCTCGACATGGCCCTGCGCCTCGGCGCGGCGGCCGGGCTGTCGCTGCTGCTCGGCATCGAGCGCGAACTGCGTGGCAAGCCGGCCGGGCTGCGTTCGCACATGCTGGTGTCGCTGGGTGCGGCCGCCTTCATGCTGGTGGGCATGGACCTGTTGTTTGCCACCGCCGAGGGTGATCCGTCGGCGCGTATCGATCCCACCCGCATCGTCGAGGGCGTGATCGGTGGCATCGGCTTTCTCGGCGCCGGCAGCATCATCCGCAGCGGCGGATCGATTTCCGGCATCACCACCGGTGCCGCCATCTGGACCGCCGGCGCCATCGGCGTTGCCTGTGGCATCGGCAACCTGTGGCTGGCGGCGATGATCACCGTCATGGCGCTGGTCATCGTCTCCGTGCTGGGCTACCTCGAGCACCGCGTGCGTGGTGCCGACGACGAGGTTCGTCCAGGGTCGGATTCGAAGGACCGCTAGGGGTCTGCCCTACAACGCACCGGCGAAGGGTTCCACGCGCACCAGGTCGCCATCGGCCACGCTGCCCTGGTCGGCGTCGAGGACGATGAAGCAATCCGACTCGCTCATCGAGCGCAGGATGCCGGATCCCTGGTCGCCCGTGGTGCGCACCTCGAGCCGGCCATCGGCGCCCTGGGACAGCCGGCCACGCTGGTACTCGGTGCGCCCGGGTCGCTTGCGGATCTTCCCGCGCAGCACGGCGCTGAAATGATGCGGGCCGCGCGGGGTTTCCCCGGCCAGTTGCTGCAAGGCCGGAACGACGAACTGGCGGAAGGTCACCATCACCGCCACCGGGTTGCCGGGCAGGCCGAAGAAGGGTGTGCCCGAGACCTTGCCGAAGGCCAGCGGTCGTCCGGGTTTCATGGCGATCTTCCAGAAGTTCACCTCGCCAAGCTCGGCGAGGGTGGACTGCACGAAGTCGGCCTCGCCCACCGAGGCGCCGGCGCTGGTGACCACCAGGTCGGCGGCGCGGGCGGCGTCGAGGAAGGCGGCGCGAATGGCGCCAGGATCGTCGCGCACCACGCCCATGTCGATGAAGTCCACCTGCTGGCGGGTGAGCATGCCGTAGAGGGTGTAGCGATTGGAGTCGTAGACCTCGCCCGGGGCCAGCGGCTGTCCGACCCCGCGCAGTTCGTCGCCGTTGGAAAAGAAGGCGACCCGTGCACGGCGCCGCACCCGTACCTCGGCCACGCCCACCGAAGCCACCAGGCCGAGGTCGGCCGGGGTGATGCGTCGACCGGCCGACAATGCCACCTGCCCGCCGGCGAGGTCCTCGCCGGCCTGGCGCACGTTGTCGCCGGGACGGGCGGTGCGGTCCAGCGTGACCCGCCTGTCCCCGCGCAGGCAGTGTTCCTGCATGGCGACGGCATCGGTGCCCTCGGGAAGGATGGCCCCGGTCATCACGTGCACGCACTGCCCTGGGCCGACCCGGCCGTGGAAGGGCCGCCCGGCAAAGGCGGTGCCGATGATCTCGTAGTCGACCGCGCCGGCGGCATGGGCATAGCCGTCCACCGCGCTGTTGGTATAGGCAGGTACGTCGTTGCCGGCGAGGATGTCGGTGGCCAGTACCCGGCCGAGCGCCTCGCGCACCGCCACCGACTCGATCTCCGGCACCACTTCCACCGCTTCGCGGATGCGGGCGAGGGCCTCGCCCATGGGCATCAGCGCCGGTTCGGCGTCGTCGGCGCAGCTCGGCTCGGGAATGCGCGGGGCAGGCGGCCTAGTGCTCACCGTCGCGTACCCAGTGGCCGGAACGGCCGCCGGACTTCTCCAGCAGCCGCACGTCGGTGATCTGCATGCCGCGATCCACCGCCTTGCACATGTCGTAGATGGTGGCCAGTGCCGCCTGCACGGCGATGATCGCCTCCATCTCCACCCCGGTACGTTCCCGGGTCTCGGTGACGACCTGGCAGTCCACCGCCGCGGCCTCGTCGTCCAGGGTGAAGGTCACCGCCACCCGGGTGAGCATGATGGGATGGCACAGCGGCACCAGGTCGGCGGTCTTCTTGCTCGCCATGATGGCGGCGATGCGGGCAATGCCGAGCACGTCGCCCTTCTTGTGTTCACCATTCTTGATCATCGACAAGGTGGCGCCTTGCATGGCAATGCGTCCGGCCGCCACCGCGCGGCGGGCGGTCACGTCCTTGTCGCCGACGTCCACCATGTGGGCGTCGCCGTCGGCATCGAAGTGGGTCAGTCGGTTGCTGGTCATCGAATTTGTCGGTTCGCGTGGGGCGCGTAAGGCGTTGTCAAGTCAGTGCTTCTCGATCCGGTCCGGATGCATCGAACGCGCATGCGGGCAATTTCTGTACAATGGATCGGTTCTGAAAGCTTTGATCGGAGTGCAATTATGGCACGTACGGAATCTACCATGCTGGCGCTCGGCACCGACGCCCCGGCATTCACCCTGGCCAACACCAACCCGGTGTACGGCGGCGAGATGGTGTCGCTGGAGGACTGCGCCGAGGCACCGGCCCTGCTGGTCGCCTTCATCTGCAACCACTGTCCCTTCGTGGTGCATATCAAGTCCGCCTTTTCCGCCTTTGCCGAGGAAATGGCCGACCAGGGCCTGGCGGTGATCGCGATCAGCGCCAACGACGCTGACGGCTTTCCAAAGGACGGACCGGAGGCGATGGCCGCCGACGCCGCCGAGTACGGCTATACCTTCCCCTACCTTTACGACGAGGACCAGCAGGTGGCGCGCGCCTACCGCGCCGCCTGCACGCCGGACTTCTTCCTGTTCGACGCGGGGCGCAAGCTGGTCTACCGCGGCCAGTTCGACGACTCGCGGCCATCCAACGGCATCGAGGTGACCGGCAACGACCTGCGCGCGGCGGTGCGCGCAACGCTGGCCGGCGCGGAGGTGGACGCCAAGCAGAAGCCGAGCATCGGCTGCAACATCAAGTGGAAGGAGGGCAATGCCCCGGAGTACTTCGCCTGAGTCGGCTGCGCCATGCATGACACGGGGCTGGTCTATTCCATCTTCCTGATCTTCACCGGCGCCGCGGTCTTCGCCACCGTGGCGCTGTATGCCCGCCAGGCCATGCTGGTGGCCTACATCGTGCTGGGTGCGCTGACCGGGCCCGCGGCGCTGGGATTGGTCGACGATGCCGCGCTGATCGAGCAGATCTCCGAGATTGGCATCATCTTCCTGCTGTTCCTGCTCGGGCTGAACCTCTACCCGCAGAAGCTGCTCAACCTGTTCCGCGAAACCATGCTGGTGACCATTGCCAGCTCGGTGGCCTTCTGCGGCATGGGGTTCTTCATCGCCCGCCTGTTCGGTCTTGCCGCGGTGGACGCGGTGCTGGTAGGGGTGGCGTCGATGTTCTCCAGCACCATCATCGGGCTGAAGCTCTTGCCGACCACGGTGCTGCACCATCGGCATACCGGCGAAGTCATCGTCTCCATCCTGCTGCTGCAGGA
>CAYGJZ010000097.1:0-2910 GCA_964350265.1 uncultured Gammaproteobacteria bacterium | reverse complement strand
TGGCTGTTCGTCACCCAGGCCGAGTCCACCAAGCTGGCCTGGGAAACCGGCGTGCGCCTCGGGCAGATGAGCGAGTTCTCGCTGTTGCTGGTGTTCGTCGCGGTGGAGAGCCAGGTCATGTCCGATGGCGCCGCCTCCATGGTGCAGCTGGCCACCATCGTCACCTTCATTGCCTCTTCCTACCTGGTGGTGCTGCGCTACCCCACGCCCATCGCCCTGTCCGACCGGCTGCGCCGGGACTGACCGTGCTTCAGTTCGCCCCGGCCTCGGACAGGATGAAGCTGCGAAAGGCGCGCACCGAGGGGTTGTCCAGCGCGCCGTCGCGGTAGACCAGGTAGTAGCCCGGCTCCGGCCCGCCGGAGCCGGCGAAGGGGGCCACCAGGGTCCCGGCCTGGATCTCCGCCATCATCATGCCGGGGAAGCCGAGAAACACCCCGTGCCCTTCCACCGCCGCGCGCACCAGCGAGTTGGGGTCGTCGATCACCGGGCCATGGCGACCGGCGGACTCGTCCAGGCCGGCGGCGATCAGCCACTCGATCCACTCCTGGTGGTCGCGCTCGTGCAGCAGCACGTGGTTGGCCAGGTCGGACAGCTGGCGCAGCGGATTGTCCCCGTCGAGCAGGGCCGGGCTGCACAGCGGCACCGCCATGGCATCCATCAGCCATTCGCTCTCGGTGCCCGGCCAACGGCCCAGCCCCCAGCGCACCGCCATGTCGACGTCGTCCCGGGCCAGGTCGACCAGGTGGATGGAATGGTGGATGCGCAGGTCGATCTGCGGGTGGTCCACCCAGAACTTGCCCAGTCGTGCCGCCAGCCAGCGGGAACCGAAGGTATGCGTGACGCTGACCGTCAGCGAGGGCCGCTGCGGCGTGTCGCGGATGCGGCAGGCCACTTCGGCGACCCGGTCCAGCGCCTCGGACACCGCCGGGAACAGTTGCGCCCCGGCCTCGCTCAGGGTGAGCCGTCGGCCGCCGCGCTGGAACAGCGGCAGCGAGAACCAGTCCTCCAGTTGGCGAACCTGGTGGCTGATGGCGGTGGGGGTCACCGACAACTCGTCGGCAGCGCGGGTGAAGTTCAGGTGGCGGGCGCCGGCCTCGAAGGCGCGCAGGGCATTCAGCGGTGGCAGTCGACGGGCCATGAGGGGATCCTCTTATGCTGAGAAATATTCAACATCACGATGAGAAAGCATCGTTTGCAGCATCTCTCGATCGCCGAGAAAATGCAACCCTCGCCGGATCCCGGCACAAACCAGTCAATGCGAGGGATGAGAAAATGTTGGAGTACATGATGCAGGGTGTCGCCCGCGCGGGCGGCGTGGAAATGGTCCCGGGAACAACCATTCTGGCGCCGAAGGCGCGTCGTGTGGGCGTCGTACGTCGCCTCGGCAGCCGTGTGCTGACGACGCTGGCGGTGGCGTTGCAGGGCGCCGCGAACCGGCTCGCGGGAGAGGCTCGGGAGGCCGGGCTCGGCGGGGCGCAGCGCACCCCGCCGGCCGGTTGCGCCTAGGCGGCGTGCAGTGCCTCGGCGTGGAAGGCGACGTGGTCGCCGATGAAGCTGGCGATGAAGTAGTAGCTGTGGTCGTAGCCCGGCTGCATGCGCAGGTTCAGCGCCTGGCCGGCGGCCTGGCAGGTGCTGGCGAACAGCGCCGGGTTCAGCTCGCGCTCGAGGAAGTCGTCGGCCTCGCCCTGGTCGACCAGGATGGTCCCCGGCACCCGCGCACCGCCGGCCACCAGCGCGTTGGCGTCGTGGGCCTGCCAGGCATCACGGTCGGTGCCGAGGTAGCCGCCCAGCGCCTTTTCCCCCCACGGACAGCGTGACGGCGCGCAGATCGGCGCGAAGGCCGACACCGATCGGTAGGTGTCCGGGTTCTTCAGTGCCAGTGTCAGGGCGCCGTGGCCGCCCATGGAGTGGCCGGTGATGCCCTGGCGCGCGGCGTCGCCGGGAAAGTGCTCGAACACCAGTGCCGGCAGCTCGCCGGTCACGTAGCTGTACATGCGGTAGTGCTTCGACCACGGTGCCTCGGTGGCGTCGACGTAGAAGCCGGCGCCACTGCCGAAGTCGTAGGCGTCGTCCTCGCCCTCGATGCCGGCGCCGCGCGGGCTGGTGTCCGGCGCCACCAGCATCAGGCCGTGTTCGGCGGCATAGCGCTGGGCACCGGCTTTGACGGTGAAGTTCTCCTCCGTGCAGGTCAGCCCGGACAGGTACCAGAGCACCGGCACCGGGCCTGCCGACGCCGCCGGCGGACGGTACACCGAGAAGCGCATCGGCGTGCCGGTTTCCGTCGAATCGTGGCGATAGACGCCCTGCACGCCGCCGAAGCAGCGGTTTTCGCTGATCGTTTCCACCATGGTCAGAAATTGACCACGCTGCGGATGGATTCGCCCGAGTGCATCAGGTCGAAGGCCTTGTTGATGTCCTCCAGCGGCAACTGGTGGGTGATCAGGTCGTCGATGTTGATCTTGCCCTCCATGTACCAGTCGACGATCTTCGGCACGTCGGTGCGTCCACGGGCGCCGCCAAAGGCGGTGCCGCGCCAGACCCGGCCGGTGACCAGCTGGAAGGGGCGGGTGCGGATCTCCTGGCCGGCGCCGGCAACGCCGATGATGATGGATTCGCCCCAGCCCTTGTGGCAGCACTCCAGGGCCTGGCGCATGACCTCGACGTTGCCGATGCACTCGAAGGAGTAGTCGGCGCCGCCGCGGGTGAGGCTGACCAGGTAGGGCACCAGGTCCCCCTCGACTTCCTTCGGATTGACAAAGTGGGTCATGCCGAAGTGACGGCCCAGCGCCTCGCGGGCCGGGTTCAGGTCGACGCCGACGATCATGTCGGCGCCGGCCAGGCGCGCACCCTGGATGACGTTCAGGCCGATGCCGCCGAGGCCGAACACCACCACGTTGTCGCCCGGCTTGA
>CAYGJZ010000096.1:0-13333 GCA_964350265.1 uncultured Gammaproteobacteria bacterium | reverse complement strand
ACTAGCCGCCGCGCGGATTCAACCACGCGCACCGACACGGGTCGTCCGCGAGCGGCCTCGCGGTGGTGTATGCTTGCACCCAGCGACGCGCAGCGCCTGGCAGCAGGCGGCCGCGACGCCCACCTGAACCCGCGAGTGACCGACCATGACCGCCTATCGCCTCCCCGTTCTCGTTGCCGCCTGGCTGATCGCGTCGCCGGCCATTGCCTTCAACACGATGTTCATGCGCGACAGCGCGGTCAGCAACATGACCGATGCCGAGTTCGAACTGATGACCAGCACCGTCTACCAGGCACTGGACAATGCCGCCGACGGCGACAGCGTCGAGTGGGGCGATCCCGCCGCCGCCCACGGCACGGTCAAGCCGCTGGCGCCGTTCGACTACCAGGGCTACCACTGCCGCGCGGCCAGGCTCGACAACTATGCCGGCGGTGACCACGGTGCCTCCACCCTGGAGTTCTGCCGCAATGCCGCGGGCGAGTGGAAGATTCTCACCCGGGGCAGCTGACCCGCCCCGCGCAGGCCTACCGCCGTGCGCGCCGGCGACGGATTTCCACCGCCACCAGGAAGGCAGCATAGGTCGCTGCCAGGTACAGCGGCAGGCCGTGGATGCCGAAGCCGGTCATCGCCCAGCCGCCGCTGACCGAGCCGACCAGCGCGCCGGAGCCCCACATCACCGCGAAGGCCGATGAGCCGGTGACCAGGTCCTGGCCGCTGAAGCGGTCGCCGAGGTCGGCCAGGGCCACCGTGTAGACGCCGTAGCCGGCGGCACCGCAGAGCACCAGCACCGGCCACATCCAGGGCGTCGCCATCACCGTGGGCAGGATCACCAGGCAGATGGCGGTGACCAGCGCGCATCCCGACAGCACCGCGCGACGAGGATAGTGGTCGGCGAGGTAGCCGATGGGAAACTGCAGCACGATGTTGCCGACGATCAGCACGCTCAGTGCCGCCGAGGCAGTGGCGACATCCAGGCCGTTGCGGATGCCGTAGACCGGCAGCAACGACAGGGTTGCCGCGTCGAACACCGCGAACACACCCACCGCCGCCAGCAACAGCGGTGCCTTGCCGGCGAAGCGGAACAGGCCGGAGGCGCGGGTGGCCTCGGGCTGGGCGCTGCGCCCGTCGCGCACCAGGGTAAGCGGCGCGACGCCGCAGAACAGCACCAGCGCGCCGACCACGAAGGGCGTCCAGCCATCAATGCCGATCCAGCCCACCAGCGCCGGACCGGCGCCAAAGCTGGCCGACAGCACGCTGCCGTAGACGGCGACCACGCGACCACGATGGGCGGCGGAGGAAAAGCGCACGATCCAGGCCTCGCTGAGCACGAACAGCGTGGAGATGGACATGCCCATCAACAGGCGGATGACGAACCAGGCGGCAAGGTCGTCGAACACCTTGTAACACAGCGTCAGCAACGCCGACACCAGTGCCGCGACGATGGCCAGGTTCCTGGCGCCGAAGCGCGCGGCGGCCACCGGGATCACCGACGAGAACAGCAGAACGCCGATGGGCATCATCGCCGAGTTGACACCGATCATGTCGGCGCTGACACCGCGCGACTCGAGGATCAGGGAGAGCAGCGGGTAGGTCATGCCGAAGGCCAGACCGAACACGGTGATGGCGCCACAGGCACCGACGAGGTTACGCCAGTTGGATTCCCCGGCCATGCGCGCCTCCCGCAGCACGAAGTTGGACGATCCCGGCCCGGGCGGGCGCGGTTGGCCAGCCTGCTCGGCGGGCTGCGAATTGTACCTGTTTGTCCGCACCCGGTGGTTGCCCGACGCTGGCCACGCGCGCGCCGCGGCAGTATGCTGGCCGTCCATCCACCCCCAGGTGCCCGCGTGGCCCGCAGAGCATCAAACCCCATCGAGTACGACGGCCATGCACGGGCCTATGCCGACGTTCTCGCCGACCGCGCCGGCGAGGACGTCATCGATGGCGATGACGGCCCGCTGAACGGCTGGCGGCACGCACGACTGCGCGCGCCCCTGCAGCCCTTCGTCGACGACGACCCGCGACACAGCTGGCTGACCGTGGGCGACGGCCGCTACGGCAGCGACGGCGTCGCGCTGTCGAGGATGGGCGCAGGCGACGTGCACTGCACGGACCTCACCGACACCCTGCTCGCCGTCGCCCATGCCGACGGCCTGGTTGCACGCTACTCGAAGCAGAATGCCGAGGCGCTGGACTTCGACGACGACAGCTTCGACTACGTCTACTGCAAGGAATCGCTGCATCACTTCCCGCGACCCTACGTCGCTCTCGAGCAGATGTTCCGGGTGGCACGCAGGGCGGTGATCCTGTGCGAGCCGCGCGACGTGGAGATCGATACCGCGCCCCTGCAGTTCGTGCTGCGCCTGGCCAGGCGGTTGCGAGGGCGCGGCGGCCAGCGCCACGAATTCGAACCGGTGGGCAACTACATCTACGCCGTCTCCGAGCGGGAGATGGAAAAGTTCCTGCTCGGCAGGCATCACCCGGTGGTCGCCTTCCAGGGCATCAACGACTACTTCCTGGAGGCGCCGGGCGACGACGGGCAAAGGCAACGCCGTGCCATGGCGAGGTTGCGCTTCATGATCGGCCTGCAGGATGCGATGGCGTGGCTTGGCATCCGCCGGAGCCGGCTGCTGTGCGTGGCGCTGTTCAAGCAGCCGCCTTCGCCGTCGCTGGCGACCCGCCTCGGGCACGGCCGTTGGCGCCTGCGCACGCTGCCGCGCAACCCCTACCGGGACAGCGGTGGCTGACCGGGGTCGACCGCCTGGCTAGCGCGCGCCGTGGTCGTCGGTGGCGCTGCCGGCGCGTGGCTGCCAGGCAACGTCGCGGCAGGGTACCGGGTAGGTAAGGGCGAAACCCGCGCGGGAGTAGTCGCGATCGCGATCAAAGCAGGTGACGTTGCCGGGTCCGTCGTACCAGTACAGGTGCGGGTTGATCGGCACCAGGGTGTCGAACGGACCGCGTGGCTCCACCCGCAGGGTCTCGAAGTGCAGGTGCAGGTTGGGCGCGAGCACGCCGCTGGCGCCGAGCTCCGCCACCTGCTGGCCGCGCCGCACTACCTCGCCCTTGCGCACGATGCGCCGGTGCAGGTGAAAGTAGCGGGTGGCCAGCTTGCGTCCCTCGGCATCCGCGCCGTGGAGGATGAGCAGGCGGTTGCCGTACATCGGCTCCCAGTAGGAATCGGCGACCACGCCGTCCAGCGGCGCAATGACCGGCGCACCCCGTGGCGCGACGATGTCGAAGCCCTGGTGACCCTTGCTCGGTCGCTCACCGGTGTTGGCGCCCTCCGGCGACGGCTGGTAGCGCTGGCTGATGGATGGCGCGTTGGCCGGCAGCACCACGGCGGTACCCGTGCCGTAGACATCCGCGCCGTCCAGCGGCACGTAGCCGTACTGGTGGTCGCCGGAGAACACCACGCAGCCGGCCAGGCAGGTCGCGACCAGGCCGCCGGCCATCGTGCCGACCAGTGCGCGCGGCACGCTGCTCGAGGTTTCTGCCATGGGCATCAGCCGTTCGCGGTCGTTGCGGGCGGGCAACTATAGCACTGCCAGGCGGTCGACCTAGCGTCGATGATGACCGCGAATGACTTCGAGCAGGTCGATGAACAGGTGCTGCGACAGGCCCTGCTCGAGATCCACGGCGAGGCTGCGGTCATAGTAGGGACTCAGGTCCAGCCCGACACCCAGGCCGATGACCTCGGCGCCCGTCTCCGCGCGCTGCACCACCCGCCGCAGATGGTTGTCGAGGTAGTGGGCATCGTTGGCCAGCGCGGTGGCGGTGTCCATCGGGCTGCCGTCGCTGACCACCAGCACGATGCGCCGCTCGACATTGGCGCCTTGCATGCGTGCCGCGGCCCATTGCAGCGCCTCGCCATCGATGCCTTCGCGGAACAGCTCCGGCTTGAGGATGCCGGCGATGCCTCGGCGGGCGCGTCTCCACGGCGTATCGGCATCCTTGAACACCATGTGGCACAGCTCGTTCAGACGACCCGGATGCCGTGGTCGACCGTGCCGGATCCAGTCGCGCTGGGCGCGGCCACCGCTCCAGGCGCCGGTGGTGAAGCCGAGCAGTTCCACTTCCACCCCGGCGCCTTCCAGGGCACGCACCAGGATGTCGAGCGCACTGCCGAGCACGCCGAGGTAACGCTTCATCGAACCCGAGCAGTCCACCAGCACGGTGAACCGGCACTCGGCGCGGGGCGGGTAGCGGTCGCGGCGGAACAGCCGGCGCTCGGCCGGCGAGGCCACCAGCTGCGACAGGCGCCGACCGTCGATGATGCCGCTCTCCTCGCCGAAGTGGAAGCCGTCCCGCCGGGGCACGGCGAGCATGGCCTTGATGGTGCGCGACAGGCGCGGAATGTTGATGCCGCTGGCCGCCACCCGCCGGTCGAGCTGCTGGCGCAGGGTCTGCAGCTGGGCCGGGCGCACCAGCGTGTCGACCGGCACCACGCGGTCGTAGGCGCGGGTATAGACCCGGTAGCCGTCGGACTCGGCCAGGGTCCGGCTCTCGCCGCTGTCGGCGACGTTGAACGACTCGCCGTCTTCCTCGTCGAAATTCAGCGACAGCGAAAAGATCGCCCGGCGCTCGTCGTTGCGCGGCGCCGGGCGCCCGCCACGGGACTCGGCGTGGGATACGCTGGCGGCGATGATGCGGGCAATGGACACGGCATGCTCGGCGAAGGCGGCCTGGTCGTGGCGATGCCGACGCAGCCCGGCAAGATCGTCGCCGATCAGCGGCGCCATGCCCGCGCGGGTGGGTTCGAGCAGGTCTTCCCAGGGCTCGTGCACGGGCACGCCGAAGATCCGCGAGCGGCAGATCTGGGCGGTGGCGAACAGCAGCAGGCCAAGCTCGGTGTCCACCAGGCCGGAGTCGTGAAAGCGGCTGGACCAGCGGTGGAAGCGGCGCTCGATGTTGGCGCGCAGACCGGCCATGCCCGCCGGCGCCAGCGACTCGGCGCGGAACTGTTCGAGCATCTCGAACACCAGCCGGGCGACGTCGTCGGCCGGCCGCAGCTTCTCGTTCAGCGCGGCATCGGAATGGCGAAGACGCAGCGCGGTGCCATCGCCGGCGCCGCGCAGGTCGTCGAGGTGTTCGAGTTCGTCGGCTTCCAGGTGCGGCGCATGGCGGGGCAGCGCTCGCTCGCCGAGAAACAGCCGGCCGCCGCGGTAGTGCAGTCCGGCGATGCCGGAGATGGCGCGGATGGCCCCGGCACTGAGCTCCTCGACCCGCTGCTGGCGGACCGCCTCGCTGCTCACGACGGCTGGCCGGCCCCGTCCGCCTGCGCGGCGAAGCCGTCGAGTTCCCGGTCGAAGCAGCGCTGGTAGAACTCGGCCACCAGCGGTCGCTCGGTCTCGTCGCACTTGTTGAGGAAGGACACCCGGAAGGCCAGGGCGAGATCGTGGAAGATGCCGAGGTTCTCCGCCCAGGTGATCACCGTGCGCGGCGACATCAGCGTCGACAGGTCGCCGGCGACGAACCCTTCCCGGGTCAGGCCGGCCAGCGTGACCATGCCATCGACCAACGCGCGGCCGGCGGCGTTGTCGTCCAGCTCCGGCACCCGGGCCAGCACGATGGCGACTTCCTCGGCATGGGAGAGATAGTTCAGCGTGGCAACGATGTTCCAGCGATCCACCTGGGCGTGGTTGAGCAACTGGCTGCCGTGGTAGAGACCGGTGAGGTTGCCAAGACCGATGGTGTTGGCGGTGGCGAACAGGCGGAAGGCCGGGTGCGGGCTGATCACCTCGTTCTGGTCGAGCAGGGTGAACTTGCCGTCGCGCTCGAGCACCCGCTGGATGACGAACATGACGTCCGGCCGGCCGGCATCGTACTCGTCGAAGACCAGCGCCACCGGGCGTCGCAGGGACCAGGGAATGATGCCTTCCTGGAACTCGGTGACCTGGCGGCCTTCACGCAACACCACGGCGTCGCGTCCAACCAGGTCCAGGCGGCTGATGTGGCCGTCGAGGTTGACCCGCACGCAGGGCCAGTTCAGCCGCGCCGCCACTTGCTCGACGTGGGTGGACTTGCCGCTGCCGTGCAGTCCCTGCACCATCACCCGGCGGTTGCGGGAGAAGCCGGCGAGGATGGCCAGGGTGGTATCGGCGTGGAAGCGGTAGGCGGGATCCACCTCCGGTACGTGGACATCGCGTTCGGCGAAGGCCGGCACGGTGAGATCGCTGTCGATGCCGAAGGTGTCGCGCACCGACACCGTCTCCCCGGGCGTGCTGTGGATGAGGTCGTTCATGCTGCTGCCGGGCCGGGCGCGCGGCGTAACCGCCACGCGCGGGGGGAAATGCACGCGCGGCGCAACGTGCGCCGCGCGCGGGAGGAGGCTAGACGTAGTCCTTGTACTTCTCGAGCAGTCGCACCGGCTTCTTCAGCGCGTCGCGACGGAACGGATCGCCCAGTTCGCGGGTGCACATGATCTCGACGATGGTGGTCTTGCCATCGTTCATCTGTGCATCCACGGCCTTGTTCAGGGCGCTGCCGACATCGTCGAGCTGGTCGACGGTGACGCCCTCGGCACCCATGGCGCGGGCAATGCCGGCAAAGCTCGGGCTCTCCAGTTCGCCGGCGACGAAGCGGCGGTTGTAGAAGTCCACCTGGTTCTTCTTCTCCGCGCCCCACTGGCGGTTGTGGAAGACCACCGCGGTGACCGGAATGTTGTGCCGCACGCAGGTGAGGATCTCGCCCATGCTCATCGCCCAGGCGCCGTCGCCGGCATAGGAGATAGCCGGGCGGTCCGGGGCCGCGACCTTGGCGCCGATGATGGTGGGGAAGGCATAGCCACAGTTGCCCCAGCTCATCGCCGCGAACATGCTGCGCGGACGCTCGAAGCGCAGGTAGCTGTTGGCCACCGAGTTGATGTTGCCGATGTCGGTGGAGACCATGACGTCCTTCGGCATGGCCTTCTCCAGCTCGCGCAGCACCTGGCGCGGGTGCAGCCAGTTGCCTTCCTCGCCCTTCTGCTCCTCGATCATGTCCAGGCTGTACTGGTCACGCTCGTGGGTCCAGCCATCCAGCTCGGCTTCCCAGGCGGCCTTTTCCTCGGCGATCTTCTGCTCGCGGGCCTGGCGGTTGTCGTCGCAGGCCAGCTTGCGGTCGTTGACCAGGGCCAGCAGGGCCTTGGCCGACGCCTTGGCGTCGCCGCAGATGCCCACGGACACCTTCTTCACCAGGCCGAGCATCTTGTGATCGGCATCCACCTGGATGATCTTGGCGTCCTTCGGCCAGTAGTCCAGGCCATGCTGCGGCAGGGTGCCGAAGGGGCCAAGACGGGTACCCAGGGCCAGCACCACGTCGGCCTGGCTGATCAGCTTCATGGCCGCCTTGGAACCCTGGTAGCCGAGCGGGCCGCACCACAGCGGGTGGCTGGCGGGGAAGGAATCGTTGTGCAGGTAGCTGTTGACCACCGCCGCGCCGAGACGCTCTGCCAGCGCCTGGCAGGCCTCGACACCGTCGGCCATGACCACGCCGCCGCCGGAGACGATGACCGGGTTCTTCGCCTCGGCAAGCATGTCGGCGGCGCGCTTCAGGCTGTCGGCGCCACCGGGGCCGCGGTCCAGGCGCATGGGCACCGGGATCTCGCAGTCGACTTCGCCGTAGAAGTAGTCACGCGGGATGTTGAGCTGGGTGGGGCCCATCTCGGACATGGCGCGGTCGAAGCAGCGCGCGGTGTACTCGGCCATCCGCGCCGGGTTGTTGACGTGGCCCTGGTACTTGGTGAACTCCTCGAACATGGGCAGCTGGTTGGCTTCCTGGAAGCCGCCGAGGCCCTGGCCCATGGTGCCGGTTTCCGGGGTTACGATCACCACCGGCGAGTGCGCCCAGTAGGCGGCGGCGATGGCGGTGACGCAGTTGCTGATGCCCGGGCCGTTCTGGCCGATGCACACGCCGTGGCGGCCGGAGACGCGGGAATAGCCGTCGGCCATGTGCGCCGCACCCTGCTCGTGCACCACCGGGATCATGGTGATGCCGGCCGGCGCGAAGATGTCCATGGCGTCCATGAACGCCGAACCCATGATGCCAAACATGGTGTCGACGTCGTTGGCGACGAGCGTTTCTACGAAGGCCTCACTGGGCGTCATTCGGGGCATGGCGAACTCCTCAAAGTGGATATCGAGGCAGCCGCGCGACGGGCGCACGGATGCATCATGGAAGATCTCGTGGTGCGCATGATAGGACATTCGCCGCCAGGCTTTGGGTCCAGTAACGCGTTACAGATGATGCCAAGGGTGGCGGTTGGCGGCCGCAAGCGCCGCGACCGCGTCATCCCCGGGTTCGATTCCCGCGCCGTGTCCGGGCCACCGGGCGGCTGCGGGCGGCCCGGTCGCGGTCCGGCGGTTGCCTGCGTGTCGACCGCCGTGGCATTAACATTTGTTGCTGCGCGGTGCCGGACGCAGGCGCAGAATATCTACCCAACGTGACCATGTCGGTCGCGTGCAAAGGCATCTCGCCAGGAGGACTACCATGTTGGGTTGGGCACTGATCTTTCTCGTCGTCGCCATCGTCGCCGGTGTACTGGGCTTCGGTGGCATCGCCGGCGCCGCGGTGGGTATCGCGAAGATCCTGTTCTTCGTCTTCCTGGTCCTGTTCGTGCTGGCGCTGATCTTCGGTCGTCGCGGTCCACGACCCTAGTCACGCCCCTGGCCACGCCCCCTGGCCACGACTCTAGCCACGACCCTGGCGGCCGGCCGCTGGCTGTCAGGTGTTGACGTCCTCGTCCAGCCAGTCCTCGAGACGCGCACGGTACTCGGCCAGTTCGGCCGCCACCGCCGCCTGCCCGGCCAGCCGGCCGCGGTAGTCGCGAACGGCGGCAGGCCATTGCAGGCCAAGGCCGATGCGGGGGTCGAGGGCATCCAGCCAGGCGAAGGTGATCGGCATGCCGCAGTCGCCCAGCGTCAGCGTGCCGCCGTCGTCGTCGCCCAGCATGCGGCCCAGCTGTTCCAGCCGCTGGTGGATGGCTTCACCCTGGGCCTTGACCCGTGCCGGGTCGAGGCCACTGCGCAGGCCCGGGAACAGGCGCCGCAGTTCCGGCTCCAGGCGGGTGTCGTGGAAGCGCGAGCGCTCGCGCACCCGCGCCCGTGCCCGCGCGCTTGCCGGCAGCAGCGGCGGTTGGGGATGGCACTCTTCCAGGTACTCGGCAATGGCCTCGGAATCGGCCAGCAGCAGGTCGCCGTCGACCAGCGCCGGCAGGTTGCCCGAGGGCACCAGCGCCTTGTAGGCGTCCGAGCCGTAGCCGCCCGGCGGCGCCAGTTCCCGCCAGGCGAGCTGCTTGTGACGCAGCACGATGCGCAGCTTGGCGCAGTACAGGCTGACCGGAATGGCGTAGACGGTCAGCATGCGCGGCAACGCGTCACTGCAGCAGCTTCCACTTGCGACCGAGTTCCTCGAACAGGCCGCGTTCACGCTGCAGGGCAATCCAGGTGTTCACGTAGTTGATCCACACCTGGTCGGCCTGCGGCAGCAGCATGGCGATGGGGGTCGGCGCCTTCGGCGCGGACACCGGCACGATCATCAGTTGCGGGTACTTCTCCACCAGCTTGTTGGCCTCGACGTTGGAGGTGATGTGGGCATCGGCACGCCCGGACAGCACTTCCTGGAAATCGCGCGCCGGGGCCTCGACGATCTTGTGCACGGCCGAGGGGAAGAATTCCTTCACCTGCTTCTCCTGGGTAGTGCCCAGGGTGGCGGCAACGGTGACCTCCGGCTTGTCGAGATCGGCCCAGTCGCCGAAGCGCCCGGCATTGCTGGCCAGCACCAGCGGCACCGTGGCCAGCGAGAAGTAGCTGTCCGAGTAGCCGGCCGCCTTGGCGCGGGCGGCGGACACCGAGGCCGAGCCGGTCAGGTGGTACTTGCCCGAAGTCACGCCGCTCACCAGCGTCTTCCAGTCGGTGGGCACGAATTCAAGCTCGACGTCCATGTCCCTGGCCAGCGCGGTCATCACGTCGATGTCGTAGCCGGTGTAGCCATTGGTGGCCGGGTCCTTCATCGACATCGGGTTCCAGTCGCCGGTGGTGCCCACCTTGAGCACGCCACCGCCGAGGATGTCGTTGAGCGCCGACTGGGCATGGGCGGCGGCGGTGCACAGCAGGGAAAGGGCCAGCAGCACGGGGGCGGCGCAACGAAGCGCCGGGTTCGGGCATTTCATGGGCTTGGTTTCCGGGGTGGGAGGGGGCTGGTATCTTTGCATGAACACTGGTAGATTGCAAAGCAGTCAATATATTGCTTCTCAGTGAACAATACGCCCCTCTCTTCCCGTCCACGCCCCCTGCCCGCCTGGCTGCTCCCCGTGATCGCCGCCGTCGCCCTGGGCGGTTGTTCCGACCAGTGGGGCTGGTACGTGGTCGACCCTTCCACCGCGGCCGGCCGGTCCAACCTGAAGTTCCTGCTCGGCGGGTTGCAGTACACCGTTGCGCTGTCCCTCACCGCCATTGCCATTTCCATGGTCGTCGGCCTGCTGGTGGCGCTGCCCGGGCTGTCGTCCCGCCGCGCCTGGCGCGGCGTCAACCGGGTCTACGTGGAACTGGTGCGGGCCGTGCCCATCCTGGTGCTGATCCTGTGGGTCTACTACGGCCTGCCCCAGGTCACCGGCGCTTCCATCAGCGTGTTCTGGGCCGGCGTCATCGCCCTGGCGCTGTCCGACAGCGCCTTCCAGGCGGAGATCTTCCGCGCCGGCATCCAGTCCATTGCCCGCGGCCAGTACGAGGCCGCCCACGCCCTGTCGCTGGGCTATGCCGACACCATGCGCTTCGTCGTGCTGCCGCAGGCCATCCGGCGCATCCTGCCGGCGCTGGGCAACCAGCTGGTCTACATGCTGAAGATGTCGTCGCTGGTGTCCGTCATCGGCATGGGCGAACTAACCCGAAAGGCCAATGAACTGGTGGTGACCGAGTACCGGCCGCTGGAGATCTACACGGTGCTGGTGCTGGAATACCTCGCCCTGATCCTGGTCGTGTCGTCGCTGGTACGCATGCTCGAACGACGTCTCGGCGCCGACGAACGCGCCTGACCCAACCCCTGTACCTTGAACCGGAGAAGAATGCATGTCCGCCTGGATCCGCATGTTGAGCGACGAGGAAGCCGACCCGCAACTGTGCGAGGTGCTGGCGCTGGCGCGCACCCCCCACGGCACCGTGGACAACGTCATGCGGGTGCACTCGCTGCGTCCCGCCACCATGCGCGGACACGTGGTGCTCTACCGCGCGGCACTGCATGACGACGGCAACACCCTGCCGCCGTGGTTGCAGGAGACCGTGAGTTCCTACGTATCGATACTCAACCACTGCCCCTACTCCCTGGCCAACCACTGGCGCAATGCCCGTCACCTGATCGGCGACGAGGCACGCGCCGACGCCATCGAGACGGCACTTGCCAACCGACGGCCGGAAGACGTCTTCGACGGCGCCGAACTGGCGCTGATGCGCTACGCGGAAAAGCTCACCCTGCACCCCGGGGACATGGTCGAGGAAGATGTCGCCGCGCTGCGCGAGGCCGGCCTCGACGACGGCGAGATCCTCGAGGCCAACCAGGTCATCGGCTACTTCAACTACGTCAACCGCTGTCTCAACGGCCTTGGCGTAACCACCGACGGCGACGTCATCGGCTACTACAAGAATGATGCGTGACATCCCCCATCGCAACCAGGCCGTCTCCCGCGCGGTGCGCGCGGAGGACATCCCGGTCATCGACATTACCCCGCTGCGCGACGGCAGCGATCCCGCCCCGGTGGCGCGCGCCCTGCACGATGCATCGCGCCACCTCGGCTTCATCTACATCCGCGGCCACGGCATCGAGCAGGCCGTCATCGACGCCGCCCGCGCATCCGCCTATGCCTTCTTCCGCGCATCGCCGGCGGACAAGGCACGGGTCACCATCTCGCCGCGTCACCGTGGATGGCTCGGCCCGGGCGCGGCACGCATGCACGACGACGCGCCGGTAGACCTGAAGGAAAGTTTCCTGTTCGGCGACCAGGATGCCAACGGCCACACGCTGGAGGATCACCCGCTGCGCGGGCGCAATCACTGGCCGGACTTCGTCCCCGGCATGGCCACCCATGCCATGGCCTACTTCCACGCCGCCAGCGCGGTGGCCCGCCACCTGCTCGGCGGCTTCGCCCAGGGTCTCGGACTGGCCCCGGACTTCTTCCTCCGTCACCTGGCCCGGCCGCTGTCCCGTGCCTCCTACGTCTACTACCCGCACCAGCACGAGGATCCGGGCCAGGGCCACTTCGGCGTCGCCCCGCACACCGACTTCGGCGTGCTCACCGTGCTGCACCAGGACGATGTCGGCGGTCTCGAGGTACAGGACGTGCACGGCGACTGGCTCTCCGCGCCCCCCATCGACGGGACCCTGCTGGTCAACGTCGGCGACCTGCTGGCCCGCTGGACCGACGGCGTCTACCCGTCCACGCCGCACCGGGTGATCAACCGCTCCGGCCGCGAGCGACTGTCACTGGTGCTGGCCTTCGACCCGGACCCGGAAACCCCGGTGGACGCCCGCGCGGTGTTCGGCGACGACCACCAGGCACAGTCCGAGCCGATCACCTGCGGCGACTACCTGGTGCAACGATTCGCCCGCGCCTTTGCCTACCGGGAACGCACGTGAGCACAGACCCGGCGTCAACGCCTTCTCCGCCCGAGCCGGACAGCAGGCGCGACGACATCGGTCATGCCATCGGCGTCACCGTGCGCAAGCTGCGCGAATCGCGCACCCTCACCGCCCGCGAACTGGCCCACCGCGCCGGCGTCTCGGCGGCCATGATCAGCCGCATCGAGAGCGGCCAGGTCTCCCCCTCCATCGCCACCCTTTCCGCCATCGGCGCGGCACTGGACGTGCCCCTGGTCAGCCTGTTCCGCGACACCGGCGCCGGCCATGCCGACTTCACCCACGTCCGCCAGGGCAAGGGCCTGGTCTCCACCCGCACCCGCAACGGCCACGTACACGAGTTTGTCAACCTGGCCCTGCATGCCCGTCGCGACATCGGCTTCGAGGCACGCACCGTGACCCTCACCCGGCAACAGGCACGACCGCCGATGTACATCGGCCACGGCGTGGTGTTCGTCTATGCGCTGGAAGGCCAAGCCGTGTACCGCTACGGCGAGCACGAGATCACCCTCGCCGCCGGCGACAGCCTGAGCCTCGACGCCGAGCAGAACCACGGCTTCGCGCAGGTCATCACCCCCCGCTTCGTCTTCCTCACGGTACAGGCCGAGGCCCGCGGATAGCCCCCGCACCACGGGGACAATCCGCCTCCCATCGACAGGTCGAGTTTTCTTGCCAGCCGGGGCTAGGCAGGTTCCAGCATGCGGCGTGCCAGTGCCTGTGGCTGTTCGAAGAC